>NZ_JBFAJZ010000032.1:0-1067 GCF_040655475.1 Nocardia sp. NPDC050413 | reverse complement strand
TGTTGTTTCAGATACCGCACAGTGGACGCGTAACACCTTCGATAGTAAGCCCTCGGCCTATTAGTACCGGTCACCTCCACACGTTACCGTGCTTCCAGTTCCAGCCTATCAACCCCATGGTCTGTAGGGGGCCTTAACCCATCAAGTGGGAGAGAAACCTCATCTTGGAACAGGCTTCCCGCTTAGATGCTTTCAGCGGTTATCCCTTCCGAACGTAGCCAACCAGCCATGCTCCTGGCGGAACAACTGGCACACCAGAGGTTCGTCCGTCCCGGTCCTCTCGTACTAGGGACAGCCTTCCTCAAGTTTCTTACGCGCGCGGCGGATAGAGACCGAACTGTCTCACGACGTTCTAAACCCAGCTCGCGTGCCGCTTTAATGGGCGAACAGCCCAACCCTTGGGACCTACTCCAGCCCCAGGATGCGACGAGCCGACATCGAGGTGCCAAACCATCCCGTCGATATGGACTCTTGGGGAAGATCAGCCTGTTATCCCCGGGGTACCTTTTATCCGTTGAGCGACACCGCTTCCACTTGCCGGTGCCGGATCACTAGTCCCGACTTTCGTCCCTGCTCGACCTGTCAGTCTCACAGTCAAGCTCCCTTGTGCACTTGCACTCGACACCTGATTGCCAACCAGGCTGAGGGAACCTTTGGGCGCCTCCGTTACATTTTAGGAGGCAACCGCCCCAGTTAAACTACCCACCAGGCACTGTCCCTGAACCAGATCATGGTCCGAGGTTAGAAGCCCAATACGATCAGAGTGGTATTTCAACGACGACTCCACCCGAACTGGCGTCCAGGTTTCACAGTCTCCCACCTATCCTACACAAACCGTACCGAACACCAATACCAAGCTATAGTGAAGGTCCCGGGGTCTTTTCGTCCTGCCGCGCGTAACGAGCATCTTTACTCGTAATGCAATTTCGCCGAGTCTGTGGTTGAGACAGCAGAGAAGTCGTTACGCCATTCGTGCAGGTCGGAACTTACCCGACAAGGAATTTCGCTACCTTAGGATGGTTATAGTTACCACCGCCGTTTACCGGGGCTTAAATTCTCAGCTTCGC
>NZ_JBFAJZ010000031.1:0-1263 GCF_040655475.1 Nocardia sp. NPDC050413 | reverse complement strand
GGGGCTGCTGCAGGGGTAGGTGACAACCGAGATGGCTTGCCGAGAGGTAAGCCTGAGAGGATGTCGCAGTGCCCAAGCCGTATCCGAAAGAGTTCCGCGACGACGTCGTGCGGGTCGCCCGCAACCGCGACGACGGTGTGACGTTGGATCAGATCGCGGCCGATTTCGGGGTCCATCCGATGACGTTGTCGAAATGGATGCGCCAAGCCGACGTCGACGACGGGAACAAGCCCGGGACCACGCGCAGCGAGTCGGCCGAGTTGCGGGATGCTCGTCGCCGGATCCGCCTGTTGGAGCAGGAGAACGAGGTGCTCCGCCGCGCGGCCGCGTATCTGTCGCAGGCGCAGATCCCGGGAAAAGGCTCTACCCGCTCGTGAAAGAGCTTGCCGCCGAAGGGATTCCCGTGGCGGTGACGTGCCGGGTGCTGCAGCTCGCTCGCCAACCCTACTACCGGTGGCTGGCCGATCCGGTGACCGCCGGCGAGATCGCCGAGGCGTATCGGGCCAACGCGTTGTTCGACGCCCACCGCGACGACCCCGAATTCGGCTACCGATTCCTCGCTGACGAGGCCCGCGAAGCCGGCGAAACGATGGCCGAGCGGACAGCGTGGCGGATCTGCTCGATCAATCGGTGGTGGAGCGCGTTCGGCAAGCCCCGGCGCGGCAAGAACAGCAAACCCGGGCCGCCGGTCCACGACGATCTGGTACAGCGGACCTTCACCGCCGAGGGGCCGAATCGTTTGTGGCTCAGCGACATCACCGAACATTGGACCGGTGAAGGGAAGCTGTATTTGTGTGCGGTCAAGGACGTGTTCTCCAACCGGATCATCGGTTACTCGATCGATTCGCGGATGAAGTCCCGGCTCGCGGTGACCGCGGTGAACAATGCCGTCGCCCGGCGAGGTGATGTCGCCGGTTGCATTCTGCACACCGACCGCGGAAGTCAGTTTCGCTCAAGGAGATTCGTCCACACGCTCAATCGCCATCGCATGGTTGGATCCATGGGCCGTGTCGGCGCCGCCGGTGACAACGCGGCCATGGAAAGCTTCTTCAGCCTGCTGCAACGCAACGTGCTGGACCGGCAGCGCTGGGACACCCGCGAACAACTCAGGATCGCGATCGTCACCTGGATCGAACGCACCTACCACCGTCGACGTCGACAGGCCCGGCTCGGCCGGTTGACCCCGATCGAATTCGAAACCATCATGTCCCCAGCAGTCCGACAGGCTGCTTAACCACTGTCACCCGATCCTGCAGCAGCCCC
>NZ_JBFAJZ010000029.1:0-2324 GCF_040655475.1 Nocardia sp. NPDC050413 | reverse complement strand
GAAGTCTCCAAACAGATCAGCCCCATCGCCAAACCCCGCGAAATCCACATCGTCCCCGAACTCCCCAAAACCCGCAGCGGCAAAATCATGCGCCGCCTCCTCCGCGACGTCGCCGAAGGACGCGAACTCGGCGACACCTCCACCCTCGTCGACCCCGCCGTCTTCGAGGCCATCCGCACCGGCGGCAACTGATCGGGGACCGGCACGCTACGGTTGCGGCGATAGCCGTGTCGGTCACCTCCAGGGCAGCATCGCTGATCGGATCGGCGCTAGTGTTGCGCCAAGACGTGTGCACACCGCGCGCCGCGATGCGGACCAGTTACCACAGGGAGAAGGGTCGACGAAGTGAGTTACACCCAAGGCGGAAATGACGGTCGGACGGTCACTTCCATCCCGTTGACCGACGCCAATCCGCCCGGATCGGCCAGCATCGGCAGCCTTGTCCGCGACGCCACCGAGCAGCTGTCCACGCTCGTGCGCGCCGAGGTCGCGCTGGCCAAGGCCGAGGTCACCGGCGAGGTCAAGAAGGGTCTCACCGGCAGCGTCTTCTTCATCCTGGCGCTGACGATCCTGCTGTTCAGCTCGTTCTTCTTTTTCTTCTTCCTCGCCGAACTGCTCGACGTGTGGCTGTACCGGTGGGCGGCGTTCCTCATCGTCTTCACGCTGATGGTGCTCGCCACCGCGCTACTGGCCTTCCTCGGGTATCGCAAGGTGAAGAAGCTGAAGGCGCCGGAGAAGACGATCGGCTCGCTCAAGCAGAGCGCCGAGGTGCTGCCGCAGGCACTCGCCCACCGCGAGCACACCCCGTCGCTGGAGAAGGCGAAGAACTGACGAGTCCGACCCCGGCGGGCCCGGTCGCCACGACCGGGCCCGCCCACTAGGCTCGATCGGCGTGTCGTCCAACTCATTCCCGGATCCGTCCACCGTCCGTTACGACGGCCCGTGGACCCACCGGGACGTGCACGCCAACGGGATCCGCTTCCACGTCGTCGAAGCCGACGCCACGGTGCGCGCCGACGCGCCGCTGGTGCTGCTGCTGCACGGATTCGCCGACTTCTGGTGGTCGTGGCGTCATCAGCTCACCGGAATCGCCGACCACGGGTACCGGACCGTCGCCGTCGACCTGCGCGGCTACGGCGATACGGACAAACCGCCTCGCGGCTACGACGGGTGGACTCTTGCCGGTGACATCGCCGGACTCATCCGCGCGCTCGGTCACACCGAGGCGACGCTCGTCGGCCACGCCGACGGCGGCCTCGTCTGCTGGGCCACCGCGGTCCTGCATCCCCGGCTGGTTCGGTCCATCGCGCTCGTGAGCTCGCCGCACCCCGCCGCGTTGAAGAGTGCCGTCCTGCGCGACCCCGCACAGCGCTCCGCGTGGCTGCCCCAATTCCTGCGCTACCAGTTGCCCCGATATCCCGAGAACCTCCTCACGCGGCGGGGCGGGGCCGAGGTGGAGCGGTTGCTGCGCGAGCGGGTCGGTGAATCCTGGTCACGTACTGCCGAATTCGGCGAGACCGCGTCGCGGATGCGGACCGCTATTCGCATACCCGGTGCCGCCCACAGTGCGCTGGAGTACCAGCGATGGGCCTTTCGGAGCCAATGGCGGCCTGACGGTAAGCGGTTCATGGCGACGATGCGGGATCCGATCGACATTCCTGTTCTCGGATTGCGCGGTGCGAACGACCGGTATCTGTTGGCTGCGACGATCGAGCGGGATCAGGAGCTATCCCCGCGTCGGGCACTGGTGACTATTCCGGATGCCGGTCATTACGCCCATCAGGAGAACCCGGGCAGGGTCAATGAGGTGCTTACCGCGTATTGGCATGAGCAGAACGGTGCCAATGATGCTCCGAAGGATGACTTGGTGTCGCCCTGACGTTGTCTGGTGGAGCGGTGGCGGGGGGCTTTCGGCCGAGTGGCGCCAGCCGTAAGCGGCTACTTGTCGAACTCCAGCCACACGGACCGCTCGAGGGCGTCGCTACGCGCTTCGAACCGTGCGTCACCGCTCCGCCGCACACCCAGCGGTGCGGCACCATTCCGGGATGCGGCCTACCGCATTCCCAGCCACACAGCGCCTCTCGAGGGCGCAACCTACCGCGCACCCAGCCGTGCGGCACCACTCCGGGATGCGGCCTACCGCATTCCCGGCCACACGGCGTCACTCGAGGGCGCCACCTCCCGCACACCCAGCCGTGCGGCACCACCTCGGTGTTTTGTGCACCAAGGAGGTATTGGGCTGTATTTTTGGAGCGCTGGCGCGCTCGAGCGCGGCCCCTGGAGGGCCGCGCGAACAGCGCTCGAGACTCGCGCTTCGCGCATGC
>NZ_JBFAJZ010000028.1:0-3227 GCF_040655475.1 Nocardia sp. NPDC050413 | reverse complement strand
AACCAGGTCACCCAGATGTCGGGACTGCTCGCCGAACAGGCCCCCGGCCTGCAGGCCACCCTCGACCAGCTCAACGGGTTCCTGGCCAACACCTCCACGACCTTCGGTGAGCACGCCGACACGTTGTCGGAATCGTTGAGCGGAATCACGAATGTCACCAACCAGCTGCGCGCCAACTCCGGCGCGATGATCGAGATCGTCGATATCGCGCCCCTGCTGATGCAGAACATCGACGGCGCGATGGACCCCGAGCGCAAGATCTTCCGCTCACACGCATTGATCGGGACCACGCTCTCCGGCGAGACGATCAGCCTGTTCTGCGAGCGCATCCAGATGAAGTCCGATGGTTGCCGCACCGGCAAGATGGAGGATCCCGACTACGGGTTCACCGCCGCACTGCTCGGACTCACGAAATAGCCTGAGCCGGTGCTGCGGCAACGGGTTGCAGGTGCGCGAGGAGGAGTTTGATCAGCAGGACCGGGCCGAACCAGAGGAGAAAGGTCGGCACTGTGAGCATCGACGTGGTGATCGCGACGCCGAATACTGTGGCGGCGAAGGCCACCGGCACGCGCAGCTGATCGGGCACCGAGAGGACGACGGCGGCCGCCGCGAGGACGAGGCCGTAGATGGCCGCCGCGACCCACCAACCGAACCCCGGGACCACCAGCGCCAGCAAGAACGGTTGGCCGTGGATGGCGACGAAGGTGAGGTGATGGCGGGCGGTTCGGCCGGGCCGGTGGAACCAGTTTTTGGCCGATGCTGTCGCATTGACCACGGCGCCGCCGAACAGGTCGAAGCCGATCAGGGCGACCACGGCGACGACCAGCGCGGAGCCACCCGCGCTTCTCGCGAGCAGCGCAGCTGTCACCCCACCGATGACCGCCGACGAATAGCACAGGGCTGCTTCACTTCTCGTGGCTCCAGGGGCGATGAGCCGGTCGGTGATCGTCATCGGCGGACACCTTCCACGCACACCTGCACCAGGGGTTCGGTCAGATCGGTGAGGGCGACGCGGTCGTCGGCCAGCCACTGCACCAGGCACCCTTCGATCGCGCCGACGATCACCGCGGCGTGCGCGTCGCCGATACCCGCCCGCAATTGCCCCTCGGCGTCGGCCGCACGCAACAGCTCCGCGACGGCCGCCCGGTAGCCCTCGTAGACGGCGGCCATATCCAACGGCGTCCTGGCCGACCACACGTCCAGCAGCACGCGCGCGTAGTCCGGGTGGGCTGCCAGCATCGCCACGGTCGACCGGATCAACTGCGCCAGCCGATCGAGCGCTGGACCGCTGCCAGGCGCGGCGAGCTGCTGTTCCGCGCGGGCACGGTACTGGTCGAACGCGGCGGTCAGCAGTTCCTCCCGGCTGCTGACCGCGAGGTAGACACTCCCTTTCGCGACCCCGGCCTCCGCCGCCACATCCTCGATCCGCGACGCGGCGAACCCTTTCCTGGCGAAGACCCGGACGGCCGCCTCCAGAATTTCGGTCCGCCGCGCATCCACATCCACTCGCTTCGGCATGAATTTATAATGACTGACCAGTCAGCCATAGTCCATAGTCAGTCGGACGCGGGCGGTGGAGGGATTCAGCGTTTGGTGACGACTCGTTCGCCCTCGCCGGGTTTCCAGATGGTGATGGCGAGCTGGTCGTCGGCGACTTCGACCGTGGAGGCGCTGGTGAGGTCGGCGATGTAGAAGTGGTCGAATTTCTGGCCGCGGATGTCGAAACCGCTGTCGTCGAAGAGTTTCTGTGCGAAGCGGGCGTGGACGGATTCGTCCTTCAGGTCGGTGACGGTGCCGAAGAGTTTGGCGTCGCCGTCGGTGACGTTGGTGTCGACGGTTGCGGTGTGCAGGCAGAAGCGTGGGTCGCGGGCGAGGTCGTCGAACTTGCGGGTGTCCGGCATACCCGCCAGCACCAGCATGTCCTCGAAGACCATCGGTTCGATCGGACTGATCCGTGGCCATCCGTCGGCGCGGAGGGTGCCGAGCATGCACAGATTGCCGGTGGCACGGTGTCTGCGCAGGAACAGCTCGGCGATGCGCGGCGCTTCCTCGGTGAACTGGCTCCAAGTGGTCATACGCTCACGCTACGACGCAACCTTGACATCCTGTGTCAAGGTTCGCGGCTAGTCTCGGGGTATGCGAGCGAGCAGGTTGGTGCAGCTACTGCTCCTGCTGCAAGCCAACGGCGGGTCGACGGCCGGGGAGCTCGCGCGGGAGCTGGAGGTGTCGGTGCGCACGGTGTACCGGGATGTCGAGGCACTGTCGGCGGCGGGAGTGCCGGTGTACAGCGAACCCGGGCGCGGCGGCGGGGTGCGATTGGTCGACGGATACCGAACCCGGCTCACCGGCCTCACCTCCGACGAGGCCGACGCCGTCTTGCTGGCCGGCCTACCGGGCGCCGCCGCCGACCTCGGCCTCGGCACCGTCCTCGCCACCGCCCAGCTGAAAATGCTGGCCGCGCTGCCACCGGAACTGCGCGGCCGGGCAACCCGCATCGCCGAACGCGTCCACATCGATATGCCCGGCTGGTTCCACCGCCCCGACGAAACCCCCGCTCTCGCAACCATCGCCGACGCCGTCTGGCACGACCGCCGCCTCACGATCACCTACCGGCGAGGTGACGACGCCGTGGAACGAAAGGTCGACCCGTTGGGCCTGGTGATGAAGGCGGGCACCTGGTATCTCGTCGCGCGGGTCCACTCCGATATCCGTTCCTATCGGGCGAGCCGTATCGCCACAGCCGACGCCACCGGCGAAACTTTCGACCGGCCAACCGATTTCGACCTCGCCACCCACTGGCAGGCCGCCGCAGTCGACTTCGGGCAGTCCATGCTGAAAGTCAACGCGCGATGCCGAATCGCCACCGAACACCTCGGCCTCCTGCGCCTCATGAACGACCCAGCGGCCGTCCACGCCGCACTGGCCACCCTCGGCCCCACCGACCCCGACGGCTGGGCCGACATCACCATCCCCTCCGAGTCCTACGAAGTACTGACCCACGCCCTACTCCCCCTGGCAAACCACGTCGAGGTCCTCGCTCCCCCCGAGTTCCGCGCCCACCTACGGACGATCACCGAGGCCATGGCCGCGCGCTACCGCACCACTTAAGTCCGCCATGACCGCATTCCCCAGCCCGCACGACCCGACCTCGAGGAGGGTCCGCCGCGAAGCGGCGCAGCGGCCCGGCCGCGCGAACAGCGCTCGAAGCGCATGCGCGAAGCGCGAGT
>NZ_JBFAJZ010000027.1:0-3409 GCF_040655475.1 Nocardia sp. NPDC050413 | reverse complement strand
GCGCGAACAGCGCTCGAAGCGCATGCGCCGCAGGCGCGAGTCTCGAGCGCTGTTCGCGCGGCCCCCCAGGGGCCGCGCTCGAGCGCGCCAGCGCTCCAAAAACACAGCCCAATACCTCCGTCGTGCACAAAACACCGCAGTGGTTCCGCACGGCCGGGAACGCGGTAGGTGAACCACTCGAGTGGAACCAGTCCGGTACCCCACATATCGACCAAAACCATCGCGACTCCCCCAAGCGCCCGAGGTCACCCCACACAGCAACAGCCGCCGACCGGAAGCCTTAACAGACCCCAGCCGACGGCTGCGCATTCAACCAACTACTAAGCGTCCCCACCAGTCAATTCGGTAGCACGCTCCTCCGCATCAGTCTCACCCTCTTCATCGGCAGCCGCCGCATTCAGGAACCACTGCAAACCCTCATCAGTCCGCCCAGCAGCCACGAGAGCATCCGCATACGCATAAAACAGCCGCGCAGCAGCCGACCCCGTACGAGCCGGATTCAGATCCGAAGACTGCAGCGTCACCACAGCTTGATCGAACTGCCCCAGATCCATCCGGGCACCGGCGACAACGATCCGCAATTCGGTCGCCTCGTCACCCGTGAGCGCCTGAGCTTCCTCACTACGCCCCAACTCGATGGCCCGTTCAGGCCGCCCGAGCCCACGCTCACAGTCGGCCATCACAGCGAGCAGCCCGGACCCACCCGACATGCGCCGCGCGGTCCGCAGCTCCGACAGCGCCTCTGCCCATTCCTCGGCGTGGTAGGCCACCACACCGGCGGTCTCACGCACGACAGCGATGCGCCCCGCCCGCTGCCTGGCGGCCCTGGCATGTGCCAGCGCCAGCCGCGGATCGTCTTCGAGCAGCTCGACGGCCATGACCATGTGCCGAGCGACGGTCTCGGCATTGCTCTTGTCCAGGCTCAGCAGATCGCGGCGCACAGCCGGATCGAGATCGGAGGCCTGCACGTCCTCGGGGATATCGGGCTCTTCCGGACGGGCCGCCCGACGATCGGTCGGCCTGCCGCCCGCGGCACGAGCACCCTCGCCGCCACGACGGCGATCATCGTTGTCGAACCGGCTGTCGCCCGAGTCGCGGTAACCGCTCCCGCCGCGGTCGTCGCGGCGGTCGGCGCCACGGTCCGAACGATCGTCGACACGGGCCGAACCCTCGTTCTCACGCGATGCGCGAGCGAAGTCACGAGCCGACTCGTCCTCGCTGTCAGGTCCGGAGCTCGCGCGATCCGACCCGTTCTCGCCGGCGTTGGAGCTGTCGACATCGGCGACGCCGGCTGGTTCCGCGGCTTTGTCCGAGCTGCGCGCCTTCGTGTTGTCATCGATCGGGTTGTTGCTCGCACGGCGATCGTCGGCGTCCGAGCCAGTTGCCTGGTCGTCGTTGCCCGACAGCTCGGAGCGAGTGCCACCGGAGTCACCGGGCTGGTCGTCGTGGTCCGAGCTCTTGCGGTGCTCGGACTCGCTCGGGCCGCCTGCCCCTTCACGCCCGGAATCGGCGGCGCCGGAATCCACGGGTTCGACCGACGACTTGCCCTGCTCAGTGGACGCGTCCTCGGCAACGCGGTCTGCCGGAGCATCCTCGACGTCCCCCGCCGAGATCACACCGAGCACATCACCTTCGCGTTCCTTCCGCTTCTCACGGTAAGTGCCGTCCAGGGGCGCGCCGTCCTCGCCGACGTACTTGCCGCGACCGCCGGCCCCGGTATTGCGCTTGAACCCACCGCGTCCACGGTCGTCGTCGCGACGGGCACCACGTTCGTCATCGCGTCGCTGATACCCACCCCGATCGGAGCTGCTACCCCGCGAACGGTCATCGCTCTCACCACGTCGGAACCCACCCTGGTCCCCACCGCGATCGAACCCACCGCGCGATCGGTCGCCGCCTTCGCTGCGGCGGAAACCGCCACGATCGCCACCACGATCCGACGAGCCACGCGAACGGTCATCGCCTTCGTTGCGTCGGAAACCACCACGATCCGACGAGCCACGCGAACGATCGTCACCTTCGTTGCGCCGGAAACCACCGCGATCCCCACCGCGGTCCGAGGTGCCGCGCGAACGATCGTCACCTTCATTACGTCGGAAGCCACCACGGTCCGAACTACCGCTCCGGCGGTCGTCGCTGCCACGGAAACCACCACGGTCTCCGCCGCGATCGAATCCACCGCGCGAACGATCGTCGCCTTCGTTGCGTCGGAAGCCGCCGCGATCGCCACCGCGATCCGAGCTACCGCGCGAACGGTCATCGCCCTCGTTGCGACGGAAACCGCCACGATCGCCACCACGATCCGAACCACCGCGCGAACGGTCATCGCCCTCGCTGCGACGGAAACCGCCACGATCAGAACCACCACGACGGTCGTCATTGCCACGGAAACCACCGCGATCGGAGCCACCGCGCGAACGATCGTCACCTTCGTTGCGACGGAAGCCACCGCGGTCGCCACCACGATCCGAGCTACCGCGCGAACGATCGTCACCTTCGTTGCGACGGAAACCGCCACGATCGCCACCACGATCCGAACCACCGCGCGAACGGTCATCGCCTTCATTACGTCGGAAGCCACCGCGATCAGAACTACCGGTCCGGCGGTCGTCGCTGCCACGGAAACCACCACGGTCTCCGCCGCGATCGAATCCACCGCGCGAACGATCGTCACCTTCGTTCCGGCGGAAGCCGCCGCGATCGCCACCACGATCCGAGCTACCGCGCGAACGGTCATCACCCTCGCTGCGACGGAATCCGCCACCGCCACGGGGGCGGTCGTCATCGTTGCGTCGGGGACCGCCGCGGTCGCCACCACGGTCGAAACCACCTGCGGGACGGTCGGATTCGTCGCGGCGGCGGAAGCCACCGCGATCACCGGAACCACCGCGTGCGGCGTCGTCGCGTCGAGGGTAGCCGCCCTTGCCGCTGTCATCGCGACGCTGGTAGCCACCGCGGTCCGAGCCGCCTCGGTCGCCGGAACCTCCGCGATCGTCACGGTTGTAGCCGCCGCGGCCGGAGCCACCGGCCGAGCCACGATTGTCGCCCTGACCGCCACGGGGGCGGTCGGTCGGTTCGCCGCGCCGGCCGAAACCGCGGGCGTCTCCGTCCCGGCGGAAAGACTTCCGTCCGTCGTTGTGTTCCGACACGGCGATCCCTTTCTAGGTTCCCCGGCCTCCGGGGAGAGTTGTCATGGCCCCGCCTGCAAAGAATTCAACCACGGGCGGACAACGGGGCATCGTCCACCTGGCGTGCCGGGGACATTTCTGCCCCACAAACGCCGATAGGGGACCCAAATAAGGGTCCCCTATCGCAATGATTGTCCGGCGGTGTCCTACTCTCCCACACCCTGTCGAGTGCAGTACCATCGGCGCAGGTGGCCTTAGCTTCCGGGTTCGGAATGGGACCG
>NZ_JBFAJZ010000026.1:0-25249 GCF_040655475.1 Nocardia sp. NPDC050413 | reverse complement strand
CAGCGCTCGAGACTTGCGCTTCGCGCGTGCGCTTCGAGCGCTGTTCGCGCGGCCGGGCCGCTACGCCGCTTCGCGGCGGACCCTCCTCGAGGTCGGGTCGTGCGGGGCTGGGAATGCTGTCATGGCGGACTGGGTGGAATGCGGTTGGGGGCGTGGATCACTCGGGTCTGGCACCTACCGCACTCGCAGTCCACGCGGTGCAACTCTTACTTCACGCCTTCACGACGTAGGGTGCGACGCTTCCCAACTTTTCGCAGGTCTCCTCGAACTCTCGTTCCGGGCGGGACTGGCCGACGATTCCCGCCCCGGCACGTAACCACGCCCCTTCGCCGGTTTGGTAGATCGCTCGCAGGACCAGTGTCGCCTCGAGTGCGCCGGTTGGTGAAACACACACGACAGCGCCGGAATACAGCCCGCGCTCGTCGTGGTCGTTGCGGAAGACGGAGTCGACGCCTGCCTGTTTCGGGATTCCGGAGGCGGTGACGGACGGGAACAGCACTTCCAGCGCGTCCCAGGCGGTGCGTTCGGGAGCGAGTTCGCCGCGGACTGTCGACGCGAGATGTTGCACGCTGCCGCGTTCGCGCACGGCCATGAAGTCCGAGACCGCCGTGGTACCGGGAACCGCTACCTCGGCGATCTCGGCGAACGAAGTCTGTACCGAAATGGCGTGTTCGACAATTTCTTTCGGATCGGCCAGCAGATCGACTCGGGCCGCGCTGTCCGCTTCGGGGCCGAGGCCGAAGGCGCGGGTACCGGCTAGTGGTTCGGTCGTGACCACTCGGTCGTCGTCGACGGAGGCCACCAGCTCGGGGCTGAATCCGGCCGCTTCCAGACCGCCCAGGCGCAGCAGGAAGGAGCGGGCGGGGGTGTTGTTGGCGCGGCCGAGGCGGTAGGTGGCAGGGACGTCGACAGCGAAGGGCAGCGCTACCTTGCGCGACAGGATCACCTTTTGGTAGCTGCCGGAACGGATTTCCTCGACGGCGGTGGCCACCCGGTCCTGGTATCCGGTGACATCGGGTCGCACGTCGACCGGATGCGCCGACGGCAGCTCGGCGCCCTGCGAGGCCGCGATGAGGTCGTGGATATCGCACATTTCGGCGGGGGTGGCGCCGCTGATCCGCACACCGTCGGCGTCGATGCGCACTTCGATGCGGGGGATCATCAGGTGGGCCAGCGAGGTCAGCGGGTTGAGATAGCGGGTGGCGCCGAGGGAATAGGCGCAGAATTCGAACCCGATCCAGCCGTAGGCGTTGCGGCCGTCCAGGGGCAGGCTCGCCAGGGCGGCGTCGACGGCGGCGGCGGGTCTGCCGGTCCACGCGCGGGCGGTGGTCTGCTCACCCCAGGTGGTGCGCAGTTCGTTGGCATCGAGTTCGACGCCGCCGAGTGGGTCGGCGGCAAACACCCAGGCACCGGGTTGTTCGTACATCACGTACTCGCCGAACCGATCGGCCGAGGCCAACCACGACATCGCTGCCGCCGGATCGGTCACATATTCCACCCGTGTGGGCTGCTCCGTCGACGACAACGATCCTCCAAGGTAAAGCTGACCTAATTTAGCTTGGTTAGGTTAGCATTACCTTTAGGTTTTGCTACCCGTGTGCGGGGTAACCTTGCCCACTCATTGTCACCCGCGAAGGCGCTGTCGGCGAAGTTCGGTGCGCTACGGCGAATCTGCGGCTTCAATGGAGAGATGATCGACAACGATGGGCGGCCCACGCGCGCGACTCCGCAGGCGGACTCGGTAGTCGCCCTGGTCGACGCGGCCTCCGGTGTGGAGCGCGAGGTGATCGGCGCCTGGATCGCCGAGGGCGGGCTGGCGGGCGAGATCGACTCCGACGCACCCGTCACGCAGGTGGATCTCGATGCCAAAGCCCTGATCAAACGCCTGGTGAACCGGCGCGACGACCCGCTGGTCGTCCCGGTCCGGGTGCTGTGGCTGCCGCCGGAGCGCGACGGTGTGCGCCGGGTGACCTTCGCCGACCTGGCCATGCTCACCAACCCGCGCAAGCCGAACCGCCTGGTGCAGCGCCGCCTGCTGCGCACCCATCCCGACCGCCACCAGGTGCTGGTCGGCGCGCCGGCGCGGCTGAGCGAGCTGCGCACCAACTATCCGGAGGCCGCCGCGCTGCTGCGGTCGGGCTCGCCCGACGCCTTCGCCCGCTCGGTGCTGCGCGCGGCGGTCGTCGCGCTCGAACGCGCGGAACGCACCGTCATCGGCGACCGCTACAAGGTGCCGCAGCTGGTGGCCGAGGAAATCCTCGACTCACCGGAATTCCAGCGCAAGCTCGACTACATCGCCGACGAGTTCGGCTCCGATCCCGCCCACGTCCACCGCAGCGCGGAGAAGGCCCTGCGCGAGCTGGTGGCCGCGCAGAGCAGGCTGGTGTCGGATCTTTTCACCCAGGCCATGCGCCCGGTGCACGCCTCGACCTGGAAGGTCGACACCGACCTCGGCGGCCTGGACGCCCTGCGCTCGCTCAACCGCAAGTACCCACTGGTCTTCCTGCCCTCGCACCGCTCGTATGTGGACGCCTTCGTCCTCGGCGACGTGCTGGCCCGCAACGACTTCCCACCCAACCACGTGATCGGCGGGGCGAACCTGAACTTCTGGCCGATGGGCCCGATCGCTCGGCGCACCGGCACCGTGTTCATCCGGCGCAGCTTCGGCGACGACGAGGTGTACAAGGCGGTGGTCGAGGAGTACTTCGCCTATCTGCTGTCCAAGCGGTTCAATATGGAGTGGTACTTCGAGGGCGGCCGGACCAGGACCGGCAAGCTGCGCCCACCCAGGTACGGCTTGCTCAATTACCTTGCGGCGGCGGTGCGTTCGGGTCGCGTCGAGGACGTGATGCTGGTGCCGGTGTCGATCACCTACGAGCGGCTCAACGAGCTCGGCGCCATCGCCAGCGAGCAGGCAGGCGGCAAGAAGAAGCCGGAAGGTATCGCCTGGCTCGCCAGATATGTTCGCAGTCAGCAGCATTCGGCCGGTCGCGTGTATGTGCGCTTCGGCGAGGCGATTTCGGCGCGCGAACGGCTGGAAACCCACGGCGACCCACTCGGTGAGCGTCCCAAGACCATCCCGCTGCACGACACCGCGACCGGGGCCACCAAGGTGCCCGACGAATCCGCGCTGGGTGAGACCGAACGCAAAGCCGTGCAGCGCTTGGCCTTCGACGTGGCGGTGCGGATCAACGCGGTCACCCCGATCACCGTCAACGCCCTGGTCACCCTCGCGCTGCTCGGCGTGCACGAACGCGCGCTGACACTGGGCCAGGTGCGCACCGTGCTCGACCCGGTCCTCGGCTATATCGATCGGCGCGGCCTGCCCGCGGGTGAGCTGTCCAAGCTGCGCGACGAGCAAGGCCTGCAGGTCGTCCTCGAACAGCTGGCGCTGGCCGGGGTGGTCACCGTGTATCGCGGCGGGCTGGAACCGGTGTACTCCATCGAACCCGGCGCCCACCTCGAGGCGGCGTTCTACCGCAACAGCGCGGTGCACTGGTTCGTGAACCGGGCCATTCTCGAGCTGGCCGCGCTCACCGCCGTCGAACAGCCGGGCGACGACCCGCTCCGGGCGGCATGGCGGGCCGCCTTCGCGCTGCGTGACCTGCTCAAATTCGAATTCTTCTTCCCCGAACGAGAGGAATTCGCCGACCAGATCATCGAAGAGGTGCGTGTGATCGTCCCCGAGTGGGACGAGAACACCCCCGACGACCGCCTCGACCAGCAGTTCCTCAGCGCGCTCACCGAGTCCGGCTTCGTCATGGCGCACCGTGTCCTTCGCTCGTTCTTCGACGCGCAACTCGTGGTGGCCGAACGGCTCGTCGCCCGCCCGGCCGACGCCGTGATCGACCGCAAGGAATTCATCGACGAATGCGTCGCCGTCGGCAAGCAGATGCTGTTGCAGCAGCGGCTGCACAGTCCCGAATCGGTATCGACGGAATTGTTCACCAGCGCATGGAAATTGGCGGACAACCACAACTTGATCGCCCCGGCGGAGCCCGGTGGTGAGGACGACCTGATCGCGCGTCGCACCGAATTCGCGCAGCAATTACGTGATCTCGGCGAACGGATCGCTCGGGCCGCCTCGCTCGACCCGTCGAATCGGAACTCACTGTGAGCGGCATCGACGACGCGGTCACCGCCATCAGAACCGGTCCACAGGGCGATCGGGTGCTCGCCGTCTTCGACGCCCGAGCTGTAGTCGACGCATTACCCCGAAAGCGATTGCCCGGCAAGCGTCGCCGACGCGGCGACGATCGGCGGAACGCGATGCTGACCGGCTTCCGACGGGACCATCAGCGTTTCCTACGCGAAGCCGAACGGGCGTGGGCCGGTGTGCCGGAAGCGGAACTCGAGAAATTGGGTCGCGGCATTTTCCGCAAGGAGATGCACGGCCGGATCTTCCCCGAAGCCTGGCAGCTGGTCCGCGAACACCGATCCGCCGGGCACACAGTGCTTTTGGTCAGCGAATTGCCGGCGTACCAGGTGGGCCCCTTCGCCGAACTCCTCGGCATCGACAACGTGCTGTGCACGAAGTTCGCCACCGACAACGGAATTCTCACCGGTCAGCTCGACGGACCGCCACTGTGGGGGACCGAGAAAGCCGAAGCGGTGGGCGAATTCGCCGCGGCGCGCGACTGCGAGATCGGCTACGTCTACGCCGACACCCCCGCCTTGCTCGAATCGGCGGGCATCCGGTCGGTCGACCCGTGCGCGTTCCAGCCGCGCACAGCGCCGAGCGCGATCGACTACGCCCGCACCGTCCTCGCCTTCGTCGCCCTCGTGGCCGGTGCCATGACCGGCGTGATCCGCAAGTCCTACACCCGCGATCGCCAGGCCATGGCCGACGCCCTCATGCACGACGGGACCACCGCGACCCTGCGCACCCTCGGCGTCGAGCTGCGCGTGGTCGGAGCCGAAAACGCCCGTGCCCCACGGCCCGCCGTGTTCCTGTTCAACCACCAGAGCCAGTTCGACGTCATCATCGTTCCCAAGGTGCTCGACGGTGGCGTCACCGGCATCGGCAAGAAGGAACTGCGGTCGCATCCCCTCTTCGGGCCGCTCATGCGCTTCGTCGGCGTCACCTTCATCGACCGTTCCGACACCGAACGCGCCAAAGCGGCGCTGGCACCGGTCGTTTCGACGCTGCGCGAAGGTCTGTCGATCGCCGTCGCCCCGGAGGGCACGCGCTCGTACACCCGCGGGCTCGGCCCGTTCAAGAAGGGCGCCTTCCACATCGCCAAGCAGGCGGGCGTCCCGGTGATCCCGATCGTCATCCGCAATGCCGGTGACATCGCCTGGCGCGACTCGCCCATCGCCCGAAGCGGTGTCGTCGACGTGGCGATTCTGCCGCCGATCGATGTGTCGACGTGGAATCCCGCCGCGATGGACGAGGAGATCGAAGAAGTCCGCAGGCTCTACGAACACACCTTGCTGAACTGGCCGAGCGCCTGACAGCTCACCCTCCCGGAATGTGACCAGGGTCTCAGGCGGATGTCGCCGCCCGCCCTTGACCTAAACCATTCTTCAGGTTTGAAGATTGTGTCACCACCGAATGAGGGAGAACATCATGACCACCGCAGCCGCCACCGCAACCACCACCCGCACCCTGCCTGCCCTGAACCGGCCCGTCGCCGTGCTCGGCGCCGTCGCCGCCGCCCTGATCGCGAATCTGATCATCTGGGGAATCGGCGAGGCAGCGGGCGGTTCGTTCACCACGACCACCGACGGCAAGGTCGCCGACGTCGCTCCTGGCGGGGTGATCCTGATGTCGGTGGTTCCGCTGCTGATCGGACTGACCGCCGCGGTGCTGATCTCCTACAAGTGGACCGGGGTGCTGCGAGTCGCCGCCGTCGTCGGCTCGGTGCTGTCGATCGCGACCATCGGCATGACCTTGACCGCCGGCTTCGACACCGCCTCCACCATCGCCCTGTCGCTGATGCACGTGGTGCTTGTGCCTGCCATGGTGATCGCGCTGGAAGGCGTGCGCCGCCACATCGCCGAGCAGTGACACACAGCGAAAAGGCCCGGCCGGGAACGTTCCCGGCCGGGCCTTTTCGCGTGTGGTCTAGACAGAACGGCCGAACAGGAGCTTCCACGGCATGAGTGCCGATTCCAGCTGCACCTTCAGGCTCATCTTCGACGCGCCGACCGTGCGCTCCTCGAAACGGATCGGCACCTCGGCGATGGTGTAGCCACGCTTGATGGCGCGGTAGTTCATCTCCACCTGGAACGAGTAACCGTTGCTGCGGATGGAGGCCACGTCGATGGCGCGCAGAGTGTCGGCCTTCCACGCCTTGAAACCGGCGGTCGCGTCCTTGACGCCCAAGCGCAGAATCAGGTTCACGTAGAAGTTGGCCCAGGCCGAGAGGGCCTTGCGGTACCACTTCCACTCCTCGGCGGTGGAGCCGCCGGGGACGTAGCGGGAGCCGAGCACCACGCCGACGTCCTCGGAGGTCAGCTTCTCGAGCATGGCCGGGATCACCTCGGCCGGATGCGAGAGGTCGGCGTCCATCTGGATCACCACGTCGGCGCCGTCGGCCAGGGCCTGGGTGATGCCCGCGATGTAGGCGCGGCCGAGGCCGTCCTTCTCGGTGCGGTGCAGCACGCTCACCACGTTCGGCAGCTCTGCGGCCAGTTTGTCGGCCACCTCGCCCGTGCCGTCCGGTGAGTTGTCGTCCACCACCAGCACATGCAGATCGGGCACCGGCAGCGCCGTCAGCCGCTCCACCGCCACCGGCAGATTTTCCCGCTCGTTGTAGGTCGGCACAACAACGGTAACCCTCAAGGGTCGCCCTCCCTGCTCACCTGGTAACGCCCGGCGGCCCAGGGTGCGGGCGCCGAGGCACGTCATCGATTCGTTATGACCGTACTCGATAGACCTGACGTGTTCCTGAGCGGCCGCCCGGGGCCCTCACCACAGCTGCCCGGCGTGGACCAGCGCGTCGACGACGAGCACGACACCGAACACGACGAAAAGGACACGGACGACGGGCGGCCCGAACCGGGTCACGCCACGCACGAGCATCCGGTACATCCGCCGTGCCCCCGGGGTTCTGCGCAGCGCCAGCGCGAGCACGACCAGCGGCAGCACCAGCGCCACGAGGCAGTAGGCCGCCACCAGCACCGGCCAGCTCGCGGGCAGCGGACGCTGCGCGGAAATCAGGGCGAGCGCCGCCAGATACGGCACCGAGGTCGGCACCTTCGCTAGACCGAGGGTGAAACCGATCACCCCCATCAGCCACGGGTACTTGCGCACCGGCTGGACCCACCGGCCGCCCGGCGCCGCGCCCGCGTCGACCGGAATCGCCGCCACCGCGATCAGGACGAGCCCGATCACCAGCTCACCCCAGTAGCGCAGGGTGGGGGTGAGGTCGAAGTCGAGCAGGCGGACGAGGAAGTCGATACCGAGCACCGTCGCGACGCCGAACAGCACCGACACCGCGAAGACACCGCCGAGGAAGCTCAGCACACCGACCAGGGGCGAACGCCTGGCCAGCCTGCTGTCGGCGACCACGGCGGTGGTGATCGCCACCAGCAACACGTCGAGCGCGTCCAGCAGGGCGAACCCGAGCAGCGTGAGCAGGAGGACAGCCATCGCGGCCGACCCTACCGGTCGGTCAGCTCGGCGCCGACCAGGGGATTCTCGAGAACCAGGTGGCCAAGAGTTTCGGACGCCCCCACGAACGGCCCCAGGTGGTTACGCTTTTCAGTGCCGGCAGCGCCGGGATCCGCGATCGTGAAGGGGCAGACATCGTGGCAGAAATGTCATTCGACCCGTCAGCGCTCGACGCTTATCAGCGTGCGGCAGCTCGGGTTTCCGAACTACTTGGCACCGCGGCCACCCAGACGACCACCGCGGCGGGGGTCGATCTTTCCGGATTGGGCGTGCTCGGCCGCGAATTCGCCGCCGCGTGGACCCAGGCGGCGGGCGCGCACGCCTCCACGCTCAGCACGGCCGGGAATCTCGTCAGCGCCTATCAGGACATCCTGACCCGGTTCGGCGACGACGTCACCGGCGTCGACACGGATGTGGCCGCCGGCCTGCGCGCGGTCGAGAACGAGGTGGCCTGATGCGCACGAAATCGCTCGTCACCGAGAACACCCTGAGCACCATCACCCCCGAAGAGGCCGAGGCCAAGATCGAACCGGTGATCGCGCTGCTCGAGGTGCCGCTGCTGGAATTACGAAAGGCGCTGGGCACCAACACCTCCGCCGACCCCGATCCCGCCGTCGTCTCCGCCCTCACCTCCGCCTCGGCCGCGACCACGGCTACCGAGGACCCGCACCGGCTCGGCCTCTACGCGCTCGAGTCCACCGACACCGCCGCACCCGCGACTCCGGCGCTGCGCCGGACCGCCACCGAGGTGTCGGCCGCGGCCGACCGGGGTGAGCGGCTCAGTACCCTGCTCGGCCAGGCGCATACGACGCAGGCGAACGCGGCCGCCAAGGTGGACGCGATCATCGCGGAGTTCCGGCGCAAGGCCAAGTCCGCCGCACCCGCCGTGAACAGCAACAATCTCGACGCCATCGTCGAGCTCGCCGAGGAGGCGATCCAGGAGGCCGTCGGAGTGGTCGGTGCGGCCAGCACCGAGATGGACCAGCACACCCGCGACACCCAGGGGCTCACCAGCGATCTCGGCGGGACCAACGGGGTGACGGTTCCGCCGGGGGCGACCGAGGTCGCGCCGGGCGTGTACGTGCTCGGCACCGGCGGCACCGACACCTCCACCTGGAACGACGAGAAGAGCACCGACCCCGCGGTCGCGGCGCAGATCGCGTTGCAGGAGGCGCTGATCGACGGCGGTGTGAGCCTCGGTACGGCGGCCATCGATGCCGGTGTCACCTTCGGCACGCACCTCATCGACAAGATCGCCGAAGTCGCCATGCACGGCATCGACAAGGGCGCCGAGCTGGCGACAACCGGCATCGACACCCTGGCGGCCGGGGTGGACGGTACGGCCGACACACCGGCCAACACCGCGCCCGCGACGACCACGCCCGGAACCAATGGTGCTGGTAACAACGGTAATTCGAACACGTTGTTCGGCGGTCTCGGCGGCAACTCCGGTGGATCCGGAGGTGCGAACCCGGGTGGTTCGGGCGGCGCGAACTCCGGCGGCGCGAACTCGGGTGGTGCGAACTCCGGAGGTGCGGCACCGAAGCCGGATACCCCCGCCCCCGCGCCGACCAATCCGACACCCAAACCCGAAGCGCCACAGCAGGCTCCGTTCCAGCAGGCACCCGCGCAGCAGCAGCCGATGCAGGGCGGGGTGATTCCACCCGCCGCGCGCCCGCAACAGGATCAGGAGAGCGAACGACCGTCGAACGCCCCCAAACACGGGCAACCCGGAGTTGTCCCGGCGAACGCCTAGGCCGCGCGCATGGACAACCCGTTCGGTGCCTATTTCTCGTCGCCGGACGCCACCGGGCGCCGTCGTCCGCAGGGCAAACGACGGCGCAGGCGGCGGCGCGAGGCCGAGCCGCAGACCATCGGGACCAACCCGGAGATGTGGCCGCCGCCGGAACCGGAACCGTTCACCGACGCCCCGGCGCCGCCGCTGCTGCCCGAACCCGTCTACCGCCACCCCGACGAGGACGACGACGGGTTCACCGGCGACTGGAACGACTGGACCGACGCCGACATCCCCGTCGAACCGGTCCGCCACGACGATGTGGATTGGAACGACTGGGCCACGACGACCGCCACCGAGCAGAGCGGTGACCACGTGGAGATGCCGGTGTTGCCCAAGCTCAAGGATTTCGGCGGCGGCGGCCCCATCGCACGCAGGCCACGCAAGAACTACAACGACGAACGCTACGACGACGGCCACGGCCGCACGAAGGCCGCCGCCGCGATCAAGGGCGTGGTCGGCGCACTGCTGTTCGTCGTGCTGCTCGGCGTGGCCGCCACCATCTTCCTCGGCCCGGGCGACCGATCCGCCTCGGACACAAGGCAAGCCGGGCTGTCGAACATCACAGCTCCCACCTCGAGCACCACGCCACCGTTGCCCGCGCACGCGCTTCCCGGCTGTGAGGAGTTCCGCACCACCTCCATCACGGTGAGCGCCGAACGCGGCGACGCGAGCTCACCCCAGGGCGCCATCCTCGGTTTCGAGTACAGCTATTACGTCGACCGCGACGCCGTCAAGGCCAGGTCCTTCGTCACCGACAACGCCCATGTCGGCGACGAGGCCGCTCTCGCCGCGGGCATCGCCACCCTGCCACCGGACATCAAGTACTGCACCCACATCACCCGTGGCGATTCCACCGATACATCCATCTGGCACGTCACGATCCATCAGCAGTGGCCCGGCGACACCGCCATCGAGAAGGTGCACCAGACCATCAAGACCACCGAGATCTCGACCGGCCGCTACCGCATCACCAGCATCGACCACCGCCGCTGACGCGAAAATCCCCCGCACCGACCGGTACGGGGGATTTCTCGTGCGACCCTGACGGGACTCGAACCCGCGACCTCCGCCGTGACAGGGCGGCGCGCTAACCAACTGCGCCACAGGGCCTTGCTGCTTTCTCGCGGGGCGACTGTACCCCGATCGATGCCGTTTCCGGAAACGCGCAGGTGGTGTTCGTCGATCGCCACCGTCTCGGCACGCACCGACAGACTCGGCCACCGAGGCGATCTGTGATTGACACGACAACGTCGGCACGCCAAGCTAAGCAAGCGCTCATTTACTGCAAGGAGACAGCCCATGAAGGCTTGGCAGGTAGACCAACTCGGTGAACCACGAGAGGTGTTGCGGTTCAACGAGATCGACGACCCCGTCGCCGGTCCGGGACAACTGCTGGTGCGGGTGCTCGCCGCACCGGCCAACTTCCCCGACGTGCTGCTGTGCCGTGGGCAGTACCAGGTGAAGCCGCCGCTGCCGTTCACCCCCGGTGTGGAACTGTGTGGTTCGGTGGTCGCGGTCGGTGACGGCGTCACCGGGTTCGCGGTCGGTGACCGGATCGTCGGCACCACCGACCTGCCCGGCGGCGCCTTCGCCGAGATGGCGGTGCTCGACGCGGCCAACGCCTTCCCCGCCCCCGAGTCACTCGACGACGCCGAAGCGTCCGCCCTGTGCATCGGCTACCAGACGAGCTGGTTCGCCCTGCATCGGCGCACACAATTGCGAACCGGGGAAACCCTGCTCGTACACGCCGCGGCCGGTGGCGTCGGCAGCACCGCCGTGCAGCTCGGAAAGGCCGCCGGTGCCACCGTGATCGGTGTGGTCGGCGGGCCGGACAAGGCCGAATACTGCCGCGAACTGGGCGCCGATCTCGTCATCGACCGGCACACCTCGGACTTCGTGCCGATCGTCAAGGAGTTCACCGGCGGGCGCGGCGCCGACGTCGTCTACGACCCGGTCGGCGGGGACGCCTACGCCAAGTCGACCAAATGCATCGCCTTCGAGGGCCGCATCCTGGTGATCGGCTTCGCCGGCGGCACCATCCCCCAACCGGCTCTCAACCACGCCCTGATCAAGAACTATTCGATCATCGGCCTGCACTGGGGTCTTTACAAGCAATACAACCCGCAGGCGATCCGCGACTGCCACGACGAACTGACCCGGCTCGCCGCCGAGGGCCAGGTGAAGCCGCTGATCAGTGAACGCCTGTCGCTGAGCGACGTGCCCGAGGGCCTCGGCCGGCTCGGCGACGGCACTACGGTGGGCCGCCTCGTCTTCCACCCCTGAACGCGAAAATCCCCTCGACCAGATGCTCTGGTGAGGGGATCTTTTGTGGCCAGGGCCGGGATCGAACCGGCGACCTTCCGCTTTTCAGGCGGACGCTCGTACCAACTGAGCTACCTGGCCGCAGGCACCCGTACGGAATGCCATACGCGAAGCGCCGGATTGCTTCGGCGCTTACTTGCGACCCTGACGGGACTCGAACCCGCGACCTCCGCCGTGACAGGGCGGCGCGCTAACCAACTGCGCCACAGGGCCTTGCTTTTCCTACACTACAGTCCGAAGACTGTACCCCCTACGGGATTCGAACCCGCGCTACCGCCTTGAAAGGGCGGCGTCCTAGGCCGCTAGACGAAGGGGGCTCGTTCCGAATCTCTCCGGGGCGGCTTCAACGTTTCCGTTGGGAGCTCGCATAGCTTATGACACCTCGGTGCGCTCTTCCAAATCGCCTGGTCAGGCGCCCAAACCGAGGTCGTCGAGACGGGCTTGGGCACGCCAGCCGTCGGTACGGAAGTGCTGTATCCACAGCGGCGTCGCCATGGCCTCGACGATCACCTCGAGCACCTCGGCGAAGCGGGCACGCAGATCGGCGGCCGAACCGGTGCTGATCGGGTCGACGAGATACCGCTGACCCGCCAGCGCCGCGGCGAGGGTTCTGGTGAACCGGTCGGGGTCGGCGTCGGCGCGCAGCTGACCGTCGTCGATGGCGCGCACCGCGAGCACCCGGGTGGCCCGGCCGAGGATGCGGCCACCGCCGTTGCCCGCGTCGCGATGGAAGTCGGGTTCGATCACCAGGCGGTACTCGGCCTGCACGATGGTGTCGTGCTCGAGCCGCAACGCGACCTCGTCGACCATGCCGTGCAGCACGTCGAGCGGACCGAGGTCGGTGCGGGCCAGCCAGCGCTCCGCGCACAGCCGGTACCGCTCGACCGCGGTGTCGAGCACCGCGCGTGCGAGGTCTTCCTTGGAGTCGAAGTGGAAGTACATCGCGCCTTTTGTCGCGCGCGAACCTTCCAGAATGCGGTTGAGCGATGCCGCGGCATACCCGCTCTTCCCGAACTCGACGGCCGCGGACTTGATTATCGCGGCGCGTGTGCGGCGCGCCCGCTCTTGCTGCCGTGCCATGCTCGAAACGCCTCCGAACCTTCTCGTCGCCGCCGATCAATGACAGACCCGCGGCGCGAATTGTGGTTATTTTTCATACTTTTGGTATGTAAACTCGCCGAATGCCGGTACCCCTCCGGCTGGTATAGTTCGCCGGCCCGGGTGCGCCACAGGGGGTGCACACTCGGGCTCAATACCTGTGAGAACCGCCTCCTCCTGCGGTAGCGACTGCCCCTTTGCGAGGAGTTCGCGCGCCTTCGCGTTCACCCCGGCACATCGAACCCCCGATGAATTCCGCGACACCGCACCCACCACCGGGCGCCGGAAAGTGCGGCCCCGGTGATTGTTTCGAAATTCACCAGGTAATCACCGTACCCGCATTCCCCGAACGGCAACATGCGAATGGGACACCCGGTCCGTTTTTCCGGACAGGCAAACCGGGCGCAACCGTGAGCCGTGGCATCGAATGCGAAAACCGCACTCGCACAGCATTGTTGGCCTGTCCAGCGCCCCCCTGCGGCGCACTCGCGGACCCCGGCATCACCCACACACTCCTGTTGATCGAAAGCTGTTGACCCACAACACTATTCGATGACACGTCGCGACGGGAAGTGGGAACGTCGATGTGCTCCAGCCCGTCAGCCGGGCATCGCGCCGGGGTGCGCCGCCGTTACCGGGGCCGACCGGGCCCGCGCCTCGGACGCCCGGCTGATCGGGGACACTATTCGGCGTCGCGGCGCGGTGTCGGTTAGACTCCGCTGCGCGCCCCTTTAGCTCAGTTGGTAGAGCTGGTGACTTTTAATCACTAGGTCGTAGGTTCGAGTCCTACAGGGGGCACCATCACTTCACCGTGACCACTGTCACGTGGCACTTCCCGGCCGCGCCGGAAGAGCCGGCCGTCATGGGCCCTGAACAGGCGAACGACCTCGCCGACAGCACTTCCCGCGCCGCGACACCGAGAGTTCACCCGGTGGGCGCTAACGCCGCCGCCACTACAGCGATAGTCCCTACGCTGCGGACCGAAGACCTAGACTCGTCAGTACGTCCTACCGGCAGCTGCCGATGTTGTGGCGTTGTTCAACTTCATCGGCTTTACGCTCAGTTGCGTTTCGCATCACACCTACGGTGCCGTAAGGTATGGCCGCATCGCGACGTTCGACCGCAAGCACGACAGCGAAGGGTTTTTACATGGCAAGGGATCTGACTCAACTCGAACTGCTCACGGAGTTGGAGCCGGTTGCCGAGGAAAACGTCAACCGGCACCTGTCGCTGGCCAAGGAATGGCATCCGCACGACTACGTCCCGTGGGACGAGGGCCGCAACTTCGCCGCCATGGGCGGCATCGACTGGGATCCTGAGCAGTCCAAGCTCAGTGAGGTGGCCAAGGCCGCCATGATCACCAACCTGCTCACCGAGGACAACCTGCCGTCCTACCACCGTGAGATCGCCGAGAACTTCTCCCAGGACGGCGCCTGGGGCACCTGGGTCGGTCGCTGGACCGCCGAGGAGAACCGCCACGGCATCGTGATGCGTGACTACCTGGTGGTCACCCGTGGCGTGGATCCGGTGGCGCTCGAGAACGCCCGCATGATCCACATGACCAACGGGTTCGCCTCCCCCACCGAGGTGGACGCCGGCTTCCTGCACTCGGTCGCCTACGTGACCTTCCAGGAACTGGCCACCCGCGTGAGTCACCGCAACACCGGCAAGGTGTGCGACGACCCGATCGCGGACCGCATGCTGCAGCGCGTCGCCGCCGACGAGAACCTGCACATGATCTTCTACCGCAACCTCTGCGGCGCGGCGCTCGACCTGTCGCCCGACCAGGCGATCGAGGCGATCTCGCTGATCGTGGAGAACTTTCAGATGCCCGGCGCCGGGATGCCCAACTTCCGGCGCAACGGTGTGCTGATGGCCAAGCACGGCATCTACGACCTGCGTCAGCACCTCGAAGAGGTCGTGCAGCCGGTGCTCAAGAAGTGGAACATCTTCGAGCGCACCGACTTCACCGCCCGCGGCGAGGCCACCCGCGAGCGCCTCGGCGACTTCCTGGAGAAGCTGAGCCAGGACGTCGTCAAGTTCGAGGAGCAGCGCGACCGCATGCTCGCTCGCGAAGCCAAGAAGCGCGAGATGGCCAGCGTCTAGAGCTCACGAAAAAGCGCCGCCCACCGGAATTCCGGTGGGCGGCGCTTTTTCGTACAGCCGGTTACTTCATCGGCAGGGCACCGTCGGCGCTGCCGACATCGGTGATCTTCCAGTCCTGCCCGGCATCGACGGTGATGTTGTAGGTGACGGTGTTGCGCAGGCCGTCGGGGTTCTGCGCGTTGGTGGTGCTCACGTCGACGAACGCGGCGACCTTGTACACCTGGCCCTCGCGCTCGAGTACCTTCGCGGTGATCGGGGTGGCGGTGGAGGCCCAGCGCAGCGGGACGACGATGTCCTCGAGTTTGTCGCCGGTGACGTCGAACTTGCCCGCGAGCTCGGTGGACGTGCCCGCCTTGAGCTTGGCCACCCAGGCGTCGACGTCCTGGTAGTTCAGCGTCGCCGAGCCGACGGAGTAGTCGAGGGCGATCTGTTCGGCCTTCGCGTCGTCGGCGGCCTCGGCACGCAGATTCGAGACATCCGAGCGCGCCGAGCCGTACAGCATGCCGAGCACGACGGCGGCGACGGCGAGCACGGCGATGGCGGCACCGCCGACCAGCGACGAGACACTGATCGCCACGGTCGCCTTACCGGGCGCGGCGGGGGTGGTGGTCGTGGCGTCTTCGGCCATGGGGGTCTTCTCCGATGATGTGGGGACAGCGCGCCGCCGGCAGCGGCAAGCTCAGGCTACTGAGCCGACGGACATATCCCGAACGTCGAGTACCACATAAATGCTGTCGCGTGCGTCCCGATCGGGCCGTGACCCGGCCGAAGTCGCCGGTACGCGAGATCGATCACATCCGGGCGGATGCGAGAATGGCAGACGTGACTATCACGATGCCCCAGGCACCGACCACGCTGCGGATCGGGCCCTACCCGGTCGATCCGCCCGTCGTGCTCGCACCCATGGCGGGCATCACCAACCTGGCCTTCCGCAAGCTGTGCCGCGAATTCGGCAGCAAGACCGCCATCTACGTGTGCGAGATGATCACCGCCCGCGCGGTGGTCGAGCGCAACGAGAAGACGCTGCACATGATGTCGTTCGACGCCGACGAGCATCCGCGCTCGGTGCAGCTCTACGGTGTCGACCCGAAGACGCTCGGCGAGGCCGTCCGCATCGTCGTCGGTGAGGGCTGGGCCGACCACATCGACCTGAACCTCGGCTGCCCGGTCCGCAAGGTCACCCGGCTCGGCGGCGGTTCCGCGCTGCCCTACAAGCGCAGGCTGTTCGCCAACATCGTCAAGGAGATGGTGAAGGCCGCCGAACCGGCGGGCGTGCCGGTGACGTTCAAGTTCCGCATCGGCATCGACGACGAGCACCACACCTACCTCGACACCGGCCGCATCGCCGAGGCCGAGGGTGCCGCCGCCGTCGCCCTGCACGCGCGCACCGCATCGCAGCTGTACTCCGGCACGGCCGACTGGTCGGCCATCGCCCGGCTCAAGGAAGCCGTCACCACCATTCCCGTGCTCGGCAACGGCGACATCTTCACCGCCGACGACGCGCTGCGCATGATGAACGAGACCGGATGCGACGGTGTGGTCGTCGGCCGCGGTTGCCTCGGCAGGCCGTGGCTGTTCGCCGAGCTCAGCGCCGCCCTGCGCGGCGAACCCGTCCCCGAGGGCCCGACGCTGGGCCGCGTCGGCGAGATCCTGATCCGCCACGCCACCCTGCTCGCCGAGCACGACGGCGAGGACAAGGCGATGCGCGATATCCGCAAGCACATGGCCTGGTACCTGATGGGCTTCCCGGTCGGCTCGCAGCTGCGCCGCAGCTTCGCCACCGTGTCGGCCCTGAGCCAGATCGAGGACCTCGTCGCACAGCTCGATCCGGACGTGCCCTTCCCCACCGACGCCCTCGGCCCGCGCGGTCGCCAGGGCTCGCCGCAGACCAAGGTCGTGCTGCCCGACGGGTGGCTCGACGACCCCGAGGACGACACCGTGCCCACCGCCGCCGATGTGATGCACAGCGGAGGGTAAAGCTTCGGCGCTGGTCAGCGCGTCGCAACCGGATTCCGTGCGAATCTGTTGTGCACTGGAGTGGCTACTCGTGGCGGAATCGTTATCATTGCGGACATCGTTCGGCTCCGGTTCGACCGAGCAGCCGAACGATGACGCGTATGCGGCAGATAGAGAAGTGAGGTTCGCTGGTGGGTGACGATCGGCGCGGGCGTACGCCCCGGCCCGGAGGTCGCGCCCCGTGGGAGCGCTATCCGGCTGCCGAACCGCCCGCACAGAAGGACACCGGTTCCCGCCGATCACGGCACGCCGACGCCGATCCCGACGCGGCCCCGCTCACCGTCCAGGACCTCGTCGACCGGGTCGACAGCGAACGAACCAAACGCAGCCGCCGCGCCCCCGCCGATCCATCGGGTACTTCCCGCGCGGGCCGCCGCGCCCGCGACCAGGCACCCCGCCCGACCCCTCGCCCCGATATCGCGGCACGCGCCGACGGTTCGCCCGGCGACGCCCCCGCCGCACCGCATCGCGTCGACTCCCCCGCCGACCGCATCGCGACGACCGCGATTCCCGCGCAGGGCAAGACTTTTCCCGCGCCGGGCAAGACCGTGCCCGCCCAGGGCAAAACCGCCCCGGCGAAGGGTAAGACGGTCCGCACGGCACCGCCTGCTCGTCGGGTCGACGAGCAGGTCACCGATATCCTGCCCGCCGTCACCGAGACCCCGGCGGCCGCGCCGAAGCGCGTCGAGCCCAAGCGGGCCGAAACCAAGACCGCCGCCGCCCGGACACCCGAACGGCGCCGCGCGAAGCAGGCACGCCTCGCGGGACGGGTCGCGGTCACCTTCTTCGCCGTGCTGGCGCTGGTGGTCACCGGTGGTGGCTGGAGTTACCTGCGGGCGACGAACAACGGCTTCACCCAGGTGTCGGCCCTCGACGGTGCCACCGAGGACGTGCTCGACGGTGACATGCAGCTCGGCGACGAGAACTACCTCATCGTCGGCACCGACACCCGCGCGGGCCTGAACGCAGAGATGGGCGCGGGCTCCACTGTCGACGCGGAAGGCGCTCGCGCCGACACCGCGATGCTCGTGCACATCCCCAAGGACCGCTCCCGCGTGGTGGTCGTCTCCTTCCCGCGAGACCTGGATGTCACCCGGCCGCAGTGCGCGGGCTGGGACAACGACAAGGGCACGTACACAGACCAGAAGTTTCCCCCGTTCATGGGCGACAAGCTCAACGCCGTCTACGCGCTCGGTGGCCCGCGCTGCTTGACCGACGTGGTGCGCAAGATGTCGGGTCTGAGCATCGGCCACTTCATCGGCATCGACTTCGCCGGGTTCGAGGCGATGGTCGACCAGATCGGTGGCGTGGAGGTGTGCTCGACCAAGCCGATCATCGACGGCGTGCTAGGCACCGTGCTCGAGAGTTCCGGCAAGCAGCGCGTGAACGGCGAGACAGCCCTCAACTATGTGCGCGCCCGGCACGTGGTCGGCGAGGAGCGCAGCGACTACGACCGCATCCACCGGCAGCAGACCTTCCTCGCGGCCCTGCTGCGTGGTGCGCTGTCGGGTCAGGTGCTGCTCGACCCGGCCAAGCTGCAGGGTTTCGTCGAGGCGTTCCGTCAGCACACCTTCGTCGACGGTGTCGAGACCAAGGACCTGATCCTGCTCGGGCGGTCGCTGCAGAAGGTGAACGCGGGTGCGGTCACCTTCATCACCGCCCCGACCGCGGGAACCACGTCCTACGGCAACGAGATTCCGCGCGAAGCCGACATCAAGGCGATCTTCCGCGCGATCATCGACGACCAGCCGCTGCCCGGTGAACAGACCGCGCCGCCGATCACCAACCCCAGCACACCCGCGGCTCCCACCCAGGCGCCCAAGATGTACGCGGTGAGCCCGGCGTCGGTGTCGCTGCTGGTGACCAACGGCACCCAGACCGCGGGCATGGCCCGGCAGGCGGCCAACAAGCTGTCGAACTTCGGGTTCGGCATCTACAACGTCGCCAATGCCACCGAGTACACCGACACCACCGAGGTGCGCTACGCCGAGGGCAACGAGGCGGCCGCCGCGACCGTGGCCAGTGCCATCCCCGGCGCGGTCCTGCAACGCGACGACGACCTCAGCGGCATCATCGAGGTGGTCGTCGGCTCGGACTACACGGGCCAGGTACGTACCCCCACGACGGTCGGCGCCGAGCTGCCCGCGGTGTCGCTCGGTGAGCCGGTCTCGGCCGCGCCGGTGCGTCTGCCCTCGGACCTCGAGCACATGAACGCCGCCGACACCAGCTGCGACTGAGCCTGCCCGATTCACCACGCGCGCTGAGCTGGCACGACTGTGCCACACGGCATTAACCCCGTGTTGGGTGACAGGGGTACCGGTACCCACTAGGGTCAGCCATTATGCGTGTCATCTACAACGAGCAAATGGCCGAGCTCGCCAATCTGCTCGGCGAAATGGCCGGTCTCGCCGGCCAGGCCATGGAGCAAGCAACCCAGTCGCTGCTGCAGGCCGACCTCGCACTCGCCGAGCAGGTCATCGGCGAGCAGGATCGGATCTCGGTGATGATCGCCGAGGCCGAGGAGAAGGCGTTCGCTCTCCTCGCGCTGCAGGCCCCCGTCGCGGGCGACCTGCGTCAGGTGGTCAGTGCCATCCAGATCGTCGCCGACGTGAACCGCATGGGCGCCCTGGCCCTGCACGTCGCCAAGGTGACCCGCCGCCGCCACCCCAATCACGCCCTGCCCGAATCGGTGAACGGCTACTTCGCCGAGATGGGCCGCATCGCGGTGAACATGGGCGCCGGCGCCAAGGAGGTGCTCGAGACCCGCGATCCCGAGCGCGCCGCCCAGCTCAACCAGGACGACGAGGCGATGGACGACCTCCACCGCCACCTGTTCACCCTCCTGATGGACCGGGAGTGGAAGTACGGCGTCGCCGCCGCCGTCGACGTCACCCTCCTGGGCCGCTACTACGAGCGCTTCGCCGACCACGCCGTCGAGATCGGCCGCCGCGTGATCTTCCTCGTCACCGGCGTGCTCCCGGACGGCGAAATCGAAAACTGAAGCAGCGCAACGAGAAAGCCCCCGCCCTCCCGAAGGAGTGCGGGGGCTTTCTCGTTGGATCCTTATCCGAAGCGGCCCGAGATGTAGTCCTCGGTGGCGCGCTGGGTGGGGTTGGAGAAGATCTTCTCGGTGTCGTCGATCTCGATGAGCTTGCCGGGCTTGCCCTGGGCCTCGAGGTTGAAGAAACCGGTCTGGTCGCTCACGCGGGCGGCCTGCTGCATGTTGTGCGTGACGATGACGATCGTGAACTCCTTCTTGAGTTCGGTGATCAGGTCCTCGATCGCCAGGGTGGAGATGGGGTCGAGGGCCGAGCAGGGCTCGTCCATCAGCAGCACGTCGGGCGAGACCGCGATGGCGCGGGCGATGCACAGACGCTGCTGCTGACCACCCGACAGACCACCACCGGGCTTGTCGAGACGGTCCTTGACCTCGTTCCACAGGTTCGCACCGCGCAGCGAGCGCTCGGCGACCTCGTCGAGTTCCTTCTTGTTGCGCACACCCTGCAGCTTCAGCCCGGCCACCACGTTGTCGCGAATCGACATGGTGGGGAACGGGTTCGGGCGCTGGAACACCATGCCGATGGTGCGGCGCACACCCACCGGGTCGATCGCCGAACCGTAGATGTCCTCGCCGTCGAGCAGCACGGCACCTTCGACGCGGGCGTTCGGGGTCACCTCGTGCATGCGGTTGAGCGAGCGCAGCACGGTGGACTTGCCACAACCGGAGGGACCGATGAAGGCGGTGACGCTGCGCGGCAGCACGGTCAGGTCCACGTTCGACACGGCGTGGAAGCTGCCGTAGTAGATGTTGAGATCTTTGACGTCGATCCGCTTGGCCATGGGAGTTTCCGTTCGCTTCTATCGGTTCCGGGTGAGCAGCTTGTTGACCGCGGCGGCAGCCAGGTACAGCAGCGCGATGAGCAGGATCAGCGTGAGCGCCGCACCCCAGACACGCGCGCGACCGGCCGGCTCCGGGTTGGCCAGCTCCTGGTAGATCAGCAGCGGCAGCGAGGCCATGTTGCCGTCGAAGATGTTCTGGTTGATCGACTTCGAGTAACCGACCAGCACCAGCACGGGCGCGGTCTCACCCATCACGCGGGCAAGGGCGAGCAGGATGCCCGAGATCATGCCCGGCGCGGCGGTGGGGATGACGATGCGCAGGATGGTCTTCCACTTGGGCACGCCGAGCGCGTAGGAGGCCTCGCGCAGCTCGTCGGGCACCAGCTTCAGCATCTCCTCGGTGTTGCGCACCACCACCGGCAGCATCAGCAGCACCAGCGCCAGCGACACCGCGAAGGAACTCTGCGGCATACCGAGCGTGGCGATCCACAGCGCGAAGATGAACAGCGCCGCCACGATCGAGGGCACACCGGCGAGGATGTCGACCATGAAGGTGGTGACCTTGGCCAGCTTGCCGCGACCGTATTCCACCAGGTACACAGCGGCCATCACGCCGAGCGGCACCGCGATGACGGTCGCGATCAGCGCCTGCACGATCGTGCCGTAGATCGCGTGGTACACACCACCGCCGGACTGGTCCGGCAGGATGCCCTTCTGCGAGTTGAACCACCAGTCGGCGGTGATGATCGAGCCGATGCCCTTCACCAGGACCAGGCCGAGCACCCACACCAGCGGGATCAGCGCGATCACGAAGCAGAGGGTGACCAGACCCGTGGCGATGTTGTTCTTGATCCGCCTGCCGTTGCTGACATGGCGGAACGTCGGCGCCTTGACCGGCTTGTCGAGGGTCGATGTGGTGGTCATCAGCCGTTCACCTTTCCACCGGAGGCCAGGCGGGCCAGTGCGTTGACGACGAAGGTCAGCGCGAAGAGGACGAAGCCGGCGGCGATGTAGGCACCGGTCGGCAGCGGGGAACTGAATTCCGAGGCGGCCGAGGCGATCTTGGAGGCGAAGGTGTAACCACCGTCGAACAGCGACCAGGTGCCCGCGTTGCTCGCGGTACGCAGCACCACGAGCACGGCGATCGTCTCACCGAGCGCGCGGCCGAGGCCGAGCATGGAACCGGCGATCACACCGCTGCGGCCGTAGGGCAGCACGGTCATCCGCACGACTTCCCACTTCGTGGCGCCCAGTGCCTGGGCGGCCTCGATGTGGGCGCGCGGGGTGAGCGCGAACACCTCGCGGGCCACCGAGGTGATGATCGGCAGGATCATCACGGCGAGCACGACACCGGCGGTGAAGATGGTGCCGCCACCGGCGATCGAGACGTTGCCGTCGGAGAACAGGAAGAACCAGCCCAGGTTGGAGTTGAGGAACTCCTGCACCGGCGCGATCTGCGGGGCGAGCACGAGGAAGCCCCACAGACCGAACACGATGGACGGCACCGCGGCGAGCAGGTCGATCAGCATGGTGAACGGCTTGCCCAACCGCGACGGCGCGTACTGGGTGAGGAACAGCGCGATGCCGACGCCGATCGGCACCGCGACGATGAGCGCGAACACCGAGCTCAGCACCGTGACCATGAACAGGTCACGGATGCCGAAGCGCAGGTTGTTCGCGTCACCGGTGGAGAATTCCGTGCTGGTGAAGAAGTTGGCGTTGTCGGCCATGAGCGAGGGGACCGCGCGGATCAGCAGGAACAACGCGATCAACGCGATGGCCGCGACAATGGTCGCGCCCGCCGCGGTGGCCAGCCACCGAAAGATCGTCTCGGCGTTCAGGCGCCCGGAACGACCCTTCTCCGGGGCCTTGTCGAATTTCGGTTCGGTCGGCATATGCGAAGTATCTCCGGCCGCCCGCGGGCCCGTCGAATCCGACGAGCCCGGTGCGGTCACCTCAGGGTGCATGGTCATGGCCTACGCAGCGATCAGGAGATGGCGTTGATCGCGGTGGTCAGCTTGGTCTTGAACTTTTCCGGGATGGCGATGTAGCCGGCCTGGTCCAGTCCGTCCTGACCGTTGGTGACGGCCGAGGTCAGGAACGCCTTGACGGCCTTGGCCGTCTCGGCATCGGCGTACTTGGAGCACACGATCTCGTAGGTCGGCATGATGATCGGGTACGCGCCCGCCTCGGCCGGCTTGTAGAACGAGCTCACGTCGAGCACGAGGTCGTTGCCCTCGCCCTTGATCTTGGCGGCGTCGATAGCCTTGCCCGCCGACTCGGTGCTCAGCGCGACCGGGTCCTTGGAAGCCGAGGTGACGATCTGGGCGATCGACAGGTTCTGCGCCTTGGCGAAGGACCACTCGTTGTAGGTGATCGAGTTCTTGGTGTTCTTGATGGCGGCCGAGGTGCCCTCGTTGCCCTTGGCGCCTTCGCCGACGCCACCGTTGAAGGTTTTGCCGCCGCCCTTGCCCCACGCGCCATCGGAGGCAGCGTCGAGGTAGAGCTGGAAGTTGTCGGTGGTGCCCGACTCGTCGGAGCGGAAGATCACGGCGATCTTCTCCGCGGGCAGCTTGGCGTTGGGGTTCAGCGCCTTGATCTCGGGGGCGTCCCAGGTGGCGACGGCGCCGCTGAACACCTTGGCGGCGGTCGGGCCGTCGAGGACCAGGTCGGTCACGCCGTCGACGTTGTAGGTGATCGCGATCGGGCCGAAGACGGTCGGCAGGTTCCACGCGGGGCTCGCGCAACGCTCCTGCGCCTTGGCGGGCTCGTCCTTCTTGGAGCTCAGCGGCGAGTCCGAGCCGGCGAAGTCGGTCTGACCGCCGATGAACTCGTTGACACCGGCACCGGAGCCGCTCGAGGTGTAGTTCAGGGTGAAGCCGTCGCAGTTGGCCTCGTAGGCGGCGACGAAGCGCTCCATGGCATTCTTCTGCGCCGACGAACCGCTCGCCTTGAGCGCCTTCGTGCCCGCGCATTCGACGGCGCTGTTGGCGGCCACGCCGTTGTCACCGGTGTTGTCGTCGCTGCCACAGGCGGCCAGAGACATGGCACCCGCGGCGAAGACGCCGACCAGGGCGCTGGTGCGCTTGAAGTTCACTTTTCCTCCGACATTGCTGACGAACTCGCTCGGTCCCTCACCGGCCCGGGCGAGTTGGGTGGTGCGGATCGCGGGTGAACGCGAGCACCAGGCGACGACTGTGCCGCCCAGAAGTAACGTAGGTTCGCCCGGTTGACAGTTGGCCCGAGGTGGGTTAACGGAGAATGAACAGCCCGGCGCGATTAGACCGAGCGTGTGATGTTTGCCCCAGTTTTACTCGTCGGTACCCGGTCATCCTCACAATATTCAGGGTTGCCGAGGAACTGTGAGCTGTCTCGCAGCTGGTCAGCTCAGCGCGTAGGCGACGTCGATATGGGCCGGTGCGAAGCCCAGTTTGGTGTAGGTCCGCACGGCGGCGTGGTTGTCGGCTTCGGTGTAGAGCAGCACCTCGGTCAGGCCCGTGTCGCGCAGGTGGTGCAGTCCGGCCAGGGTGAGCAGTCGGCCCAGGCCACGGCCCTGCGCGGCGGGGTCGATGCCGACGACGTAGACCTCGCCCGCCGGGGCGGCATCGGGGTGCGCCTTGGTCCAGTGGAAGCCGAGCAGACGGTCGGGATCGGCGGCGTCGAAGGCCAGGAAGAGCCCGGCCGGGTCGAACCAGGATTCCGCGCGGCGGGCGGCGATGTCGCGTTCGGTCCAGCCGCCCTGTTCGGGGTGCCAAGCGAAGGCGGCGTTGTTGACCCGCAACAGTTCGGCATCGTCGGCGGGGCCTTGGTAGGTGCGCAGGACGAGGCCTTCGGGGACCTCGAGTGGGGGTAGCTCCGGGGTTGCCAGGCTGCGGCGCATCTGCCAGAGTTCGCGTGCTTTCGTCAGTTTCAGGGCTGCGGCGAGGGCCTTGGCGGCTGGCAGGTCGCCGTGTGCCCAGACGCGGGCGCCCGCGCCGCCTTCGGTGAGGGCTGTGCGGACGAGGTCGGTGCCGATACCTTGTCCGCGCGCGCCGGGGGCGACGGCGACCTCGGCCATGGCGGGGTGTTCACCATGTGCCGCAACGAGATTCGCGTAGCCGACGATCTCGCCGTTGTGTTCGGCGAGCAGATGTCTTGTGCCGGGGGTGGTTTCGGCGAGCGACAGGACCGCCTGCTCGGAGACGGGGGCGACGCCGTCGGCGGACTTCGCGCGGTCGAGCAGGGTGCGGATTTTCTCAGCGGTGGTGGAGTCGACGGTCTCGGTCCACTTCAAGGTTGCCCCCTGTGTTTTGAGCGTACGTCGGGTGAGGTGCCCGGCTCTTTGGGTTTTGTGATTGCGGGAGGTAGTGGCTGTGTTTTTGGAGCGCTGGCGCGCTCGAGCGCGGCCCCTGGGGGGCCGCGCGAACAGCGCTCGAAGCGCACGCGCGTAGCGCAAGTCTCGAGCGCTGTTC
>NZ_JBFAJZ010000025.1:0-28193 GCF_040655475.1 Nocardia sp. NPDC050413 | reverse complement strand
GGGCCTTTGCTCCGGCGCGAAGCGCGAGCAACGGCGGCTAACTCGCGGCCCTCCAGGGGCCGCGCTCGAGCGCGCCAGCGCTCCAAAAACACAGCCAGTACTCCCCTGGGCGCAATCCAAAAAGGGCCGGGCACGCTACCAAGTAGCACGCCCGGCCCCATATGCGCCGTCGAAATCAGGCCCAGAGCTGCCCTTCGAGCTTCTCCTCCGCCTCGTCGAGCGTCCCGTCGTAAGCCCCCGTCGACAGGTACTTCCAGCCACCGTCGGCAACCACGAACGCGATATCCGCCCGCCGCCCGGCCTTCTGCGCCTTCTTCGCGATCCCGAGCGCCGCGTGCAGGATCGCGCCGGTCGAAATGCCCGCGAAGATCCCTTCCTCGCCGACGAGTTCCCTGGTCCGCCGCACGGCATCGTAGGGCCCGACGGAGAACCGCGTGGTGAGCACCTTCTCGTCGTAGAGCTCGGGGATGAAGCCTTCGTCGATGTTGCGCAGGCCGTAGACCAACTCGCCGTAGCGCGGCTCGGCGGCGACGATCTCGATATCGGGCACCTGCTCACGCAAGTACCGACCGGTACCCATCAGCGTCCCGGTGGTGCCGAGCCCCGCCACGAAATGCGTGATCTCGGGCAGATCGGCCAGCAGTTCGGGCCCGGTGGTCTCGTAGTGCGCGAGCGCGTTGGCCGGATTGCCGTACTGGTACAGCATCACCCAGTCCGGGTTCTCCTCGGCGATCTGCTTGGCAAGCGCCACAGCCTGATTCGACCCACCGGCGGCCGGGGAATCGATGATCTCGGCACCGAACATGGTGAGCAGCTGACGTCGCTCCACCGAGGTGTTCTCCGGCATCACGCAGACGATCCGGTACCCCTTGAGCTTGGCCGCCATGGCCAGCGAGATCCCGGTGTTGCCACTGGTGGGTTCCAGAATGGTGCAGCCGGGCGTGAGCCGCCCGTCGGCCTCGGCCTGTTCGATCATCCGCAACGCGGGGCGATCCTTGATCGACCCGGTGGGGTTGCGGTCCTCGAGCTTGGCCCACAGCCGGACGTGGTCGTCACCGTCCCACTGCGGTGAGAGGGTGCGCAGTCCGACGAGCGGCGTGTTGCCGAGGGTCGCGATCAGCGATTCGTAGCGGGCCACGAGGTCACGCGCCGCCGGCGACCGCGGGCAGGATGGTCACCGACGCTCCGGCGGGCACTTCCGCGTCGAGCCCACCGGCGAAACGCACGTCCTCGTCGTCGACGTAGATGTTGACGTAGCGGTTCAGCTTGCCGTCCTTGAGCAGCCGCTCGGCCAGCCCGGGATGGTTGGCCTCGAGGTTGTCGATGAGCGCGGACAGGGTGTCGCCCTCGCCCTGGACTCGCTTCTCACCTCCGGTGAGACCACGCATGATGGTCGGGATGGACACGGTTACCGGCATGGGGACTCCTCGGGGTGGTGACTTGTTCTCGGATTGTCAGGCGTCGTAGGACTCGACGATGCGCACCGGTTCCTCGGTGACCTCGCCGTCGACGATGCGGTAGCTGCGCAGTTCGTGCTCGTGCGGGTCGCGGGTGGAGATCAGCACGTAGTGCGCGTCGGGTTCGCCGGCGTAGGAGATATCGGTGCGGCTCGGGTAGGCCTCGGTGGCGGTGTGCGAGTGGTACACGACGACGGGCACCTCGTCCGCGTCGTCCATCTCCCGCCATACCCGCAGTTGTTCCCCGGAATCGAACCGGTAGAACGTCGGGGAGCGTTCGGCGTTGATCATCGCGACGAAGCGTTCGGGGCGATGACTGCCTTCGGGGCCCGCGATCACGCCGCAGGCCTCGTCGGGGTGGTCGGCGCGCGCGTGGGCAACCATCGCGTCAACGAGATCGGCTCTGATCACCAGCACTTGTCGACCCTTTCCACAATCCGGCACAACGCCCACACCCTATTCGGGTATTCCGCCCGACCGAATTCCGGTCCCGCCCGCGCGCCGGGTTCAGCGTGGGAACAAGTCGCGGTAGGCGGGGATGCCCGCGACAGAGGTGGCGGCGAGGACGGCATCGACGACCGCCCGTTCCACGACGACCGCCGCGGCGGTACACAACTCGTCGAGCAGCAGCAGATCCGCGGGGAAAGCCGCAGGTAGCGGATCCGAAGGGACCTGCACGGCACCGGTCGACACCGCGAACAACGTGTCACCGTCGAGCGGCGAGTGCACGGGCCGGATGGCGCGGGCCAGGCCGTCGTGGGCGGTGGCCGCCAGCCTGCGGCAACCGACCGGGTCGAGCACCGCGTCGGTGGCGACGACGCCGATCGTGGTGTTGAGCACAGTGCTCTTACCGGGCAGTGCGGCCAGGGCGGCGAGTTCGTCTGGCGTCCCGTGCCGCAGGCCGAAGAAGTCGGGCCCGTCGGTGCCCGCACCCCACGGCAGACCGGTGCGCGGGTCGACCACCGAGCCGACCGGATTGGCCACGACGATCGCGCCGACGGTGACCCCGTTGTCGAGAACCACACTGGCCGAACCGATTCCGCCTTTGAGCGCCCCCGCCTGCGCACCCACCCCGGCACCGACGGTCCCTCGGGCGAAGTCCGTCGAGGCGGCCTCGGCGGCGCGGAAACCGAAGTCCGCGTCGGGCCGGATGTCCCACGCGCCGACCGGCAGGTCGAAGATCACCGCGCCCGGCACGATCGGCACCACCCGGCTCGGATCGGTCGGGCTCATCGGGATGCCCTCGCCGTGTTCCTCGGCCCAGCGCATCACTCCGTCGGCGGCGGCGAGACCGTAGGCGCTGCCACCGGTGAGCAGCACCGCGTTGACGCGGCGCACGGTGTTGGCGGGATCGAGCAGGTCGGTTTCGCGGGTACCAGGGCCGCCGCCGCGCACGTCGACGGAGGCGAACGCACCACCGGGCAACCGCACCACCGTGCACCCCGTCGCGGCACCCGACCCGAGGCTCACCTCGTCGTCGAGCACATGATGATGACCGACGAGCACACCGGTGACGTCGGTGATCGCGTTGCGTGGACCGGGAACGCCGCGCATCAGGGCGCCAATGCCTGCAGCAGCGAATCCTGCATCCAGGTCAGCCAGTGGTAGACGTCCAGATGCGGGGCGCGCGGATCATCGGGGTCGAAGTGGTCGGGCGTGTCGTCGTCGATGTCGAGCAGGGTGCCCAGTGCCAGGCGCACATCGGTGAGCGCGGTGAGCCAGGCGTCGGCCTGCTCGGGGGTGAGCACGATCTTGCCGCCGTCCTCGGGGCAGCTGTCCATCACCACCCGGCCCGCGGCCAGTTTCGCGTCGATGATCTCGGGTTCGTGCAGGCTGCGCAGGGCGCTGTTGAGGTCGGCGCGTTTGGCGTCGGGCGAACCGGGTTCGGCGCGGTGGAAATCGGGCAGCAGGCGCAGCAGTTGCGGGTCGTCGGGCGGGGTGGTGTTGCCGGTCCGGAGCCCGGTCAGCGCCGCGAGTTCGTCCTCGGGCGACTCGGCGGCGCGGTCGGCGAGCAGGCCGGAGACCGCCGCGACCAGGGAGCGCAACACCGTGGCCTCGTGCTCGTCCATTTCGGATCGAAGCTTGAGACCACCGAGTGAGTTCTTTCTGCTCCACTTGCGCACAGGGCCAGGTTACTCAGGCTCAGTCGTCGCGCTGCATCGTTGCCCACAGGCCCGCCGCGTGCAGGCGGCGTACGTCCTGTTCCATCTTGTCGCGCGAACCCGACGACACCACGGCCTTGCCCTCGTTGTGTACCTGCAGCATCAACTCGGTCGCCTTGGCTTTGCTGTAGCCGAAAAGCTTCTGGAAGATGTAGGTGACGTAGTGCATGAGATTCACCGGGTCGTCCCACACCACGGTCACCCACGGCCGGTCCTCGGCCTCCAGGATCTCGGTGTATTCGGTAGCCTCCGGCGTCGCCTGTGGCGCCGACAGTGCGGCGTTCACGGCGTCGGTGACGGCGCCGGCTCGAACGGAATTGCACAGGGCCATAAACCCCAGGGTACGACGAGGCCACCCAGATACAACACCCGCCGTGACTAGAGTTTCGGGTGTGCAGATCCGTGACGGGTCAGCGAGCACCGCGCTGCTGACCGACCAGTACGAACTGACCATGCTCGCCGCCGCGCTCGCCGACGGTTCGGCGCAGCGGCGGTGCACCTTCGAGGTGTTCGCCAGACGCTTGCCGCACGGCCGCCGCTACGGCGTCGTCGCGGGCACCGGGCGACTGCTCGAGGCCCTCACCCGCTTCCGGTTCGGCGCCGAGGAGCTGGCGATCGCCGAGAAATTCCTGGACCCGGCGACCGTCGACTGGTTGCGCGAATATCGCTTCACCGGCGATATAGACGGCTACGCCGAGGGCGAGCTGTACTTTCCCGGTTCGCCGATCCTCACCGTGCGCGGCAGCTTCGCCGAATGCGTGGTGCTCGAGACGCTGGCCCTGTCGATCTTCAACCACGACAGCGCCATCGCCTCGGCCGCCGCCCGCATGGTGAGCGCCGCGGCCGGGCGCCGGATGATCGAGATGGGTTCGCGCCGCACCCACGAACTGGCCGCGCCGTCGAGTTCGCGGGCCGCCTATCTGGCCGGATTCGACGCGACCTCCAACCTCGAGGCGGTGCGCAGCTTCGGTGTGCCGGGCGCGGGCACCAGCGCGCACGCCTTCACCCTGCTGCACAGCGGCGCCGACGGCGAACACGAGGCGGCCGCCTTCCGCAGCCAGGTCGAGGCACTCGGCATCGGGACGACGCTGCTGGTCGACACCTTCGACATCACCCGCGGCGTCGCCACCGCCATCGAGGTGGCCGGGCCCGAACTGGGTGGCGTGCGGATCGATTCCGGCGAGCTGGGTGTGCTGGCCCGCCAGGTGCGCGATCAGCTCGACGCGCTCGGCGCCACCGGCACCCGCATCGTCGTCTCCGGTGATCTCGACGAGTACGCCATCGCCGCCCTGCGCGCCGAACCGGTCGACGTGTACGGCGTCGGCACCTCCCTGGTCACCGGTTCCGGGGCGCCGACGGCGGGCATGGTGTTCAAGCTCGTTGAGGTCGACGGGATCCCGGTCGCCAAACGCAGCAGCCACAAGGAGTCGCGCGGCGGGGCGAAGAAGGCGGTGCGGCTGGCGCGGGCCACCGGGACCATCGTCGAGGAAATCGTCTACCCGGCCGCGGGAGAAGCGCCCTCCACCAACGGTTTCCAGGTGCGTGAGCTCCAGGTTCCGTTGGTGCGCGGTGGTGAGACGGTCGACGGCGTCGCGACGCTGGCACGCAGCCGGGAGCTGGTCGCGCAGGGCCTGGTGAGCCTGCCGTGGGAGGGCCTCAAGCTCTCCGACGGCGAGCCTGCCATCCCGACCACTTTCCTCGGCTGACACCTCGCGAACGCGAGGGGACAATGGTATGGACGCAATGATCGGGAGGACGGTGTGATGCGCGGGTTGGTCATCGTGGATGTGCAGAACGACTTCTGCGAGGGAGGATCGCTGGCAGTGCGCGGCGGCGCGAAGGTCGCGGCGGCCATCAGCTCCCATGTCGCCGCGAAGAAGTACGACGCGATCGTGGCGACCAGGGACTGGCACGTCGACCCCGGCGCCCACTTCTCCGACAACCCCGACTACGTCGACTCCTGGCCGCCGCACTGCGTGGTCGGTACGCCGGGCGCCGATTTCCATCCCGCTCTCGACACCGGGCTGGTCGAAGAGGTGTTCTCGAAAGGCGAATACAGCGCCGCCTATTCGGGTTTCGAGGGCGCGTCGGCCGACGGAACCACCCTCGCCGACTGGTTGCGCGCCCGCGACATCGACCACGTCGACGTGGTGGGCATCGCCACCGACCACTGCGTGCGCGCCACCGCCCTCGACGCCCGCACCGCCGGTTTCGACACCACCGTCCTGCTCGACCTCACCGCGGGCGTCGCCCCGGAAACCACCGCCACCGCACTCACCACCCTGCGCGACGCGGGGGTCGAGCTGAGCGGTGCGGTGCCCGCCTAGTCCGCGACTACCCTGCTCGCATGGATTACCGCTTCCCGGCGCAGGCGCGCGACAGGCTGACCGAGGCGCTGGCCGAGGTCGACAGCATCCACGACGCCGCCGACATCGTCTTCTGGGCCAACCCGGCCGCCGACGATCTGCACCGCACCGGGATCGGCGCCTTCGGCCAGTTGCCGCCCGCCTTCGCCCACCTGCTTGCCCTGACGAGCCTGCACACCACGGTCCTGGATTCCGGTTTCAGCACCTACCTGCGCACCCGCCGCACCGAACTCCCCTGGGCCACAAGAGCACTGCGCGCCGCGGGCATGCCACGCCTGGCCGCCGCCGCCATCCTCGCCGCCCGTGACACCTCCCCCCACTCCCCCGACGACCCCCTCGACCGCTTCTTCGACGACGAACACCGCACCCTCGCCGAACCCGACCAGATCCGCCGCCCCACCGGCGACCGCGCCGACGACCCCGACGAGATCTACGACATCAACGAACCAGAAGACTTCGAACAACGAGTCCTCGACTACATCAGAGCCAACCTGAACGACTTCATCCGCGAACCCTGAGCCGAGGCGATGCTCACGAGCGAACCTGTCCGACCCCACGGATAAGCTAGCCCCCGTGCCCGAACTCCCCCCCGTCGCCGACCTGCTCGCCACCGCCGTGCATGCCCTCGGCGGCACCGAGCGCACCGGGCAGACCACCATGGCCACCGCCGTCGATCACGCGATCGACACCAAGGAACACCTGGCCGTGCAGGCGGGGACCGGCACCGGTAAGTCGCTGGCCTATCTGGTGCCGAGCCTGCGGCACGCGGTGCGTACCGGGCGAACGGTCGTGGTGTCCACGGCCACGATCGCGCTGCAACGTCAGCTCGTCGACCGCGATCTGCCCCGCTTGGCCGAGGCGCTCACCAAGCCGCTCGGTCGCGTCCCGCAGTTCGCGATTCTCAAGGGCCGCAACAACTATCTGTGCCTGAACAAGATCAACAGCGTGATCCCCGAGGACACCGGCGGCGAGGCGGAGCTGTTCGACGCCTTCGCCATCTCCCGCCTCGGCCGCGAGGTGCAGCGCCTCAACGAGTGGGCCTCCGACACCGAGACCGGCGACCGCGACGAACTCGCCCCCGGCGTGAGCGATCGGGCCTGGCGGCAGGTGAGCGTGTCCTCGCGCGAGTGCCTCGGCAAGTCCCGCTGCCAGTTCGGTCAGGACTGTTTCGCCGAGAAGGCGCGCGCGGAGTCGGCGCAGGCCGACGTGGTCGTCACCAATCACGCGCTCCTGGCCATCGACGCCATCAGCGGCATCCAGATCCTGCCCGAGCACGATGTGGTCGTCATCGACGAGGCGCACGAACTGGTCGACCGGGTCACCGGCGTCGCCACCGCCGAATTGGCCGCACCAGCCATCAGCGCCGCCGCCCGCCGCTGCACCAAGCTGGTCGACGAGCGCGAGGTCGACCGGCTCGAGGGCGCCGCCGAAGCCTTCCACCAGGCCATCGAGGACCTTCCTGCCGGTCGCTGGGACCAGTTGCCCGACGGCATCGCCCCCGTTCTCGCTCTCGTGCGCGATGCCGCCTGGAACGCGCGCACCGCGCTCGCACCGCAGGGCAGCGTGAAAACCCAGGACGACCCGGACAACGCGGCCGCCAAGACCTTGGCCGTCGCCGCGCTCGACGAGGTGCACGACGCGGCGGTGCGCGCGCTCACCGCGTTCGAGGAGTCCGATCCGGCCGCGCGCCACGATGTCATCTGGCTCTCGGCCGACGAGGTGCGCGGTGTCGCGCGCCGCACGCTGCGGATGGCGCCGCTGTCGGTGGGCGGGTTGTTGCGCAGCAGGCTCTTCGGCACCGCGACCGTCATCCTCACCTCGGCGACCTTGCAGATCGGTGGATCGTTCGACGGTCTCGCGATCACCTGGGGCCTGCCCTCGCAGTCGTCCGGCAAGACTGATCCGGCATTGGCCAACGGCGCGACTCCACCGGCCGACACCGAGTCGGTGCGCTGGAGTTCCCTCGACGTCGGTTCCCCGTTCGACCACGCCAAGTCGGGCATCCTGTATGTCGCCAAGCACCTGCCCGCACCGGGTCGTGACGGCCTGTCCCCCACCTACCTCGACGAGATCGAGCAGCTCATCACCGCCGCGGGCGGGCGAACGCTCGGCCTGTTCTCCTCGATGCGCGCGGCCAAGGCGGCCACCGAGGCGCTGCGTGAACGGCTCGATACCCCGGTGCTGTGCCAGGGCGACGATTCGATGGGCGCGCTGGTGCGCAAGTTCGCCGACGACCCGGCCACGTCCCTGTTCGGCACCCTGACCCTCTGGCAGGGCGTCGACGTGCCCGGCCCCTCGCTGAGTCTGGTGATCCTGGACCGCATTCCGTTCCCCCGCCCCGACGATCCGCTGCTCACCGCACGGCAGCGCGCGGTCGAGTCGCGTGGCGGCAACGGGTTCATGGCGGTGGCGGCCAACCATGCCGCGCTGCTGCTCGCCCAGGGCACCGGCCGGTTGCTGCGCAGTGTCGACGACCGCGGGGTCGTCGCCATCCTCGATTCGCGCCTGGCGACCGCCCGCTACGGGGGTTATCTGCGAGCCTCGCTGCCGCCGTACTGGGAGACCACCGACCCGCAGGTGGTAGCCAAGGCGTTGCGCAGGCTCACCGCATCCGCTTGAGCGACACAGTTTTTCACCGCGAGTCGTGCAATCCGGGTGACCACACCGGCGAAATCACTACCAGCCGAATGTGACCCGTGAGACGGTTGGGTGATGACGCACCACGCCGATGGCGAGGTACTCGACGAATTTCTGGTCAGCGCAAGATCTTTGGCCGAGTACCGCGCGATGTTCTGCCTGTCCGACGACGACCTGTCCGGCCGACGCATCCTCGACTGTCCCGGCGGCGCGGCGAGTTTCGCCGCCGAGGCGAGTGCCCTCGGTGCCGAGGTCACCGCGATCGACCCCATCTACGCGAGCGAGCCCGGCGAACTGGCCGCCCGCGCCGTCCCCGAAACCGAACGCGCGGTGGCGTGGGCACACCGCCACGCGGGCCGCTACCGCTGGGACTGGTACGGCGGCACCGCCGAACAGGCCGCGATGCGCCGCGCGGCTGCCGCCCGCTTCGCCGTAGACGTGTGCGCCGCACCGCACCGCTACCTCGCCGGGCGTCTGCCCTCGCTGCCGTGCGCCGACGGCTCCTTCGATCTGGCGCTGAGCTCGCACCTGCTGTTCAGCTACGCCGACCGGCTCGACGCCGACTTCCACCTGGCGGCCCTGCTCGAACTCACCCGGGTGGCCACGGTCGAGACCAGGGTGTACCCGCTGCTCGACTACACCGGTGCCCCGCTCGACGACCTGATCGCCCACCTGCGAACCGAACTGCACGACAAGGGCATCCGGACCTCGTTACGCAAAACTCGCTACGAATTCCATCACGGCGCCGACACCATGCTCACCCTGCACGCGTGAACCGCAGGTCAGCGCGGCTCTACAGTGTCCAATTGATAGACGGTGCCTACCGAGGGCAACCCCCGGAGACCGGCGCGGTAGGTTCTTAGTCGTGCATACGACGCGAGCCGGCCGGTAGCACGGCCGTGGCGGAGAGATCTCGACGCGCGGAATTGCCGCGCATCACCCTGACGCTCATCCTGCTACTCGGTACCGCAGCCCTCGGCGTGACGCTGCTGTTCACCACCATGGACCCGCACATGAACAGCGGCGGCATTCTCGCCGGCGGCCTGGACGTGCACATCTACCGCGACGGCGGCTGGCGGGCGCTACACGACAAGGCGCTCTACATCGAGCCGACCCACTACGGCCTGCTCTACACCTACACGCCGTTCTCGGCACTGGTGTTCCTGCCGCTGCTCCTGGTGCCGTGGGACCTGGTCACCCGGGTCTGGTTGGTGCTCAACCTGGTGGTTCTGGTGGTGTGTGTGCTGCAGAGCTGGCGGATGCTCGGCTACCGGGTGACGCCACGCCTGGTCGCGGTCAGCATGCTCATCGGCCTGGCCTGCACCTTCATCGAGCCGGTGCGGACCACGCTGTACTACGGGCAGATCAATCTGTGGCTGATGATGCTCGTGCTGTGGGACTTCTCCCGTGGGCCCGACAGCAAGTTGCGTGGCCTGGGCGTCGGTATCGCGGCGGGCATCAAGTTGACCCCGCTGTTCTTCATCGCCCAGTACGCGGCGCAGCGCCGGTGGCGGGCGGCGCTCACCGCCGCACTCACCTTCGTGGCGACGATCGGGGTGACCGGCCTGATCCTGCCGCGCGATTCCTACCAGTACTGGACCTCCACGTTCTTCCAGTCGGGCCGGATCGCCCCCGATGTGCATCCGTCGAACCAGTCGCTGCGCGGGGCGGTCGCCCATCTGCTGCACGACCCGGCGCCGGTGTGGTTGTGGTTGCTGATCGCGGTGCCGGTGGCGCTGGTCGCGCTGTGGCTGGCGGCCGTGCTCGTGCGCCGCGACGAACCGCTGCTGTCGGTGACACTCGGCGGCCTCACCGCCTGCGCGGTATCGCCCTATTCGTGGGGCCACCACTGGGTCTGGTTCGTACCGCTGCTGGTGTACCTGATCCACCGCGCCCAGACCCGGTTGCCGTGGTTCCTCGCCGCCGCCGGCCTCTACCTGGCCGTCGCCGCCTGGACCTACACCTACACCCCCACCTGGGTCAGTGTCGGCACCTTCCTGCTGCCGCCGTGGTGGCCCTTCCACCAGGTGCTGCTGAACATCTACGTCGTCGTCTACCTGATCGTGCTCGCGGGCATCGCCGTCCACGTGTATCGAGGGAGACCGAAACCGGCTGCAGCCGAAGGCGTTTCACCTGCGACCACAGCCGTCGACACCGTGGTGGTCCCGGAGAAGCTACCCGCACGCCCAGTCGAAAACGCCTGACTCCAGGTCGAGTTGGGCGTTGCCGCCGCCGAAGTTCATGCCCGAGACCTCTTCGATCTCGAGGTAGTAGGGCGTGAGCCCCTCGGGCAGCGCTTGCACGGGGAAGGCGGTGCCGCCGAGATGGGAACGACCGAACAGCGGTTCGGCCCACGGGGTCCAGCCCGCATCGTCGGTGAGCGGGTCCTGGTAGGCGGTGTCGGGCACGTACTCGACGGGCGGGATGCCGACATTGGGATCGTCGACGCGCTCGGCCAGCCACACACCGATGGTCGGGTGCACGTCGTCCCAGGCATTACAGCCCTCGTCGCTCGCGGCGGGCGAGCCGGGCGGGCGGATATCGGCGGGCGGCGCCACCGGCCCGGCCTCGAATTCCTTCTCGGTCAACCAGATCAGCGCGAACACGCCGCCGATCTCGTCGTGCAGCAGATTCAGTTGCGGGTGCAGACGGGTGGCGACCAGGTCGCGCGCCAGCGGGTCGTCGGAGCCCGCGTCGGCCTCGACCGGAGCGGTCGCGTCGGCGAACTGCCCCTCGCCCTGGAAGAACGCGATCGCCGGAAAGCCGGGTCCGCGCCGCTGGAAGTCGGCGGGCAGCCGCAGGGTGAGCGCGTGCATCATCGGCAGTCCGGTGACCGGTCCGCGCGGCCACGTCGCCGGATCGATGCCGGGACCTTCGCTACCGATCCACCCGGCGCGCACCGGCGAGACCAGCTCGAGCGGTTCACCACCCGGTGTCTCGGCCAGTTTGTCCGCCGAATCCCCGAACCCCAGGTCATAGGCCTTCATCGCAGCTCTCCTCTTCGACGCGCGGACGATGGTCGACACCGTGCGAGCGGTATCGCCGACGAGACTATCCGCCCCCGCCGACACCCGCGCACACTCCGGGCAACCCACGGCATCGAAATAGTGACCAGCGCATGACGAAAAAAGCGGCGCGGCAACCGAAGTCACCGCGCCGCCGGAACAGCTACGTCAGAGCACAGCCTTGAGGATCAGCGTCAGCACGGCCGCCGCGACCGCGATACCGACGGCCGCCGCACCCCACACCACACCGTGGCGCGCCCACGGACGACCGGCGTCGAGCGAGAACCGGCCGGGACCGGTGAAGGCCAGCGCGCCCGCGACGAGCGCGAACAACAGCGGAGTGGTGAAGCCCGGCACGGCCGGATCGGTCGGGAAGAGGCCACCGGCCCACATCACGTTGATCGCGTTGATCATGGTGCCGAGCACGATGGCGCCGGCCAGCGGGGTGAACAGGCCGAACACCAGCAGCAGGCCACCGACGAGTTCGGTGACACCGGCCAGCGTGCCGAAGAGTTCGCCGGGGTTGTAGCCCATGCCGGTGAACATGTCGGCGGTGGTCTGCCAGCCCATACCGTTGAACCAGCCGAAGAGTTTCTGGGTGCCGTAGGCGGCCATCAGGCCGCCGAAGCCGATGCGGAGAACCAGCAGGCCGATGCTGGTCGCGGTGGCTTCGTCGGTAGTTGCGGTAGTGCTCGGAGCGATGCGCGTGGCGGTGTCGGTCATGGCGTGTCCTCATCTGCGATTCGAAGCATCCCGCAATCGGACTGGAGTCCGATTGCCCACTCGGTCACAACCCCTGGGGCCGGGACCACTATTTCACGCCAGCCCCTCGAACGGTGTGATCCTAGTCACAAAAATGCGAAAAGGCCGCCCCGACCGGGACGACCCTTCCATCGGGAACTTTTCAGCTCACCAGGCCATGGTCGCGTAGCTCACCAGGGTGCTCTCGGACTCCTGCGACAGCTTCCAGGTGCCGTCGATGTCCTTCCAGGTCACCGGGATCGGGAAGGTGTAGTCACCGAGGGTGCTGTTCAGCGTGGCCGACAGGGTGTCGCCCTCGACGGTGACCGGACCGGAGACGCTCCAGCTGTAGCCGGGGATGCGGTTGACCGTCTGGTTCACGACCGCGAGGCCGCCCGGGTTGCCCGACTCGAGCTCGGCGGCCGAGCCGTTCATGGCGGCCTGCAGCTTGCCCTGCAGCTCACCGGCCGACGGGGTCGCCGGGGCGGCGATCGCAGCGGGCGCGGTGGCGACGACGGCGGCGGTGACCGGCGCGAAGAGAGTGGCAACCGCCAGGGACGCGGCAGCGAACGAGCGCTTCATAGGTAAATCTCCTTCAAGTTAGGCAAGCCTAGGCTGAGTATAGACATACCTACGCCCGGATCACCTACTCGACAAGGAAGAAGAAGTAGGCGAGGAACAGCACCATCAGCGCCCACATCGCCGGGTGCACTTCCCTTGCCCGCCCCTTGGCCACCATCACGACGGGGTAGAAGATCATGCCCATCGCCAGCCCGTTGGCGATCGAATACGTCAGCGGCATCATGATGACGGTGATGAACGCGGGCACCGAGTACTCGAGATGCTGCCAGTCGATATCGCCGAGCGCGCGGGCCATCAGCACGCCGACCACGATCAGCGCGGCCGAGGTGACCTCGGCCGAACCCGCGATCACCGAGAAGACCGGATAGCAGAACATCGCGATCAGGAACCAGCCCGCGGTGGTCACCGCGGTGAGCCCGGTCCGACCACCGGCCGACACGCCCGCCGTCGATTCCACGTACGCCGTGGTCGTAGAGGTACCGATGATCGCGCCCGCGGTGGTGCCGACCGAGTCGGCCGCCATCGCACTCGCCGCACGGGGCAGCGTGCCGTCCTTGTTGAGCAGGCCCGCCTGATTCGCGACGCCGATCAGCGTGCCCGAGGCATCGAAGAAGTCGACGAACAGCATGGTGAGTACGACGACGATCATCTGCCCGGTGAACGCGTCGGGCAGATGGATGATGGCCTGCCCGAAGGTCTCGTCGAGCCCCTTGGGCATCTCGGCGATGCCGTCGGGCACCTTCACCAGCCCCGAGACCATGCCGACGATCGTGGTGGCGACGATGCCGTAGAGCACCGCGCCGTGCCAGCCGATCACCAGGAAGATCACGGTCACCACCAGGCCGAACAGCGCGAGCAGCGTAGTGCCCTTGGTGAAGTCACCGAGCGAGACGAGAGTCGCCTCGTTGTTGACCACGATGCCCGCGTTCTTGAGCCCGAGGAACGCGACGAACAACCCGATACCCGCGCCGACGGCGAATTTCATCTGCAACGGGATGGCGTTGAGAATCCGTTCGCGGACCTTGGTGATGGCGAGCACGAAGAAGATGACGCCGGACAGGAAGGTGCCCGACAACGCGACCTGCCACGGAATGCCCATGCTCAGCACCACGGTGTAGGCGAAGAAGGCGTTGAGCCCCATGCCCGGCGCGAGCGCGATCGGATACCTGGCCCACAGACCCATCACCAGCGTGCCGAACACGGCGGCGACGGCCGTCGCGGTGAACACGGCCTGCATGGGAATGCCCTTGTCGCCCAGCGCGCCTTCGTCGCCGAGGATCGACGGGTTCACCGCGAGCACATATGACATCGCCAGGAACGTGACCGTGCCCGCCATCGCCTCGCGCTTGAAGGTTGACCCGGTCGACGTGATACCGAAGTATCCGTCGATGCGCCGCCGGGCGCGGGTTACGACATCGCTGGCCATGACTCTCCAGTCCGCGGGTTCAAAGAAGAAGGATGCCCAGGAACGGTAGCGGAAAGTTCACTGAATCGAAGAACCCGCGATCGCCCCGGGGTGTAGGGTCACGCGCCCGCGACGGCCACCACGCCGAGTTCGGCGTCGGTGGCGAGCAGGGGATTGTGGGGAAGCACACGAACCGTGTACCCGACCGCACCCGAGAGCGGGACCGGCGCGTGCACCTCGTAGAGCTCCGTCGCGCCGTCGCTGCCGGTGTGCCGCATCTCGATGGTCGTGGTGTCGGACAGGTCGTCGTCGGGCGACACCCGCCCGAGTACCGCCTGCACCACCACATCCGAAGGCGCGAGCCCCCCGAGTTCCACGCGCGCGTCCAGCGACAGTTCCGCACCGATCACCGGGGTGTCGGGCAGGCCCGCACTGTCCACCTGGGTGACGCGCACCGAAGGCCACGCGGCCTCCACCCGCCGCCGGTACTCGGCGACCCGCGCCGCGCCCGCGTAATCGTCGGCCGAGGCGGTAGCGAATGCCGCGGCCGCCGGACCGTAGTACTGCTCGGCGTAGTCGCGGACCATGCGCGAGGCGAGCACCTTCGGGCTGGTGGTCTGCAGGGTGTGGCGGACCATCTCGGTCCACCGGACCGGCACGCCGTTCGCGTCCCGGTCGTAGAAACGGGGTGCGACGGTGCGTTCGACCAGGTCGTAGAGCGCCGCCGCCTCGAGGTCGTCGCGACGAACTTCGTCGCGCACACCGTCGGCGGTGGGGATCGACCAGCCGTTCTCGCCGTCGTACATCTCGTCCCACCACCCGTCGCGGATCGACAGGTTGAGCCCACCGTTGAGCGCCGACTTCATGCCCGAGGTGCCGCACGCCTCGAGCGGGCGCAGCGGATTGTTCAGCCACACATCGCAACCCCAGTACAGGTAGCGGGCCATCGACATGTCGTAGTCGGGTAGGAACACGATGCGGTGCCGCACGGCCGGATCGTCGGCGAAGCGGACGACCTGCTGGATGAGCGCCTTGCCGCCGTCGTCGGCGGGGTGACTCTTGCCCGCCACCACCAACTGCACCGGGCGTTCGGGGTCGAGCAGCAGGGCGCGCAGCCGGTCGGGGTCACGCAGCATGAGGGTGAGGCGCTTGTAGGTCGGCACCCGGCGGGCGAACCCGATGGTGAGGACATTCGGGTCGAAAACGTCGTCCACCCAGCCCAATTCGGCCTCGGCGGCACCGCGCTGGTACCAGGACTCGCGCAGCCTGCGTCGGACCTCCTCGATCAGCACCCCGCGCAATGTATTTCGGGTGGTCCACAACTGTTCGAGGTCGACGTCGCTGAGCTTCTCCCAGCCGCGCGCCTCCTCCACCAGTTCGGGGCCGACGAGTTCGCGTGCTTTGTCGATCCATTCGCGCGCGGCCCAGGTGGGCGCGTGCACGCCGTTGGTGACCGAACCGATCGGCACCTCGGCGGCGTCGAATCCCGGCCAGAGCCCGGCGAACATGTCACGGCTCACCTCACCGTGCAACCGCGAGACACCGTTGGCGCGCTGGGCCATCCGCAGACCCATGTGCGCCATATTGAACACCGACGGATCGGCCTCGCGCCCGAAAGCGAGGATCCGGTCGACGGAAAGCCCTGGCAGCAAGGCGGATTCGGTCTCGCCGTGGGCGCCGCCGAAATACCTGCGCATCAACGGCATCGGGAACCGGTCGATACCGGCGGGCACCGGGGTGTGGGTGGTGAACACCGTCCCGGCCCGCACGGTCGCCAGCGCGGTGTCGAAATCCAGTCCGCCCGCGACGAATTCGCGGATGCGTTCCACCCCGAGGAAACCGGCGTGACCCTCGTTCATATGGAACACGTCGGGGTCGGGCAGGCCGTTGGCACGGGTGTAGGCCCGCACCGCACGCACCCCACCGATACCCGCGAGAATCTCCTGTTTGATCCGGTGGTCCTGATCGCCGCCGTAGAGGCGATCGGTGACCGCGCGCAATTCCGGGTCGTTCTCGGCGATGTCGGAGTCGAGCAGCAACAACGGGATCCGCCCCACCTGGGCGATCCACACCCGCGCCCGCAGCACCCGACCCTCCGGCATGGCGACATGGATCAGCACCGGCGAACCGTCGCTGGTCAGCAGGCGCAGCGGCAGACCCTGCGGGTCGAGCGCCGGGTAGTGCTCGCGCTGCCACCCGTCGGCCGACAGCGACTGCCGGAAGTACCCGGACCGGTACAGCAACCCCACACCGATCAGCGGCAGACCCAGATCCGACGCCGCCTTGAGATGGTCACCGGCGAGGATTCCGAGCCCACCCGAATAGTTGGGCAGCACCTCGGTCACACCGAACTCCATCGAGAAGTAGGCGATCCCGGCCACCCGGGTGCTGTGCTGCTCCTGGAACCAGCGCGGCCTGCTCAGATAGTCACGCAGGCCCTCGGCGGCCGCGTCGACGCGCGCGAGATAGGCGGGGTCGGCGGCGAGCTCGTCGAGCCGCTCGGCGGGCACCTCCCCCAGCATCCGCACCGGGTCCTGGCCGACCGTACGCCAGAGCTCCCGGTCCAGGTCGGCGAACAGATCCTGGGTTGGGCCGTGCCACGACCACCGCAGGTTCGTCGACAACTCACCCAGCGCGGCGAGCCGCTGCGGCAGATGGGCACGGACAGTGAACCGACGAAGTGCCTTCACCCGCCAAACACTAGCTCACCCGCCTCCCCGCGTCTTTTGGCCAGACTGGGGTGCGGGGTGAGTTGGGGACGCGGCAAGCTTTGGGGAGGTGGCTGGGTGAGCCCGTTCCCGGGGAGTTACCCATGTGCTCGCCTGCTGCTCCGGAGACTCGCGCCAGACTCGGGCGTGGGGGGAACTTTGTGTCGGCGGCTAGGCGGAGTCGCGGATCAGCGTAGGCCCGTTCTAGGTGAGTTGTTCCCTGTGCTCAGTCGGTTGCTGTGGTGCCAGGGGTGAACTGGGCGGCGAACTCGGGGGTGGGTGGGGTTTCGGTGATGACGTCGATCAGTACGCCTGAGGGGTCGGCGAGGATGAAGTGGCGTTGGCCGAAGTCTTCGGTGCGTAGGTCTAGTTCGGCGGGGAGGCCGCCGGTGACGACCATTCGCTCCCATTCGGCGTCTACGTCGTCGACCTCGAAGTTCAGCAGTAGGCCCTGGACGGGTTTGCCGTAGCCGGCTGGAACGGTGGGGTGAGTGGGATCGAGAAGGGCCAGTTCGCAGGTCGGTTCGCCGTCGCGGCCGGGGCGGCGCAGGCTCACGTACCAGTCGGCTTCGAAGGTGATCTCGAAGCCGAACCAGGTGGTGTAGAAGTCGCGCGATTCTGCGATTCGACTGGTGGCGAGGACGGGGTAACAGCTGCTGAGCCGCATGGTGTTCACCTTTCACATACCGTTGGTATGTGTCGTAGGCTAGTTCACATACCGGTGGTAGGTCAATGGGAGGACGGCGATGGTTTCGACGGCACGGGCGCAGCAGCGCGAGGAGACCAGACGCCTGCTGGTGCGGGTGAGCAGGGAGCTGTTCGCCGCGAAAGGCTTTGCGGCAGTCGGCCTCTCGGAGATAGTCGCGGCAGCCGGTGTCACCAAAGGCGCGCTGTATCACCATTTCGAGAGCAAGGCCGACCTGTTCAAGGCCGTCCTCGCGCAGGTGCAGCAGGAGGTCGGCGAGCAGGTAGCGGCCGCCGCCGACGCCGAACCCGACCCCTGGACCCAGCTCACCACCGGCTGCGCGGCGTTCCTGCGCGCCTGCGCCGACCCGCACATCCAGCGCATCATGCTGGTCGACGCCCCAGCGGTACTCGGCTGGCACGAGTGGCGCGCGCTCGACGAGGCCAATTCCGCCCGCCACCTGGGCGAGGCGCTGCAAACCCTCGTCGACGCGGGCACGCTGCCCCCGCAGCCGGTCACCCCACTCACTCACCTGCTCTCCGGCGCCATGAACGAGGCGGCCCTCTGGCTGGCCACCAATCCCGGCTCCCTGTCCGACGCCCTCGCCGCCCTCGACCGCCTCCTGGCCGGTCTGCGCGCGCCCCTGCCCTGACCTCACGCGCTCGTCCCGGCGATCGGGCGCGGTGTGCAGTACCTTGGCATGGGTGAGCGGCCGGATTGCCATCGATGACATTGCCCCGTCCATCGCAGGCGGCCGCCCGGCCAAAGCCGTGGTCGGCGAGGTTTTTCCCGTCCGGGTAGTCGTCTGGCGGGAAGGCCACGACGCGGTTGCCGCGAGCCTGGCCGTGCGCGCGCCCGGATCCTCGCGCGTCACCCGCATCCGGATGACGCCCGACTACGAACCCGACGTGTTCAACGCGGTGTTCACCCCCAACGTGCCCGGCGTGTGGACCTACCGGGTCGAGGGCTGGAGCGATCCCATCGCCACCTGGCGCTCGGCGGTCGAGGCGAAGCTGTCGGTCGGCCAGTCGGCCGCCGATCTCGCCAACGACCTCGAAATCGGCGCCCGCCTGTTCGAGCGCGCCGCCCAGGCGGTGCCGAAGCGGCAGTTCGAGCGGCTGCACGCCGTCGCGAACGCCCTGCGCAGCGAGGAACAACTCCCGGCGCGCGTGGCGCCTGCCTTCACCGAGGAAGTCGCCGAGATCCTGCGGGCCACCCCGTTGCGGGAGATGGTCACGCGCGGTCAGCAGTTCTCGGTACTCGCCGAACGCCGTCGCGCCCTCGTCGGTTCCTGGTACGAGTTCTTCCCCCGCTCGACCGGTGGCCGCGACGCCGAGGGCAACCCGGTGCACGGCACTTTCGCCACGGCCGCCCGCGACCTGCCCCGCATCGCGGGCATGGGCTTCGACGTGGTCTACCTGCCACCGATCCACCCCATCGGGACGGTGAACCGCAAGGGCCGCAACAACTCCCTGACCACCGAGCCCGGCGATGTCGGCTCACCCTGGGCCATCGGCTCGGCCGACGGCGGTCACGACGCCATCCACCCCGAACTCGGCACCGAGGCAGATTTCACCGAGTTCGTCGCCAGGGCAGCCCAACTCGGCCTCGAAGTGGCCCTCGATCTGGCCCTCCAATGCGCCCCCGACCACCCCTGGGTCACCGAGCATCCGGAGTGGTTCACCACCCTGCCCGACGGGACAATCGCGTTCGCGGAGAACCCACCCAAGAAGTACCAGGACATCTACCCGGTCAATTTCGACAACGACCCCGACGGCATCTACGCCGAGGTGCTGCGGGTGGTGCGCCACTGGATCGCGTTGGGCGTCAGCATCTTCCGCGTCGACAACCCGCACACCAAGCCCGCCGACTTCTGGGAGTGGCTGATCGCGCAGGTGCGCCGCACCGACCCCGACGTGATCTTCCTTTCCGAGGCCTTCACCCGGCCGGCCCGCCTATACGGCCTGGCCCGGCGCGGATTCACCCAGTCCTACACGTATTTCACCTGGCGCGTGCACAAGTGGGAACTCACCGAGTTCGGCTACGAACTAGCCGCCAAGGCCGACGAGGCCCGGCCCAACCTGTTCGTGAACACCCCCGACATCCTGCACGAGAGCCTGCAGCACGGCGGGCCCGGCATGTTCGCCCTGCGCGCCGCCCTCGCCGCCACCCTCAGCCCCACCTGGGGCGTGTATTCGGGCTACGAACTGTTCGAGCACGAGGCCGTGCGTCCGGGCAGCGAGGAATACCTGAATTCGGAGAAGTACGAACTACGCCCGCGCGACTTCGCCGCCGCCCTCGACCGCGGCGAGTCGCTGGAACCGTGGCTCACCCGGCTCAACGAGATCCGCCGCAATCACCCCGCGCTGCAACAGTTGCGCTGCATCCACTTCCACCACGTCGACAACGACGCACTGATCGCCTACTCGAAATTCGATCCGGTCAGCGGCGACGCGGTGCTGGTGATCGTCAACCTCAACCCCTACGCCGCCGAGGACGGTCACATCAGTCTGGACATGCCGGCGATCGGGCGCGAATGGCACGACCACCCGGTGGTGTTCGACGAGGTGAGCAGCGAGGAATACCACTGGGGCCAGCGCAACTGGGTGCGGCTCGACCCGGCACGCGCGGTCGCCCACATCATCGCCCTGCCCGCGGTACCCGCCGAAGCCCGTGCGGCCCTCGCCTTCCGGCGGAGCTTCTAGATGAAGCGCCGCGATCTGATGCTGCTGGCGGCGGGTACCCATCCCGACCCGCACACCGTTCTCGGCTCCCATCCCCATCCCGACGGCACCACCGTCCGCGTGCTACGCCCGCACGCCGACACGGTGACCGTCCTCGTCGGCGGCGCCGAACACCGGCTGAAGTCGTTGGGGCACGGCATCTTCGCGGCCGTCCTGCCGTACCCCCGGATCGACGACTACCGGGTGCGCACCGAATACCCCAGCGGCCCGACGGTCGTCACCGCCGACGGCTACCGCTTCCTGCCGACCGTCGGCGAATTCGACCTGCATCTCATCGGCGAGGGCAGGCACACCCGGCTCTGGGAGGTGCTCGGCGCGCATCCCCGCCACTACACCACCCTCGACGGCGATGTCGACGGCACGTCGTTCGCGGTGTGGGCACCGAACGCGCGTGGCGTCACGGTATTCGGCGACTTCGACCACTGGGGTGGGCAATCGGCGCCGATGCGCGCGCTCGGCACTTCCGGGGTGTGGGAGGTCTTCGTTCCCGGTGTCGGTCCGGGCACGCGCTACAAATACCGGGTGCACGGCGCCGACGGTCGCGTGGTCGACCACGCCGACCCGCTCGCCTTCGCCACCGAGGTGCCACCCGCCACCGCGTCGGTGGTGGCCCGCGCCGACCACATCTGGGGCGACAGCGCCTGGCTGGACCGGCGTGCGAGCACCGATGCCATCCGCTCCCCGATGAGCGTCTACGAGGTGCACCTCGGCTCCTGGCGCCCCGGCCTGAACTATCGCGAACTCGCCGAGCAGCTGGCGGATTACGTCCGGGCAACGGGTTTCACCCATGTCGAGTTGCTGCCGGTGGCCGAGCATCCATTCGGCGGTTCTTGGGGCTACCAGGTCACCTCCTACTACGCGCCGACCTCGCGTTTCGGCACCCCCGACGACTTCCGCTACTTCGTCGACCACCTGCACAACGCGGGCATCGGTGTGCTGCTCGACTGGGTGCCCGCCCATTTCCCGCGCGACGAGTGGGCGCTGGCCCGCTTCGACGGCACCCCGCTCTACGAACACCCCGACCCGCGCCGTGGCGAACAACTCGACTGGGGCACTTACGTTTTCGACTTCGGCCGCAAAGAGGTACGCAACTTCCTCGTCGCCAATGCCACCTTCTGGATCGAGGAATTCCACATCGACGGCCTGCGCGTCGACGCCGTCGCCTCGATGCTGTACCTGGACTACTCGCGTCCGGCGGGCGGCTGGGAACCGAACATCTACGGCGGGCGCGAGAACCTGGAAGCCGTCGACTTCCTGCAGGAACTCAACGACACCGTGCACGGCGCCCACCCCGGCGTGGTGACCATCGCCGAGGAATCCACCACCTGGCCCGGCGTCACCCGTGGCACCGACGTTGGCGGCCTCGGATTCACCATGAAGTGGAACATGGGCTGGATGCACGACACCCTCGGCTACCTGGGCCGCGACCCCATCCACCGCGCCTGGCACCACAACGAGATGACGTTCTCCCTCGTCTACGCCTGGAGCGAGAACTACCTGCTGCCGATCAGTCACGACGAGGTGGTACACGGCAAGGGCACGCTGTGGACTCGCATGCCCGGCGACGATTTCGCCAAGGCGAGCGGCGTGCGCGCCCTGCTCGCCTACATGTGGTCGCACCCCGGCAAGCAACTGCTGTTCATGGGCCAGGAGTTCGGCCAGTTCCGCGAGTGGGACAACGATCGCGGCCTCGATTGGTACGAACTGGAAAACCCACTGCACCAGGGCATTTCGACCATGGTCGCCGATCTCAACCGCACCTACGTGGCCCATCCGGCGCTGTGGTCGCAGGACACCACCCCCGGCGGGCACTCCTGGATCGAGGCCGACGACAGCGCCGCCAACGTCTTCGCGTTCCTGCGCTGGGGTAGTGACGGCAGCGCGGTCGCGTGCGTGTTCAACTTCTCCGGCGCCACCCACGAGAACTACCGGATCGGCTTGCCCCACACCGGTTCCTGGTCGGAGATCCTCAACACCGACGCCACCGGATACGGCGGTTCGGGTATCGGCAACCTCGGCGCCGTCACGGCCGAGGACTCCCCCTGGCACGGTCACCCCGCCTCGGCCACCGTGCGCCTGGCTCCCCACAGCGCCATCTGGCTGAGCGCGCCTGTCTGAGGCCACCCCCGCGACCGGATATGCGACGGGCCGCCCAGGCATACTGCCGGGCGGCCCGTGGTCGATGGGTGTCAGTACAGCGCGGCGGCCAGTTTACGACGCGCGGCGATCACGAAAGGCTCTGCCTGATCGAACAATTCGAAGAGTTCGAGCAGGCGGGTGCGGGCCCGGTCACGGTCGTCGCCCGCGGTGCGCTTGACGACGGCGATGATCCGGTCGAACGCGGCCTCGGGACGCTGCTCGAGCAGTTCCACATCGGCGGCGTCGAGGGCGGCATCCAGATTGCCGGGATCGGCGTCGGCGGTGGCGACCACGCCCGGGTCGATCTGCTGCGCCCTGGTCAGGAACTTCAGCTGCCGCAGCGCCGCCTTGGCCTCGGCATTGTTCGGTTCCTCGGCGAGGATGGCCTCGTAGGCGGCTTCGGCACCGGCGATGTCACCTTCGGCGAGCGCGGTCTCGGCGGCCACGAAGCGCGGGTCGTCGTTCTCGGGTTCGGCCTGCGCGCCGTTGCCCTCGAGCTTGCCTGCGGTCGCCTCGACGACCGCGTCGAGCCACTGACGCACCTGCGGTTCGGGCTGCGCGCCTTCGAAGTCGGCCAGCGGCTGCCCACCGGCCACCGCGATCACCGTCGGAATGCCCTGCACCCGCAGCGCCTGGACGATGTTCATATTGGCTTCGGCCTCGATCGCGGCCAGATCCCACGCACCGCGGTCGTCCGCATTGAGCCGTTCCAGGGTGCGGACCAGCTCGACGCTGCCCGGGCTGCGCTGCGAGTACAGCGCGACAACCACGGGCACCTGCATCGAGCGCCGGATGACCTTGGTCTCGAAGTCGGCCTCGGTGACCGAATGGTCACCCGGCGCGCCCGCGCCACCCGGAGCGGCGGCAGGCTGCTTGAGACCGGACAGATCCACCGCCCCTGACATGGCAGCGGCGACGGCGGGCGAAGGACGACGGGAAGCGGGTCGAGTCACGGTTTCCAGTTTGTCACGAAGCGCTGGAGGTGGCAGCCGCGGCGCCCTTGCTGTTCGCACTCAGCTCACCGAGCTTGCCCGTGCGCACGGCCCAGGCCTCGAAGATCACGGTGAACAGCGGCGGGATGCTCGAGGCGAGCGCCAGAACGGTGGTCTTCCAGTTCCAGTTCAGCTCGCGGGCGGTGAGCAGCGCGGTCAGCACGAACAGCACGAAGATGCCACCGTGCACCGGGCCGAAGATCTTCACACCGATCTCGTTGCCCTCCTCGGGCAGGTACTTGAACGCCATTCCGAGCAGCAGACCGACCCAGGAAATGGCCTCGAGCACCGCGAAGAACCGAAACCGACTCGCGACAGACCGCAGATCAAAGAAACCCATGCGCCCATTGTGCCGCATGGCCTACGACACCGTGTAGTTGCACCCGTCACAACCGGCCCCGGAACTCACCGGGGCCGGTCGCGTCGAAATATCAGGCAGGCACGCGGATGATCAGGGCGTCGCCTTGACCGCCGCCACCACACAGCGCGGCAGCACCCACGCCACCACCGCGACGCTTCAGCTCCAGCGCCAGGTGCAGCAGGATCCGGGCGCCCGACATGCCGAGCGGGTGACCGATGGAGATGGCGCCACCGTTGACGTTCACCTTCTCCGGGTCGTAGCCGAGCTTGTTGGTCGAGGAGACACCGACGGCGGCGAACGCCTCGTTGATCTCGATCAGATCCAGGTCGGCGGGCGTGATGCCCTCCTTCGCGCAGGCCGCGAGGATCGCGTTGGCCGGCTGGTCCTGCAGGGTCGAATCCGGTCCGGCGACCTGACCCGAGGCGCCGATCTCCGCGATCCACTCGAGCCCGAGCTCCTCGGCCTTCGCCTTGCTCATCACGACCACCGCGGCCGCACCGTCGGAGATCTGCGAGGCGGTACCCGCGGTGACGGTGCCGTCCTTGCGGAAGGCCGGACGCAGCTTGCCGAGCGACTCGACGGTGGTGTCGGCGCGGATGCCCTCGTCCTCGGTGACGTAGACCGGGTCGCCCTTGCGCTGCGGCACGGCCACCGGCACCACCTCGCCCTCGAACACACCGTTCTTCCACGCGGCCGCGGCACGCTGGTGCGAGGCGGCGGCGAACGCGTCCTGCTCCTCGCGGCTCACCTTGTCGAGGTCGTTGCGGTCCTCGGTGAGCAGACCCATCGCCTGATCGGTGATGACGTCGTGCAGGCCGTCGTAGGCCATGTGGTCGACGAGGGTGGTGTTGCCGTACTTGAAGCCCTCGCGGCTCTTGGGCAGCAGGTGCGGGGTCTGGCTCATCGACTCCATGCCGCCTGCCACGATGATCTCGTGCTCACCGGCGCGAATCAGCTGATCCGCCAAGGCGATCGCGTTGATGCCGGACAGGCAGACCTTGTTGACGAGCACCGACGGCACGTCCATCGGGATACCCGCGGCGATGGCGGCCTGGCGCGCGGGCAGCTGCCCCGCACCGGCCTGCAGCACCTGGCCGAGGATCACGTACTGGACCTGCTCGGGCGCGACGCCACCCTTCTCCAGGGCGGCCTTGATGGCCACACCGGCCAGATCCGAGGCCTTGAAGTCCTTCAGACCGCCAAGCAGCCGCCCGACCGGGGTACGCGCACCGGACACGATGACAGAAGTGGTCACGCAAGCCTCGCATTCATAGTTCGAACCTGTACTCAACGGTAACCCCTGCGGACCGGCGGCTGGTACGCAGGTCGCGCTAGCTTCGTGGGGTGACCAATGCGAACTTCATCCCCGCCGACTACGTCATCGCCGTCGACCATGTGGGCATCGCCGTGCCCGACCTCGACACCGCGGTGGCCTGGTACACCGACAACCTCGGCATGGTCGAGACCCACCGCGAGGTGAACGAGGCCCAGGGCGTCGTCGAGGCGATGCTGTCGTGCCCGGCCGCCGCCGACCGCGCGACCGCCCTGCAATTGCTGGCCCCGCTCACGCCCGAGTCGACCATCGCCAAGTTCATCGACCGCAGCGGCCCGGGACTGCAGCAGCTGGCCTACCGGGTCACCGATATCGAGGCCGTTTCGGGCTTCCTGCGCGCGCGTGGGCTGCGTTTGCTGTACGAGGCCCCTCGACACGGAACCGCTGATTCTCGCATCAATTTCGTCCATCCGAAGGATGCTGGGGGTGTGCTGATCGAGCTCGTGGAGCCGAACCCGCATGTTACGCACTAGTAGGCCGGTCGGACCGGGAAATCTCGGCGAGATCACATTCCCGGTCGAGTCTCCATCGTGTCGCTCGAGGCTGTATTTTGTGTGCCATGTCGTCACCTGAGTCCGATCGCAATCGCTTCGTTGCACTGCCCTTCACCGTTGTGCGCAAGGGTTATGCGCAAGACGAGGTGCGCAACTACTTCGACCGCTTCGACGCGGAGCTTCGCGTCACCGCCACCGACCGGGATGCTGCCGCCGCGCAGGCCCGCAATCTCGCCGCCCAGCTGGAAGACGCCCGGGACGAGATCGACGAGCTCCGCAAGGAGGTCGACCGGCTCTCCGTGCCGCCGACCACCGCCGAAGGTATGTCCGACCGTATCTCGCGCATGCTGCGCCTCGCCTCGGACGAAGCGTCCGAGGTTCGCGCACTGGCCCAGGCCGAGGCTGCCGAGATGGTGTCGATCGCCGAGCAGCAGGCCACCGAGATGCGTGGCAAGTACGAGTCGCTGCTCGCGGAGACCAAGGAGAAGCGCGAGGCGCTCGAGATCGAGTTCGAGCAGACCCTCGCGAAGGCGCGCACCGAGTCGACCAAGATCATCGAGGCCGCCCAGGCCGAGGCCGAGCGTCTCGCCAAGGAGGCCGAGGCCAAGCGCAAGGCCACCCAGCAGGACTTCGAGGCCACCATGAACGATCGGCGTACCAAGCTGACTCGTGCCATGGAGGAGCTCGAGGCCACCAGCCGCGCCGAGGCCGCCCAGCGGATCAAGGACGCGACCGACGAGGCCAACCGCCTCATCAGCTCCGCCACCCAGACCTCCGAGCGCAAGATCGCGCACGCGAAGGAACTGGCCGAGGAGATGCGCGTGCTGCGCGGCCGGGTCCTTGCCCAGCTGCTCGGTATCCGCGGTCAGCTCGACTCGGTGCCCGCCATGCTGGCGGCGGTCAACCGTGAGAGCGAGCTGCTCGACGGCGCCCCCGAGCGTAAGTCGATCAGCAACAACAATGGCAACAACAAGTCCGTCTCGGGCTCGCGCCAGAACAAGGCCATCCCGGAGGTCTCCGACGAGGACATCGTCGACGAGGACCGCGAGAGCGCCGACGTCAACTGACCCTGTCGGACTCTGCGACGACACGTCTACACCTGGAAAACCGGAGGCCACCTCGAATCATCGAGGTGGCCTCCGGTTTTCGGCGTCTCGGCCCTGGTTCAGGACCAGCGGCGCGTGATTCCCCGCGTGCGCCTGCCGTTCCAGCAACCCTGATGCCAGTGCCTACGGTCGTCCTCACCGCCCTCGATGGCCCACGCGACGACATGGGCCACCCCCGGCGCGATCTCGTGGTCACAGCCCGGGCAGCGGTAAGTCTTCACGGCACGCGCACCAGGAACCGTTCGCACGACATAGATCTCGTCGCCGCCCGGTCCCTCCTCGGTGCGCCCGTACACGTCGCCGAGCGGCGGCGGCCCGCTACGGCGTTCCTGGCGCGGTTTACGACGCGGCATGGCACTGCTTCCTAGAACAACCGGAAAACGTTGCTCTCGGTGCCACGCAGCTCGTCGTAATCGAGCGTGAGGCAACGGATCCCCCGGTCCTCGGCGAGTGTCTTCGCCTGCGGCTTGATCTGCTGGGCCGCGAACACTCCGCGCACAGGCGCGAGCAGCGGGTCGCGGTTGAGCAGTTCCAGGTAGCGGGTGAGCTGTTCGACGCCGTCGATATCGCCGCGGCGCTTGATCTCCACCGCGACCGTCGCGCCGTCGGCGTCGCGGCACAGCAGATCGACGGGGCCGATCGCGGTCATGTACTCGCGGCGCACCAGGGTGTACCCCTCCCCGAGCTTGGTGACGTGTTCGGCGAGCAGCTCCTGCAGGTGCGCCTCCACACCGTCCTTCACGAGGCCGGGATCGATACCGAGTTCGTGCGAGGAGTCGTGCTCGATCTCCTCGATCGCGATGCGCAGTTCCTCGCCGGCTTTGTTGGTCACCACCCACAGGGCCTTGAAGTTGTTCTCGGGTGCCTGCATGGGCTCCTCGCGCAGCGGACGCACGCCCTCGGGCAGTTCCGCAGGCGGGTTCAGCGAGGCGACGTCGCGCTCCTGGAGCCAGCACGGCGGGCTCATCCAGTTGAGCGGCTTGTACGAGCCGCCGTCGGAATGCACCAGCACCGAACCGTCGGCCTTGATGAGCAAGAGCCTGCGGGCCATCGGGAGGTGAGCGGTCAGCCGACCGACGTAATCTACCTGGCAACGAGCAATGACGAGGCGCACCCGGCCACTCTAGGGGACGCTCCGGAGAACGCAAAAAGGCCCTCCAGCGTGGCTGGAGGGCCTTTTTGTGAATGATTGTCCGGCGGTGTCCTACTCTCCCACACCCTGTCGAGTGCAGTACCATCGGCGCAGGTGGCCTTAGCTTCCGGGTTCGGAATGGGA
>NZ_JBFAJZ010000024.1:0-32973 GCF_040655475.1 Nocardia sp. NPDC050413 | reverse complement strand
ACGCGCCGCGCGACGTGGTCACCGTGTTCATCCCCGAGTACGTGGTCGGTCACTGGTGGGAGCAGGTGCTGCACAACCAGTCGGCGTTGCGGTTGGCGCGGCGGACCCTCCTCGGGGTCGGGTCGTGCGGGGTTGGGAGTGCGGTCATGGCCGACTCGGGGGCGCGTTGTGGTTGGGCATTGATGGCCGGTTTTCGCGTGTTCTGGGCGGTACCCTCGGGAGTGAGCGGTGTCGGCCCGGCCGAGTGGAGGCGATGACAGTGAGCGGTGGGGTTGGGGCCTCGTTCGATCCGGAGCGTGTTCGGGGGCTGGGCAGTGGCGGTTCGTCCGGGCGTCGGGGTGGGTCGGTGGTGTCGGCGGCGGTGGGGATCGTCGGGTTCGTGGTGGCGCTGTTCGTCATCGAGGGCATCGACATGGTGCTGTCCTACGATCGGCCGCCGGGGGCGGCGAACGAGCTCGACGGTGCGGGGATCGAACCGCGTGCGGTGAGTGGGCTCGACGGGATTCTGTGGGCGCCGCTGCTGCACGGTGGGTGGGACCATTTGCTGGCCAACAGCCTGCCGTTGCTCGTGCTCGGGTTCATCGTGTTGCTCTCGGGGATCGGGCGCGGTATCGCCGCCACGGCGATCATCTGGGTGATCGCGGGGGTGGGGACCTGGCTCACGGGGCAGACCGGGAGCGTGCACATCGGTGCGTCCTCGATCGTGTTCGGGTGGCTCACCTATCTGATCTGCCGGGGATGGTTCGCGCGCAATGTCGGGCAGATCGTGGTGGGGCTGGTGATCTTCCTGATCTACGGGTCGATGCTGTGGGGCGTGCTGCCCACGGACCCCCGAATTTCTTGGCAGGGGCATCTTTTCGGGGCGGTGGGTGGAGTGCTGGCGGGCTGGGTACTCTCTGGTGATGAACGTCGACGCCGCCGTGAAGCATCGGTCGGCCGCGCACTACCAACGCGGTAACCGGGGATCCGGTCTGGAGAATGGGGGGATCCTGCAGTGAGTACCAGCCCGTCGTGGCAGCATGAGGGCATGCGCCTTACCGTTCTCGGGTGCTCGGGCAGTGTGTCCGGCCCGGACTCCCCAGCGTCGGGGTACCTGTTGACCGGCCCGGATATGCGTCCGACCGTCATCGACTTCGGGCCGGGCGTGTTCGGCGCGCTGCAGAAGCACCTGAACCCCGGTGATGTCGACATCTTCCTCACACACCTGCACGCGGATCATTGCCTCGACCTGCCTGCCCTGCTCGTGTGGCGTCGATACCACCCCAATCCGCCCACCGGCAAGGCGCTGGTCCGCGGCCCGTCCGACGCGGCCTTACGCATCGGCAACGCCTCGGCCGAGATCGGCGGCGAAACCGACGACTGGTCCGACGTGATCGACTCCCAGGCGTGGACCGAGAACGTCCCCGTCCCCTTCGGCCCGGGTCACACGGTCGAGGCGCGCCGCATGTACCACCCGCCGGAGTCCTACGGTCTGCGCATCACCGCCGCGAGCGGCCGCGTGTTCGTCTACACCGGTGACACCGCCATGTGCGACGCCGTCGTCGAACTCGCCCAGGGTGCCGACGTGCTGATGGCCGAGGCGTCCTGGACCCACGATCCCGCGAATCGTCCTCCGGGCATTCACCTTTCGGGCACCGAGGCGGGCGAGATCGCCACCCGCTCGGGCGCCAAGGAACTGCTGCTCACCCATATCCCGCCGTGGACCTCGCGCGAAGACGTCATCGCCGAGGCCAAAGCGGCCTTCGCGGGCCCGGTCCACGCGGTCGCACCGGGCGAGACCTTCGACCTGTAGCGCCACGGCCCCGGCACCTCGACGAGGGGCCGCGAACACGGACGCACGCCGACGGGCATAATCCCTACCGTGTCGAGACGAGCCGATGGTAGGGCGGATGACGAACTCCGCGAGGTCAAGATCACCCGAGGTTTCACCTCGCACCCGGCCGGGTCGGTGCTGGTGGAATTCGGGCAGACCAGGGTGATGTGCACCGCCAGCGTCACCGAGGGGGTGCCGCCGTGGCGGCGCGACTCGGGCCTGGGCTGGCTCACCGCCGAATACGCGATGCTGCCCGCCGCCACCCACACCCGCAGCGGGCGTGAGTCGGTGAAGGGCAAGGTCGGCGGGCGCACCCAGGAGATCAGCAGGCTGATCGGGCGTTCGCTGCGCGCGTGCATCGACCTGGCCGCGCTGGGGGAGAACACCATCGCGCTGGACTGCGACGTGCTGCAGGCCGACGGCGGCACCCGGACCGCCGCCATCACCGGCGCCTACGTCGCGCTCAGCGACGCCGTCACCTACCTGGCCGCCGCGGGCAAACTGGCCGACCCGCAACCGATTTCGTGCATGATCGCCGCGGTGAGCGTCGGCGTCGTCGACGGCCGGGTGCGCCTGGACCTGCCGTACGAAGAGGATTCGCGTGCCGAGGTCGACATGAACGTGGTCGCCACCGACACCGGAACCCTCGTCGAGATCCAGGGCACCGGCGAAGGCGCCACCTTCCCCCGCTCCACCCTCGACAAGCTGCTCGATTCGGCGCTGGTCGGCTGCGAGGAGCTGTTCGCGATCCAGAAGGCCGCCCTCGCCCTGCCGTACCCGGGTGAGCTGCCCGAACCGGCGGGGAAGAAGTAACCGTGGGCACGCGCGTGCTGGTCGCCAGCCGAAATGCCAAGAAGCTGAAGGAATTGCGCCGCATCCTCGACGACGCGGGTGTCGCCGGGATCGAACTGGTGAGCCTCGACGACGTGCCGCCCTACGAGGAGGCCCCCGAAATCGGTGCCACCTTCGAGGAGAACGCGATCGCCAAGGCGCGTGACGGTGCTGTCGCAACCGGATTGCCTTGTGTGGCAGACGATTCCGGTATCGAGGTGGACGCTCTCAACGGGATGCCCGGTGTGCTGTCGGCCCGTTGGGCCGGTCGTCACGGCGACGACGAGGCCAACAACGCCCTGCTGCTCGGTCAGCTCGGCGACGTCCCCGACGAACGGCGCACCGCCCGCTTCGTCTCGACCTGCGCCCTCGTCCTGCCCGACGGCACCACCACGGTGGTCCGTGGCGAATGGCCGGGCACCATCGCCCGCGAACCGCAGGGCGAAGGCGGCTTCGGCTACGACCCGCTCTTCCACCCCGACGGCGGCCCCCGCAGCGCCGCCGACCTCACCCCCGCGGAAAAAGACGCCGCCTCCCACCGAGGCCGCGCCCTCACCCAGCTCCTCCCCGCTTTGGCGGCCCTGGCCTGAGTTCCGAGATCACCACGCTCTGGTGGTGGAGCCCACCCGGCCGATGCCGCCATCAGGGCCACGCGTCCAGTCGAGGGCGCTCGGCATCGATCAAGATCACCACGCCGTGGTGGCGGGGCTACTCGCGAGATGCCGCCACCAGAGCGTGGTGATCGAGAGCCCAGGACCTCAGAGGTTGTACTGGGCTTTGACGTCTTTGGCGTTGCGGTGCTCGACGAAGAAGGAGAGCAGGGGGATGGTGCCCGCGATGAGGGTGCCGACGGTGCGGGCGATGGGCCAGCGGACCTTGACCGCGAGGTCGGCGGTGACCAGCAGGTAGGCGAAGTACACCCAGCCGTGCACGAGCGCGATCCAGCGCGGGGTGTCCATGCCGAAGCCGTACTGGGCGATCATCTCGGCGGTGAGTAGCAGCAGCCACAGACCGGTGAACCAGGCGAGGGCGCGGTAGCGCAGCAGCGCGGAGGCGATCTTGGCGTTGCCCGCCGGTGCACCGGTAGCCGGTTTGTCCAGCGACGGTGCGGTGGTGTTGTTGTCGGTCACCCGGCGTTCCTCTCAGGGGCGTGCAGACCGGCGGCGCGGGTCTGCGCATCGATATCGCTGGCGTGCAATCGCGCCAGGTACTGGTTGTAGGCAGCGGTCTCCGGGTCGTCCGCGGCGGCGGCCTTGGGCCGTTCGGGCAGGAGCCCGGCCGGAATCTCGCGCGGCGCCTCGGCCTTGCTCGCGCGCGGCGCGGCGGGCTCGCCCGCCTCACGCTCGAGACGCACGAACCTGACGTAGGCGAACACCGCGAACGCCGCGAACAGCGGCCACTGCAGCGCGTACCCGAGGTTCTGCCCGGTTCCGGTCGCGGAATCGAACCGTTCCCACTGCCACCAGGCCAGTGCGAGACAGCCCAGCGCGACCACGACGACCAGCGCGATCAGCGCGGGCCGGTTGTACGCCGGGCGGGAAGGTCGATCAGACACACACCCACGGTACCCGCCTACTACACGTTGCGTAGGAGCAGGTCGCGGCCCACAAACCCGGTCGAGGCAGGCGTCACAGCTGCGCGGCGCGGAAGGTGTGGCGGTAGGTGGTGGGGGGGACGCCGATGGTGGTGGCGAGATGCTGGCGCAGGGAGGCTGCGGTGCCGAGGCCGGACTCGGCCGCGACGCGGTCGATGGGCAGGTCGGTGGCCTCGAGCAGGTGACGGGCCAGGTCGACGCGCTGGCGGATGAGCCACTGGCCGGGCGGGAGGCCGGTTTCCTCGCGGAAGCGGCGGCAGAAGGTACGCACGCTCATCCGGGCGTGGGCGGCGAGTTCGGCGAGGGGCAGGGGGCGGTCGAGGTGGGTGAGCGCCCAGGCGCGGGTACCGGCGGTGCTCGCGGTCCCCGATTCGGGCATCGGCCGATCGATGAACTGGGCCTGACCGCCCTCGCGCCACGGTGGCACGATGCACAGCCGCGCCACCCGGTTGGCGACGGCGCTGCCGTGGTCGCTGCGCAGCAGGTGCAGGCACAGGTCGATGCCCGCCGCGCTGCCCGCGGCGGTGAGGATGCGCCCGTCGTCGACGAACAGCACGTCGGCGTCCATGCGCACCCGGGGGAACTCGCGGCGGAACCGTTCGGCCTGGTTCCAGTGGGTGGTCGCGGGTCTGCCGTCGAGCAATCCGAGCGCGGCCAGCACGAACGCCGAGGTGCAGAAGCTGACCACCCGGGTCTGCGGGCGCCGCAACGCGTCGGCCACCTGCTCGGGTAGGCGATAGCTCGCGTGGTCGTCGCATTCGTTGAACGGCGGGATGACGACGATGTCGGCGTCGTCGAGGGCACTGCTGTCCCACTCCACCGCGATCGTGAAGTCGGCGTTCGTGCGTACCGGCGCGCCGTCGAGGCTGCAGGTGCGGATTTCGTAGAGCGGGCTGCCGTCCGCCGCGACCGCCGTCCCGAAGATGCGGGCCGGGATCCCGAGTTCGAAGGGATACACGCCGTCCAGGGCCAGAACCACCACGCGCTGCATGGCAAGATCCTTGCATATATTGGCCTTCTTGCCACTCGTCGGCTTTCCCGATACCCGGCATTGTCTTTCCCGTACGGAAACGGCAACGCGCACAGAAGGAATTGACATGCGGGCAATCAGACAGGACACCTTCGGCGGACCCGAGGTGCTGCGGGTGATCGACGTCGACCGGCCGGAACCCGGCCCGGCGGAAGTGCTGATCCGGGTACACGCGGCGGGTGTGAACCCGACCGACTCCTGGCATCGCGCCCTGGGCGGGCTGCGAGGCGCGATCACCCCACTCGGCTGGGATGTGTCCGGTGTCGTCGAGGCGGTGGGCCTCGGCGTCACCTTGTTCGCCCCGGGCGACGAAGTGTTCGGCATGCCACGACACCCGCACCCGGCCGCAACCTACGCCGAGTACGTCACCGCGCCGGCCCGCCATCTCGCCCACAAACCCACGAACCTGAGCCATCTCGAGGCGGGCGGTCTGCCGCTGGTCGCCCTCACCGCGTGGCAGGCGCTGGTCGACACCGCCGATGTGCGGCCGGGACAGCGTGTGCTGGTCCACGCCGCGGCGGGCGGTGTCGGACAGGCGGCGGTGCAGATCGCGAAAGCGCGCGGTGCCCATGTCGTCGGCACGGCCCGCGCCGACAACCACGAATTCGTCCGCGGCCTGGGCGCCGACGAGGTCATCGACTACACCACAACGGCATTCGAGGAAGTGGCCCGCGATATCGACGTGGTGGTCGACACCATCGGCGGCGAATACGGGCCACGCTCGCTGCGCACCCTCCGACCAGGTGGCATCGTGGTCTCCCTCGCCTCACCCGCCGAGGCCGCGCTCGCCGACATCGCGCGTCCGCTGGGATTGCGGGCCCAGTTCATGATCGTCGAGGCCGATCGCACGGGCATGCTCGCGATCGCGGATCTGGCCCGCGAGGGCGCCCTGCGCGTGCACGTGGACACCGTGGTGCCGCTGGAGTCGGCGAGCAAGGCGCACGAGATCGCCGACACCCAGCGCACGCGGGGCAAGATCGTGCTCGAGGTCGCTCAGAACTTGTAGGCGACGCCCGTCATCCGCTCCGATTCCTCCCAGAGGCGCCGCAACAGTTCGGGATTGCGCGACAGCGAACTCGACGGGCACGCCTCGACCGGACCCTGCGACTGCATGAGCCGGTTCGGACCCCAGTAGACGGTGGGATCGGCATCGGATTCGGTCGCGGCGAACAGGGTGGAGTGGGCGGCCTTGGCAGGCGGGTGGCCGATGAGGCGGATGACGGGCTTGCTCACCCGGTCGAGCAGCGTTTCGGTGCGGGCGAACAGGTCGGTCGCCGAGACACCGGGGTGCACCGCGTAGGACTTCTGCTTCGCACCCGCCTCGCCGAGGCGGCGCTGCAGTTCGCGGGCGAACATCAGGTTGGCCAGCTTCGCCTGGGCGTAGGCGAGATTGCGCTGGTAGCGACGGTTCTCGTAGTTCAGGTCGTCGATCCACAGCTTGGGGGTCTGCTTGTGGGCGATGCTGGCCAAGGTCACCACCCGGTCGCGGACACGGTCGAGCAGCAGACCGGTGAGGGCGAAGTGACCGAGATGGTTCACACCGAACTGGGTTTCGAACCCGTCGGCCGTCCGTGAGAACGGCACGTTCATCAGGCCCGCGTTGTTGACGAGCACATCGAATTCGCCCTGCTGCTCGGCGAATTCACGCACGGAGGCCAGGTCGGCCAGATCGAGGGCGGCCACCCGCACGTCGCCGGGGATGGCGGCGGCGATCGGTTCCGCCTTGGCCTTGTTGCGACAGGCCATGATCACGGTGGCGCCCTTGGCGGCCAGCACCTTCGTGGTCTCGGCGCCGAGGCCGCCGTTGGCGCCGGTGATCACGAAGGTGCGGCCGGTCTGGTCCGCGATGTCAGCTGGTTTCCATGCCATGCCCCGACCTTACTCTCGAGTAAGATCGATCGGAAGTGGTCAGCCGAGCAACCCGGCCAGCGTACGGGCACACGCGGGCCTGCGCAGCTTGGTCATGGCCTTCGCCTCGATCTGCCGGGCACGCTCCCGGGAGACCCCAAGCTGCGAACCCACTTCCTCCAGTGTGCGGGCCTCACCGCGGTCGAGGCCGAAACGCAGCCGGATGACATCGGATTCACGCTCGGTGAGCCCGGCCAGGGCCGCCTCGACATACCCGCGGAGCATCCGCTCGGCGACCAGCTCGGCAGGTGGGGGCGCGGTGTCGGGCAGTACCGAGCCGAGTTCGGTGTCCTCCCCGAGCGGTGTCTGCAACGACACCGGTTCTGCCTCGTGGCGCAGCGCCGCGGTCACCTGGGCGACGGTGAGTTCGGCCCGCTCCGCGATCTCCTCGGCGGTGACCGCCCGGCCGAGCTCGTGGGTCAGCTCGCGACGCACCCGCACGACTTTGTGCAGGACATCGGCCACATTGGACGGCAACCGGATGGTCCGCCCCTGGTCGGTGAGCGCGCGACCGATGGACTGGCGGATCCAGTAGGTGGCGTAGGTCGACAACTTGAGCCCGCGGCGGTGGTCGAACTTGTCCACCGCGCGCATCAGCCCGAGGGTGCCCTCCTGGATCAGGTCGAGCAGCGACATCCCGGTGTTGGTCGGGAAGCGACGGGCGATGGACACCACCAGGCGCAGATTCGCCCGAACCATATGGTCTTTCGCGCGCTGCCCATCGAGCACTGTGCGCTGCAACTCCTTCCGCCGTGACGCGGAGAGCTCGACTCCCGCCGAAGCGTTCTCGTCGAGCTCTGTGCGGGCCTCGACGCCCGCGGCGATGCGTGCGGCGAGGGCGTATTCCTGCTCGGCCGTCAGCAGGGGCGTGCGGCTGATGGCGGTGAGGTAGTCGCGGATGGGATCGGCGGTGACAGTCAAGGAGGACTCCCGTTCGGCGAAGGAATGTCGCTCGCGGCGACGAACACAAACTTAGGTCGAACATAAAAATATGTCAAGAACAATTTTGGGACGAGTTCAGTTACGCTGAGGACATGACTACGCAGCAGGGGTTACGGGCCAGGAAGAAGCAGCAGACCAGGGAGCAGATCTCGCATCGGGCCACGGAGTTGTTCCTCGAACGCGGCTTCGACAAGGTGACGATCGCCGAGATCGCCGCGGCCGCCGACGTGGCGAAGATGACCGTCACCAACTACTTCCCCCGCAAGGAAGACCTGGCCCTGGATCTCGGCGCGGCCTACGTCGAACAACTCGCCGCGATCGTGCGTGAGCGCGCCCCCGGTCAGTCCGCACTGGCCGCCCTGCGCGGCGCCTACCTCGCCGCCGTGGCCGCGCAGGACCCGGTGATCGGTTTCAGCGGCGCGCCGTTCGCCAAGATGATCACCGACAGCCAAGCCCTCACCGCCCGGTTGCGGGAGTTCCACGACGAGCGGGAGGCGGCGCTGGCCCGCGCACTCGCCGAGGAGACCGCCGCCGCGCCCGACGACATCATCCCTCGGGTAGCCGCCGCACAGCTGGCGGGCGTGCATCGCGTGTTGTTCGAGGAGATCCTGCGTCGTACCCTCGCGGGCGAGTCGGGCGACGAGATCGCCGCTGCCCTCACCGATTACGCCGAGGTCGCCTTCGACGCGCTCGAACCGGGGCTGGCCGGGTACGCCGTGCGCTGAGATATCGGTCCGATTGCTGCCGTGTCACTGGGCTCTCGCCGGGCGCGGCAACGCCCATACTGGGGCCATGCCGGATGGTGTTGCTGTAGACGAGCCCGTCGCGCCGATGAGCAAGACCAAGATCAATCTCGTATTCGCCACGGTGGTGCTCGGCATGCTGATGGCCGCGCTCGACCAGACCATCGTGTCGGCCGCGCTGCCCTCGATCGTCGCCGATCTCGGCAGCGCGGGGCACATGGCCTGGGTGGTCACCTCGTACCTGCTCGCCGAGGCCGTCGCGACCGTGCTCGCGGGCAAACTCGGTGACCTGTTCGGCCGCAAACTGCTGTTCCAGATCAGCGGCATCATCTTCATCGCCGGCTCCGCGCTGGCGGGCATGGCAGGCGGCATGCCGATGCTGATTCTCGCGCGCGGTATCCAGGGCGTCGGTGCGGGCGGGCTGATGGTCACGTCGATGGCCTTGATCGCCGACACCATTCCGCTGCGCGAACGCGGCAAATACCAGGGTGCGCTCGGGGCGGTCTTCGGCATCACCACGGTTCTCGGTCCCACGCTCGGCGGGCTGTTCACCGACCACGCGAGCTGGCGGTGGTGCTTCTATGTGAACGTCCCGGTGGTCGTCGTGATGCTGGTGATGGCGGCGCGGACGCTGCCGAAACTCGCCGCCCGCACCCGGCCGGTGATCGACTACCTCGGCATCGGCCTGGTCGCCGTCGGTGTGTCGGCGCTGATCCTGGGCCTGGAATTCGGTGGCAACGAGTATCCGTGGGGTTCCTGGCAGATCATCGGGCTGTTCGTTCTCGCCGTCGTGCTGCTCGCCGCGTTCGTGCGCGTGGAGAACCGGGCGAAGGAGCCGATGCTGCCGATGCGGTTGTTCCGCAGCCGCGTGTTCACGGTGTCCTCGGTGCTCAGTTTCATCGTCGGCTTCGCCATGCTCGGCTCGATGACCTACCTGCCCGCCTACCTGCAATACGTCGACGGTGTGTCGGCGACGGTGTCGGGTGTGCGCACCTTGCCGCTGGTCGTCGGCCTGTTCATCACCTCGATCTTCTCCGGCCAGGTGGTCGGCAAGACCGGCCGGTACCGGTATTTCCCGATCGTCGGCATGGCCGTGCTCGCCGTGGGCCTCGGCTTGATGTCGACGATGGACCGGCACACCAGCGTGTGGCTGGAATCGCTGTACATGCTGATTCTCGGCGCGGGCCTCGGGCTGGGCATGCAGGTGCTCACCATCGTCGTGCAGAACACCGTGCCCTACGCCGACCTCGGCACCGCGACCTCCGGCGTCACCTTCTTCCGCACCCTCGGCAGCGCGTTCGGCACGGCGGTGTTCGGCACGCTCTACAGCAACGAGAGCAAAACCGCCCTCGCCGAGGCGATGCGGGCGGCACCCGGCGTCCCGCCCGAGGCGGTGGCGGATCCGAAACTGCTGCGTGAGCTGCCCGTCGAGCAGACCGCACCGATCGTCGACGCCTACGCCCGCTCGATCGACCATGTCTTCGCCTGGGTGGTTCCCGTGGCGCTGCTCGGTTTCGTCGTCGCCTGGTTCCTGCCGCAGGTGCGGCTGCGCGACAGCGCGCGCCACGGTGCGGGCGACGTGGGCGAGGGGTTCTCGGTGCCGGACTCGCACGACCGGGTGGTGCAGCTGGAACGCTCGGTCGCGGCGACCGTCCGCAAGGCGCGGGCGAAGGGCCCGATCATTCCCGAACTCATCGCCGCCTCGGGCAGCCGGTTGAGTCCGGACACCGCGTGGGCATTGGGGCAGGTGTACCTGTACGGCAAACAGGACATGCCCGCCACCGTGTACGGCATCGCCTACCGGCACCGGCTCCCGGTCGAGGTGCTCGCCCCGGTCTTTCGGCAGGCGGCCGACGCGGGACTGCTGCACGCCGAGGCGGGCACCCTCACCCTCACCGACACTGGTCGCACCGAGGTCGACACCTTGCGGGCCGGGTGGCGGCGCTGGCTGGGTGACCGCCTCGACGACTGGAACTGCGAGGACCCCACCGATCGGGCCCTGCTCGACGAGGCACTGTCGAAGATCGCCACGAAACTCCTCGACGAAGGCGCCGACGGCGATCGTGGGGCCAAGGTCTATACCGGTTGACCACGCCTTGTCACCGATTACTCGTAGACGTATATTCGTAGACGAGTAAGGAGGCGGCCGTGGCGACGAAGCGCAAGGTGAACAATCTGCTGGCGCTGGCCGTGCTCTCGGTCATCGTGCAGCGCCCGATGCACCGCTACGAGATCGCCGCGACCCTGCGCGCGCAGGGCAAAGACCGTGACATGGACATCAAGTGGGGTTCGCTGTACACGGTTGTGCAGAACATGGCCAAGGCCGGCTTCCTCGAGGTCGTCGGTAGCGAGAAGGAGGGGGCGCGGCCCGAGCGGGTGATCTACCGGATCACCGACGCCGGCCGCGCCGAAATGGCCGACTGGACACGCGAACTCCTCGCCGAACCCGAACCCGAACACCACCGGTTCACCGCCGGTCTGTCGATCCTGGCGATTCTGCCGCCCGACGAGGTGATCGACCTGCTCGGCACCCGCGTCGCCAGGCTCGAGGAAACCATCGCCCGCATCAAGAGCGACCTCGGCGCGCTCACCCTGCCGCGGCTGTTCCTCGTCGAGACCGAATACGGCCTGGCGATGCTGGAAGCCGAGGCACGCTGGGCACGCGCGCTGCGCGCGGAACTGGTGGCGGGCACGTTCGACGCGCTCGACCAATGGCGGCAGTGGCATGCCGACGGCATGCCCGCCGAAACAGCCCCGGCGGAGAGGAGCGCGGACTAACTCAGCATGCGAAAGACCCCGAGCCCGGTGGCGTGCGGCAACACCCCACCGAGCCCGGAGAACCGTCCCGAAACCAGGCGCACCCGGCCTCGAGGCTGGCAACCACAGGATAGCTGGGTGACGCCATAAGTCCCGATCTGGAGATCACCCATGTCCATTCATTCCGCCCTGATCATCGGCGGTGGCATCGCCGGACCCGTCGCCGCGACCGCCCTGCGTAAAGCGGGCATCGCCGCCCACGTCTACGAGGCCTATTCCGGCCCGTCCGAGGGCATCGGCTCCGGGCTGGCGCTGGCGCCCAACGGCATCGCCGCCCTCGACATCCTCGGCGCCGGTGACCCGGTGCGCCGTATCGCCTCACCCGTGTCCGGGATGCGCCTGCGTGTCGGTGGCCGCATGCACGAGCTTCCGACGCTGTCGGATCAACCACCGTTGCAGCTGGTCGACCGTGGCGAGCTGCACCGCACACTGCACGACCATGCCGTCGCCGCCGGGGTGCCGTTCACCTATGACAAGCGCTTGACCGGTGTCGACGAACACGACGACGGCGTCACCGCGCACTTCGCCGACGGGTCGAGCGCGACCGCCGATATCCTCGTCGGCGCCGACGGAATCCGCTCCACCGTCCGGGGATTGATCGATCCGTCCGCACCCGGCCCGCACTACACCGGCATGCTCGGGTTCGGGGCGCAGGTCGACTTCGACATCGACGTTCCCGACGACACCATGGTGTTCGCCTTCGGCGCCAAGGCCTACTACCTGTACTGGAAAGGGGCCGACGGCCAGATCGCATGGGGCGCGAATCTGCCGAGTAAACAGTACCTTTCGTTCACCGAGGCCAGGGCGAAATCACCCGAGTACTGGCTGCGGATCCTGCGCGACACCTACGCGCCCGACACACCGGGCGGTGAATTCGCCCGCCGCACAACGGCCGACACCCTCGAGATCACCGGTGCGCTGCACATCATGCCGCCGGTGCCGCACTGGTATCGCGATCGGCTGGTCCTGGTGGGCGATTCGGTGCACGCGCCGTCGAACAGTTCCGGCCAGGGTGCGTCGCTGGCCATCGAAAGTGCCGTCCAACTGGCCCGCTGTCTCCGCGACATCGACTCGCCCACAGCCGCGTTCGCCGCCTACGAACGGTTGCGGCGGTCGCGGGTCGAAGGCATCACGGCCCGGGCCGCGAAGGTCAATCGCAGCAAGACACCGGGTCCGGTCGCCCGCAAGATGATGAACGCGGTCATGCCGCTCATGGTGCGGACGGTGATGAACCCGGAGAAGACGATGGGCGCCGAACGTCGCTACCGCATCGACTGGGATGAGCCGGTGCAGCGCGAAATCGCCTCGGCCGCTTCCTGATCCGTGCGCGGCGCGGTGGATTCAGCGCCGGGATGCTCGCAGACGCAGGATGCGGGCGGACTCCTCGTCTGCGGGCAGGAACGCCTCGAGATGGAGCTCGGCGAGAGTGACATCGGTCGCGGTGGCGAACGAGGTGAGAGTGGTGATCAGGCGAAGGTCGCCGTCGTCGGTGCGCAGATGCAAGGGGACGGCGAAGCCGACGTGATCGGGTCCGACCGCGACAGTCGGCAGATAGCCCGACAGTTCCTCGATGAGCGCGTCGACGGCGGGGTCGGGGGTGTGAGCGGCCCGGGTGCGCAGTGAGTCGATGATGTGCCTGCCCCATTCGGGCAGGTTGCGCACTCGCGGCGCGACCCCGTCGGGGTGCAGCGCCAACCGGAGCACGTTCATCGGCGCACGTAGCAGGTGTTCGGCCACACCCTCGGTGAACAGGTCGAACGCGGCATTGGCCGTGACCAGTTCGCCGCGTGGGCGGGCGACCAGCGCCGGATACGGCAGGTGCCCGTCGAGAACGGCGGTGAGCGCCTCCCGTACCGGCGCCAACTCCGGGGCGGCCAGATCGCTTTCGGGAAACACCGGGGCGAAACCGGCGGCCAGGAGCAGGTTGTTGCGATCACGCAGCGTCAGCTCGAGGGATTCGGCCAGCCGCACCACCATCGTGCGACCCGGCTGGGACCTGCCCTGTTCGAGGAAGCTCAGGTAGCGCTGACTCGTCTCGGCACGAATCGCCAGGTCGAGCTGGCTGACCCGGCGCAGGGTGCGCCAGTGCCGCAGTTGCGGGCCGAAGGCGGTGCTGGTCTGCGCGATCGTCATGGTGCGAGTCAACCGCGCACGAGTACCCTGCGCCATTCCCAGAAGGGAATGAACTGCGGCCCCGATGTGCGCCCGTCGTCCATTCCCCGCAGGGAATCGCGCCGCGCCGCCCGGCTCGACAGAGTTGTCGCCATGAGCGACAACGACATCGCCACCCGCTACGTGGCCCTCTGGAACGAAGCCGATCCCACCACCCGCCGCAAGATGATCGAGGACCTCTTCACGGTCGACGGCGCGCAGTACCTGGTCGACCCGCCCGCCGAAGCCCGGACGGCCGCAGCCGAACTCGCGATACCGGCCCCGCCGCTCGCGGTGCACGGCTACGACGCACTCGAGCGCCGGGTCACCCGCGCCTACGACATGTTCCTGGCCGATGGGGAATCCGTCTTCGCCGCGGCCGGGCCCGCCGTGGAACTGCCCGCGGGCACCGTCGGCGTCGCGTGGACGATGAACCGCCGCGACCACGGCACCGCCCAGGGCGGCGGTTTCGATCTGCTCGCCCTCGACGCCGACGGCCGCATCGTGACCGACCACCAGTTCATCGAGGGATCACGATGAATGCCGGATCAGGGGCGCGGGCGGCGAACTAGGGCGCGCGCGACCAATTCGAGCGTCACCGCCACCGCGCACGCCTCCGACAGCATCAACCCGATCAGCACGAGCACCTGCACCGCACCGGCCTGCGCGGCGGACCCACTGGTGAGCAGCACACCGATGAACGCGCCGGGCAGGGTGACCAACCCGACCGTTCGGGCCTGGTCGACACCGGGGATCAGCGCGTCGGTCGCCGCGCCCGTGAGCACCATCTTGCGGGCGGGGCGATCGGTGAATCCCAGACTCAAGGCCGCCTCCACCTCACCCCAGCGCTGGCCGATGGCATCGAGCCCGCGCCGGGCCGCCAGCGAGGTGGAGGTCATGGTGCCGCCCAGCAGGATGCCGCCGATCGACACCAGCGTGACGCCGTGGATCGGCACCGCGCCGCTGAGCAGGGTCGCCGGCATCACCGCCGCGATCCCGGTCGCGACGGCCGACCCGAGCCAGATCCCGGTGCGGCCCGCCTGCGCCCGCCGGACGGCGGTGAACACGGCCGCGCCGAACATGACCAGCAGCACGAGCGCGGCCGACCACAGGTGCCGAAGCGCGGCCGCGAGGATCAACGCGATCAGGCCCAGTTGCAGCACCGCGCGGAACGCGGCCTTCGGCACCACGAACTGCGAACCGATTCCGGTGAACCGGTACACCAGTGCCGCCGCGACCACCATGGCCACGCACAGCACGATCAATGCGACGCTCGGTTCCACCGTCATCAGCGGACTCCTTGCCAGATGTTCGGCACGCGTCGGTCAGGTGCGGGTGGTGTTGCGCGCGTGCAGGCGGGTGAACAGGGTGACGCTCAGTGTCAGCCAGAGCAGACCGACGATCCAGCCCGCCAGCACATCGGTGATCCAGTGCACCCCGAGATACACCCGCGACAGCCCGACCGCGATCGGGAAGACCACCGCCACGCAGATGGCGGTGCGGCGCACCCAGACCCGGCGCAGGCGCGGGACGAGCGCGATCGCCACCACCCCGACGACCGCCGCCGACCCGAGCGAATGTCCCGACGGATACGACAGACTCAGCTCGGTGACCAGCCGTGACTCCATCGGCGGACGATGCCGGTCGACGATCCGCTTGATGCCCCACACCAGCGCGCCCGCGCCGAGCGAGGTGACACCGACCAGCGCGGCCACCGGCAGATCGCGCCGGGCGAGCAACCAGATCACCGTGACGACGGCCAGAATCGTCATCGCCACGGTGCCGCCGAGGTCGGTGATCACCCGCGCCACCGTGGTCAGCGGTTCGCTGCGATGCGCGATCATCCAGTCGAGCACCCGCACATCCCACGGTGTGCCGTCCATATTGCCGACGACCACCCAGGTGAGCAGTCCGAACAGGGCGAGGGCAGTGGCGACGAGCGCGGCCGCGAGCGGTATCCGGTGGCCGAGCCCGGACCAGGCGACCCGGGGGGAGTGGTAGTCGATGGGCATGACTACCAGATTGCCAGCCGGACGCTCAGGCCTCGAAGACCACCGCGTTCCCGGCCACGTCGCGAGTGCCCGCCACCTTCTTGATCGCTTTCACGAGGTCGGCGACGCACTCCCAGGTGCGCGGCGGTTCGGCCTCGATATTGCCGATGGTGTACCAGGTGTCGGTGCCGCGGTAGCGGACCAGGCCTTTACCCGCGTCGTCGAGCATGACGTCGAGCTCGCCCGACACCGTCCCTTCCTCTTCGGTCATGACGGCGCATTCGGCGGTGATCTCGATGGGCTCGCTTATTTGAACTCTCCTCGGCGGAGGCAGTCGTCGACTGCGGTGCGCAACGCGGTGTGCTCGGCGGTATCAACGGTCAGTGCGTACTTTATCTTGACCTTCACGTAGTGCTCGATATAGGCACACCGGAAGTTGCCCGGCGGCAGGTAGTTCGCGGGGTCCTGGTCACCCTTGGACCGGTTGGCCGACGGGTCGGCGGCGACCAGGTTCATCGCGTCGTTGGCGATGCGGCGGCGGGTGTCCTCGTCGCGGTCGGCGGCACCGGAACGCCAGGCTTCGGCGAGGGCGACGATGTGTTCGGCGTCGACCTTCGACGGGTCGGTGATGAACTTGTAGGGCCCGAGCTGCCCGGTCTTCTTGTCGATGAAGCCGTAGCGGTCCTGCCAGCCCGCACCCGTTGGCACTGTCAGTTCACAGGTTTTGGGGTCGAGGGTGACCTTGCCCGTGGCGTCGCGCAGCATCATCACGTCGCGGCTGGTGCATTTGGTGTACGTGGCGAGGTCGCCGGTGAAGCCGTGTTCGGGCTTGTTGGTGTCCCAGTGCGGGAACTTCTCGCGGGTGTAGCCCGTCATCGGGCCTTCCTTGGCGACGACGAGGGTGGCGACCAGATCGCCGATCTCCTTGCCCGACACCGTGGCCGCGCCCGCCGAGCCGGGGCCGGGGGCGGTCGGATTCACCTTGTCCAGCAACGAATTCGCGACTGTCACCACCAGCGCGACAACCATCGCGGCGGCCAGTGCGAGCACCGCGCGCCCGACCGGTGAGCCGCTGACCGAGGACCACTTCATGCCCGTACCACCTGTGCCTTCGTCGAACTGCGAACCGGCACAACCTACGGGGCGAATACCGGTCCGTCGGTCATTGTCGCCTATGACATTCGGCACAGGCCAGGGCAAACGGATTGCAGCTCAATAGCGTTCGCCTATCACGTACCCGATCAGTCGGGTAGCGAACCGGATTCGGTGGGAATTCCGGTGTCCAGGAAGCGGATCAGCCGGGCGATGCGGGCGGCGTGATCCACGCAACGCTGGAACTGACTGCCCAGCAGGGCCAGATCGATGGCGGCCGCGGTATCGATACCGGCTTCGGCTGCGGTGAGTACGGAGTTCAGCTGTTTGAACAGGTCCTCCATGGCGGCCGCGTCGGAACCGTCGTCCTCGACGAATCGGCCCGTGGCGACCGAATCACTGACCCGGGCAACACATTCGGCGGCCAGCCCGCCCATCGCCACCAGCGCCTGGATCACGGGGGCCGGTGCGACGGCGTCGGGGTGCGCGCGATACACGTACTGTCCCGCGGCTTCCGTGCGCCGCCCGATGCGCGAGAGTTCACCGGCCACCTGGATGGCGGTGACCACGTGGCGCAGGTCGCGGGCGACGGGCGCCTGCAGGGCGAGTAGTGCCATGGTGCGTGACTCGCAGGCGGCGAACATCTGCTGTAGCCGCTCGTCGAGCGCGAAAACCTCGTAGGTGGCCGCCAAATCGGCGCCCGCCAGGGCCTCGGTGATCCGCTCGGTCGCGTCATGGGCCAGCCGCGACATGTGGGTGAGCTCGTTGGACAGCGCCAAGAGCTCGAGGGTGAACTGGGTCCGCACGCGCTGAATTGTTCCCCATCGCAGCGCGACTGTGAATCCATCGGCGCATGTTCGCGGCCGCGCATCCGGTCGCTGGTGCCACACACCTGGAACGATGGAGATCATGATCGCCGCATTGACGACCAGATGGACCCTCTTCGTACCGATTCTCGCCGCGCTCGTACTCGCCGTCACGTGGGGGCGTGACATACCGGGTGTGGTGGTGGCGGTGGTCAGTGCCGTGCTGGTCGGGGCGGTGCTCTCGGCGGTTTATCACGCCGAGGTGGTGGCCCATCGGGTCGGCGAACCGTACGGTGCGCTGATCCTCGCGGTGGCGGTCACCGTGATCGAGGTGGCCCTGATCGTCACCATGATGATCTCCGGTGGTGACAAGGCGGCGTCGCTGGCACGCGACACGGTCTTCGCGGCGGTGATGATCACCTGCAACGGCATCTTCGGTCTCGTGCTGCTGGTCGGTGCGCTGCGGCGCCGGATAGCGGTGTTCAATCCCGAGGGCACCGGCGCGGCCCTGGCGACCGTGGCCACCTTGGCCACGCTGAGCCTGGTGCTGCCGACCTTCACCACGAGCAAGCCGGGCCCGGAGTTCTCACCCGCGCAGCTCGCCTTCGCCGCGGTCGCCTCGCTGGCGCTCTACGGGCTGTTCGTGATGGTGCAGACCGTGCGTCACCCTGACGATTTCCTCCCGGTGGAGGCGAGCGGCGCGATCGACGAGGACGAGGGGATGCACGCGGAGCTGCCGTCGAACCGGATCGCCCTGATCAGCCTGGGCATGCTCGTGCTCGCCCTGGTCTGTGTCGTCGGCCTGGCGAAGGTGGTCTCGCCCGCCCTGGAGTCGGGCATCGCCTCGGCGGGGCTGCCGCAGGCCGCTGTCGGTGTGGTGATCGCGATGCTGGTGTTGCTGCCCGAGACGCTGGCCGCGGTCAACTCCGCGCGCCGCAACCAAGTGCAGATCGGTCTGAACCTGGCGCTGGGTTCGGCGATGGCCAGCATCGGGCTCACGATTCCGGTGATCGCGATCGCCACGATCTGGCTGAGCGGACCGCTGGTCCTCGGCCTCGGCGCGACTCAGATGGTGCTGCTCGCGCTGACCTTCGTGGTCGGCACGCTGACCGTTGTGCCAGGTCGGGCCACCTTGCTGCAGGGCGGTGTGCATCTGGCGTTGTTCGCGGCTTTCGTGTTCCTCGCCGCAAGCCCGTAGGTGCGGTGTCGCGGATCACAACCCGCGTGATCCTGTCATCGAAACAGTGGAAAAGCGACGAGGGTCACCCACCCGAAATTTTGTTGTGACGCAGAGTACCGGTTAGCTTGCTGGAGTTGGCACCGACGCCGAAGCCAGAGAGTGCGGTATGAATTTCACCCTGCCCCGCGCTTCGCAAGCGGGCCGGAGGCATTTCTGATGTCGACCGATCTGCATTCCGCGAAGACGGATTCCGCTACCCAGATCGTCCGCGAGAACTTCACCGCCACGGTGGTGTCGTCGCTGCGGACCTTCGGGCGTGCGGTCGACCTCGCGCAGGAGTCGGTCACCGGCACCGTCGCCGATGTGGCCCGCCGTCAGTTCCAATGGCGGGAGACCCTCGTACAGGCCTGGCGCCTCATCACCGTCACCGCTATTCCGGCCGTGCTCATGGCGATCCCGTTCGGCGTGATCGTCTCGGTCCAGGTGGGCAACCTCATCCACAGCCTCGGCGCCGACTCCATGCTCGGCGCGACTGGCGGCCTCGGCGTCATCAAGCAGGGAGCCCCCATCGCGACCGGCTTCCTGCTCGGCGGCGCGGGCGCGGCGGCCATCGCGGCCGACCTGGGCGCCAGGACCATCCGCGAGGAGATCGACGCGCTCAACACCATGGGTATCAGCCCGGTGCACCGGCTGGTGATCCCGCGCATGATGGCGATGCTGATCGTCGCCCCGATGCTCAACGTGCTCATCATCTTCGTCGGCGTGCTCGCCGGGTACGCGGTGGCCGTCGGCGGTCAGGGCGTGACGCCCGGTAGCTACTGGTCCACCTTCGGATCCTTCGCGACCGCGGGCGATGTGTGGGTGTCGCTGCTCAAGGCCCTGATCTTCGGGTTCCTCGTCGTGGTCATCTCGTGCCAGCGCGGCCTCGAGGCCAAGGGCGGGCCGCGGGGCGTTGCCGACGCGGTTAACGCGGCGGTGGTGCTCTCGGTGGTCTCGATCGCGATCGTGAACCTGCTGGCCACCCAGATCAGCGCCATGTTCCTGCCGACGAAGTTGGCGTGATGGCTGCCTCCTCCTATCTCCCCACCTCGCTGCACTGGCTGCGCACACCCGCGCGCCTGGGCAAACGGATCGTCGGCGCGGGCGAATCGCTCGGCTTCGTCGCCGTGTTCGTCTGGCAGGTGCTGTCCTCGGTGCCGCTGACGCTGCGCCGCTACCGCGACGAGACGCTGCGCGCGGTCACCGATATGACCTGGGGTCGCGGCTCGATCATCGTCGGCGGCGGCACCGTGCCGATGATGATCGTGCTCGGCCTGGTGATGGGCGCCTCCGTCGGCGTCGAGTCCTTCGCCTCCCTCGACATGCTCGGCATGGGCCCGGTCACCGGCGTCATCTCCGCCTACGCCACCACCCGTGAGCTGGCCCCCATCGCGGCCGCCATCGGCTTCGCCGCCCAGGCGGGCTGCCGGATCACCGCCGAGATCGGCTCGATGCGCATCTCCGAGGAGATCGACGCGATCGAGGCGCTCGGCCTGCGCTCGGTGCCGTTCGTGGTCACCACCCGCGTGATCGCCGGCGCCATCGCGATCGTGCCGACCTTCCTGATCGCGCTGATCCTGTCCTACGGCGCCTGCCGCGGCCTGCTCACCATGGTCTACGGGCAGTCGGCGGGCGTGTACGACCACTACTTCTTCCAGTTCATCTCCGGCTTCGACATGATCGCGGCGGTCATCAAGGTCGCCGTGTTCGGCACGGTCGTGATCCTGGTGCACAGCTACTTCGGGTTCTTCGCCACCGGCGGACCCGAGGGCGTCGGCATCGCCTCGGGTCGCGCGGTGCGGGCCAGCTCGGTGGCCATCGTCGCCATCGACATGGTGCTGTCGATCATGCTGTGGGGCTTCAACTCGGCGATCAGTTTTACGGGGTGAGCTAGTGCCGAATTACGGAATGCCCGGCGTCGCGGCGAATCGGCGCACCTCGCGCCTGACCGGTGCCGTCATCCTCGCGGTGATCGCGGTGGTCGCGCTCGGTTACGTCACGTACTCCAACGTTCGCTCCGAGGAGGGGCTGCGGATCGCGCTGCGCACCGAGCACCTCGGTGACGGCATCGAATCCGGCAGTCAGGTCCGCGTCGACGGTGTGACTGTCGGCGAGGTCGCCGAGGTGACCCCCGGCGAGCGCGGCACCCAGCAGATCGCGCTGCTGCTCGACGAGAACCGCCTGCACGGCATCGACGACAGCCTCGCCATCGACTACGCGCCGACCAACCTGTTCGGCATCGCCGAGATCGAACTGCGGCGCGGCCCCGGCGGCTCACCGCTGCGGGCAGGTGCGGTGCTCGACCTGACCGGCCCGAACAACGCCCGGGTCTACGACGCGACCATGAGCGCGATCCTGCGCAGCCTCTCGCAGGTCGGCATGACCGTGACGAGCCCGCAGATGGCGACGGTGATCTCCCAGCTCGCCGCCGACTTCAAGGCCTTCACCCCGCTGGTCCAGGCGCTCATCACGGTGGCCAAGACCATCGCCGACAACCAGGACGTGGCGCCCTCGGAACTGTTCGGCAAGCTCGGCCCCGCCTTCGACGGCGGCGGCCAGTTCGCCGGCGCGACCATGCAGGTGATCGACCAGCTCAGCGAGATCAAGGTGACCCAGACCGACAAGGATCGCTACGACATCGGTGTCGGCGTGATCGGCGGCAGCCTGCTGCCCGCCCTGACCACCACCTTGAGCACCGCGGGCGGCCACCTCGCCGAGTCGACCGACATGCTCGCGCCGATGCTGCTCGCGCTGGCGCAGATGTCGCCGAATTCGCGCCACACCGGCGCCGAACTCACCGCGCTGCTGCAGAACCTGCGCGGCGCGATGCCCGACGGCCCGGACGGGCCCGTGCTCAACCTCGATGTCGAGCTCAGCGGTGTGCCCGCGATCGCGGTCCCGCTGTTCGGAAAGGGCGGTGCGTGATGAAGATTCGCGGTGTCGCACTGCGCCTCGGCGTGTTCACGCTGGTGATGGTCGCCGTGCTCGGTCTGGTCTTCACGCTCATCAAACGTCCTGTCTCCGGTGACACCAACGCGCACGACGTGCTGTTCACCGATGCCAACGGCCTCAAGGTCGGCAACGACGTGCGCATGTTCGGTGTGCAGGTGGGCAAGGTCGAGAAGATCTCGCTCGAGGGCGACAAGGCCAAGGTGCGCCTGACGGTCAAGACCGATACGCCGATCTACGACAACTCCAAGCTGGCCATCCGCTACCAGAACCTCACCGGCCAGCGCTATGTCGACCTGCAGCAGGCGCCCAACCCCGGCACCCGCATCGCCGCGGGCGCCCGCATCGGCGCGCACATGACCGTGCCGTCCTTCGATGTGACCAGCCTGTTCAGCGGTCTGAAGCCGGTGCTCGCGACGTTGTCGCCCGAGGCGATCAACCAGTTCACCGCGAGCATGCTCGCCGTGATCGAGGGCGACGGCAGTGGCCTCGGCCCCGCGCTCACCGCCATCGACGAACTGGCCTCCTACGCCGAGAACCGCCAGCAGGTGATCTCCACGCTCATCCGCAATCTGTCGGATCTGGCCGACCGGCACGGCGGCCGGGTCGGTCACCTGTTGCCGCTGCTGGCCCGGCTCACCGACATCTTCGAGGCGATGCAGCGCAATATCGGCGGTGTCGCCGACTTCGCGATGAGCGCGCCCTCGGTGCTCGCGCCGGTCGACCGGCTGCTCGCCTCGCTCGGCCTGGTCGAGGGCGGCGGCGCCGATGTCGACGCGATGATCCGCGCCCTGTTCCCGAATCCGCAGGAGGCCGTGGAGGTTTTCGGCCGCCTGCCCGGTCTGCTGGCCACGGTCGACTCCTCGCTCTCGCGTGGTTTCACCGACTTCACACCGCACTGCAGCAACGGCGCCGCCGAGGTGCCCGCGCCGCTGCAGGTGCTGATCGCCGGACAGAAGGTCACCGTATGCAACCGCTGAAATTCTTCTCCGGTGATCGCCCGATCCTCGACGAAGCGGGCAAACGCGCCCGTGAGCTGCGGATGGGCATCATCGGCCTGACCGCCGTGGTGCTGTTCATCATCGCCGCGGGCGTGGTGTATGTGGTGCCGCTCGGCAAACACACCTACACCGCCGAACTCACCGAAGCCCAGTCGGTGCGCGAGGGCGACGACGTGCGCCTGGCCGGTATCTCGGTCGGCAGCGTCACCGACCTCGAGCTGAAGCCCGACAAAGTGATCATGCGGTTCACCGTGAACAACGACGTGTTCGTCGGTGACCAGACCTCCCTCGACGTCCGCATGCTCACCGTCGTCGGCGGCCACTACGTCGCGCTGTACCCCGCCGGTTCGGAGCCGCTGGGCGATGAGCCGATTCCCGCTGACCGAATCCGCTTGCCCTACAGCCTGATCGAGACCTTCCAGGACGCCACCGCTCCGTTGGCCGCCGTCGACGGCGCGACGGTTCGCCAGAATCTGGCCGCCGCCAACACCGCGTTGCAGAACTCGCCGGAGGCGCTGCGCACCACCTTGGACACGGTCGGCAAGTACGTCGACATGCTCGATCGCCAGCGCTCGCAGGTGTCGAAGTCCATCGCGATCCTCGACGAGTACATCTCCATGTACGACGGCGCCAAGTCCGATCTCGGCAGGCTGATGAACAACGTCAACCTGCTCGAGGACGTGCTGCTGAGCAAGCAGGCCGAGGCGGCCGAGGCGGTCCGGCTGCTCGTGTCGGTCGTCAACCGTCTCGCCACCCTGGCCCCGGGCTGGGAGTCGACCCTGAAACCGCAGGCACAGGCGCTGGCCGACGCACTACCCCGGCTCCAGGAACTCACCGGCCGGTTCGAGCCGGTGATCGGAACAGTGCACGAATTGCAGACCAAGTTGTCGCAGCTGGTGACGCCCGAGGCCGGCGTGGTCGTCGACCAGTCGGACGCGCGGGTGTGCGTGCCGCTGCCGGGGAAGGCGTGCTGATGCTGAAAAAGCTCCTCGGGTCCCAGGCGTTCATGTCGATCGCCGGTGTCGCGGTGCTCGTCGCGCTCGTCACCGGCGGCTACTTCATCGCCTTCGATCCGCTGAAGAAGACCGAATCCTACTGCGCGCTCATGCCCGACGCGGTCGGCCTGTACCCGGGCAACCACATCACCATGCGCGGTATCTCCGTCGGTGAGGTGACCTCGGTCCGCAACGAAGGTCCGAAGGTGCGCGTCGATTTCGAGGTCGACGCCGAATATCCGGTCTACGCAGATGCTTCGGCGACCACGGTCGCGTATTCGGTGGCGGCGGATCGCAATCTGGCCGTGCTGTCCAGCGGCAAGGACACCCGCAAGTTCGAGGGTGGCTGCATCACCAAAACGTTGACGCCCAAGAGCATCACCGAAACGCTCACCGCCCTGGCGAGCCTGTCCGAGCAGCTCTCGGGCACCACCTCGGGTCAGCCGACCGCGCTGGTCGACGGCCTCGGCGCCCTGGATCGCGCCACGCAGGGCACCGGCCCGACGGTCAACGAGCTCATCACCAAACTCGGTTCGGCGATGAACAAGCCGGATGCCGACATCGGCCATCTCGCAGGCCTTTTCGACGCCTTCGCATCGGTGTCCAATCGTGTCGCCGCGAACTGGGGCGACCTGCAGTCCATGCTCACCCGGCTCGCGCCGCTGCTGAACATGGCCTCCGACGACCTGCTCGGCCCGGCCACGTCGCTGTTCGACGGGCTCGGCGAACTGCTGCCGATGCTCAACGACCTCACCACCATCCTCGGCGATCCGCTCATCGGCACCCTCGACGGCGCTGTCCCGCTGGTGAAGATGTTGCGCGCCAACGTCGGATCGCTGCGCGATGTGGTGCTCAAGCTGCCGGCCCTGACCTCGGCGTTCCAGTCCGCCGCGGGCGGCACCGCCATCACCTACGCCCCGCCGAAGGTCGCCTTGCCCACGGGCGAAGCCGACCAGGTGTGCGCCGCCCTCAACGCGGCGCTGCCGGGGCAATGCCCCGATCCCGCACAGGGATTGACCGATGTGAACCTCGTGCAAGTAGTGCTCGGAATGGCAGGTGCCCGATGATCAGGTCGCGAAAGAGTATGCGGCGCACCATGATCGCGCTGGTCGTGGCCGCCGGCCTAGCGGTCGGCGGTTGCGGTTTCGATCCCGCCGACGTGCCGGTGCCCGGTTCGTCGGTCAGCGGTGACACCTACCGCGTCCACATCGAGTTCGCCAGCGCGCTGAACCTGCCGTCGAAGTCGAAGGTGATCGCCAACGGCGCCGAGATCGGCACCGTCACCGACGTGCGGGTGGTCCAGCCCGCCGACGCGCCCGCCGGTCGCGGTGGTTACGTCGTCGTCGAGGCCGACATCCTCGAGTCGGTCTCGCTGCCCGCGTCGACCATCGCCGAACTGCGCCAGGACACCATTCTCGGCGATATCCACGTCGCCCTGACCACGCCCAAGGACGGCTTCGGTCAGCTGCTGCGCGACGGCGGAACCATCCCCATCGAGCGAACCAAACCCCCTGTGCAGCTGGAAGACACGATGGCGACCATGGCGCTGTTCGTGCAGGGCGGCGCGATCGGTCAGCTGCAGGACATGATCGCCCGGGTGAACTCGGTGATGCCGCAGGACCCGCGCGAGACCGCCCGCATCTCGGCGGTGATGGGTGCCGACGCCGCCGACCTGGCCGCCAACCTCGACCAGGTGGACCTGCTCGTCAACGGGCTCGCCGCCAACGCCGAGATCATGCACAACATCGAAGGCGAACTCACCAACATCCTCACTCCCGAGGCGGTGCGCGCACTGTCGGGCACCCAGGACTCCATCGCCAAGACGATGGTCATCTTCAACGCCCTCGGCCCGCTCGCGCACTCCATGGCTTGGCTCGCGCCGCTGGCGAATTCGGGTGACGCGGCCGCGACCGCCTTCCTGCCGCTGCTGATCGGCGCCTCGCCCGACCTGCGGAACCCGACCAATATGGCACTGCTCACCGACCTGTTGCGCGACAAGATCATTCCCTTCGCCGAGCGCGGCCCGAAGGTGAACGTCACCGGAGTGCAGGTCTCCGAACAGGAGCAGCTGGACCAGATCGTGACCGCCCTGCGGATGATCGGAATGGTGCGATGAAGATCGGAGCACTCGCCTCGCTCAGCGGCATCGCCGCCATCACCGTGCTCGGCGCGACCTATCTGACCTTCGGGGTGGTGCGGGTCGACCCGCTGGCCGACTACACCGAGGCCTCCCTCGAGGTCGCCGACTCGGGTGGCCTCAGCGTCGGATCGCCGATCCTGCTGACCGGCATCGAGATCGGCGAGGTCACCGCCGTCGACACCGACGCGCGCGGGGGAGTGCGCGTGGGTTTCCGCGTCGGTGCCGACCACAAGGTGCCGATGAGCAGCATCGTCACCATCGAGCACCTGTCCTCCCTCGGCGAGCCGTACGTGCAGTTCGTGCCGCCGAGCACCGACGGGCCGTACCTGACCGACGGGCAGCGGCTGGCGGGGGAGAACGTGCGAACCCCGATGTCGATTCCCGAGGTGGCGCGCCTGGTCACCAAGACCGTCGAACAACTCGACCCGACCGTGGTCGACTCGCTGGTCGGCACGCTCGGTACCGCCATGACCGGCACCGAGAAAGTGATCCCCGAACTCGCCCGCGCCGGCGACCTGCTCGCGGCGGCCATCATGAGCCGCGCACCCGCCATCGCCGAACTGCAGAACAACTTCGAATACGTCTCCGGTGACATCGCCTGGGCAGGTCCGGCCACCTCCGCCGCGGCGCCCGCGTTCGTCCGCCTGAGCCAGGTGATCGACGAGTTCGTCGAATCGGTCGGCCGCGCCACCGAGGGCGACCCCGAGATGTACCTGCGCGAGGGCGGGCTCGTCCCCGTCCTGAACGAGTTGGTCGCGAAGCTGAACGAGATCGGTCCCGAGCTGTCGGCCCTGCTGCCCGCGCTGCGTCCCCTCACCGAGGCGGTCACCGCCACCGGCCCGCAGCTGGATCTCAGCGCGCTCGTCTCCCAGGCACTGCACAACACCGACGCCGATTCGGTGAAGGTAAGGGTCGCGATCAAGTAAATTTTCGGCAACCGCTGTGTGTAGGTATCGTCCCTGCACAGTGACAGTGGTCCGAACGCGGTCGGTCTTCGAGCAACTCTGCGGTAGCCTCCCTGAACGAGGGAGTCCAAGTCCGCGGCGAAGGCGGTGCGATGGCAGGCAGCAGCGAGGGCCCCGACGAGGAGCCCGCCAGCAGTACCCGGACGATCGCGATAGCGGCGGTGCTCGCCGCACTGCTCGCCCTGGTGGTCGCCGTCGGTTTGGTGCTGCGCGCGAATCAGGGCGACGACGACAACTCCGAGGTCGATCCGATGGGGTCGAACGGTCTGTCAGTCGACGGTCAGCAGGTCAGCGACACGGACCCGAACCCGCCGTGGCCTGCCAGGCGCGTGGGCGGCAATTGCTCGGCGGGCGGCATCGTCGCCCGCTGGCAGGTCGACGACGACGGCAACTGGCGCTGCACCGCAGGCGCCCCGGACACTCCGGCCCCCACGACCCCCGCCCTGCCGCCGCCCCCACCACCGGAACCGGTCCCGGTGGAACTCCCACCGCCGCCACCCCCGGTCGAGGCTCCCTACGAGCCGCCGCCCCCGGCTTACGAGCCGCCGGTCTACGACCCACCTCCGCCTCCTGAGCCGGTCCCGGCGCCCGAGCCAATCCCGGTCCCGGAGCCCGCACCTCCGCCACCACCACCCCCACCACCGGCCATCCAGCTGCCGTTCCCCCTGCCCCCGATCCTGCTTCCACCGGCAGCGGCGACTCTCGGCTGACCTGCGCGAGCGGCGGCGGGTCTGCCGCGTCCGCGGCCCGCGGTCCCCGACACTGGTCAGTTATGGACCAGTTGGTGCTGATTCTGGTGATCCTGCTCGCCGCTGTGCTGGCCGAAGCGCTCGGCGATCGCTTCGGACTCGCACCCTCGATCCTGATGACGGTGTTCGGCTGCCTGCTCGCCCTGATCCCGGCGGTGCCGAGCCTGAACATCCCGCCCGACCTCATCCTCCCGCTGGTCCTGCCACCCCTGCTCTACGCCGCCGCCCGGCGCACGTCCTGGCGTCAGTTCGCCGAACAGTGGCAGGTCATCGCCCTGCGCGCGGTCGGACTCGTCATCGTCACCGCCCTCGCTGTCGCGGTCGTCTTCCACGCCTGGAATCCGGCGGTCGCGGTGGCGGCGGGGGTGGTGCTCGGCGCGCTGGTCGCCCCGCCCGACCCGGTCGCGGCCATGTCGATGGCGGGCCGGCTCGGGTTGCCCCGGCGCCTGATCGTCACCCTCGGCGGCGAGGGCCTGTTCAACGACGTCACGGCGATCGTCATCTACACGGTCGGTATCCAGGCGGTCGTCACCGGTTTGTTCTCGCCATTGCACGCCCTCGGCGATTTCGCACTCGCCGCGATCGCCGGTGCGCTGGTCGGTCTGCTGCTCGGCTGGCTCGGGAGCAAACTCACCCGCTATCTGAACGACGCCACCTCCCAGGTGGCACTGAGCCTGCTGCTGCCGTTCGCCGCGTACGGCATCGCCGAACATTTCGAAGGTTCGGCGGTTCTCGCGGTGCTGGTGTGCGCGTTGTACCTCACCGACGCGGTGACCGAGATCGGCGACCGCGACTACCGGCTGATCGCCGATTCGTGCTGGGACGTCGTCGAAATGCTCATCACCGGTTTCGCGTTCGCGCTGATCGGGCTGGAACTGCGGGTGGTCATCGAGACCTCCGGTCACAACTGGCGCACGTTGGCCGGGGTGAGCGTCGCGGTGATCGCCGTGGTCGTGCTGTTGCGGTTGGTCTGGCTGATGGGCATGTGGACGGTGACCCACCGCTGGCGCGATGTGGACGACGCGTTCACCTGGCAGGAGGTGATCGTCACCTGGTGGGCGGGGATGCGGGGGGTCGCGACGGTCGCGCTCGCCCTCGCGGTTCCGTTCACCATCGACTCCGGCGCCGAGTTCCCCGCCCGCTCGGAGATCCTGTTCGTCGCGTTCTCGGTCGTCCTGTTCACCCTGCTCGTGCAGGGCCCGACCCTGCCACTGGTCGTCCGTCTGACCGGCGTGCACGCCGACACCCGTCAGGAGCGGGCCCTCGAACGGCAACTCTGGGAGCGCGTGGTCGGCGCCGAACTGGCCGAGCTGAAGATGATCGCCGCCCGCGACGACCTACCCGACGACGTCTACGAGGACATCAAGGCCAGGCTGCGCCGCCTCTCCGCCAAAGCCGACCCGGAGGCCGCCGACGCCGACGCCAAGGCCGCCATGGACAAGGAACGCAAATCGGTCGCCCAATTCGGCGCGGTCCGCGCGGCCGTGGTCGAGGCGGGCCGGCGTGAGGCGCTGGCCGCCCGCCGTGACCCGGGCATGCCCGCCGACGTCGTCGACCGTGTCACCCGGCGCCTCGATCTCGGGCCGACCCGCTGACCCTCAGGCGTCCTGTTCGCAGTGCTGGTTCACGAAAGCCCGGACGTACCCGGCGGATTGGCGCACATACATCCAGCTCCAGAACCCGAGCCCCGTCTGCGTCGGGCTGGCGACCATGGTGATCTCGCCCTCGAAACACCGGCCGACGATGTAGCGCGCCCGCGAAACATGCGGCGTGAACGTGACGACGATGATGTGTCGCCAGCCGTAAATCGTTGCACGCCTGACTATTTCGCGTGCCTCGCCGTCGGTGGTCCAGGGGTCGGGTACGAAACAGGCCACGCGGAAGGCGAATCGGCCCCCGCAGTATTTGTCCATCAGCGGATCGTCGGCTCCGGTGGACTGCGAGATCAGCACCTCGGGCGCGTACCCGCGCTCGGCCAATTCGATGCCCACGTCGAATCGTTCGTAGGGCGTTCCGCCGAGGACCACGATCACGTCGGCCGGTCGCAGCGGATCCACCTGCGGGTACACGAACACCGGTAGCCCGGCGACAGCGGCAGCGAGCACGGTGACGAGTGCGCCGACGAGCAACCATCCCGCACGTCGAAAGATCGACACCGCACCGACGATAGGCGAAATCAGCGTCTTCTCCCACCGCCCGTGAGCAGGCACACTGGTGCCCATGACCGACACCGCCGTAAGCCCCGAACACCTCGACGTCGTCATCGTCGGCGCCGGACTGTCCGGCATCGGGGCCGCCTACCGGCTGCAGACCGAGCATCCGCACCGCAGCTACGCCGTTCTCGAGGCCCGCGCCGATCTCGGTGGTACCTGGGACCTGTTCCGCTACCCCGGAATCCGGTCCGATTCGGACATGTTCACCCTCGGTTACCCGTTCAAGCCGTGGCGGGCCGCGCGGTCCATCGCCGACGGCGCCTCGATCCTCGACTACATCCGCGAGACGGCCGTGGAGAACGGCATCGACCGTCACATCCGTTTCGGGTCACGGGTGATCGGTGCCGACTGGTCGTCGGCGCGGGCCCGCTGGCAGCTGACCATCGCGCACGAGGGTCCCGACGGACCCGAGCTCAGCACGCTGACCTGCTCTTTCCTCTACGCCTGCGCCGGCTATTACGACTATCAGCAGCCGCACGACCCGCAGTTCCCCGGCCGCGCCGAGTTCGCGGGCACGATCGTGCACCCGCAGTTCTGGCCCGCCGATCTCGACGTGCGCGACAAGCGGGTGGTGGTGATCGGCAGCGGCGCCACCGCCGTCACCCTCGTCCCCAACCTGGCCGCCGAGGCCGCGCACGTCACCATGCTGCAGCGCAGTCCCACCTGGATCAGCCCGGTCCCCGGCCGCGACAAACAGGCCGACAAGATCCGCGGGCTGCTGCCCGCCGGCCTGGCGCACCGCGTGATCCGCACCAAGAACATCCTGTTCAACATCGGTTTCTATCAGTACTGCCGCCGCCGCCCCGCCGCCGCGCGCAAACTCCTCACCGGCCTGGCCACGCGAATCCTCAAAGACGAAAAGCTCGTCGCCCGGCACTTCACCCCCGACTACGACCCGTGGGACCAGCGCCTGTGCGCGGCCCCCGACGCCGACTTCTTCAAAGCGCTGAAGAAGGGCAAGGCCTCGGTGGTCACCGACCACATCGACAGCTTCGTCCCCGAGGGCGTCCGCCTGGTCTCGGGCCAGACGCTGCCCGCCGACATCATCGTCACCGCCACCGGTCTGCGGTTGCTCGCCTTCGGCGGGATCGCCCCCTCGGTCGACGGCAAACAGGTCGACCTGGCCGATCAATTCGTCTGGCAGGGCGCGATGCTCACCGGGCTGCCGAACTTCGCGATCTGCGTCGGCTACACCAACGCCTCCTGGACGCTGCGCGCCGACCTCACCTCCCGCCTGGTCTGCAAGGTGCTCACCCATCTCGATCGCAGCGGCGCCCCCGCCGTGGTACCCGAACCGGGCCGCAACCTGAAACAGCACCCCTTGCTCGACCTGAACGCCGGCTACATCCTGCGTTCGATCGCCGCGTTCCCCAGGCAGGGTGACCGTCATCCGTGGCGGGTCAGGCAGAACTACCTGCTCGACGCCTTGCTCACCCTGCGCACCGACCTCGGCAAGACCCTTCGCCCGGTGCACCGGGTCCGCGAATTCACCCACAACGGGTGAGGTGAACCGGGGTTCGGCTTCCTACCGTTGGCCTATGCCGAGGTGGCATGTCCGTTGATCGACGGGAAGGCCGAGCGATGACCAACAAGAACCAACACGAACTCCGCGACGGGATCGCGGCGGGCACCTCCATCGCCGCCGGAATCCTGCTGGCGGTTGTCGGGGTGCTGCAGATCTTCCAGGGAATCTCCGCCGTGGCCAACGACGATCTGATCGTCGTCGGGCCCGAGTACGCCTACCAGTTCGACCTCACCAGCTGGGGCTGGTGGCACATCGTCCTCGGCGCGATCGTGGTGATCGTCGCGATCGGCCTGATGGCGGGCCAGACGTGGGGCCGGGTGGCGGCCATGCTGATCGCCGCGCTGTCCATCGTGGCGAACTTCCTGTGGCTGCCGTACTACCCGTGGTGGTCGATCATCATCATCGTGCTGGACGTGGTCGTGATCTGGGCGATCGCGACCTGGCACCCGCGCACCGTCTGACGTCGATACCCGACGCCGCCCGGCAGTTTGCCGGGCGGCGTTGTCGTGTCAGCCCGAAGTCTCACCGACAGGGGAGTCGCCGAGCATGCCGATCAGGTGGTGCGAAAGCTTCTCGGCGAGCACCGCGAGCTCGGCCTTCTGTGCTTCGTCGAGTCCGTCGAGCACCAATCTGCGGACCGCCACGAGATAGTCCGGCGTCGCCTCGACGACCTTGGCGAGCCCGCTCGGCGTGAGCGCGGCATCGACCCCTCGACCCGTTGTCACGGCAACCCGTCGGACGAACCCCACCCGCTCGAGCTTGGAAACCACGTGGGAGACCCGCGAAATGGAACCGTGCCCGCGCGCGGCGAGCATGCTCAGCCGCATCCGGTGGTTCGGTGCATCCTGGAGCAGAGCCAGCACCCGGTACTCGAAGTGCGTCAACCCGAACTCGCGTTGCAGCCGGGAGTCGAGCGCGCTGGGGACCCGCATCGCGAGGGTGACCACAGCGCCCCACGCACGACGTTCGACCGAGTCGAGATCGTCGGTCACCACGGCCCCTTTCCAGCGCAATATTTGCTCAGCGATTGCTGATTGTCGGAAAACTGTATATCGGCCGGTGGTCGGTGTCCACGCGAGACCGGCATGTCTCCCGGTGAGATGCTTGTCTGAATGGCGGGCCTAGCGGACGGCTGACAAGTTGCGGGACGATCGCCCCGCCCACGGCACGCCCGGTCCACCAGGCGATTTGACTTCGTCGTCGGGGCTGCGTAACTTAGTTTGAGTCAGAGCGACACGGACACCGACCCGGCCACTAGATGGCGGGGAAACGAGGTAGTACGATGAGCGCCTGACAGCCAAGTAGCCAGAACTACGGATTTGCTTCCGTTGGTTCTCTGCGCTAGGTTGGAACAGTTGCCTTGCTGAAACCCCGACGACATGTTGCGGGTGGATGTTTGTGCGCGTGTTCTTTGAGAACTCAATAGTGTGTCGATGAATGTCAGTGCCAATATTTTATTGGTTCCAGCCTTCGCGTACCCCCCGGTCGTGGGAGGTTGG
>NZ_JBFAJZ010000023.1:0-35208 GCF_040655475.1 Nocardia sp. NPDC050413 | reverse complement strand
CTGTAGTCCAAGCAACCCGCCGGACGCAAATCCGGTCAAGCCCTGAACACGCAATCAGTCAGGCGCTCATCGTCCTACCTCGTGTCTCAGCGGGGCTGAGTCGGTGTCCGTGTCGCTCTGACTCGAACTAAGTTACGTGCCGCCAAACACGAAGTCAAATCGGCTGGTCAGAGCAGGTTTTTCAGATCTTGGTCGAACCAGCCCGGAGCCGCACCGGTGAACCGGTCGCGGTCCCACTGTCCCACCCCTGCGGGTATGGCGCCGAGCAACGGCGTTCCGGTGATCCGAGGCAGGTCGTCGCGGTTACATTCGGAAGCGAGGTCGGGTTCATCGGGCCAGGCGCCGATGACGAGCCCGGCGCAGCGCACTCCCGCGGCAGCAAGGGTTCTTGTGGTGAGTTCGCTGTGATTGAGGGTGCCGAGGCCGGCGGCAGCGACGACCAGAACGGGGGCGCCGAGCTTTTCGGCGAGGTCGAGGAGGGTGAACTCCCCCATGCGGACCAGCAACCCGCCCGCCCCTTCGACGAGCACCAGGTCGGCGTCGGCGAGCGTTTCGATACCTGCGACTGTCTCCGCGAGCGTCAGCAAGGGCATGCCCGCCCGGCGGGCGGCGGTGTCGGGGGCGAGCGGTTCCGGGTAGCGGGCCAGCTCGAGGGTGCGGGTGATGCCGGTCAGGCGGGTGACATCGGCGAGGTCGCCGGGTTCGCCGGGCGCGATGCCGGTCTGGGCCGGTTTACAGACCGCGACCGTGCGGCCTTCTGCCCGGGCTGCCGCAGCCAGAGCGGCGGTCGCGACGGTCTTGCCGACATCGGTCGATGTGCCGCTGATCAGAAGAACACCCATCTCGCTACCTCACCAATCCTCGGTTCATCACCGATCCGTTCCGTTCCTGCCCAGGTTCGGGCGGGCGAGCGTGTCAGACGACCAGCGCGTCCCCACGTGCCTCGGCCAGGACTTCGCCGAGCACCTCGGCGATGGTGTCCAGCTCGGCGGCGGTGAGATCGGCTCGGGCGGTTAGTCGCAGGCGCGAGGTTCCCTCGGGGACCGACGGCGGACGGAAGCAGCCGACTTCGAGCCCGCGCGCTCGGCACGCCTGTGCGGCGTCGAAGGCACGTTGGGCGTCGCCGAGAACTACCGAGACCACGGCGGAGGTCGGTTCGGGCACGCCGGCGATGCGGGCGATGTCCGCCGCGCGGTCAAGGACACGGGTGGCCATGGCCGGGTCGCGGCGCAGCAGCGACAGGGCCGCGCGGGCGGCGCCGACGGCAGCGGGTGCCAGACCGGTGTCGAAGATGAACGTGCGGGCGGCATCGATGAGATGGGCACGGATCCTGCTGTCGGCGAGCACTACTCCACCTTGGGCGGCGAACGCCTTAGACAGGGTGGCGGTGATGACGAGGTCGGGTTGACCCGCCAAGCCCAGTTCGTGCACCAATCCCCTGCCGCCCGCACCGCGGACGCCGAGCCCGTGGGCTTCGTCGACGACGAGGACCGCGCCGTTGGCCCGGGCGACCCGGTGCAGGTCGGCCAGCGGCGCGAGGTCGCCGTCGGCGCTGAAGACCGAGTCGGTGAGGACGAGTGCCCGCTCCTCGACGCGTTCGGCCAGCAGCCGGTCGACGGCGGCGACATCGCGGTGCGGCGCGACGGCGATCCGGGCGCGGGAGAGCCTGCACGCATCGACGAGCGAGGCGTGGCTGCCCGCGTCGGAGACGATGAAGCTGTCGCGCCCGGCCAGGGCGGTGACCACACCCAGGTTGGCGGCGTAACCGGAGGCGAAGACCAATCCTGTTTCGGCGCCGACGAATTCGGCCAGTTCGGTTTCCAGCAGCTCGTGTTCGGCGGTGGTCCCGGTGACCAACCGCGAACCGGTGGAACCCGCGCCCCAGCGGCGGACCGCGGCGATCGCGCCCTCGATCACGTCCGGGTGACGTACCAGGCCGAGGTAGTCGTTGGAGGCGAGGTCGATGCTCGCCTGCTCGGGTTCGCGCACGCGCAGGTGCCTGCGCAGCCCGGCGGCGGTGCGCGCGGTGGCGCGTTCGTCCAGCCAGCTCAACGGGTCCGTAGTCACAGTCGAGGAGGATACTTGAACACCGTTCAGGCCGGTCATCGGATCGAGGCTTTCACGGCCGCGTGCACGGCGCCGGTGATGGTGGCGATATCGGCGGAGCTGCTGATGAACGGCGGCATGGTGTAGACGAGATCGCGGAAAGGACGCAGCCAGGCACCCGCGTCGACAGCGGCATCGGTGGCTGCGCGCATGTCGACGGGTTCGGCGAGTTCGACGACGCCGATGGCACCGAGCACGCGCACGTCGACGACCCCCGGCAGCTCGGCGATCGGCGCGAGACCTTCGCGCAGCTCGCTTTCGATCCGTGCGACCTCACCGCGCCAATCACGCGAGCGCAGCAGTTCGATCGAGGCCACCGCGACCGCGCACGCCAGCGGGTTGCCCATGAAGGTCGGCCCGTGCATCAGGCCGCCGTGCGCGGCGCTGATGGTTTCGGCGATGCGGGTGGTGCACAGCGCGGCGGCGAGGGTGAGATAGCCGCCGGTCAGCGCCTTGCCCACGCACATGACGTCCGGGGCGACCCCGGCGTGATCGGCGGCGAAGAGCGCGCCGGTGCGGCCGAAACCCGTGGCGATCTCGTCGAAGACGAGCAGCACGTCGTTGGCGTCGCAGATGCGGCGCAGCTCGGTGAGGTAGCGCGGATCGTGCCAGCGCATACCGCCCGCGCCCTGCACGACGGGCTCGACGATGACGGCGGCCACCTCGTCGCGATGGGCGTGGATCGCGTGTTCGAGTTCGGCGACGTAGTCCTGGGTGAATTCGCGAGGCGGGGCGGGCACGAAGACTTGATCGGTGAGGACATCGGTCCACAGCGCATGCATGCCGCCCTCGGGATCGCAGACGCTCATCGGCGTGAAGGTGTCGCCGTGGTAGCCGCCGCGCCAGGTCAGCAGGCGGTTCTTGGCCGGACGGCCGAGCGCCCGCCAGTACTGCAGGCACATCTTCGCGGCGACTTCCACCGAGACCGAGCCGGAGTCGCAGAGGAACACCTTGTCCAGGCCCGCGGGAGTGATCTCGACGAGTAGCTGCGCGAGGCGGGCGGCCGGTTCGTGGGTGAGCCCACCGAACATCACGTGACTCATCCGCTGCGACTGCGCGAAGAGAGCTTCGTCGAGCACGGGATGCCGGTAGCCGTGCACGGCCGCCCACCAGGAGCTCATTCCGTCGACGAGTTCACGGCCGTCGGCCAGGGTGAGCCGGGTGCCCGCCGCGCTCGCCACCACCAGCGGTTCGGTGGTAGCCGGGAAACCGCCGTAGGGATGCCAGACGTGGTCGGCGTCCAGGGCGGTGATCTGCTCGGGGGTCAGGTCCACAGCGTGTCCTCGTCGTTGCCCGGTGCCGCCTGCGACGGCCTTGAACGCTGTTCAAGTTATCACCTGTCGCCGACGGCGGACAGACTCGCGACCACATCGGGAATCCGGGCCAGGGCCGCGCGGACATCGCCGAGCGAGTCCGCGCCCAGTTCGCCCGCGACGGCGGCCTCGATGCGCCGGATCTCCCGCGCGGCCACGGCGAGGGCATCGCGGCCTTTCGCCGTCGGCACGATCAGACGTGCGCGCTTGTCGGCGGGATCTGCGATGCGCTCGACGTAACCACAGCGTTCGAGATGGGTGACCAGTTCCCCCATCGACTGCTGGGTCATCCCGGCCGACTCGGCCAGGGCGGTCACCCGCGAGCCGTTCGGCGCCAGATAGCGGAAGACCGCGTAGTGGGCGGGTCGCAGTTCGGTACCGAGGCTTGTGCGCAGGGCGTTGTCGAGTTCCCGTTCGTAGGCATCGGCGGCCTGGACCAGGAGTTTCAACAGCGTAGATCTTGACATATAGGAAGGTTACCTTTATATCTTGGATATGGCACGCACCGGCACCGTCCTCACCTTCCGCAACGGGCATCGGGTCACACTCGTCGACCGCGGCGCGGACGAGCACGGCGCCTATCTCCGGCTCGAGCACGAGTTGCCGCGCACCGGTAGGCAGGCGGGCCCGCACTGGCATCCCGAGATCAGCGAGACGTGGACGATCCGCAGCGGGCAGGTGCGCTTCCGCATCGATGGCGCCGACATCGTCGCCGGACCGGGCGATTCCGTCACCGCACCGCCGCGTGCGGTGCACGAATTCTGGAACGAGGCCGAGGGCACGGTGATGGACCACGTGATCCGGCCGCCGCTGCGGCACTGGGAGATGTTCGAGTTCTGGAGTGGGCTGGACAACGCGAACAAGACCACCGAGCAGCGATTGCCCCGCAACCCGCTGGCGCTGGCCCTGCTGTGGGAGTACCAGGACGGCTACCTGGCCGGTCCGCCCGCGCTGCTGCAACGGTGGGTTTTCGGCGGGCTCGCCACGCTGGCCCGGCGCACGGGCTACGCGCGGCGGCTGATGGCGGGGTGACGCAGCACCCAGCGCGAGCGCGCGCGGTCGGCACGCGGATTCCTCTACTGTCGTAGCATGTCGAGCCCCAACGACCGAACCGGTGAGGTGACGCCGCTGAGCGTGTGGCCGGGCACGGCCTACCCGCTCGGTGCCACCTACGACGGCGGGGGCACGAACTTCTCGGTGTTCTCCGAGGTGGCCACCCGGGTGGAGTTGTGCCTGATCGACGAGGACGGGTCCGAGACGCGGGTGGATCTTGACGAGGTGGACGGTTACGTCTGGCACGCCTATCTGCCGTCGGTCGTTCCCGGTCAGCGCTATGGATTCCGCGTCCACGGGCCCTACGAGCCCGAGTTGGGGCTGCGCTGCGATCCGGGCAAATTGCTGCTCGACCCGTACGGCAAGGCCTTCGACGGCGAGTTCGTCAACGATCCCTCGCTCTACACCTACGGCCTGGATTCGCTGGGCCACACCATGACCGGGGTGGTCATCAACCCCTTCTTCGATTGGGGCAACGACCGGCCGCCGAATCGGCCGTACCACGAGACGGTGATCTACGAGGCGCACGTCAAGGGCATGACGATGACGCACCCCGACATCCCCGACGAACTACGCGGCACCTATGCGGGGCTGGCGCATCCGGCGATCATCGGGCATCTGAAAGCGCTCGGTGTCACGGCGATCGAACTCATGCCGGTGCACCAGTTCTTCCACGATCACGTGCTCACCGATCAGGGACTGCGAAACTACTGGGGCTACAACAGCATCGGGTATCTGGCCCCGCACAACGAGTACGCCTCCCGCCGCAGCGGGGACGCCGCGGTCGCCGAGTTCAAGGCGATGGTGCGGGCGATGCACGCCGAGGGCATCGAGGTGATTCTCGACGTGGTCTACAACCACACCGGCGAGGGCAATCATCTGGGGCCGATCCTGAGCCTGCGCGGTATCGACAATGCCGCCTACTACCGGCTCGACGACGACAACCCCGAGCACTACAAGGATTTCACCGGAACCGGCAACAGTCTCAATGTGCGTCATCCGCACACCCTGCAGCTCATCATGGATTCGCTGCGCTACTGGATCCTCGATATGCACGTCGACGGCTTCCGCTTCGACCTCGCCGCGACGCTCGCGCGTGAATTACACGATGTGGACCGGCTTTCCGCGTTCTTCGACCTGGTGCACCAGGATCCGGTGGTGAGCCAGGTGAAGCTCATCGCCGAGCCATGGGACGTGGGCGAGGGTGGCTACCAGGTGGGCAACTTCCCCAGCTTGTGGACCGAATGGAACGGCAAGTACCGCGACACGGTGCGCGACTATTGGCGTGGTGAACCGGCGACACTGGGTGAGTTCGCCTCGCGGCTCACCGGGTCGTCGGATCTGTACGAGCCGACCGGGCGACGGCCCGGCGCGAGCATCAACTTCGTCACCGCGCACGACGGGTTCACCTTGCGGGACCTGGTGTCCTACAACGAGAAACACAACGAGGCCAACGGCGAGGACAACCGCGACGGCGAAAGCCACAACCGCTCGTGGAACTGCGGTGTCGAAGGACCGACCGACGACCCCGAGGTGGAGGCACTGCGGGCACGTCAGCAGCGCAATCTGCTGGCCACACTGATCCTGAGCCAGGGCACCCCGATGCTGGCCCACGGTGACGAGATGGGCCGCACCCAGCTCGGCAACAACAATGTGTACTGCCAGGACTCGCCGCTGGCGTGGATGGATTGGTCGCTGGCGCAACAGAACGCGGACCTGCTCGAATTCACCCGCTCGGTGATCGCGTTGCGTACCGAGCATCCGATCTTCCGGCGCCGCCGCTTCCTCGCCCCCGGTCCGGCCGACGGCGAGGGGCATCGCCGCGAGATCGCCTGGTTCACGCCCACCGGGACGGAGATGACCACCGACGACTGGCACAGCGGATTCGGCAAATCCCTCGCCGTGCTGCTCGACGGCGACGGCATTCCCGAGCCCGGCCCGCGCGGGGAACGGATCAGCGACGACTCGTTCCTGCTGTGCTTCAATGCGCACGACGAAGCGCTCGATTTCGTGCTGCCCGGGCCGGAGTTCGGCGCCGAATGGGCGCTCGCCCTGGATTGTTCGACCCCCACCGGTGCCGCCGAAGCCGTTCATGCGGCGGCGACGGTGCTGCCCGTTCCCAGCCGCTGCCTGCTCGTATTGCGCCGAACCGCCTAGCGAGACGATGACCGAGACCTACGTGACCGATCCCCTGACCCGGCTGCACCGCGCACCGATCCGACCGAGCACGGTGCGCAGCACCTACCGCCTCCAGTTGCGTCCCGACGCGCTCACCTTCGGCGATGCCCGGGCGATTGCCGAATACCTGCAGCAGCTGGGGATTTCGCATCTGTACCTGTCCCCGATCCTGACCGCCGCGCACGGGTCGACGCACGGGTACGACGTCACCGATCCGACCACGGTGTCGGCCGCGCTCGGCGGGCCTGCCGGGCTCAAGGCACTGTCAGACGAAGTGCGCAGCCGCGGAATGGGTTTGATCGTCGATCTGGTGCCCAACCACGTGGGAGTCGGCGATCCGCAGCAGAATCCGTGGTGGTGGGATGTGCTGCGATTGGGCCGGAAGTCGCCGTACGCCAAGTACTTCGACATCGACTGGAGTCCGAGCAACGGTGCGGGTGGGCGGCTGGCGCTGCCGGTGCTGCAGAACGAGAACGACCCGGCCGCGCTCACCGTCGACCGGTCCGGTCCCGAACCCATGCTCGCGCTGCACGATCTGCGGTTCCCGATCGCGCCCGGCACCGACGGTGACAACGCGCTGCGCATCCACGACCGCCAGCACTATCGGCTGGTGAGCTGGAAGGCCGGGGTGTGCACCTATCGACGGTTCTTCGCGGTGAACAGTCTGGCCGCCGTCCGCCAGGAGGACCCGGAGGTGTTCGAGGCGACGCACCGGGAGCTGGCCGCCTGGTGCGAACACGACCTGATCGACGGTGTTCGAGTGGACCACCCGGACGGATTGGCCTATCCCAGTGCGTATCTCACGCGATTGCGTCGCCTGATCGGGCCCAAGCGGTTGCTGCTGGTCGAGAAGATCCTGGCCAATCGCGAACCGCTCGACGCCACCCTGCCGATCGACGGCACCACGGGTTACGACGCACTGGCCGACGTGGGCGGTGTGCTCATCGATCCGGCCGGCGAACCCGCGCTCACCGAGCTGTCACAACAGGTGGCCGGACACGGCAGCGATCGCGCCTGGTTCGGCGAGACCGAGCACCGGATCAAACGGGCGGTCGCCGAAACCATTCTGGCCCCGGAGATCCGGCGGCTGGTCGCCGCGATCAAACGCGACGGCAACGCGGGCAGTTTCGACACCCTCGCCGTGAGCAACGCGACCATCGAGGTGCTGGCGTTCATGCCGGTGTACCGGGTGGATTACGCGCCGCTGGCCGGGATGACCGCGGCGGTGGTCGCGGAGGTGGAGAAGCGTAATGCCGAGCTCACGGCGCCGCTGTCGGTGCTGGTGACGGCGCTGGCCGTGGGCGGGGAAGCGGCGACGCGGTTCAACCAGGTGTGCGGGGCGATCACCGCGAAAGCGGTGGAGGACACCATGTTCTATCAGGGTGCGCGGTTGGTGTCGCTGCAGGAGGTGGGTGGGAACCCGGCGCGCTTCGGACACTCGGTCAACGATTTCCACCTGTCCAACAGTGAGCGCTCGCAGCGCTGGCCGGCGACCATGACCGCGCTGTCGACGCACGACACCAAACGCGGCGAGGATGTGCGCGCCCGGATCGGTGTGCTCTCGCAGGTGGCCGAGCTCTGGTCGGAGCGGGTGCGCGGCTGGCTCGAAACCACCCCGGCGCCCGACGGTGCCACGGCATTGTTCCTGTTGCAGAACATGTTCGGGGTGTGGCCGGCCGACGGGCGGCCCGCGTCGTCGGTGCCGGGGCTGCGTGACCGGCTGCATCTGTTCGCGGAGAAGTCGATCCGGGAGGCGGGGACCAAGACGTCGTGGGAGGAACCCGACGCGCAGTTCGAGTCGGCGGTGCACGCCTGGCTCGACGCGGTGATCGACGGGCCGGTGGGTACCGGGATCGGCGATCTGGCCCACGAGCTGGCACCGCATGCCTGGTCTGACGCGGTGTCGCAGAAGCTGCTCCAGCTGTGCGCACCGGGGATTCCGGATATCTATCAGGGCACCGAGGTCTGGGAGGACTCGCTGGTCGACCCGGACAACCGGCGGCCGGTGAACTTCGCGGTGCGGGCGGGGATGCTCCAATCCCTCACCGACACACCGACTCTGGACACGACCGGGGCGGCGAAGATGTGGGTGGTCGCCTATGCGCTGTGGTTGCGGCGGGAGCGGCCGGAATGCTTCGTCGGCGGGATGTACCGGCCGTTCTACGCGGTCGGTGAGCACGCGCACCGGCTCGTCGCCTATGGGCGCGGGCCCGCCGGGGAGGCGCCCGAGGTGATCGTCGCGGCCACCCGGCATTCGGTCGGGTTGGCCGCGACGGGGTGGACCGACACCACCCTGCCCCTGCCCGAAGGCACCTGGACCGACAGGTTGACCGGCAACACCTATGCGGGCACCGTGCGGCTGGACACGTTGTTCACCCGGTTGCCGGTCGCGCTGCTGGTGCGCTGAGAAACGCGGGACCGCCTCGGCGATCCCGCGTCCGGTTCAGCGTCGCAGGCCCAGGTATTGCAGGGCGGCGAAGGCGCCGACCGTCATCGCCTGCATCACGGCCCACACGGCGCCGACCGTCGTCAGGTTCAGTGCGCCGGTGACGACCGCGGCGAGGCTGGCGAGCACCCAGGCGGCGTTGCCGATCGCGACACCGGCCGCGGCTGTCCGGTTGATCGGCGACCTGGCACCGATGACGGCGACGGCCAGGCCGTAGGCGGTGAGGAAGGCGCCGATCGCCAGGCTCGCGGTGGTGTCGAGGCCGAGCAGACGCTCGAGCGGGCCTGCGAGGGCGAGGTAGGCGATGCCGTTGGCGCCGGTGACGACGGCGTCGGTGCGCAGCGACAGGCGGAGCAGGTTCTCACCCGAGGTGAGCAGGGCGGACAGGCGGCCGGGGCGGGTGGCGGTGGTCATGGCGGATCTCCTGGTGTGTGAAGGGGTTTCAGGCGGCGGCGGGAACGTGGTCGAGGAAGCCGTAGACGCGGTCGATGCGGCCGTCGACGAGGACGGCGACGTCGAAGCCGATCACCACGGCGTCACCGTCGGCGGGGCCGAGGCCCCAGGTGAAGCGGACCTGGTCGTGGTGGGCGTCGACCGGGCCGGCCAGCCGGAAGGTCCAGTCGGGGAACTGGGTCTGCACGCCGGCGATGGCGGCTTCGAGTTCGGCGTGTCCGTTCACCGCGACCATCGGGTCGACGTAGCCGACCTGCGGGGTGAACAGCCGGGCGACGGCGGAGCGGCGGGCGCCGGGCTCGCGGGTGTTCCAGGCTTCCAGGTACTGCGCGACGACGGTGTTCATCTCGACCTCCGAAATAGTCTCTGAGCTGGTGTTTCGCTCGTTGTTTCTGCGATGACACCAACGTTATGGGTCGAGTGGGGGTCGGCGAATCAGTCGCCTATAGGTACTTTCGCGACGCGGCTACTGTCATCGCCGGTACGGCGATACGGTTGAGCACATGCTGCACGGACGCGACGCCGAACAGGCCATGCTCGACGACCTGCTCGCCGGTGCGCGGGCCGGGCGCAGCGCGGCCCTCGTGATCCGCGGTGAGGCAGGCATCGGGAAGTCGGCTCTGCTGGATTATGCTGCGGCACAGGGGCTTCCGACGGCGCGAAGCGCGGGTATCGAATCCGAAGCCGAATTGTCCTTCGCCGCACTGCATCTGCTGGTGAAACCAGGCATGGAACTGGTCGGGCAGTTGCCGCCCCGGCAGCGCGACGCACTCGAGGCGGCCTTCGGCCTCGGCGAGCACGCACCGGCCGACCGGATGCTCATCGGCCTCGCGGTACTGACGCTGTTGGCCGAGGAAGCCGCCGACGGACCGCTGCTGTGCATCGTCGACGACGCGCACTGGCTGGACCAGGCCACCGCCGATGCCCTGCTGTTCGCCGCCCGTCGGCTCGATGCCGAGGGGGTGGTGATGTTGTTCGCGGCCCGCACCGGTCCCGATGACTTCCCGGCACCCGGACTGGCGGAGCTCACCTTGACCGGTCTGCCGCCCGAGGCCGCCGCCGCACTACTCGATGCGGGTACGACGCGGTTGTCACCGGCCACCCGCTACCGTCTGCTCGCCGAATCCGGCGGCAATCCGCTTGCCTTGCTGGAACTTCCGTCGGTCGTCGGCGACAGCGATGTGGGTGCGGCCAACCCGCTCCCCCTGACCCAGCGCCTGCAACTGGCCTTCCACAGCCGCATCACGAAGCTTCCGCCCGCCACCCGCACCGTCCTCCTGGTCGCCGCCGCGGCGGGCACGGCGGATATCGGGCGCGTGCTGCAGGCCGCCACCACACTCGGTGCGGGACTGCCGGACCTGCAGCCCGCGCAGAACGCGGACATGATCGACCTCGACAGCGGACGACTCACCTGGCGCCACCCGCTACTGCGCTCGGCGGTCTACCAGGGTGCGGCATTGACCCAGCGACTCGCCGCCCACCGCGCACTCGCCGCCGCCTACGCACCGCCGGCCCATCCGCCCCCGGCGGGGCACGCCGCGGCGTCTCGACCCGCTGGGCCGGGCGGTACCGGTGCCACCAGCTCGATGAGTACCACCGACGATCCGGTGATCGATGCCGACTGCTCGACGACCGGCCCCGACGACCCGGAGAACGGTGCCGGAGGTTCGATAGGGTTCGGCGCTCGGGCAGCTTTCGACGATAACGACGCCGATCTGCGGGCCTGGCATTTGGCTTGCGCGGCAACTGGGCCCGACGAGGAGACCGCCGCCGCGTTGGAGAACACCGCCGATCGCACGCGTCGCCGCACGGGTTTTCACGGGGCGGTCGCGGCGTACGAGCGGGCGGCGGCGCTGAGCGTCGACAGTGCGGCGCGGGTGCGGCGGCTGGTAATGGCCGCCGAGACGGCGACGGAGGCCGGGCTCACCGGGCAGGCTGCGCGGCTGGCCGAGCGCGCGGCCGCCCTTGCCGGTGGTGGCGAGTACGAACAGCGGCTCGAGCTGGTGCGGGCGCAAGCCGAGTTCGGTTCGGGCACACCGGGTTCCGCGCATCGGCGCTTCATGTCGGCGGCCCGTGCGGCGCGCACGGACGATCCGGGAACCGCTGCCCGCATCCTGACAAGGGCGGTGCACACCGCCTGGTATCTCGGTCCCGCCGAGCTCGACGAGGTGGCCGGGTTCCTGACGACGTTGCGGTTGGCGGAGGACGACCCCGCCACCCCGATCGCGCGCTATCTGACCGGTTCGGTGTCGGGCAGACGCACCACCGACCTGCGTGCCGTCGTCGACGCCGCGCGCGCGGCTGGCGCCGACAATCCCGCCGACCTGGTGCAGCTGTGCGGTAGTGGGCTCGTCGTCGGACAGGACGACCAGGTCGACGAGGTGGCGGCCGAACTCATCGCCGAGTGCCGGGAGCAGGGGCGCATCGCCCTGCTCGCGCCGCTGCTGTTCTTTCGTGCCGAATGCCAGCTGTTCGGTGGGCGGCCACGGGAGAGCCGGGTCGCCGCCGAGGAAGGGCTGGGCATCGCCCGCGATATCGGGCAGGCGCAGTGGGTCAGCCAGCTGCATGCCTTCCTCGCCTACCTGGCGGCGCTGCACGGTGACGAGCAGCGCTGCCACGCCGAGGCGGAGCAGGCGGTAGCCGATCAACTCGGCGGGCCGATGGCGGTCGGGGCGTCCTGGGCCCACGCGGCTCGGGGACTGCTCGCGCTCGGCGACGGCAAGCTCGACCGGGCGCAGGCCGAACTCGAACACATGACGATCGAACCCGCGCGTCACCACGTGATCGGCCTGCGCACGCTGCCGGATCAGATCGAAGTCGCCGTCCGCCTCGGCGCCCCCGACCGCGCGAACGAGGCCCTGACCAGGCTCGTCGACTGGGCGGAGCGTGCCGAGCAGCAGTGGATCGCCGCCTTGGCGGCACGTGGGCGGGCGCTGCTGGCCGAGGACCCCGAACCGCATTTCCGCACCGCCCTCGTCGGCAACCGCCCCTTCGACGAGGCCAGGACCCGCCTCCTCTACGGCGAATGGCTCCGCCGGGACAAACGCAAAGTCGATGCCCGCACGCAGCTCGAGCAATGTGCCGACGTCTTCGACCGGCTCGGTGCCGTGCCTTGGCTCGAACGAGCACGAACCGAATTGAGCGCCCTGGGTGTGGGGACATCCGCCCGAGCCGACGACGGACCGTTGAGCCTGCTCACACCACAGGAATCACAGATCGTCCGGTTGGCCGCGCAGGGACTGTCGAATCGGGAGATCGCCGCGCGGTTGTTCCTGAGTCATCGCACGGTCGGGCATCACCTGTACAAGGCCTATCCGAAATTGGGCGTGGTGTCGCGTGGCGAACTGAGCGCGCTCGACCTCGAGTGACCGGTCAGCTGCGCGAATGTGTGCCTGCGGCGCCGACGACCCAGCGAAGGGCCGCGACCGATGCGGCGGCGAGCACAGCGACCTGCGGCGATCCGACGACGAGCAGGAGCAGCGCGGCGACAACGAGCCCGGCGACCAGCGCCTCGAGCTTGTAGACCGGCCACGCGACGCCGGCGACGTCGACCGTCGCGGATGCTGTCGATGGGGTCACCACTGCCATGCACACAGGATAGGCGCAAACAAGAGTTCGGTCCACCGAAACCTCGCCGTCGGGTGGGGTCGGGAACATCACAGGTGGAACCGTCGTTGTGCTGGTCATGCCACTGACAGGAGAGTACGCACCGAGCACTTCCGATTGGGCGCGCGAGCAGGCGGAGGCCTATGAGGCCTCCGGCGGTGCCGAGGGCACCTCGTTGCAAGGCAAACCGGTCATCCTGCTCACCACCAAGGGCGCGAAGACCGGCAAGCTGCGCAAGACACCACTGATGCGCGTCGAACACGACGGCGAGTACGCCGTGGTGGCCTCGCTGGGCGGCGCGCCGAAACACCCCGTCTGGTACTACAACATCAAGGCCGAACCGCACGTCGAACTGCGCGACGGCACAGTCAACAAGGACTACACCGCCCGCGAGGTCTTCGGCGAGGAGAAGGCGCTGTGGTGGGACCGTGCGGTGCAGGTCTGGCCCGATTACGCCGAATATCAGAAGAAGACGGACCGCGAGATTCCGGTCTTCGTGCTGACGCCCCGCTGACCGACCCGCCGACGCCGGACACCCGTGGCTGCCTCGGTAGCATTGTCGGGTGTCCTCCACCGTTGACGTCGCCGAAGTTTCCCTGACCCGTCCGCCGCTCACCGCGGACGAGATCGATGCGGCCGCGCAGCGAATTTCCGACATCATCGAGCCGACACCCCTGCAGTACAGCCCGCGCCTGTCGGCGAGCACCGGCGCGCAGGTGTATCTGAAGCGCGAAGACCTCACCGCCGTGCGCTCTTACAAGCTGCGCGGCGCCTACAACCTGATGGTGCAGCTCACCGACGCCGAACGCGCCGCCGGTGTGGTCGCGGCCAGCGCGGGCAATCACGCGCAGGGCGTGGCCTTCGCCTGTCACGCGATGGGCGTGCGCGGACGGATCTACGTCCCGACGACCACCCCGAAGCAGAAGCGTGACCGCATCCGCGTGCACGGCGGCGAGTTCGTCGAACTGATCGCGGTCGGCGAGACCTACGACGCGGCCGCCGCGGCCGCCGCCGACGACGTGGCCCGCACGGGCGCGACCATGGTTCCCCCGTTCGACGACCCGCGCACCGCGGCGGGCCAAGGCACCATCGCCGCCGAATTCCTCGAACAACTCGGTACCGCGCCGGATCTCGTCGTCGTGCCGGTCGGCGGCGGCGGCTGTCTCGCCGGCATCGGCACCTACCTGCGTGAGCGCGCGCCCGGCGCCGGTCTGCTCGGTGTGGAACCCGCGGGCGCGGCCTCGATGACGGCGGCGCTGGTGGCGAGCGGCCCGGTGACCCTGCCCGAGATCGACCCGTTCGTCGACGGCGCCGCCGTGCGCCGCATCGGTGACCTGCCGTACCAGGCGGCGACGTCGTTCGGCGGCCGGGTCGTGTCGCACGCCTCGCTCCCGCTGCTAACCACCACCGAATCCCCTACCGGCACAGCGTCTTTCCGAATGATGCAGGTCGACGAGGGCGCCATCTGCACGGCGATGCTCGACCTGTACCAGAACGAAGGCATCATCGCCGAGCCCGCGGGCGCGCTCGCGACGGCGGCGCTGGCCGAGATCGATATCGACCCGGGCTCCACCGTGGTGGTGCTGGTGTCGGGCGGCAACAACGATGTGTCGCGCTACGGCGAGATCATCGAACGGTCCCTGGTGCATCGCGGGCTCAAGCACTACTTCCTGGTGGACTTTCCGCAGGAACCGGGCGCGCTGCGCCGCTTCCTCGACGATGTCCTCGGGCCCGACGACGACATCACTATGTTCGAGTACGTCAAGCGCAACAACCGCGAGACCGGGGCGGCGCTGGTCGGCATCGAGCTCGGTGCCACCGACGACCTGGCCTCGCTGCTGCACCGCATCGAGGAGTCGCCGATCCAGGCGGAACGCCTGGAACCGGGCTCGCCCGCGTACCGCTACCTCACCTAGTGAGCCCGGTCAGGCTTTCTTCACGGCGTTGAAGATCAGCTCGCCGTAGATCCGCCACTGCTCGGGGTCGCGTTCCTGCTGCCGGAACAGACTGGCCGCGACACCGCCGAGCAGTACGCGCACGTGGCGGGCCGTGACATCCTCGCGGATCACCCCTTGCCGCTGGCCCGCGAGGATGATCGACTCCAACGATTCCTCGCCCGCGGGCGACGGCTTCGCGGTCTCGGGCAGGGCTTCGGCGAGGGCCCGGTCGTTGGCGAGGCGTTCGACGGTTTCGGCGAGCAGGTCGCGCAGGATCGTCAACGGGTCACCGTCGGCGTTCAGCTGGTCCAGGGCGGCGAGGCCACGGCGATAGAACCAGGCGCGCTGATACTGTGCCACCGCCTGCACCAGCGCGTCCTTGGTCGGGAAGCTGCGGTACACGGTCGCCTTGCCGACGCCCGCGCGGGCGGCGACCTGCGGAATCGTGGCCTCGATGCCGTGTTCGGCGAACACTTCGACGGCCGCCGCCACCACGCGCTCGTGGTTGCGCCTGGCATCGGATCGCTTGGTGGACCAGTCGACGTCGTGGTCGGTCGTCGGGTCGCACTCGGGAGCAGTCACTCTGCGATTGTGCCGAATCGGACGGTCATGGCGGTCACGGCCTCACCCTCCTTCAATAAACGGACTCCAGGGTCCAGTATAGTTCTCGATGCGGACTGCAAGGTCCACTTACCGCGCGGAACCACACGGAGGCGTGAGCTCCCCATGATCGATCAGACGACCCGAGAGTCCGAAGCCCCGCACGACTCAGGGGGACTCGGCACCAATCTCGTGTTCCTCGCTCTGGCCGCCGCCGCGTTCGCGCTCGCGCAGACCGCGATCGTGCCCGGCATCATGATCCTCGGCCACGAACTGCACGCGAGCACGGCAGATGTCGGATGGGTGCTCACCGCCTACCTGATCTCGGCCGCGATCCTCACCCCGGTCTTCGGCCGCCTCGGTGACATGTACGGCAAGAAGAAGCTGCTCGTCATCGCGCTCGGCCTTTTCGCGCTCGGCAGCGTGGCCGCGGCGTTGGCACCCTCGATCTGGGTGCTCGTGGCCGCGAGGGTTGTGCAAGGGGCGGGCGGTGGCATCTTCCCGCTGTGCTACGGCATCATCGGCGACACGTTTCCCGCCGAGAAGCGCGGCGGCGCACTGGGTCTCATCTCGGCGCTGGCCGGGATCGGCGCGGGCGGCGGCTTGCTCATCGGTGGCCTGCTGATCGATCACCTGTCCTGGCAGTGGGTCTTCTGGTCGGGCGCCATCATGTCGGCGATCGCGCTGGTCGGCGTGCTGCGGGTGCCGGAGCGGTCGATCCCGACGCCCACGCGGATCGACTTCGCAGGCATCGCGCTGCTCAGCATCGGCCTCACCATGCCGCTGCTCGCGCTGAGCCGTGGCTCGACGTGGGGCTGGACCGATGCGCGCACCCTCGGACTCGTCCTCGGCGGTCTGGTGGTCCTGATCGGTTTCGTCGCCTTCGAGACCCGCGTCGGCGACCCGCTGATCGACATGCACGTGCTGCGGCGTCCGACCGTGCTGATCACCAATATCGCCATGCTGCTGTTCGGCGCGGGCATGTTCGCGGTGTTCTCGCTCATCCCCCAGCTCGCGCAGACCCCCGACACCGGCGAGTACGGCTTCGGCATGGACGCCACCGGGTCGGGTCTGCTGATGATCCCCGGTTCGATCGCCATGCTGGCCGCCGCGGTCGTCGCCGGGCGTCTCGTCGGTCGGGTCCGCGCCGCTGTGCCGCTGGTCCTCGGCGCGCTCACCGCCGCCGCCGGATTCGCCGCGCTGGCGCTGGCGCACGGCTCCCAGGGAGCTGTCATCGGGTTCACGGTCGTGACCTTCGTCGGCATCGGCCTCGGGATGGCGGCCATGCCGAATCTGATCATGTCCGCGGTGCCCGCCGAGAAGACGGCCGAGAGCACCGGCGTCAACGCGCTGATCCGGTCGGTGGGGTCATCGATCGGGTCGCAGGTCGCGGCCACCGTACTGGCGGGCAGTGTCGTCGCCGGGACGACGCTGCCCGCGGACTCGGGTTTCACCACCGCGTTCTGGCTGGCAGCGGGCGCCATCGCGCTGGCGGCTGTGGTCGCGGTGTTCATCCCGCAGAGCAAGCCACCGGCCGCCACGTCCGTACGCGAAGACCGTGAATCGGACCTCGCCTGCGCCCTCGCCGAGTAGCCGGCAAGGGCGGCGGCGACTAGGCGGCGGCCCGGTCGATGCGCTGCCCGCGGTCGCGGGTGGCGCGCACACCCGACATCACCAGCGGCAGCAGCCAGCCCATGGCGAACTGGTCGTAGGCCAGCAGCGCCTGGTCGAGGCGGTTGTGGACGAAGCCGACCGACAGGCCCGAGCGCGGGTCGACCCAGCCGAACGACCCGCCGAGACCGATGTGACCGAAGGCCGTGTGCGCACCTGGCGCGGGCATCGAGTGGTAGCCCAGATGCCACATCATCGGCATGTAGAACAGGGCGTGGTCGAGGCGGTAGGTCTGCACGCGACGGATGAGCTTGTGCGTTTCGGGGCGCAGGAACGGTGACCCGTCGAGGGTGACGCCGTCGGCCAGGCCCGCGTAGAGCTGGGCGAGTCCGGCAGCGGTGGCGACGCCGTTGCCCGCGGGCATCTCGGTGTCGAGGATCGGCGGGTCCTCACCGTCGAGAATGCCGTTGAGGCCGGTCAGATATAGGCAGCGCGCCGCCGCGCCGAGTGCGCCGGGGATGCGGAAGCCCACGCGGTTGAGGAAACCGGCGGCCACCGGGTGCCCGGCCAGGCGCAGGTGGGTGCCCGCGAGGCGGGCGTACTCGGTCGACGAACCCGCCGCCGGACGGCCGAGGTGGAAGCCCTCGACACCGAGCGGGTCGGTGACCTCGGTGCAGATGAGGTCGCTCATGCTGCGACCCGTGACCGAGCGCGCGATGCCCGCCAGCAGCCAGCCGTAGGTGAGCGCGTGGTAGGTCGGGACGCCGAGCAGCCGGTCGGGCTTGGCCATGGCCAGCCGGTCTTCCATCAGCTCGTGGTCGAGCAGTTCCTGGGCGCTGTCGGCGATCGGGGACAGCGACGACAGCCCGGAACGGTGGGTGAGCACGTCGGCCACGGTGATCGCACCCTTGCCGTGCGCGGCGAAGCGAGGCCAGTACTCGGCGACCGGTGCCTGGTAATCCAGGAGCCCGCGGTCGGCGAGGCGGTGGATGACGGTGGCGGTGACACCCTTGGTCGCGGAGAAGACGATCGAACCGGTGTTGGCCGACCAGGGCTGGTCGCCCGCGCTGCCGGTCCACAGGTGTGCCAGGGGTTCGCCGTGCCGGTAGATCGCGATGGCGCCGCCCGCGTCGCGCCGATGTCCGATCAGGGCGGCGAAAGCGCGCACCAGCGGACCGAAACCGGCCGGCGCATAACCGCCCACACCGGTCGGAAGGGCAGCACTGTCCTGCCCGTAAGCCTCGTTGCTCATTGCTCAACCGTACGACCGTTATGTCGCTTCGGCAACGATCTCCCGTGCACCGTGGCCGAGCTGTGGCCGCCTGAGATCAGTCGGTGACCACGGTGCCCGTGCCCTCCCCTTCTTCGAGCACGACGAAACTGTGACCCGAAACAAGAGTTCCCCCTTCGTTTTCTGTCGCCGGTGCCCACGCCAGCAGCACCCGGCCGTACACCGGGATCACCGCCTCGTCCTCGGACAGGTTGCACACCACCGAGATCCGACCGCGTCGCAGCACGAACCAGCGGGCGCTCTCGTCGTAGTCGGCCCAGACCCGTTCCAGCCAGGGATCACCGAACTCGGGTCTCGACTTGCGCAGGGCGAGCAGGGCGCGATAGCAGGCCAGTAGCCGGGCGTGCGGTTCACGGCTGCGTTCGGTCCAGTCGAGTTTCGAGCGGGTGAAGGTGGCGGGATCCTGGGGATCGGGGACATCCTCGGTGGCCCAGCCGTGTGCGGCGAACTCCGCGCGGCGGCCGTCGGCGGTCGCGGCGCCGATGACGGGGTCGGTATGGGAGGTGAAGAACTGGAACGGGGTGCGTGCGCCCCATTCCTCGCCCATGAACAGCATGGGCGTGCTCGCGGACAGCAGCACGAGTGCCGCTTTCACCGCCAGCTGGCCGGGGGTGAGGTAGTCGCTGGGGCGGTCGCCGACGGCGCGGTTGCCGATCTGGTCGTGGTTGCAGGTGTAGCCGAGCAGGGCGCTGCCGGGGATCAGGTCGCGGCGGATCGGGATGCCGTGGGTTCGGCCGCGGAAGCTGGAATAGGTTGCGGCGTGGAAGAACCCGTGGGTGAGGGTTTGGGCCAGGCAGGCCAGTGAGCCGAAATCGGCGTAGTAGCCCTGTCTTTCGCCGGAGACGGCGGTGTGCACGGCGTGGTGGAGGTCGTCGTTCCACTGACCGGTCAGACCGTAGCCGCCTGCCGCGCGCGGGGTGATCAGGCGAGGGTCGTTGAGGTCGCTTTCGGCGATGAGGGTGAGCGGGCGGCCCAGATGCGCTGAGAGCGCGGTGGTTTCGACGACGAGTTCTTCGAGTAGGTGGGTGGCGGTGTGGTCGACGAGGGCGTGGACGGCGTCGAGGCGCAGTGCGTCGATGTGGAAGTCGCGCAACCAGCGCAGGGCGTTGTCGATGATGTGGCGGCGCACGGCATCGGAGCCGGGGCCGTCCAGGTTCACGCTCTGACCCCAGGTGTTGCGGCCGGTGGTGAGGTAGGGCCCGAAGCGTGGGAGGTAGTTGCCGGAGGGGCCGAGATGGTTGTAGACCACGTCGAGGCAGACCGCGAGGCCTCGGGCGTGGCACGCGTCGACGAAACGTTGCAGGCCGTCGGGGCCGCCGTAGGTTTCCTGCACCGCATACCAGAGCACACCGTCGTAACCCCAGTTGTGGGTGCCGTCGAAGGCGTTCACCGGCATGAGTTCCACGGTGGTGACGCCGAGTTCGACCAGATGGTCGAGGTGTTCGATCGCGGCGTCGAAGGTGCCCTCCGGGGTGAAGGTGCCGATGTGCAGTTCGTAGAACACAGCGCCGGCCAGTTGCCTGCCGGTCCAGGACTGATCAGTCCAGACGGAGGTGTCGAGGTCGTGGACGGCGGACAGGGCGTGGACGCCGTTGGGCTGACGTGGTGAGCGCGGGTCGGGCAGCACCGTCGGGTCGTCGTCGACGAGGAAGCCGTACTCCGCGCCCTGACCTGCCTCGGCCCGCACCGACCACCAGCCGCCGCCGTTGCGGCGCATGGGGTGGACCACCCCCTCGAGTTGCAGTCGCATCGCGCTCGCCTCCGGCGCCCACACCCGAAACTGCCTCATACCGTCAGCATCGCATGGCTGGGCGCGGCACGCCCGGGCAACGATTGCCGGTCGGTCGCGGTGGTCATCGTGGGAAAGCTGCGACGCCGACCGGGCCGACGCCGACGCACAGCGATAGTCCGGGGTCGAGCGGGCGGATACGCAGAGCATCGCCGCCGCCGAGCAATCGGACGTACACCGTGTTCAGGCCTTTTCGCACGTCGGCAACGGTTTCGGTGTCGCCTTCGAAGGACACCGCGATCCGGCCGTCGCGGTCGGCGAAGTAGTTGAGCTGGGCGGTCCAGTCGCGGATCTGCATGGGGCCGTCCAAGGGGATCGACGTGCTGCCGCGCACTCGGTGGCCGCATCGGGGTTCCGGCCCGGGGGTGATGGCGCGGTTCCACCAGACGTGCGCGTCGACGATCTCGCCGGTGTCGGTGATCATTCGCAGCTTCGAGGTAGCTGCGGCGAAGGTGGTCGGCGTGGCAATCGGGGCGAGGACGTGGTCGGTCATGTTCTGGGGGAAAGCCAACGGGTTCAGGACATTCCAGGGGACTTCCTGCGGGAGAAGAGGAGCGTCCGTCGCTGTGGGGAGGGCTGCGCGCACACCGGTGATGTAGGTGCGCGCCGGGCTCGGTTCCCATGACCGGGTGAAGGTGATCGTGGAGATGACGCTGCTCAGCAGGAACAGGACGGCAGGTATCGCGAAAAGCGTCGAGGTGGGCAGGTCTCTCGGGATGCGAATCGGGCCGGTTCGCGGTCGGCGACGTTCGTGCGGCCGGACGCCGCCGACCGAGCCGGTCCGGAACCGGAAACTGCTGCGCGGCAACATGCTTGCGGTGCGTGGACGAGCGTCCGCTGTGTCGGACCCGCGGCGGTCGGGTGACGAATCCTCCTGCGCGGCAGCGGGACGCCGTGCCTGCAGAATCAGCGCGAAGGCGACCGTGGCGATCACGGCGAAGTCGGCGAAGTAGCGCATGGACTGGAGCAGCAGGGCGGCGGTGCCGGGCCCGTCACGCAGCACGATCACCGGAGCGATGGTCGCGATGGCGTATCCGGCTGCGCACAACCAGACCACGGTCACCCGTGCGCGAGTGCGAATCGTCCACGCCGCCAACAGGACCAGCAGAACCCAACAGACGATCACGGCCAGGCCCGGCGGGTCGGCCCAGGGTGTGGCCGGTTGCCACCGCTCCCACTGCCACGGACCACCGAACAGGGCGGGGACCAGTCCGTCCGACAGCGCCCGGCTGAGCAGCGCGCCGGGGTCTTCGGGCCCGGTCAGCCCGCGCGGGCGCTGGATGACCAGTAGAAACACGGCGGCCCAGGCGAGCAGAACGGCGCCGCCCGCCACCCAGAGTGCTCCCCCGCGACGAACCGCATCGCGCCACGTTTGCCCCGCGACATGCGCCGACAACGCGACCACCACGCACGCCACCGGTAGCACGACGATCGACTTCTCGAACGACAGCAAAGCCGCGGCGAAGACGAAGGCACCCGATACCGCGTACCGGCGCCTACCCGTCCGCGCCAGCAGGACGGCGTCCGCGCTCACCCAAGCCAGCGCGATCTGCAACGGTAGGGCGTTCACCGCCGCCGCCCACCAGGCGAACGCGGGCACGGTCAAGGGCACGAACAGGTAGAACAGCAGCGGACCGAGCAGCCGCGCCCGCCACCCCATCAGCACGACGAGCAGCCTTAGCACCGCGAGCGAGGCGAGCAGTTGCAACCCGACGAGGACCGCCGCCGCGACCGGCCAGCTCAGCGGCGCCACCTTCGTGACCAGCCAGGTCAACGCGATCGCCAACGGCATCACGTGCCCGTCGTGACTGGTCAGCAGCAACTCCGCCGACCACAGGGGGTGCCTGCTCACCTGTCCGATGAGGATGAAATCGTCCCAGTAGAAGAAGCCCGAAAACGCCACCCAGCCCCGCAGCACCAGCTGGGCGATGATCAACGCGGCGACCACGCCGACCACCGCACGTATAGGCGATCGCTGCCTGTGAGCAGACGACGCTGCCGATGCGGGCGAGTCGAGCAGCGTCACAGACATCACGCCTCTCGACGCTAGCCCGTTCGCCCCTGTCCGGCCATCACCCCGCCGGGGCCTGGGTGTCGGCACCAACTAGCATCTGGAAGTTCGGTAGGTCTCCTGATCGGGCGATCAGCCGTCCTCTCAGAGGTACCGAGCACCGCGGTGAAGCGGAGCGGTTGGTCTTCATGGAGCATGTGGACCGCGTCGAGGAACTGCACTACCGCATCCGTTATGGCTGTGAGGTCGAAATCGAAGCCGGGAGCGCATGATCGACGGGTCAGCCTGGCGGACCCGGGCGCCGACTGCCATATCGCCGCCGCGAGCAACACACCGACAGCTTTGCTCCACCGCATTCGCGTAGTCCTTCGCCATGACCCGGTGGGGGCCTCTCGTCTCCTCGGACGAGACGACGACGGCGAACGTGACGGCTTATGCGGTGGATCACATGATCGGGCTCAGCCCAGGCAGCCCGGCCCGAGCAGTGCTTTCAGGTCGCCCATCAGCGCCGAGGACGGTGATACCCGCCAGGCGTCGTCGAGCTTGAGCAGGGTGGTCTTCTCTCTGGCGCCCACGTGGCGGATGTGCACATCGGACGTTCCGGGATGGCGGGAGAGGACCTTCTTGAGTTCCTTGACCTTTTCCGGCGTGCACATGCGGGTGGTCATCACAACCGACACCGGCTTGGCCACGCCGATCGCCGAAAGGTCCGGCACCACAAGGTCGTTGGCGATCAGGGAGATGCGGTCGTCGCGGACCGAGACGCGGGCCTTCACCAGCACCACGGCGTCCTCGACCACGTCCATGCCGTACACCGAGTAGGACTGCGGGAAGAACAGCACTTCCACGCCACCGGTGAGGTCCTCGAGCTGGGCCGAGGCCCAGGCCAGGCCGTTCTTGTTGATGCGGCGGTTCACCGAGGCGAGGATGCCGCCGATGGTCACCTGCGCGCCGTCCTTGACGTCGCCTTCCAGGATGGCCGGGATGGGGGTGTCCACCTGGGCGGCGAGGACGTGTTCGACGCCGTTGAGCGGGTGGCCCGACACGTACAGGCCGAGCATCTCCCGCTCCAGGGCCAGCTTGTGTTTGGTTTCCCATTCGTCGTCGGGCACCTTCACGTTGAACACCGACGCCATCGACTCGTCGGCGTCGTCCATGCCGCCGAACAGGTCGAACTGGCCGATCGCCTCGGCCTTCTTCGTCGACATCACCGCGTCGATCGCATCGGAATGCACCAGCATCAGGCCCTTGCGCGGATGCCCGAGCGAGTCGAAAGCGCCTGCCTTGATGAGGGATTCGGTGACCTTCTTGGAGCAGGCCGTGGCGTCGATCTTGTTCAGGTAGTCGGAGAAGTCGGTGAACTTCGACTTCTCCTTGCGGGCGGCGATGATCGAGGACACCACGTTCGCGCCGACATTACGCACCGCGCCGAGACCGAAGCGGATGTCCTTGCCCACCGAGGCGAAGTTCTGCTCCGACTCGTTGACATCGGGCGGCAGCACCGTGATGCCCATCTTGCGGCAGTCCGACAGGTAGACCGCGGCCTTGTCCTTGTCGTCGCCGACGGAGGTGAGCAGACCTGCCATGTACTCTGCGGGATAGTTCGCCTTCAGGTAGGCCGTCCAGAAGGAGACCAGGCCGTATCCGGCGGCGTGCGACTTGTTGAACGCGTAACCGGCGAACGGGAGGATCGTGTCCCACAGCGCCTTGATGGCCGGTTCGGAGAAGTCGTTGGCGAGCATGCCCTCGCGGAAGCCGGCATAGGCCTCTTCCAGCACCGACAGCTTCTTCTTACCCATGGCGCGGCGCAGGATGTCGGCTTGACCGAGCGAGTACCCGGCCACCTTCTGCGCGATCTGCATGATCTGTTCCTGATAGACGATCAGGCCGAAGGTGTCGGCCAGGATGTCTTTCAGTGGCTCTTCGAGCTCGGGGTGGATCGGTTTGACTTCTTGCCGCCCGTTCTTGCGGTCGGCGTAGTCGTTGTGGGCGTTCATGCCCATCGGGCCGGGACGGTAGAGCGCGAGCACCGCGACGATGTCGCCGAAGCCGGTGGGCTGCATGCGGCGCAGCAGGTCGCGCATGGCGCCGCCGTCGAGCTGGAACACGCCGAGAGTGTCGCCGCGGGCGAGCAATTCGTAGGTGGCCGGGTCGTCGAGCGGCAGGTTGTCCATGTCGAGATCGATGCCGCGGTTGGCCTTGATGTTCTCCAGGGCGTCACCGATGACGGTGAGGTTGCGCAGGCCCAGGAAGTCCATCTTCAGCAGGCCGATGGCCTCGCACGACGGGTAGTCCCACCCGGTGATGATCGCGCCGTCCTGGGCGCGTTTCCACACCGGGATGGCGTCGGTGAGCGGCTCGGAGGACATGATGACCGCGCAGGCGTGCACGCCCGCGTTGCGGATCAGTCCTTCCAGACCCTTCGCGGTCTCGTAGATCTTGGCGACATCGGGGTTGGTGCTGATGAGTTCGCGGACCTCGGCGGCTTCCTTGTACCGCTCGTGGTCGGGATCGGTGATGCCGGCGACCGAGATGTCCTTGGCCATGATCGGCGGCGGCAGCGCCTTGGAGATCTGGTCGGCGATGGCGAAACCGGGCTGGCCGAACAGGACTCGCGCGGAGTCCTTGATCGCGGCCTTGGTCTTGATGGTGCCGAACGTGATGACCTGGGCAACCCGGTCGCTGCCCCACTTCTCGGTGGCGTAGCGGACCATCTCACCGCGGCGGCGATCGTCGAAGTCGATATCGATATCGGGCATCGACACGCGCTCGGGGTTGAGGAATCGCTCGAACAGCAGACCGTGCGGGATCGGGTCGATATTGGTGATGCCCATCGCGTAGGCGACCAGCGAACCGGCGGCCGAACCACGGCCTGGGCCGACGCGGATACCGACCTCGAGTGCGTGCTTGATGAGGTCACCGACGACGAGGAAGTAGGCGGGGAACCCCATGTCGCAGATGACTTTGAGCTCGAAGTCGGCGCGATCGAGGTATTCGCGTGACGGACCGTCGGGGAAGCGGCGATCCAGGCCTTCGAGGACTTCCTTGCGCAGCCAGCTGGCCTGGGTGTGGCCTTCGGGGACCGGGAAGATCGGCATCCGGTCGCGGTGTTCCCACACCTCGTCGTAGGGCTGGACCCGTTCGCCGATGAGTTCGGTGTTGTCGCAGGCGCCGGGGACCTCGGCGTCCCAGATGGCACGCATCTCTTCGGCGGACTTCAGGTAGTAGCCGTCACCGTCGAATTTGAAGCGGGTCGGATCCGAGAGCGTCTTGCCGGTCTGGATGCACAGCAGCGCTTCGTGATTGGTCGACTGATCCTTGGTGACGTAATGGCAGTCGTTGGTGGCCAGCGGCGGGATATCGAGCTGCTTGCTCACCATGAGCAGGCCCTCACGCACACGGCGCTCGATCGACAGACCGTGGTCCATCACCTCGAGGAAGAAATTCTCCTTGCCGAAGATCTCCTGCCACTTCGCCGCCGCCTCGAGGGCTTCGCGCTCATGCCCGAGGCGAAGACGGGTCTGCACCTCGCCGGAGGGGCAACCGGTGGTGGCGATGATGCCCTCGGCGTGCTGGGCGATGATCTCCTCGTCCATCCGCGCCCACTTACCGAGCTGGCCTTCGATGGAGGCCAGGCTCGACAACTTGAACAGGTTGCGCAGACCGGTCGCGTTCTCGGCGACCATCGTCATATGGGTGTAGGCACCGGAACCGGAGACGTCGTCACTCTTCTGCGACGGATCACCCCACAGCACACGCTTGGTGTCGAACCGCGAACCGGGCGCGATGTAGGCCTCGATACCGATGATCGGCTTGATGCCCGCCTTCTTCGCGGAGTTGTAGAACTCCGAAGCGCCGTACATGTTGCCGTGGTCGGTCATCCCGACCGCGGTCATCCCCAACCGCTCCGCCTCCGCGAACAACGGCGAAATCTTCGCCGCACCGTCGAGCATGGAGTACTCGGTGTGGTTGTGCAGGTGAACGAACGATCCGGACGAAGCCAAGACGGTCCTTCCTCCCATGGTGTCGACGGGGGTTGGCCTTGGCATTCTAGGCATGTGGGTACGACAAGTTTTCCCGTGCCACACGGGCGGCCCGCCGCCGCCTGGCAATGGTCCGGCGTGTCGTGGTCAAGGTCACCGGCGCGTCCTCGGCGGTGTCCGTTTTCCGCCGATCGGATCCCGGCGGCGGAGACGTCGACGGCGTGCGGTCACGGTCATAATCGGAGCGTGCGGGCTGAGCGGATCGATCGATGACCACCTTCGTGGTCGCTGTCGCGGTGGTGGTGGCGATGGCGTTGGTCGTGTTGTTGATCTGGCGGCGGACGCAGCGGGTGGTGACTACTCCGGCGCAGCGGGCGGTGCATCAGGCGTTGCATACGGCGTCGTTGGCGGCGGTGCCGTTGCGGCGGGGGTTGACCGAGGAGTCGGCCCGGGCGGCGGCGCCGCATCTGCGGACGTTGGCGGCGGCCGAGGGGTTGGGGGTCGCGGACGCGGAGGGGGTGCTGTTGGCGTGGGACGGGCCGCATACGGGGATGCTCGAGTCGTTCGCCGATGCGGCGCGGCGGGCCATCGCTTCGGAGCGGCCGGTGCTGGTCGACGGTGACGAGCACACGTTGATCGCACAGCCGTTGCTGATCGATGTGGGGGCGGCGGTCGGTGCGCTCGGGATGGTGATCACCGGAAAGCCCGGTCCCGGGATGCTCGGTGCGGCGGCCGAGGTGGCACGGTATGCCTGTGGGCAGCTGGAATTGGCGGAACTGGATGCCTCGCGGGCCCGGGTCGACCGGGCGGAGGTGCGGGCGTTGCGCGCCCAGATCAGTCCGCATTTCATCTACAACGCGCTCAATACGATCGCCTCGTTCGTGCGCACCGATCCCGACCGGGCGCGCGAACTGATCCTCGAATTCGCCGACTTCACCCGGTACTCGTTCCGGGCGGCGGGCGAATTCACCGTACTCGCCGACGAATTGCGCAACATCGAACGGTATCTGGCCTTGGAGCAGGCGCGATTCGGTGACGCACTCGACGTGCGGTTACGGATCGCCCCGGAGGTGCTCGGTGTGGTGCTGCCGTTCCTCGCCCTGCAACCGCTGGTCGAGAACGCGGTCCGGCACGGACTCGGCGGCGGCAGACACGGCGGGCAGTTGAGCATCGTCGCCAGCGACGAGGGCACCGACTGCCTCATCAGCGTCGAGGACGACGGCATCGGCATGGACCCCGACCTCCTGCGCTCCGGTGCCCTCGACGCCGTCGACACCTCCGGCCCGACTCGCACCGGCGAAGCCGCCCACGTGGGCCTTTCCAACGTCGACGACCGCCTCCGCGCCGCCTTCGGCAACGACTACGGCCTCGTCGTGGAAACCGCCCCCGGCGCAGGCACCAAGGTCAGCATGCGAGTCCCCAAGTTCCGCCCCGGAATCCGCGCCTGACTAATCGCGACCGAGTCACCGGCAACCACGCATCCCGATGGTCGACCGGTGGTCATCGAGCGGAGGCCGCATCCCGCTGCGGTAACCGTCGCGAATCACATACGCGGCCACCCGGATTCGCGGTTGTCGCATCACCACATCGCGCCCGGAAGTACTCGACAAAACTGTCCTCAGCAGGCATTGCCCGCGCGATAACCTCGCGGTATGCCCGAGTTGATCGCGCCGGACGTGCGGTGGCACGCCGCGTGGCTGGACGCCCATGTCGAGTGGGGGCCAGGCGTCCATGAGGACGGATTCGGGCTGGCGGCGGAGGACGAGGTCGAGTCCGGGCCGGGGTTCGAGGCCTGGGTTGTCCGGTTGACCGAGGCCGATTGCTGCGTCTACCGGTGGATCGTCGAAGGTGATCGGATGCTCGGCGGGATCGCGATGAAGCTCGAGTGCGGCGAATTCGGGCACATCGGGTACGGGATCAGACCGTCTGCCCGGCGGCGGGGGCTCGGCACATGGGCGCTGGGGCGGATGCTCGGTGAGGCGCGGAACTACGGTCTGGAGCGGGTCGTGCTCGTCTGCGCCGCGGACAATGTCGCTTCGGCGCGGACGATCGAGCGCAACGGTGGCGTCCTCGAAGGGATGGTCGAGACCGATCTCGGGCGGGCGCGGCGGTACGTGGTCGGCGTCTGAACTCAGCCGCTACGATGAGCTGGCTGTGACCTGGAACACTGATGACACTTCGGCTGCTCTGCGGGTGCTGGCTGTCGATGACGAGAAGCCCGCGCTCGATGAGTTGGTGTATCTGCTCAACGAGCAGATCGGGGTGGGGGAAGTGCACGGGGCGTCCGAGGCGACGGGGGCTTTGCGGGTGTTGCGGGCGCATCCGATCGATGCGGTGTTTCTCGATATCGACATGCCGGGGCTGACGGGGATGGAGTTGGCGGGGATTCTGTCGGAGTTCGCCGAGCCGCCCGCGGTGGTGTTCGTGACCGCGCACGACGATCACGCGGTGGCCGCGTTCGATCTGGGGGCGGTGGATTACCTGCTCAAACCGTTGCGGGCGGCGCGGCTGGCCGAGGCGGTGCGGCGGATCGCGGCGGCCAGGGCGACGGTGACGGCTTCGCCGCCGGAGCAGACGCATCCGAGCGAGGTGATTCCGGTGGAGCTCGGTGGGGTCACCACGCTGGTGCACCGGGCCGATGTGGCCTGGGTGGAGGCCGACGGCGACTATGCGCGCCTGCACACCAGGGCCGGGTCGCACCTGGTACGCATCCCGCTCACCGCCCTCGAATCACGGTGGGAAGGTGCGGGTTTCCTGCGGGTGCACCGGTCCTACCTCGTGGCGTTGCGGCTGGTCACCGGGTTGCGCAGCACGGGAAGCGGCACGGTTGTCTGCCTGCGCGCCGAGGGAGCATCGGGCGCGGTGGAGTTGCCGGTGAGCAGGCGCCAGGTGCGTGAACTCAAGCAGCGGCTCGTGCACGGGCCACGGCAGAACTGGTCGCAGCGATGACCGGTCCGCAACGACCACAGCGCGAACGGGTGGTGCTCGCGCAGCGGCGCGGCGCCCGCCAGGTGCGCACCCGCACCGAGGTAGTGGAGCAAACCGATCTCGGTGCGGCGCTGATCGGCGGGCTGATCCGCGCCCAGCTCGGGCTCGCCCTTCGCCTCGGTTTCGTGGTCGTCGCCGGATTCGGCGCCCTTCCGCTGCTGTTCGGTATCGACGCCGTCGCCTCGGCGACCATCCTCGGTATCCGCCTGCCGTGGTTGATCCTCGGTCTGCTCGCCTTCCCGCTGCTGTACGCGGTGGGCCGGGTCTATGTCCGGCTGGCGGAACGCAATGAGGACGACTTCCTCGAACTGGCCGGAGACTGAATGAGCTCGGGCATTCCGATGCTCACCGTGGCGGCGCTGCTACTGGCAGCGCTGGCCACGATCGGTATCGGCCTGTACGGGGTCCGGCTGTCGCGCACGACGTCGGACTTCCTGGTCGCCTCCCGCACGGTCGGTTCACGCTGGAACGCGGCCGCGATCTCGGGCGAATACCTCTCCGCCGCTTCCTTCCTCGGCGTCGCGGGACTGATCGCCAAGTACGGCGCCGACGCGCTGTGGTACCCGGTGGGGTTCACGGCGGGCTACCTGGGTCTGCTGATGTTCGTCGCCGCTCCCCTTCGCCGCTCCGGCGCCTACACCGTCCCGGACTTCGCCGAGTTCCGGCTCGGCTCGATCCGATTGCGGCGCATGGCCGCCGGGGTGGTCGTCGTGGTGTGCGCGGTGTACCTCATCCCCCAGTTCCAGGGCGCGGGTCTGACCCTGCACCTGCTGCTCGGGGTGCCCGCCTGGGTGGGCGCGGTCGCGGTCGGCACCATCGTGCTCGCCAATGTGATCGGCGGCGGGATGCGCTCGGTGACGCTGGTGCAGGCCTTCCAGTACTGGCTGAAACTGACCGCCGTCGCGATCCCCGCCCTTGTCCTCGGGCTGCACTTCCTCGCCGACGAACGCCCGCTCGGCACCCCGGCCCCGCCGACGGTCGACCGGCTCACCACGGTCGACATCACCACGGATGTGGTTGTGCACCTTGATGTTTCCCAGGTGGTCACCGTGCACGGCACCCTCGACGGGCAGGACACGGCGGGCCAGGTGACGCTGATACCGGGCGACCACACCCTGACCGAAGGCACCGAACTGCTCCTGGCACCCGGTTCGGCGGTGCCGGTCGTCGCAGGCGCACCGTCCGACGGCACCGGCTGGGTCGAACCCGGCGGCGGCTTCGGCGGGAATCATCCCCGTTACCAGGTGTTCTCGCTGATCGTCGCGACATTCCTCGGCACCATGGGGCTACCGCACGTGCTCGTCCGCTTCTACACGAACCGGGACGGACCGTCGGCGCGGCGCACGGCGCTGACCGTGATCGGGCTGGTCGGCCTGTTCTATCTGTTCCCGATCCTGCTCGGCGTCTTCGCCCGGTTGTACGTGCCGCAACTGCTCATCACCGGCGCCTCCGACGCGGCGGTCGTGCTGTTACCCGGTGCCGTCCTCGGCGGGCTCGGCGGGCAGGTGCTCACCGCGCTGGCCGCGGCCGGAGCGATCGCGGCGTTCCTGTCCACGTCGTCGGGATTGCTGGTGAGCCTGGCCGGGGTGCTCAGCACCGACGTGCTGCGCGGCCGGATCCGCGACTTCCGGGCGGCGGCGCTGGTGGCCGGGCTCGTTCCGCTCACCCTCGCGCTCACCGTCGCCTCGCTCGATCTGTCGCGCACGGTCGCGCTCGCGTTCTCGGTGGCCGCCTCGACCCTGTGCCCGCTGCTCGTGCTCGGCATCTGGTGGCGAGGGCTCACCGCCACCGGCGCGGCCTGCGGGATGCTCGTCGGCGCTGTCACCGCGGGCGGGGCGACCGTTCTCGCGGTGCTCGGCGGCGTACCAACGCACGTGGCGAACGGCTGGGCGACGGCGATCGTCGACTATCCGGGCGCGGTGAGCGTGCCGCTGGCCTTCGCGGTGACCATCGTGGTGAGCCTGCTCGGCAGGCGGCCGGACGGGCGGGTCGTCGCGGGCATCTTCCTGCGCATGCACGCACCGGAACGGCTCGGGATGGGCGCGGACCGCAACCCGGTCGACCGCTGACCGGCCGACCGTTCATCGCACGCCGACGACCGTTCACCGCACAGGTGAGCACCTTCACCGAGTGACCCACACCACAGAACGTCGTGCGTCCTACCGTCATCACAGAGCACGTCCCCCTTCACGCTAGGACCCCGGCATGACCGAAACCGACACCGAAGAAGCGCCCGACCGGCGCCCGCCGAGTGCCGACGAATTCCTCGCCGTGCAGGCGAGCCCGCAGTTCCAGGATCTGCGGAACCGGCTGCGCCGCTTCGTCTTCCCGATGACCGCACTGTTTCTGGTGTGGTACCTGACCTATGTGGTGCTCGGCGCGTACGCGCACGACTTCATGGCCACTCCGGTCTTCGGCAATATCAACGTCGGACTGCTGCTCGGCCTCGCGCAGTTCGTCACGACCTTCGTCATCACCGGCGCGTATGTCCGGTTCGCCAACCGTGAGCTGGATCCGCGGGCCGCGGCCATCCGGGAAGAACTCGAAGGGGACCGCGCATGAGCATTCTCGCCGCGGATACGACGGTGGGTAACCCCGTCGCCAATATCGCTATCTTCGGGCTGTTCGTGGTGGTCACCATGATCGTGGTGATCCGGGCCAGCCGCAACAACGCTAGTGCCGCCGACTATTTCACCGGTGGTCGTGGGTTCTCCGGACCGCAGAACGGCATCGCCATCGCCGGTGACTACCTGTCGGCGGCCAGCTTCCTCGGTATCGCAGGTGCCATCGCCGTCTACGGCTACGACGGGTTCCTGTACTCGATCGGGTTCCTCGTCGCCTGGCTGGTCGCGCTGCTGCTGGTGGCCGAAATGCTGCGCAACACCGGCAAATTCACGATGGCCGACGTGCTCAGCTTCCGGTTGAAGGAAGGCCCGGTTCGCACCGCGGCCGCGCTGACCACGCTCACGGTGTCGCTGTTCTACCTGCTCGCGCAGATGGCGGGTGCGGGCGGTCTGGTCGCCTTGCTGCTCGACATCTCCTCGCGTGCGGGGCAATCGGTGGTCATCGCGATCGTCGGTGTGCTGATGATCGTGTATGTGCTCGTCGGCGGGATGAAGGGCACCACCTGGGTGCAGATCATCAAGGCGGTCCTGCTGATCGCCGGTGCCGCGCTGATGACGGTGATGGTGTTCGCCAAGTTCGGGTTCAACCTGTCCGACATCCTCGGTGCCGCACAGGAATCGGTGAGCGAGTCGGCCAACAAGGCCGTCGCGAGCCGCGATGTGCTCGCCCCCGGCGCCCAGTACGGCGGCAGCGAGATGTCGAAGCTGAACTTCCTGTCGCTGGGTCTGGCACTCGTGCTCGGCACCGCCGGTCTGCCGCACGTCCTGATGCGCTTCTACACGGTGCCGACCGCGAAAGAGGCTCGGCGCTCGGTGGTGTGGGCGATCGGTCTGATCGGCGCGTTCTACCTGTTCACCCTGGTGCTCGGGTACGGTGCGGCGGCCATCGTCGGCCCGGACAAGATCCTGGCCGCGGCGGGCGGGCAGAACGCGGCGGCACCGCTGCTGGCCTTCGAGCTCGGCGGGGTGATTCTGCTCGGGGTGATCTCGGCGGTGGCGTTCGCGACCATCCTCGCGGTCGTCGCCGGTCTGACGATCACCGCGTCGGCATCGTTCGCGCACGACATCTACGCCAGCGTGATCAAGAAGGGCAAGGTCGACGAGCGCAAGCAGGTGCGCGTCTCGCGGATCACCGCCGTGGTGATCGGTGTGCTCGCCATCGGGCTCGGCATCCTGGCCAACGGCCAGAACATCGCGTTCCTGGTGGCACTGGCCTTCGCGGTTGCGGCCGCGGCGAACCTGCCGACCATCCTGTACTCGCTGTTCTGGAAGCGCTTCAACACCACCGGCGCGCTGTGGTCGATGTACGGCGGCTTGATCTCGACCATCGTGCTCATCGTGTTCTCGCCCGCCGTGTCGGGCACCAAGACCTCGATGATCACCGGGACCGATTTCCACTGGTTCCCGCTGTCCAACCCGGGCATCGTGTCCATCCCGCTGGCGTTCGTCCTCGGTGTGGTCGGCACCTACCTGGGTGGGCGCGGCGAGAAGGTGGACCTCGGCAAGGCCGCCGAGATGGAAGTACGTGCCCTGACCGGCGTCGGTGCGGAGAAGGCGATCTCGCACTGATGTCCCCCACGCCCGTTCCGGTGGTTCGCCCCACCGGAACGGGCTGTACCCCTGAGTGTTTCGAAGGAGAATTGTTGTGACCGGCGCAGTGACCAATCCCGCGACCAGTTTCGGACCGAGTGCGGAGTTCGCCGCCCAGGCGAACGCGACCGCCGACCTCTACGAGCGGGCCGACGCCGACCGCGACGGCTTCTGGGCCGAACAGGCGCGCCGGTTGCACTGGCACACGCCGTTCACCCAGGTGCTGGACTGGTCGGACGCACCGGTGGCGAAGTGGTTCGCCGACGGCGAGCTGAACGTGGCCTACAACTGCCTCGACCGGCATGTGCTCGACGGGCACGGCGACCAGGTCGCCATCCTGTGGGAGGGTGAGCCGGGCGATTCCCGGGCGATCACATATCAGGAACTGCTCGACGAAGTGTGCCGGGCGGCCAACACTTTCACTGCGCTCGGGCTCGTTGCCGGTGACCGGGTCGCCATCTACATGCCGATGGTGCCCGAGGCGATCGTGGCGATGCTGGCGTGTGCGCGGCTGGGGCTCACCCATTCGGTGGTGTTCGCCGGGTTCTCGCCGAGCGCGCTGCGTCAGCGAGTCGACGACGCGCAGGCGCGGCTGATCGTGACGACCGACGGGCAGTGGCGGCGGGGTAAGCCCGCGCCGTTGAAGTACGCCGTGGACGAGGCCCTCGGTGACGACCCGACCAGCGTCGAGCATGTGCTGGTAGTGCGGCGGACCGGGTTGGATGTGCCGTGGACCGAGGTTCGTGATCTGTGGTGGGACGAAACGGTTTCCACCGCTGCGCCGTCGCACGAGGCGCAGGCGTTTCCGGCCGAGCATCCGTTGTTCATCCTCTACACCTCCGGGACCACCGGGAAGCCGAAGGGGATTTTGCACACCAGCGGCGGGTACCTCACCCAAGCCGCCTACACCCACCACAACGTGTTCGATCACAAAGCGGGACAAGACGTCTACTGGTGCACCGCCGACATCGGATGGGTCACCGGACACAGCTACATCGTCTACGGGCCGCTGGCCAACCGGGCCACCCAGGTCGTCTACGAAGGCACCCCGAACTCGCCGAACGAGCACCGCCATTTCGAGATCATCGAAAAGTACGGCGTCACCATCTACTACACCGCTCCCACGCTGATCCGCACGTTCATGAAGTGGGGGCGCGAGATCCCCGACGCCCATGACCTGTCGTCGCTGCGGCTGTTGGGTTCGGTCGGCGAGCCGATCAATCCCGAGGCGTGGCGCTGGTACCGGGAAGTGTTCGGCGACAACAAGACCCCGATCGTGGATACCTGGTGGCAGACCGAAACCGGCGCCATCATGATCTCGCCGCTGCCCGGCGTCACCGACGCCAAGCCCGGCGCGGCCATGTGTGCACTGCCCGGCATCTCGGCGAATGTCGTCGACGACGACGGATCACCGCTGGACGGCGACGTGTCCGGCCTGCTCGTACTGGACAAGCCGTGGCCATCGATGCTGCGCGGCATCTGGAACGATATGGATCGCTATCGCGAAACCTATTGGCAGCGTTTCGCTTCCGAAGGCTGGTACTTCGCCGGTGACGGCGCCAAACTCGACACCGACGGCGACCTCTGGGTCCTCGGCCGCGTCGACGACGTCATGAACGTCTCCGGCCA
>NZ_JBFAJZ010000022.1:0-36246 GCF_040655475.1 Nocardia sp. NPDC050413 | reverse complement strand
GGCATCGACTTCGTGGTGAACGCACCGAGCGCGGGCGACTACCGCCTGTTCCTGGACTTCCAGCACCAGGGCGTGGTCCGCACCGCCGAGTTCACTCTGCGCGTCGCCCAGTCGGGTGCGAACACTCCCGCACCGACCAGCGCACCGGCCGACCACGGCAGCCCCGGCCACGGCCACTGAGCACCACCCGCAAACCTTCAGCAAGAATCGATATCAGGAAACGATCGGAGCATCCCATGACCGCCGTGACACACCCACCGGGCACCGGCCAGGTAGAACTGGTGATCGGTGGCATGACCTGCGCTTCCTGCGCGAACCGCATCGAGAAGAAGCTCAACAAGCTCGATGGCGTCACCGCGACCGTCAACTACGCCACCGAGAAGGCGCGCGTGGATGTCACCGGTGACGTGTCCCCCGAGGAACTGATCGCCACCGTCGAGCAGGCCGGCTACACCGCGGCACTGCCCGCCCCGAAGCAGCCCGAGACCACCGACGCGCCCACCGAGGACGACCCGACCGCATCGCTGCGCACCCGCCTGCTGGTGTCGCTGGTGCTCACCGTCCCGGTGATCGCGATGGCGATGATCCCCGCTCTGCAGTTCACGAACTGGCAGTGGCTCTCGCTCACCCTGGCCGCGCCGGTCGTGATCTGGGGCGCGCTGCCGTTCCACAAGGCGGCCTGGACCAACCTCGAGCACGGCACCGCGACCATGGACACCCTGGTGTCGATGGGCACGCTCGCCGCGTTCGGGTGGTCGCTGTATGCCCTGTTCTGGGGCACGGCGGGCACCCCCGGCATGACCCACCCCTTCGAATTCACCATCGCCCGGATGGACGGCACCGGCAGCATCTACCTCGAGGCCGCCGCGGGCGTCACCACGTTCATCCTGGCCGGACGCTACTTCGAGGCCAGGTCCAAGCGCCGCGCCGGTGCCGCGCTGAAAGCGCTGCTCGAGCTGGGCGCCAAGGACGTGGCCGTGGTGCGGGGCGGCGTGGAGACACGAATCCCGGTGGAGCAGTTGGCCGTCGGTGACGTGTTCGTCGTCCGGCCCGGTGAGAAGATCGCCACCGACGGTGTGGTGACCGAGGGTTCCTCGGCCGTCGACGCCTCCATGCTCACCGGCGAATCGGTGCCGGTGGAGGTCGGCGTTGACGACACCGTCACCGGGGCGACCGTGAACGTCGGCGGACGACTCCTGGTGCGCGCCACCAGAATCGGCTCCGACACCCAACTCGCCCAGATGGCGCAGATGGTCGAGGACGCCCAGACCGGCAAGGCGCAGGCTCAGCGACTCGCCGACAAGATCTCGGGCATCTTCGTCCCGATCGTCATCGCGCTGGCCGTCGCCACCCTCGGGTTCTGGCTCGGCACCGGCGGTTCCATCGCCGCCGCCTTCACCGCAGGCGTCGCGGTGCTCATCATCGCCTGCCCGTGCGCCCTCGGCCTGGCCACCCCGACCGCGCTGATGGTCGGCACCGGACGCGGCGCGCAGCTCGGCATCCTCATCAAGGGTCCCGAGATGCTGGAATCGACCCGCAAGGTCGACACCATCGTGCTGGACAAGACCGGCACCGTCACCACCGGCAAGATGACCCTGCTCGACGTGATCCCCGCCGAGGGCGAGGACAAGGCCCGCGTGCTGGAACTGGCCGGTGCGCTGGAGGATTCCTCGGAGCACCCGATCGCCCAGGCTATCGCCAAGGCCGCACGTGACGCCGGAACGCTGCCCCAGGTGGAGGGTTTCGCCAATATCGAGGGTCTCGGCGTGCAGGGTGTCGTCGACGGTCACGCCGTGATCGTGGGCCGGGCCCGGCTGCTGGCCGACTGGTCGCAGCCCCTCGGTGACGACCTCGCCACCGCCATGGCCGACGCCGAATCGACGGGTAAGACCGCCGTGGCGATCGGCTGGGACGGCAAGGCACGCGGCGTGCTCGTGGTCGCCGACGCGGTGAAACCGACCTCCGCACAGGCCATCTCGCAGTTCCGCGAGCTCGGCCTCACCCCGATCCTGCTCACCGGCGACAATGCCCGCGCGGCGAACGCCATCGCCGCCGAGGTGGGGATCGACGAGGTGATCGCGGAGGTGCTGCCGCAGGACAAGGTGGAAACGGTCAAGCGGTTGCAGGCCGAGGGCAAGGTCGTCGCCATGGTCGGTGACGGTGTGAACGACGCACCCGCCCTGGCCCAGGCCGATCTCGGCCTGTCGATGGGCACGGGAACCGACGTGGCCATCGAGGCCGCCGATCTCACCCTGGTGCGTGGTGACCTGCGGGCCGCGGCCGACGCGATCCGCCTCTCGCGCCGCACCCTGGCCACCATCAAGGGCAACCTGTTCTGGGCTTTCGCCTACAACGTTGCCGCGATCCCGCTGGCCATGGCGGGCCTGCTCAACCCGATGCTCGCCGGTGCCGCGATGGCGTTCAGCTCGGTCTTCGTGGTGAGCAACAGCCTGCGGTTGCGTCGGTTCAAGTCGACCGCGCAGTAGCGCACGGAAAGAGCGGGGCGGCAGATACCTTGCCGCCCCGCTTTTTCGGTGATCCAGATCACTGTTGCGGTTGACCTAAGGTCAGGGTGGAGCCTTGGTCGCAGCGGCGGGAAAGCCGACTACGCGAACAGGAGCGATCACCATGTCCAACACGAATACCCTTGCCACTCAGGACCGTCCGGAACTCCAGGAACTCATCGAGCGCATCGTCGACAACGGTTTCGTCGGTGCGTCACTGCGGGTAAACGACGAGCGCGGCGAGTGGGTGGGCAGCGCCGGGGTGAGCGAACTCGGCGCCACCACACCGCCGCCTGTCGACGGTCACGTCCGAATCGGCAGCAACACCAAGACTTTCACCGCCGCCATCGTGCTGCGGCTGGTCGCCGAGGGCCGGATCGAGCTGGACGCCCCGGCTATCCGCTACCTGCCCGACTACGCACTCGACGAGCGGGTCACCGTCCGAATGCTGTTGCAGCACACCAGCGGGATCTTCAACATCACCGGCGAGCTGTACGAGGACGGCACCATCGTCCCCGGCGTGCCCTCGACCATCGCGGGCAAGGAGTGGGTCGACAAGCGGTTCGAAACCTACCGACCGGAGGACCTGGCGAACCTCGCCCTGTCGAAGCCGGCGCGATTCGAGCCGGGGACCGGCTGGAGCTATTCGAACACCAACTACATCATCGCCCGGTTGCTGGTCGAGCAGGTCACCGGCCGCTCGCTCGCCGAGGAGGCGCAGCGCCTGATCTTCGGCCCGCTCGGCATGACCGACACCGTGCTGCCCGGCGCCTCCACGGATCTGCCCGACCCGCACCCGCACGCCTACTACCGCTACAGCGACGGCGGCGAGCAGCACACCGTCGACGTCACCGTGCACAACCCGTCCTGGGTCTGCACCGGCGGCGACATGATCTCGACCACCGCCGACCTGCACACTTTCATCAGTGCCCTGCTCGACGGCACGTTGCTGCCCGAACCGCTGCTGGCCGAGATGCTGCGCACCCACGACACCGGCATTCCCGGCATGCCCTACGGGCTCGGGGTGTTCGTGCAGGAAACCGAGGGCGGCGCCACGGTCATCACCCACAACGGCGGGATCGCCGGTTACGCGACACTGATGTACAGCACTCCCGACGCGAGCGTGACCATGACCGCGTATCTGACCTTCGTCGACGACGCGGAGATGACAATGGCCCCGGCGTTCCAGGTGGCACAGAAGTCGCTTGTCGACGCGGTGTTCGGCGGCGAACCGGGAAACGCGCTGTCGGACAAGGCAAGCTGAGCGTATGCGGAACGGGGTGACGATCGGGCAGGCGGCGGCGTTCGTCGGTATCACGGTGAAGACGGTGCGGCACTATCACAAGCTCGGCCTGGTCACCGAGCCCGAACGGGACAGCGCCGGGTACCGGCGGTACGGTTCGGCCGAACTGTTGCGGCTGGTCCAGGTGCGGACGCTGGCCGCCGCCGGGGTGCCGCTGGCCGACATCGAACCCCTGCTCGACGCCGACGCCGACCGGTTCGCCACCGCGCTGGCCGAGGTGGGGCGTCAGCTCACCGAGCGCATCGAGGAGCTGACCGCCCGGCGCGACACCTTGCACCGGCTCAGCGACGGCAATCGAGCCCTGCTGCCCGACCGCGCGGTCGCGATGCTGGAACGGATGCCGAGCCTGGGTTTTCCCGAGGCCGAGGTCGCGGCGACCAGGGAGGGCTGGGTGCTGGCGCGAGCCCTGGTCCCCGACGGCTTCGACGACTACCTCACCGACGTCGAGAACGCCATCGAGGACCCGAACTTCGTCGCCCTGCTGCGGCGTGGTGTCGAGGCCGCGGCCTGGGCACCCGACGATCCCCGCATCGAGGATCTCGCCAACGAGATGATCGAGCACTACCTCGCCAGACCGGCACATCTGCGAATCGTGACCGGCATGCAGGCCCGCACCGAGGCAGCGACCCGCTACCAGCTCATCGCCCATCACGGCCACGAACCCACCTCGACCGCAGGCGTGCTCGGCGCCCTCGTCGAGACGAAGCTGCGCGCGGCGGGCATCCACATCCCGAGGTAGCGCGGCGCTCAGAAGGTGTGCTGGTCGTCGGCCGAGATCGCGAAACCGTGGCCGTCGGCCATGCAGCGGACGCCCTGCGACGAGGAGTCGCAGGTGTAGCCGTTGACGGTGAGGGATTGGCCGTAGTTCAGGACCGCGCCGCCGGCCGGTGAGCCGTCCTGCGGAATGCCGACGAAGATGCCCTGGCTGGTGCACAGGAGCTCCGACTTGCCCTGATAGAGGTGCGCGGCGACCTTGCGGTTGGGCGCGTCGGTGCAGTTCGGCAGCTTCGGCGAGATGATATTCGCCTTGCCCAGCTGGCAGCCGACACCGTACGGGGCGGCGGTGAGGATGCCGCACATGATGTTCCCGGTGGGCGACTGGAAGTAGTAGCCGCCGTCTAGCAGGTATTTGCCCGCGTCGACCGTGGTGAAGCCGTTCTTGTCCGGAGCCGGGGCGGTCGACGGTTTCGGGGTATCCGGCGCCTCGGTGTCAGGGTTACCGGCGCCCGGCGACCCCGCGCCAGGCGAAGTCGCCCCCGGCGAGCTCGCGTCAGGCGAACCGGGATCAGGTGCGCTGGACGGCTGGGGAGTGCTCGGTGCGTCCGACGAATAGGTGGCCGAGTGCTGAGTGGTAGTGCTCGGCGCGCTCGAACCCGACTCGGCGCCGCACGCGGTGAGCCCTCCGGTCAATGCCGCAACAGCTGCCAGCATGAGGACAGTACGCATGAAAACATCTCCGCTCGTTGGCTTTCCCGACCGATTGGTCATTCGTTGATGATGGGTCTGATCGTTACAGCCGAGCGGTCACGAATCCGTGTCGACGCTGACCTTCCGGGGTTCGACCTCCGTACATACGTTGTCTTCGTAGTGATTTCGGAACGTGTCGCCATGTTGTCGGTCCCCACGCTTTCCCCAATGGGCGTTCGCCATGCGAGTGCCCAGCGGGGTAATATGACCAATCGTTCCAGATTCGTGCGGCCTTCGGTTTTCCCGGTCTCACAGGGACAATCGAGGGGGTGGATCAATCCGTTTCTTCGGTGTTCCGAACCGAGACCTGCCAGGAATGAGCCTGTGACACAACAGATCTGGTACGCGGCATACGGCTCCAACATGTGTGCGGCCCGCTTCGACTACTACCGGCTCGGTGGAACTCCACCCGGCACGGACCACCTCTACGCGGGCTTTCGCGACCCCACCCCGCCCGCGAAGACAATCGCGCTCACCGTGCCCGGCACCGTGTATTTCGCCTGGCAGAGTCCGGTATGGACGGGTGGCGTCGGCTTCTACACCGACCAGCCCGCACCGGGATGGCCGACCGAGGCCGTCGCCAGGGGGTATCTGCTCACCCTCGCCCAGTTCGCCGACCTGCTCGACCAGGAGATGTACCGCACGCCCGGCCGCGGCTTCGACGTGTCACGGGTCGTCGAGGAGGGACGGGTCCGCTTCGGACCGGGACGCTACGAGACCGTTGTCCATCTCGGTGACGAGGACGACGTGCCGATCCTGACGTTCACGGCCCCTTGGTTGCCCGAAGCCGTTGAGGTACAGCGTCCTTCGGCCCGATATCTCGCCATGATCGGGGCGGGGCTGCGCGAAGCTCAGGGCTGGGACACCGACCGGATCGTCGATTACCTGCGGACGCGACCCGGTGTCGCCGGACAATGGGACGAGCGCGAACTGCGCGCCGCCCTGTTATCGACGCACGACACCGGGTAGTCCACCGGAGGGCAGATCTCCCAGGAGCGAGCGCATGGAGTGGTTCGCGGCACCGGAATACTGGTACGGCAGGCTGATCTTCCAGCGCGGCCTGGCGGTGATCTATGCCGTCGCCTTCCTGACCGCCGCACTCCAGTTTCGGGCCCTGCTCGGCGAACGCGGCATGCTGCCGATTCCCCGTTTCCTCGAGCGCTCGTCGTGGCGGCAGTCGCCGAGCCTGTTCCATCTGCGCTATTCGGATCGGTTGTTCGCGGCCGTGTCGTGGACGGGGGTGGTGCTCGCGGTCGCGGTGGCGGCGGGTCTGGCCGACGCGGTGCCGCTGTGGGCGGCCGTGCTGCTGTGGTTCGCGCTGTGGGTGCTGTATCTGTCGATCGTCAACGTCGGCCAGCTGTGGTACGGCTTCGGATGGGAATCACTGCTGCTCGAGGCCGGTTTCCTGGCGATATTCCTCGGCAACGACACCATCGCCCCGCCGCTGCTCGTGCTGCTGGCCGCGCGGTGGCTGTTGTTCCGGGTGGAGTTCGGGGCCGGACTGATCAAGCTGCGCGGCGATCCGTGCTGGCGCGACCTGACCTGCCTGTACTACCACCACGAAACCCAGCCGATGCCCGGTCCGCTGAGCTGGTTCTTCCATCACCTGCCCAAACCGCTGCACAAGGTGGAGGTGGCGGCCAATCACTTCGCCCAGCTCATCGTGCCGTTCGGGCTGTTCGCGCCGCAGCCGGTGGCGAGTATCGCGGCGGCGATCGTCATCGTCACCCAGCTGTGGCTTGTGCTGTCGGGCAATTTCGCCTGGCTGAACTGGGTGACATTGCTGCTGGCCGCCACCGCGCTGTCATTGCCCGGCGGACAGTCCACGCCCGCTGCGCCGGGTTGGTTCGTCGGCGTCTGCGTCGCCTACGTGGCCCTCGTGGTGGTGGCGAGCTACCGGCCGGTGCGCAATATGCTCTCGCCGAATCAGCAGATGAACGCCTCCTTCGACCCGTTGCACCTGGTCAACACCTATGGCGCGTTCGGGTCGATCGGCCGGACCCGCTACGAGATCGTGCTGGAGGGCACCGACGACACCCACCTCACCGACGACACCGTGTGGCGCGAATACGCGTTCAAAGGCAAACCGGGCGACCCGCGTCGCATGCCACGCCAGTTCGCGCCCTACCACCTGCGCCTGGACTGGCTGATGTGGTTCGCCGCGATCTCGCCCGCCTACGCCCGCTCGTGGGCGCTGCCGCTGGCCGCGCGGCTGCTGCGCAACGACCCCGACACCCTGCGCCTGCTCGGTCCCAATCCGTTCCCCGACGCCCCACCGCACTATGTGCGCGCCCACCTCTACGAATACGAGTTCAGCACCCCGGCCGAACTGTTCCGGCAGCGAATCTGGTGGCGCCGCACACTGATCGGCGAGTTCCTGCCGCCACTCACGCGTGACCGCCTGAACCGGTACTGACAGCAGAAAAGCCCGGCATCAGGCCGGGCTTTCGTTGAGCGGATGACGAGATTCGAACTCGCGACCCTCACCTTGGCAAGGTGATGCGCTACCAGCTGCGCTACATCCGCGTGCACGTCCTCGGCCCGATCCGGGCCTCGTGGTGCGAGAAGGAACTTTAGCGTGCCCTCCCCCGAAACACGAAATCAGGCCCCCTTGACCGCCGCTCGGACGGTCTGCCGCCCCGGCGATCAGGCACACCGTTAAGCCCGCGATAAGAATGCGGAAGCCGTTGCGCGGGAGGCTTATTCGCAGGTCGGCAACTATTGCCGCCACTCAGGGGAGGTAAGGGATTGAAGACTCTCGGACTGCTCACCGCCGCCGTGGCTGTGACGACCGTCATGGTCGCCGGCCCCGCGAACGCCGACATCACCGATGCCGTCGGATTCGTCGACACCACCGACAACGGTGGCGAGGAGGGTTTCAGCGACTACGCCATCGACGTCAACCACCCCGGTTCCTGCCTGGTGGTGCAGAACCACACCGGCGGCCGGGTCCGCATGCGGTTGGACTACCCGACCAGCCGGGGCTCCTGGTCGTTCGGCCACGACGACGTCAAGATCGTCACCCGCGAGGGCAACGCCGTGAAGTCGCCGTCGGGCCGGTGGCATGTGCGGGTGAACCCGCCGATCAACCCCGTCTGGACCTACGACGCCAAACGCAACACCAGCTGGGGCTGCAACGGCTCGTGGGTGCTGAGCATGAACTGATCGGGGGGTGTCGGATCAGTGCTCGGTGAAGGCCGTGCGGTGGTCGGCGGCCCATTCGGCGTAGTCGCGGGGTGGGCGGCCGAGCACGGCGGCGATGTCGTCGGTGACGAGCTCGTTGTGCCCGTGCCGGATGAAGGACTGGCCCTGCGAAGCTGCTTCGACGAACGCGGGCGACAGTCCCGCAGACCGCATGAACTCCGGTGCGTCGTCCTCGGCGATATCGGTGACGGCGATCGGGCGACCGAGTACCTCGGCCAGCACGGCGGCCTGCTCACGCGCGGTCTGCAGGGTGGGACCGGTGAGTGTGTAGGTCCGGCCGTGGTGGTCGCCGGTGCGCAGGGCGGCAGCGGCTACCGCGGCGACATCGCGTGGGTCGACGACCGCCTGCCTGCCGTCACCGGTGAGGTTCGGCACCGGCTGCCCCGTGCTCAGCGGCTGGACCCAGCTGAGCGTATTGGAGGCGAAAGTGTTGGGGCGCAGGATCGTCCATTCCAGGCCGGAGTCGCGCACCGCGCCCTCGCCGGGCACATGCCAGCCGCCCGGCGCGCCGAGGCGTGGGTCGCCCGCGCCGATGATGGACAGTTTCACCACACGCCGTACTCCCGCGGCCCGCGCGGCCTCGACCAGGGCGGCGTCGACATCGGTGTCGTCCGGACCGGGCAGGCCGTTGAGGAAAGCGGCCTGGACTCCGGCCATCGCGGGGGCGAACGTGGCCGGGTCGCGGTAGTCGACGCCCACCGCCTCCACCCCGGCGGGGAAGGTCGCGTTCTGCGGGTCACGGGTGGTGGCGCGGACCGCGACGCCGTCGGCGGCGAGCTGGCTAACCAGGGCTTTACCGATGGTGCCGGTGGCACCGGTGATCAGAATCATGCGTCGAGCATGTCGGCCCGACCCGGTGCGCGGATAGGAAAAATCGGCACGGACAGTCGCTGCGCGGACACCTACTGTTGACGGTGTGAGCAGGTACCTGACCCCGGGCCGGATCGAGACACGGGTCCCGACCCCGGATTCGCTGCGACCGTGGCTCACGGAACTCACCGCGACGCCTACGCGTCACGACATCACTCAACCGTTCGCCCATCCGCCCGTCACCTCGACAACGGTGGTCGTGCGCACCGAATCCTCGGGTCGCAGCGCGGCTTTCGTCATCGGCGCGCAGTCGAAGGCGGCGTACTCCCAGGCCGAGCGGCCCGGCGGCTGCGTGCGACTGCGTCTGGCGCCGGGGACCACCGGTCAGCTGCTCGGGGTGTCGGCCGCCGAGCTGACCGATCGCGTGGTCTCCCTCGCCGAGCTGCCCGGGCCGCTCGCCGCGATCACCGACTCCCTGACCCACCTGTCGACCGCCGAGGCGATCAAGCACCTGGGAGCCACACTGCCGCAGGCTGTTTCGGAAAGCACAACCGAGCGGGCGCACCGGATGGTGCTGCGCGAGGCGATCGCCGAGGTGGGGGCGGCACCGACCGTCGCCGACCTCGCCACCCGGCTCGCGATCAGCGAACGCCAGCTACGCTCGCTCTTCGCCGCCGGAATCGGGTTGTCGCCCAAGCATTTCGCCAGGGTCGACCGCGTACTGCGCGTCCTCACAGCCGCTGGCAAGACGCCGTGGTCTGACCTCGCGGCGGCGACCGGCTATTACGACCAGTCCCACCTCACGGCAGACTTCCGCACCCTGATGGGTGTGCCGCCCGCCGCCTACCTGCGCGGCGAGCTGCCACCACCGATGCGTTGCCGGGCGCCCGGCTAGTTCTCGGGCTTCGCCCGCTCGGCCTTGCGCGCCAACCGCTCGGCGGCCTCGGCGTTGTCGAGGGCGGTGGCCTCCTCCAGCGAGGGAGCGCTGCCACCGAGCCGCTTGGGCACCCAGTAGGCGCCGGGCTCGTGTTCGTAGTCCTGCTGCAGGTCGGCGAGCATGGCCTGCATGGTCCCGCGCAGCTCGGCGGTCAGGTCGTTGACGGGTTCGTAGGGCTTGATCGGCTTGCCGACGGCGATGGAGATGGGGGTGTTGGTGCGGCCCAGGCGCTTCGGGAAGCCCTTGGTCCACACGCGCTGGGCACCCCAGATGACGATCGGGATGATCGGCACGTCGGCTTCCAGGGCCATCCGGGCGGCGCCGGACTTGAATTCCTTGATCTCGAAGCTGCGGCTGATGGTCGCCTCGGGGTACACGCCGACGAGCTCGCCGTCGCGCAGGTACTTCACCGCCGCCTTGTAGGAGTCGGCGCCCGCGGTGCGGTCGACCGGAATGTGTTTGAGGGCGCGCATGATGGGGCCGGAGATCTTGTTGTCGAACACCTCCGCCTTCGCCATGAACCTGATGTAGCGCTTGGGGGTGCGCGCGGGCAGGCCGGCGTAGGTGAAGTCCATGTAGCCGGTGTGGTTGATCGCCACCACGGCACCACCTGTCGCGGGGATGTTTTCGGCCCCCTTGACGGTGAACTTCAGACCTTCGAGGAAGAAGACGGTTCGGGCCAGGCCGATGATCGACCGGTAGACGGGTTCCACAATTCAGCTAGCGTAGTCGCAGATCGCCGCTTCCGGCACCCGGCCAAGGAATGAGGAACGTCGAAGTGCAACGCGCTCAGCTGCCCCCGTTTGCTCCGACCCGTCGCGCGAGTGCGCTGGCCGCGGGCCTGACCGCCGCCGCGCTGATCGCCGGCTGCGACTCGGTATCGGGCATTCCGGGCGACGAACCGGTGGCCGCCCCTGCCACCAGCACCTCGGCGGCCGCCGCGTCTTCGACCGCCACCGAGGCCGCGACCACACCGGTACCGACCACCGAGCCGCTGCCCACCGACGCACCGCGGGTCGGCGCGGTGGCGGGGAACCCGGATACCGTGACCGCCGTGCGCCGCTGGGCGGCCGACCTACGCTCGGCGACGGTCACCGAGCTACAGGACAAGTGCTGGACCATCCCGCCACGCACCGTCGCCGACATGTACGTCGACCCCCAGACGATCCTCGCCGCACTGAGCAGGCCGGGCACCGCGACCGCCGACACCGTCACCTGGCGCAACGCGACGACGACGATCACCGTGGAGCAGCGCGACATCGCCACCGGCTACGCCTGCGGCCGGGTGTTCGCCGCCGGTGTCGAGCCGGGTTACGACGAAGCCGACGCGCGTCACACCGTCCGCCGTTACCTGGCCCGCGCAACGGGCAAACCTCTCAACCCGGACGACACCGAACAGATCCACCCCCTGACCTGCGCAGTGAGCCCGGCCACCTGGGACCCACAGGACACCGGCAACCCCACAGCACCCCCGCTGGCCACCGACTCGGGCAAAGTAGGCAATGTCACCTCCTTCGCCGACCAAGAGCTATCATCCGAACGAGTTCAGGGGGATTACCTGGCGGTTCAGGTCCCGGTGACCACCTCCCCCGGGGGCACCAGGACGCGCACATTCACCGTCGTCTCGACCCCCGAGGGCTACTGCATCGGTGATGTAACGGTTTAGCCACTACCCTTGTTGGCTGGTGCCGCCGCAGTGGTCAGAGCTCGGCGGCGGCTCGCGTCACCAGGTCGAGCCCGGTGCGTCGGCGAATCAGATCCTGGTAGGAGGACATAGCTCGTGCAGATCACCAGTGTCGGACATGCTGGCTTCCACATCCGAACCGAGGCCGGGACCATCCTGTGCGATCCGTGGGTGAACCCCGCCTACTTCGCGTCGTGGTTCCCGTTCCCGGACAACACCGGTCTGGACTGGGCGGCACTCGGCGACGTCGACTACCTCTACGTCTCGCACCTGCACCGCGACCACTTCGACGCCGCACTGCTGCGCGAGCACGTCAACAAGGACGCGACGGTCCTGCTGCCCGACTACCCGGTGCCGGATCTGCGCCGCGAACTCGAGGCGCTCGGCTTCACCAAATTCTTCGAGACCGAGGACTCGGTCAAGCACACCGTCACCGGGCCCAAGGGTTCGCTCGACATCATGATCGTGGCGCTGCGCGCACCCGCCGACGGCCCCATCGGCGACTCGGGCATCCTCGTCTCCGACGGCGAGACCACCTGCTTCAACATGAACGACGCCCGCCCCGTCGACATGGACGTGATCCACGACGCGTTCGGGCACATCGACATTCACCTGCTGCAGTACTCGGGCGCCATCTGGTACCCGGCCGTCTACGACATCCCCGCGCGCACCAAGGCCAACTTCGGCAAGCAGAAGCGTCAGCGCGGCATGGACCGGGCCCGCTCCTACATCGAGCAGGTCGGCGCCACCTGGGTGGTGCCCTCGGCCGGTCCGCCGGTGTTCCTCGACGACGAACTGCGCTACCTCAACGACGACCGCGGCGACGAGGGCAACATCTTCCCCGATCAGATCGTGTTTCTCGAGCAGATGGAGATCCACGGCAACAAGGGCGGGATCCTGATGATCCCCGGCTCCGTCGCCGACGTGCGCGGTGCCGAACTCGACCTCACCCACCCCTTCGACCCGCAGCGCATCTACGGCGACAAGGCCGCCTACATCGCCGACATGGCCGAACGCTTCGCGCCCGTGCTCGCCGCCGAGAAGGCGACGTGGGAGCACGGCGAGGGTTCGCTGCTCGAGCCGCTGCGCGAACTGTTCGAGCCGATCATGAAGCAGAGCGCGCTCATCAGCGACGGCATCGGCTACCCCGTCGGCCTTGTGCTCGGCGAGGAAACCATCGTCCTCGACTTCCCGCAGCGCACCGTGCGTGAGCCCATCGAGGGCGAGGGGCGTTACCGCTACGGCTTCCGCATCGCCCCCGAACTGGTGCGCACCGTGCTGCGCGACGACGAACCGGACTGGGTGAACACGATCTTCCTGTCCACCCGATTCCAGGCGTGGCGCATCGGCGGCTACAACGAATTCCTCTACACCTTCTTCAAGTGCCTCACCGACGAGCGCATCGCCTACGCCGACGGCTGGTTCGCCGAGGCGCACGACGACTCGGCCACCATCGAACTCGACGGCTGGGAAGTGCAGCGCCGCTGCCCGCACCTCAAGGCCGACCTGTCGAAATTCGGTGTGGTGGAAGGCAACAACCTCACCTGCAACCTGCACGGGTGGCAGTGGGACCTGGAGTCGGGGCGCTGCAAGACGTCCAAGGGGCACGAACTGCGTTCCGCCAAGCTCTGATTCGGGCGGCGAGCACCCGACACCACCCCCGCCGTCGGCTTGCCGGGCGGGTGGGATCAGTCGTCTTCGGGCGGGGTGGCGACGTGGCGGGCGTATTCCAGGATGCGCAGGGTTTCCACGGCGTCGCGTGGGTCCACCGGGACCGGGGCGTCGTCCAGTAGGGCGGCGGCCATCTGGGCGTAGAAGGCCGGGTAGTCACCGGGGAGGGTGGGGATCGTCTTCAGGTCCTCGCCTGCACCGAAGGTGCCCCATTTGTCGGGAGTGACTGTGCCCCACGGATTTCCGTCGTCCGGGCGGCGGCCGGCACGCAGGTCGTCTTCCTGTGGGTCGAGGCCCGAGACCGTGTAGCCGTTGGTGGAACCGAGCACGCGCATCCGCGGGCCGAGTTGGGGTGCGACGGCACTCATCCACAGGTGCGAGCGGACGCCGGAGGCGTGGGTGAGGGCGATGAAGGCGTCGTCGTCGGCCTGCACGTCCGGGCGGCGCTGGTCGAGTTCGGCGTACACCTCGGTGACCGGGCCGAACAGGGTGAGTGCCTGATCCACCAGGTGACTGCCCAGATCGAACAGGATCCCCGCCCCGTCCTCGGCGGAGCCGACCTCACGCCAGCCGCCTTTCGACACCGGCCGCCACCGCTCGAACCGCGACTCGAACCGGCGCACCTCACCGAACTCACCGGCGTCCATCAGCGCCTGCACGGTCAGGAAGTCGTTGTCCCAGCGGCGATTCTGGAAAACACTCAGCGGCAGCCCCGCCCGCTCCGCCACCGAAACCACCTCGTCGGCATCGGCCGACTTCACCGCGAACGGTTTGTCGACCACCACCGGCAACCCCGCGACCAACGCCTTCACCGCCAGCTCCGCATGCGTCCGATTCGGTGTCGCGATCACCGCCAGATCCACATCGTCGGCCTCGGCGAACATCTCCTCCGCGCTCTCCCACACCCGCACCCCCGGGTGCTGCGCCCGCGCCTGCGCGGCCCGCTCCGCCGACGACGTCACCACCGCCGCCACCCGCATCCTCGGCTCCGCCGCGATCAACGGCGCATGGAACACCGCCCCCGCCAACCCGAACCCGACAACCGCAACCCCGAGCTGATCCATCCCGACCCTTCCGTCGACGATCCCCGCCCGAGTATCCCCTCCTTGCTCACCGCTTCGGTAGTTTCTCCACGGCCCGGCGCAGGAATGTGGTGGCGATCGAGCAGGATTGCTCGGTCCCTTGGGGCATTCCTTCGACGGTGACCTGCACCGTTTCCTCCCCGGCGTTCGGCACGAGGTAGGCGCGAGTGCATTCGACGAGGCCGTCTTTGCGGTAGATCTCCATACCGTCGACGCGCAGCACCTGGGGGTTCTTGCCCGTGGTCACGGGGCTGGTGCGCAGGAGTTGCAGTTTCAACCGGACGCGCGCGTCCCATTGGCAGGTGTGGGCGTCGGCGATGGTCGGTGCCGGTGGGAGCGGGCCGATGCTCTCGGCTACGGCATCGCGGTCGAGCAGGGTGCAGGGTTCGAGCAAGGCGAGAGGTGACGGCTGCTCGGCCTGCGGGGCCGTGGTCAGCGAGCGGGCCAGCGCGGCGGCCACGTGGTCGACACCCGCGCAGTCCTTGACCGAGGGTGGGGTGAGCAGCGTGAGGACGATGCCCGCTTCGCGTTCGTCGCCCGGGCTCGCGATGGCGCGCGCGCATCCGGACGGACTGCCGTGGGTGATCGGAACACCGTCGACCACAGTCTGATTCAGGGTGAGGTACTCGTCTTCCTTACCGAGCTCCAGATTGAGGATGTACTTGCCCGAGTCGAGGGAACATCCCCAGGGGCCGGTCGGTCGCGTTTTCCAGGAGTCGGCAGGGAGCGGGTTCGGTGCCACGGGGACCTCTGTGCCGATCGCGGACGTCAGCCAGGCGCAGGCATCGATACGGCGCAACTCGGCCAGGGTCAGGCCGGTCACCGGCCCAGGTTCACCCCCCGGACGGGTGACGAAGTAGGTGAGCCCGACCAGCGCGAGCAACACCACGACCAGCCCGCCCGCGATACCGGCGCGCGCTCGAGCACTGGCGCCCATCCACCGCTCACGGCCGTACTCCGTGGCGCCCCTCGCTGTTTGCCGGAGCGAGGTCCACTTGGCGCCGACGATGTCGGCGAACGACTTCGGCTGCTCCGGTTCCGGTGGAGTGAGGGCGGGTGCGGCGGCACGCAGCGCCGAGATCTCCTGCTGTACCCGTCCGATGTCGTCGAGAACCGGTGCGGGCCAGGGCGGCGGGCCACTCGGTGGGCCACCGAGATACTGGAGGATCTGTGCGGGCGTGGGCCTGGCCGCCGGGTCTTTGCGCAGGCATGCGGCCAGCATCTCGTAGAGCGGTTCGGGCACCCGGCTCAGATCGGGTTCGCGATTGGCGATATTGAACAGGGTGTACGGCACCGACGGCGCCGCGAACGGTGCCACTCCCGACGCTGCGTAGGCCAGCACCGAGCCGAGCGCGAAAACATCGGCGGCGGGGGTGAGTTCCAGACCGAGTGCCTGTTCGGGTGCCAAGAAGTCGGGCGTACCGATGGTGGTCGCTGTTCCGGTGGTGGACAGGCCTGCCGCAGGAGTAACGCCGATCTCACCCAGGCGCCCACCGTCTTTCGCCAGCAGGACGGTGTCGGCGCGCAATCGCTGATGCACCAACCCGGCGGCGTGCACGGCGCCGAGAGCGGACGCCAGTGCGGCGGCCAAGGCACGCACAGCGGGGACCGGCAGCGGGCCGTGCTCGGCCACAGCCGCATCGAGTCGCACACCAGGCACGAAAAGTGATGCCAACCAAGGCTTGTCGGCATCGGCATCGACATCGATCACCGTGGTGTTGGACGGCCCGGCGACGCGCATGGCGGCAACGGCACTGTGCCGCAGCCGCACCCGGAATTCGGGTTCTGCGAGCAGTTCGGGGTGCACCTGCCGCACGACCACGAGCGCGTCGTCGGGGCCGGTGGCGAGCACACTGTGATCACCGGCCGACGGGTCGAGCGCGCCGATCACCCGGTAGCGGCCGATGGTCTGCGGATCGTCCGGGCCCGGTGGATGAATCGTCATGAGGGAGGCAACTTCTGGAGGACGGATTCGAGCACGGGGGTGGCGAGGGCGCAGGGGCCGGCGGGGGGTGAAGACTTGGCGTGGTATGTCACCGATATCTGCTCGGCCAGGTCGTCGCGGCTCGGCCGCGTCATGACCAGAAGATCACACACGGTGGCGTCGTCACGGCCGACGTAGACCGTGCGACCGCCGATCGTCCTGGTCGTCGGGTGGGCGTTGCCGGTCCGAACACTGTCAGGTCGGGCCTTTTCGGTGAGGTCGAGATAGAGGGAGCCGTCGGTGCCCCAGAAGTTGCAGCTGTGCGGCGCGCGGGACCGCTCGGAATCACCTACCGCGGCGCGGACAGCCGCCATATCGACGAGGGCACACGGGTCGAGGGCGAGGATCGAGTTGTCGGGGTAGTCGCGCAGCGGAGGATCGACCGACAGGCGCCGGACGATGGCAGCGAGAGCCCGCTCGGCCACCGGACACCCGTCACCGCCCGGCACGCTCGCGGTGACCGAGAACACCGTCTGCCTGCCGCTCTGCTCCTTGACCGAACGACGGCAGAAGGCGGACTCCCGCTCGTCGCCGAGCACCGGCATCCAGTTGATGGTCTGCCCGAGCGGCGGGTCGTTGGCGTAATCGGGCCGGGTTGTGTCGAGCGAGATGTTGATATCGCGACCGGCGGGATCGCGATACGTGGACCGGCAATCGGAGGGGCTGTACCCTTCCACCCCGCTGACGGAGGTGCCGAGTTCGCCGATCACCTGCGGTGTCAGGAGCGCGCAGATGTCGAGGCGCCGGGTCTCCTCCTCGGTCAGCGCCAACGGCGGGTCGTCCATCGCGACGGCGGTGCCGTCCCGGCCGATGCCGACCAGTGCGATGCAGCCGAGGACCAACACCGACACCACTGCCGCCGCCGCTGCCAGGCGCGGCAGCTTCCGATCGGGTCGCGACTCCTCGACGATCGCCGCCGACGCGGTTCCGTTGGCCCACGCCGCCGCCTCCGCCTTGTGATCAGCGATGCGGCGACGAATACGCACCGGCCACACGGGTTCGGCGTCGATGCGGGCCGCCGCGTCGAGCAACTGCTCGGGAGTGGGTCGCGCGGCCGGATCCTTGGCGAGACACGCGTCGACCAGCGAACGGATCGGTACGGGGATCGCGGTGGTGTCCGGCGTGCTGTAGAGGACGTTGTAGAGGACCTGCGGTGTGGACGCCGCCGCGAAGGGGCTCGTGCCGGTAGCCGCCATCGCCAGGATCGCACCGACGGCGAAGACATCGGAAGCCGCTGTGAGCGTGCGACATTCGGCCTGCTCGGGCGACATGTACGCGGGCGAGCCGATCACGGCGCCGGTGGCGGTGAGGGTGACGTCGTCTTCGACGGCGCGGGCGATGCCGAAGTCGATCACCCGTGGACCGTCATTGGTGAGCAGGACATTGCTCGGCGTCAGGTCCCGGTGCACCAGACCGGTGCGGTGGATTTCGAGCAAAGCCATCGCCAGGCCCGTGGCCAGCAGTTTCAGACCGCTCACCGTCAGGGGGCCGAACTCGGCGACCATGTCCTGCAGTGCCGGTCCCGCGATGTACTCCGAAGCGAGCCAGGGTGTTTCGGACTCCGCGTCGTGGTCGATCACACCCGCGGTGTACGCACCGGTGACCTGCTGGGACGCGAGCACCTCCCGCCGGAACCTGGCGCGGAACTCCGGGTTGCCGGTGAACTGCTGATGGATCTGTTTCACGGCCACCAGTCGGCCGTCCGGTGCCTGCCCGAGCAGCACTTGGCCCATGCCACCCCGGCCGAGCACGGCCAGCAGCCGGTAGCGGCCGAGCTGCGCGGGGTCACGTGGCCCCAGCGATGTCATGCGCGCTTCACTCACCACGAACCACCGAGCAGTGCGTATTGGGCCACGGCCTGGCGCCGGGTCTCGACTTCCTGATTGCCGTTGATGCGCACGACGAATTCGCCGTGCCGCACCAGGCACGCGAACCGACGCGCGGGGACCGACGCGGGGTCGGGCCGAAGCGCGCTGTAGCAGGAGATACCCGGCAGACCCGCCACCCCCGAGGTTTCGCGGTATCGGGTGAGCATCTGCTGTTTCTCGACCTCGGCGTAGCTTTCGGCGGATGCGCTGTCCGCGGTGCGATACAGGAACTTGTTGTGCGCCACCGCGATCGTGTCGACCTTGTTGGCCTCGAGTTCGCGCATTCGCGTGCGTGGTTCGTTGTTCCGCAGGGCGAACGCACGTGGGCCGGTCACGAGGAAATCCCAGCGGTCGGGCCAGTAGTCGTCGGTTTTCACGATCCGCGGGAGCAGCTTGTCCGGGTCGAGCTTCAGGTTGGAAAGATCAGCTGCCGGTGTGGGCGTGAAGGTTTCGAGTTCGGCCAGCTGGGCACGATAGGTGCGGGTGAGCAGGTCGGCCAGTTGCTCGGGATTCGGGTCGACGATCTTCGCGTAGAGCCGGATCACCAGGTTCTTCCACACCAGCCAGCTACCGACCGTCGGCACACCGGGTCGCCAATGTGCGAGCGCCGCAGGATAGTCGGGGAGGACGATGGGCGCGTTCTCGGGGGTCGCACCGAAATCTGCCGCGGCCATCGCCTGCGCGGCCGCGGCGGCCTGGGCTTCGTCCGGCAGCGACAGCAGGGTGATGGACAGGAATTTGTTCTTCAGTTCGTTGTCGTTGAGACCGTTGCCACCGATCACGCCGAACCCGGCGAGCACGTCGAACGGGTCGAGGGCGGTGCGCTGCACACCCGAGAGCAGATCGTCGACGCCGCGCACACCGACCAGCGGGCCGCCGCCGTTGCCCGCGGTCAGCTCGGGGTCGATGCGGTCGGCGAAGATCACCCGCTCGCCGAGGCGCAGCGATTCGACCAGGGTGCCACGCATCCGGTTCGGGCCGTCGTCGTAGTCGCCCGGTTGCGCGACCAGCGCGTATTCGCCGTGGTCGGGTGCCTGGTCACCGCATGCGGCGGTGAGCAGACACAGCGACAACAGCGCCGCACCCCAGCGATAGCGCACGCCCATCCCCCTTCGAAACTCTGCCGTGAAGCTATCACCCCCGCGTTTGCCGCCGCTACCGCGCAGGCAGCCTGCCGACCGCCTGCTTCATCAGCGGATCTGCCACCGCGCACAGTTCGTCACCGCTCTCGGCGGGATTGCTGACCAGCACTTCGACGTCCTCGCGGTAGGTCTCGCCGATCTTGCGGAACAGGTACACCCGCTGACAGCGGTGCTCGCCGATCCCGCCGATGCTGTCTTCCTCGACGATCACTCCGTCACCCAGGTCGACTGCCTTGCCGGTCAGTACTCGCTGCCGCGGTTGCGACGTCGTGATCCGGATGGTGTTGTTGTCGCGCACCCATTCACACACGTGCGCGGATTTGGCGGTCGCCTGGCCGAGCGTCGGATCGTCCAGCAGCGCACAGGGATCCACCGACGACAGCGACTGTGCTGCGGCCGGGTCGGCGGACAGGGCGCCGATCGCTGCGGCGAGCCGGTCGACAGCGTGGTCGGCGAGGGCGCAGTCGGTGCGGGTGAAGGTGTCGACCACGATGCCCCAGCGTTGTCCGTCGGCGCCGCCTTCGATGCCGAAGGCGCAGTCCTCGCCGCGTTGCGCGACACCGTAACCGTTGGCGACCTTGCTGGTTGTGCCGAAACCTTCCAGCGCTGCGCCGATTTCGACGGCCAGGCGTGCGCCGCCCGAGCTGCCGTCGCAACCCCAGCTCGCGGTCGGTAGCCAACGCCAGTCGGCGACCGTTGTCGCTGCCTTGTCGGCGGCTTCTTCCGGGAGCGTTGCGCCGAGAGCCTGGATCACCCACGCGCAGGTGTCTACCCCACGTAGATCATCAAGGGTTGGAAGGGTTTTCGTCGGGGCGGCGACCGTGGTCGGTGTCGGTGCGGGTTCGTCGCCGGGGCGCAGGACGACAAAGGTGATGGCTGCGATCAGAACAGCAGCCGCCGCGGCTATTCCGCCGAGTAGGACCGGGCGGCGTTGACGCGTGGGCGCGGGAGGTGGAGCGACGATCCGCGTCTGGGCCGGAATGATCTGTGTTGACTCGGGGTCCGAGGTGAGGGCAGCGAGATTTCTTGTCTGTTCGGCGATCTGGGCGTGGACCGGGGCGGGCCACGGCTGTGCCTGCACCGGCAGGACGCCCAGGTAGTCCAGGATCTGAGCGGGGGTCGGCCGGGTCTTCGGGTCCTTACGCAGGCAGCCGGCGATCAGCTCACGAAGCTCGACCGGCACATTCTCGAGTTGCGGTTCGCTGTGCACGATATTGAACAGGGTGTACGGCGCCGAGTTGGCCGCGAACGGGCTCTTGCCGGTGGCGGCCATGCACAGCATCGAGCCGAGGGAGAAGACGTCGCTCGCCGACGTCACCGGTTCGCTCATCGCCTGCTCCGGCGACATATAGGCGGGTGAGCCGACCACCGCGCCGACCTCGGTGAGCTGCGCCCCTGTTCCGGTGGCCTGGGCGATGCCGAAGTCGATCACGCGCGGTCCGTCGGTGGCGAGAATGACGTTGGCGGGCTTGAGGTCCCGGTGTACCAGGCCGGTGCTGTGGATGGAGTGCAGTGCCGAGGCCAAGCCGGAGGCGAGCGTGCGCATCGCCGGAACCGGCAGCGGTCCCAGTTCGCGGACCGCCTTGTCCAACGGCACACCGGGGATGAACAGCGAAGCGAGCCAGGGTGGTTCAGCCGTGGTGTCGAAGTCGACCACTGCGGCGGTGAACGCCCCCGACACCCGGGCCGAGATGGCGACCTCGCGCTCGAAGCGGGCGCGGAACTCGCGGTCGTCGAGCAGGTGGGCGTGGATCTGTTTGATGGCGACGAATCGGCCGTCCGGGCCGGCCGCCAGGACCACCCGACCCATCCCGCCCGACCCGAGCACACCCTGCACCCGGTAACGACCGATCACCGGTGATTCGGTCGGCGACAACGGCTCGATCACTGCACTCCCCCAGCTCGGACCCGCCGACGCGGGTGAGCGCGCCATCGTCCATCGGCGCGCTCGCTCGCCAGCAACCTAACATTTCGCCGATCTCTCAGCGACGTGCTCGCCAGGCCACGACAGTTCCGCCGGGTGTCGACGACACGCGTGCGACGAGCCCCTTGGCGGGCCGTGGTGTCAGCCGCGTGGGTTCTCCGGCGGTGAAGACGCGGCGCGGCTCGCCATGATCACCGCGACCAGGACGATCGCGCAGCTCAGGACTGCGATCGGCGCCAGGCGGCCGTCGGCGGCGTCGAGGAGGAGGGCGGCGACGAGTTGGCCTGCTACCGAGGTGAGGCCGAGGAGGAGGACGCCGATCATGCTGACGGTGATCGCGGCCAGGGCGATGAAGGCTACGCCGATCAGGCCGCCTAGGTAGAGCCAGGGGGTGGTGGGGAATTGGGCGGGGAGGCCCTTGGTGAGGAGGGTGTAGGTGTCGAAGAGGCAGAGGGCGATCAGGCCGACGGTGAAGTTGACGAGGGTGGCGGGGAAGGGGCCGCCGACTGCGCCGACGCGGCCGTTGACCGCCTGCTGCCAGGCCAGGCCGATGCCCGCGAGGGCAGGTAGGGCGATGAGCAGGTAGTCGGGGACACCGGTGTCGGCGGGGGCAGGGGCGTCGCGGCCGCTCGCCGCGAGGACGACACCGATGATGCCGAGGCCGGCGGCCAGCACCCGCCACCAGGTGACCGGTGTCCGGCCGTTCGGTGCGAGACCTACCCGGTCGACGACGAGGCTGCTGAGGAGCTGGCCTGCGACGACGGCGACGGTGAAGGCCGTGACGCCGATCGCGGCGATGGTGAGGCCTTGGCTCGCGACGAAGAACGCGCCGCACACACCGCCCAGGAGGTACCAGGGGCGCAGGCTGCCGTCAGTTGTGGCGGTGCGGACCGAGCCGAGGCCCGATCGCAGGGTCGGGCTGACCGCGAAGGCGATCAGCAGGGCCAGCAGGCCGATTCCGAAACTGATCGTGGCGGCTGCGACACCGTCGCCGAGTTCCGCTCCGAGTGCCCCGTTGATCCGTCCCTGCACCGCGACACCGCCGCCGATGCAGAACCCGAAGATCGCTCCGAGACCGTTGCGCCCGACCACTCCGTCCTTTCCGCCGTCGTAGCTTTCGACACTACCGATGCGCTAGCCGACAGCGGCTGGATGACGATCCGTACTCGGCCGGGTTGCCCACGATCACTTTCGTCCAGGCAACCAACTCGGTGTGACCAGCCCAGCCGCCAACAACACCACTCCCAACCCGGCGATTGCCACAGACATCGAAACCCACTGTGTAGCAGCGGCAACGACACCGAAGACCGCCAACGCCACCACCTCCGACAACAACCCGACCACCGAGGTGACCGTTGCCCGGGCGCGCCCTTCGATCGCATCCTGCAGGCGCGCGCCCGCGACGACCTCGGCATTGAAATCGATCCCGTACGCCACGGCGATCCCGAGGAATCCGATCCACAGCGAACCTGCTCCGACAGCCAACGCACCGGCGATGAACAGAAGCCCCGCGACGAACAAGGCGACTCCGACCAGCCGTGCGGGCGCGGACTCGGTGCGGCCCGCCAACAGCGAACCGGCCAGCGAACCCGCGACGGTCACGCCGACGAGCAAGGCGGAGGCGGCGGGCGAGGCACCACCGGAAACAGCGAGCAGGCCGAAGTATTCGTCGAAAGCGGTGACGCCGTAGAGAAGTGCGCCGAGCAGCACGCCGCGACGCACTCTCCGCACATGCATCGACTCGGCGATCCCGGTCCGGAGCATTGCCACATAGCGCTTGCGCACCGGTCGATCCGCCTCGACAACGCCCGGTGGTGTGGTGACTCCGGGAGGTGGCGTCGGATCGTCTTCCAGCGCATCGACTTCCGAGGCCGAAATGGCCACCGGCGCCCGCGGCAGTGCCAGCGCGGTGACGGTGTGGACGACACCCACGCCGACGCTCACCCAACCGACCAGGCCGTACCCTCCCCACGCGAAAAGCGGTGCGGCCGCGACGATCGCGATGAGAACGGTCGTCTCCTGCGCGGCCCGCGCCCAGCCCATGATGCGCGCGTACTGGGCGGTTTCCCCTCGCGCCACCAGGTCGTCGTAGATCAACGCCTCGAACGTGCCCGATTCCAGCGCACCGGCGATCCCCCACACGACGAACCCCACCGCGAACCCGGCGAACGAGGGAGCGACCATCCAGATCGTGAACCCGGCTGCTTGCAGCACTGCGCTGAAAACGAGCAGACCCCGCCGCGACACCGTGTCCGCCCACGCCCCGGAGGGCACCTCGAGCAGGAACGCCGTCACCGACCACAGCGCGAGCAGCAACGAGATCTGTGCGGTCCCGAGCCCGTGATCAGCGAAAAGCACACCGTAGAGCGCGTAGATGGGCAGCAGATCCCGCGAGCCCTTGAACAGCACCGCGCGAACCCCGAGCCCACGCGCACTGCCCGGCGCACGACTCACCGCCGCCGCCAGGCGCCTACACAGCGAGAAAGGTCAACAGCCGTAGATGAGCATCCGCATGCGTCCATCGTTCGCCACCGCCCACCACCCGTCAACCGACTTTTCGTCATGCGGCCGCTCCTGTGCCGGGCACAGTTCGAAGCCGGCTCAGCCGAGGGGAATCCAGCCGTTGGCGGCGAGGGAATCGTCGTCGTCGGAGTGGGGGGCGTTGAGGTCGTTGATGAGGTCGGAGACCGGGTGGGAGTCGCTGTAGTGGTAGCCCTGGGCCAGGGCGAAGCCGAGTTCGGTGAGGACGGCGGCCTGGTATTCGGTTTCCACGCCCTCGGCGATGACCTGCAGGTCGAGGGATTTGCTGAGGGCGGCGATGACGCCGAGCAGGGGTGGGGCGGGGGAATCGGAGCGGATGGCGGCGACGAAGGACTGGTCGACCTTCAGGATGTCGCTGGGGATGGTCGCCAGGCGGCTCAGTGAGGAGTAGCCGGTGCCGAAGTCGTCGATGGCGATGCGCACGCCTCGGTCGCGCAGGGTGTGCAGGTTGGCGATGGCCGTCTGGGATTCGGCGGCCAGTTCGCTTTCGGTCACCTCGAGCACGAGCTGGTCGGCGGGCCAACCGGTGTCGTTGAGGATGGTGGCGACCCGTTCGGCGTAGTCGGTTTCGGCCAGTTCCAGGCCGGAGACGTTCACGTTCAGAGTCAGGTTCAGGGAGGCGAAGCTCTCCTGCAGGCGGGCGGCGTCGGCGCAGGCGCGGCGCAGAACCAGTTCGTCCAGGTCGGAGATGAGGTCGTATTCCTCGGCGACCCGGATGAGGCCCTCGGTGGTGACCTCGGGCTGCGCGTTGGACGACCAGCGCAGCAGTGCTTCGACACCGACGGCCTGACCGCCGTCCTCGGTGAGGCTGACGATCGGCTGGTAGTGCACGTCGAGGGCGCCGCTGTCGATGGCCTCGCGCAGCTCGACCGCGAGCGGCAGCTGCCGCGACGATTCGAGCACGGTGCGGTTGCGTCCGGCCTGCTTGGCCCGGTACAGCCCCACATCGGCACGGCTGATCAGCAGCGAGCCCGACTCGCCCGGCTGCCACGAGGTGACACCGGCCGAACAGCCCATGGTCACCGCCGCACGCAGCTGTTCGGTGAGCAGGATCGCGGCCTGCTCGGTGGTGCCGGGCAGCAGCAGCGCGAATACGTCGCCACCGAAGCGGGCGAGTACCTGGTCGGGGGCGAGCAGGTCGAGCCAGGTGTCGGCCACGCGCTGCAGAACGGCGTCGCCGGCGCGGTGACCGAGGTGGTCGTTGATCTTCTGGAAGCGGTCGAGGTCGACCAACACCAGCGACAGACCCTGACCACCGCGTCCGGCCGCATCGATCGCCGGGTTGAGCTGCTTTTCGAAGCCGCGCCGGTTGAGCAGGCCGGTGAGTACGTCGATATCAGCGTCGGACGCCATGCGGGTGAGGATGCCGACCACCACCCCGGCCCCGAAGGTGACCCCGGCCGGGATCAGGCCCGACCACCACGGCAGCCCGCGATCGGGCAGCACCCACAGGCACAGCACCATCGCGAGACCGATGTGCGCGGCGGCCTGTGGCCAGGCGAAGAACAGTGCCGCGTCGCAGGCGATGAAGACGTAGAACGACGCGAGCGTGATACCGCCGACGAGGTTCGGGAACGAGTGCACCGCGATGGTGACCAACACGGTCGCGGTCGCCAGATAGAGGTGGTGCAGCGCGTGCGGCATGCGCGGGCCCCAGGCCAGCAGCGTCAGACCGAGCAGCAGCGCGACCGCGGCGGCGGTGCCGACCAGCAGTCTGTTGCCGTCGTCGCCCGGCGCGACGGCAGTGATGGTCAGGCCGAGGACACCGCCGAGAACGTAGAACGCCCCCGTTGTCCTGGCCATGACTTTTGCCGTCGCCAACGCCGATGCCGCCCGCACCCGGGTTCGGGTATCGCCGCGCGCCCCGATTCCTCGCACGAGCACCAGCCTAGATGTTGTTCGGTTCCGATGTTTGCCACATCACACAAATGCCTGACCAGCAAACAGTGGAAAGCTCTACGGTGTCAAAACGTCGGTGCCGACGAACGGCACCAGCGCCTCGGGCACCCGGACCGAACCGTCGGCCTGCTGGTGGTTCTCGAGGATCGCGACGATCCAGCGGGTGGTCGCGAGTGTGCCGTTCAAGGTCGCCGCGATCTGGGCTTTTCCGTTCTCGTCGCGGTAGCGGACCGAGAGCCTGCGCGCCTGGAAGGTCGTGCAGTTGGAGGTGGAGGTGAGCTCGCGGTAGGTCTGCTGGGTGGGCACCCACGCCTCGCAGTCGAACTTGCGCGCGGCCGAGCTGCCGAGGTCGCCCGCGGCCACGTCGATCACCCGGTAGGGCACATCGATCGCGGCGAGCATCTCGCGTTCCCAGGCGAGCAGGCGCTGATGCTCGGCCGAGGCCTGCTCGGGGGTGGTGTAGACGAACATCTCCACCTTGTCGAACTGGTGCACCCGGATGATGCCCCTGGTGTCCTTGCCGTAGCTGCCCGCCTCGCGACGGAAGCACGACGACCAGCCCGCGTACCGCTTCGGGCCGGCGCTCAGGTCGAGGATCTCGTCGGCGTGGAAGCCCGCCAGTGGCACCTCCGAGGTGCCGACCAGGTACAGGTCGTCGTCGGCGAGGTGGTAGACCTCGTCGGAGTGCTGCCCGAGGAAACCGGTACCGGCCATGATCTCCGGGCGCACGAGCACCGGCGGGATCATCATGGTGAAACCGTTGGCCACCGCCCGCTGCGCGGCCAGCTGCAGCAGGCCGAGCTGCAGCAGCGCGCCGTGCCCGGTGAGGAAGTAGAACCGCGAACCCGACACCTTGGCGCCGCGCTCCATGTCCAGCAGCCCGAGCGACTCACCGAGCTCCAGATGGTCCTTCGGCTCGAAGTCGAATTGCGGTGGGGTGCCGACGGTTTCGAGCACGACGTAGTCGTCCTCGCCGCCCGCGGGCGCACCTTCCTGCACGACATTGGAGATGGCGCGATGCGCGGCGTCGAGATCGGCGTCGGCCGCGCTCTGGGCGTGCTCGGCGTCTTTGACCTTGGCCGACATGTCGGTCGCGGCGGCCAGCAGCGCGGGACGTTCTTCCTTGCTCGCCTTGCCGATCACCTTGCCCATGGCCTTGTGCTCGGCACGCAGGGAGTCGGCGGTGGCGACGGCGGCGCGGCGGGCCGCGTCGGCTTCGAGCAGGGCGTCGACGAGCGCGGGGTCCTCACCGCGGGCCCGCTGCGAGGCACGGACGGCTTCCGGGTTCTCGCGCAGGAATCGGAGGTCGATCATGAGAAAACAGCCTAGTTGTTTATGCAATCCTTAAATTTTCGGCCTATGCCAACGAGCGCGGGCCGGGGCATAGTTGCGGGGTGAGTACCACTTTCGACACCGCCGTCATAGATACCGCGCTCGACGATCTCACCGAGGGGGCGAAAACCTGGGCAGCGACCGATCTGCGCCGCCGCCGCGAACTGCTCGACGAACTGCACGCGCTCACCGCCCGCGACGCCGAGTCGTGGGTGGCCGCGGCCAGGACCATCAAAAAGCTCGATGCCGACAGCCCCCTGCTCGGTGAGGAGTGGATGTCGGGCCCGATGACACTGCTGGCGGGCGCCAAGGCGCTGAGCGAGTCGCTGGCGGCGCTCGAGCGTGGCGCCAGCCCGATCGACGGCGTCGACCTCGGTACCGCGCCCGGCGGCCGGGTGAGCGTGCCCGTGCTGCCACACGGCTTCTACGACTGGCTGCTGCTCAACGGGTTCAGCGCCGAGGTGTGGTTGCGTCCCGGTGTCGACGCGGCCACCGCACGGCGCAAAGCCGGTCTGGCCCAGCGTGATCCGAAGCAGACCAACGGTGTCGGCGCGGTGCTCGGCGCGGGCAACATCATGTCCATCGCGCCGCTGGACACCCTCTACGAGCTCTACGCCAACAACCGGGTGGTCGCGCTCAAGCTCAACCCGATCACCGATCCGCTGCTGCCGGTGTTCCAGGCGGTCTTCGCCCCGTTCATCGAACTCGGCGTGGTACGCATCCTCACCGGCGGCGCGCCCGAGGGCGGTTACCTGGTGAACCATCCGAAGGTCGACCACGTGCACATGACCGGCGGCGCGCCGACCCACGACGCGATCGTGTGGGGCGTCGGCGAGGACGCGCAGCGCCGCAAGCAGGCCGGCGAGCCCGCGCTGACCAAGCCGATCACCAGCGAACTCGGCGGCGTGGCGCCGTGCATCATCGTGCCGGGCAAATGGAGCAAGGCCGACCTGAAGTTCCAGGCCGAGCACGTGGCGACGATGCGCCTGCACAACGGCGGCTACAACTGTGTGGCCGCGCAGACGGTCGTGCTCAGCGCCGATTGGGACCAGAAGGACCAGTTCCTCACCGAACTGCGCGCCGCCATCGACAACGCCCCCGTCCGCACCGCCTACTACCCCGGCAGCGACACCCGCGTGGAGGGCGCGCTGACCAGCTACCCCGATGCCGGGCGCGCCAACGGCCGCGTCCTCGTCGAGAACCTGCCGATGACCGGCACCCCACTGCTGCGCACCGAGTACTTCTCCCCCGTCCTCGGCGTGGTCGAACTGCCTGGCACGGGCGCGGAATTCCTCGATAAGGCGGTCGATTTCGCCAACGACGAGTTGATGGGCACCCTCGGCGCCAACCTGCTCGCCCACCCGGCGACCATCAGCGAACTCGGCGACGCCTTCGACACGGCCGTGGCGAACCTGCGCTACGGCACCGTCGCGATCAACTCCTGGACCGGCCTGGCGTTCCTGACGCCACGCGCGAGCTGGGGTGCTTTCCCCGGGCACACCATCGACGACATCCAGAGCGGCATCGGCGTCGTCCACAACGCCTTCCTGCTCGACGACGTCGAACGCACGGTGGTGCGCGGACCGTTCCGCCCGGCGCCCCGATCACTGTTCGCGGGCGAATTCGCCACCACCCCGAAACCGCCGTGGTTCGTCGCTAACAAGACCGCCGCGGCCACCGGTCGCAAGCTCACCGGCTTCTACGGTGACGGCAAGCTGCGCAGACTGCCAGGCATCTTCGTCTCGGCTCTGCGCGGCTGAGCCCGCCCGCCGCGCCGATCGGCTCCCATACAATCGCCGTCGTGTCCGATCATCAGAGCGACCCGGCCGAGAAAACCGCTGAACGCGGCGCCGGTCCGCTGCATCTGTCGGCGACGAAACTGCGGTGGGGACTGCTGATCGGCGCGCTCGGCGCGGTGCTCGCGGCGCTGGTCACGATGACGGTGACCGGTTTCGAATCCGACAAGGTGGAGGCACACCAGCCCGGCGCCGCGCCCGTGGTCAGGGACAAGGAATTCAGCAGCGCCAACGAGGGCGACTGCCTGACCTGGGGCAAGCCCGACCGCAGCGACCTGCTGAAGGTGAACTGCGCCGACCAGCACCTGTTCGAGGTGGCCGGTGTCGTCGACCTGAAGGCCTACCCCGGCCGCGAGTTCGGCGACGGCACCCGGCACCCGGACTCGCTGCGGATGACCGAGCTGCGCGACGAGCACTGCGTGCCCGCGGTGCAGCGCTACCTCGGTGGGCGGTTCGATCCGCGCGGCAAGTTCATGGTGAACGTGATGTCGCCGAGCCCGGCGGGCTGGCAGCACGGTGACCGCACGCTGCGGTGCGGTCTGCAGGTGGCCGCCACCTCGACCAGTCCGGCCTCGACCGGTTCGGCGACCCAGGGCGACCAGTCGAAGGTGCACGCCGTCGGCACCTGCCTCGGCATCAACCAGAACCTGCCGACCGACCCGGTGGACTGCGCGCAACCGCACGCCGTCGAGATCGTCGGCAACGTCGACCTGGGGAAGAACTTCACCGGTGGACCGCCCTCGGAGGCCGATCAGGACAAGTTCGTCGAGGCCGAGTGCAATCGGTTGTCCACCGAATACCTCGGCAGCCCCGACGCGATCCGCAACAAGACGCTCACGCTGTTCTTCGACTATCTCGAACCGACCAGTTGGCTCGCCGGCAGCAGGCAACTCGACTGCTGGCTCGGAAAGGGCGCCGACCGTGAGGGTTTCGCGCCGATCGTCGGTTCGGCGCGCGGGGAAATCCTGATCGACGGACAGGCTCCGGTCCCCCCGCCCAACACCGGCCGCTCCACCCCGGCCCCGCTGCCGGGCGCCGCACCGCTGCCGCCGCAGCCACAACCGCGATGACCGAACGGATGTCGCCCGACCGGTTCGAGGAGCTGGTCGGTGACGCGCTCGACCTCATCCCACCCGAGCTCACCGGGGCGATCGACAACGTCGTTGTGCTGGTGGAGGCACGTAACGACGAGGAACCATCGCTGCTCGGTCTCTACCACGGCGTCGCCCTCACCGAACGCGACAGTTACTACGCGGGTTCGCTTCCCGATACCGTAACCATCTATCGGGAGGCTATTCTCGACATCTGTAGCAGTGACGACGAGGTGGTCGAGGAGGTCGCGATCACCGTGATCCACGAAATAGCACACTATTTCGGGATTGACGACGACCGGCTACATGAGCTGGGATGGGGCTAGCGAAGTTGGGTGGGGAAATCGATGGAACCGAACGACCCGCTCTCGCGTCCTATCACTCGTAGGGGGAATTCTCGTGGTTCCCGTTAGTCGCCACTAGAAGGAGTCGGGTCATGGTTGGACACGTTCTCGTCGCACCGGAAATCATCCTGGCCGCAGCCGCCGAGCTGGATCTGCTTGCCGAACGGCTCGCCGCAGCGGCCGCGCTGGCCGGGCCGACCACGCACGTGCTGCCTTCGGGCGCGGAAGAGGTCTCGCTGTTGGCGGCGGGTCACTTCAACCGCGCCGCAGCTACGCACGACGGCGCCATCGCCCAGGGCATTCTCGAGCTGCACCATGCGGCCGCGACTCTGCGCTCGCAGCTGGTCACCCACATCGGCGAGGATATCGCCGGCGCGGCAACTATCAACGCCGTCCAGGTGTAGCCCGAACCCGCCGACGATCATTCATTCAGGGGAGAAAAAAGTATGACCGCAGGGATCACCGGGGTCTTCTGGCTGCCGCGCATGGCCGAAGTCAACTCGACCACACTCAACGCGGGCGCCCATGCCGTTCCGATCTCGGCCGCCGCCACCTCCTGGGGCACTCTCGCCGCCGCCTGGGGCGATGCCGCCTTCACTGTCACCCGCGTGATCGCCGAGGTCGGCGTCGGTCTGCAGGGCCTCAACGGTCTGGCCGTGCTCGGCCGGCTCGCGCCGTTCCTGCACTGGACCGGTCAGCAGAGCGTCATGGCCGCGACCATGAGCGCCAAGGCCGCCGCCAATGCCACCGCCTACACGGTCGCCTCGATCGCTATGCCGAGCCTTCCCGAGATCGCCGCGACCAACGCGGCGGTCGCGGCGTCGGCCAACCCGCCCGGCGTGGTGTCCGGTGCGTTCGAGGTGGCCGAGGTCGCCCGGCACGCGATGGATATCCGCGCCGCGCTGGTGATGGAGACCTATGAGGCCGCCACCACCGCAACCGTCACCACCCCCGGTGAGTTCGCCATGCCGCCCGCCATCGCCAGCGGCGCCGGTTCGGCCGCCCAGGGCGAGTTCGGCGGCGGCGATCCGCTGCAGACCGCCGTGGCCGCCGCCCAGGCGTTCGTGTCCAACCCCGGCGTGGTCAGCGCGGCCACCCAGGCCGCGAACGTGGCGGGTAGCGTCGTCTCCGGTGGTGTCGGCACGGTCGGCAATATCGGTGCGACCGCGCTGTCGGCAGCCACCTCGACCGTTCCCGCCGCCGCCGGTGTCGCGCCCGCGATGGCCGCCGGTGCCGGAGCCGGAGCTGCCGCGATGGGTGGCATGTCCACTGCGTCGGCGAGCCTCGGTGGGGTGTCGCTCGGCGGCAGCGGGCTGAAGCTGCCCGAGGGCTGGGGTGCACCGTCGGCGAGCGCTCCCGCGGCCGCGCCGGTCGGCGAGACCGTTGTCGCCCGTTCGGAGTCCGCGCCCGCGCGCACCGCCGCGCCGGCCGCCAACCCGCTGCTCGGCAACCGCGCCAAGGGCGAGGACGACGAGGAACACGACGCGAACGACTACGGGCGCTCCGACGAGGCGTTCACCGATGGCCGCTATGTCGCCGAGGGAGTGATCGGCGCCGATCTCACCGGATCGGCCAAGTGACGGTGCTCGGCGGGGGCGGCGGCGGATCGCTGCTCGAGGCGGTGGTGCTCTCGCTCGACGAGATGCAGTTCCTGCTCGAGAAGCTGCAGTTCGACGAGATGCCCGTGGTGCTCGACGCCATGGGCCGCTACGACCATGTCTCGGCGCACGACGCGGCCATGGAGGCAGCCGAAAAGCTGCTCACCGAACGGGAATTGCTGTTCGGTGACGTGGTGGTACCCGAACTCGCCGAGCGCTTGCGGGTGCTCTACCGGCCGCAGTGGATCATCGCGCTGCGGTGGGTGGTCGCCGGCCAGGTGAACCGGTTCTGTCTGGCGCAGGGCGACGACCGCGCGGTCGTCGCCCTGCGCGGGCCGGACTCCTATGTCATCGACGACGCGGGTCTCGACCTGCCCGGCGCGGTGCTGCAAGCCCTCGGCACCGCCGAGGCACTAGAGCTGTACGGCATGAACGCGCCGACCGAGCAGCTCGCCCCGATCTTCGGTGACACCGGTGACGCGGCCGCCACCGCTCAACGGCTCAGCGAAGTGGGCAAGCCCGCCACCGACGCGAAGACGCTCGCCTCGGCGCTGGTCGAGATCCACTCCTACGCCGAGATCGTGGGCGTGGCCTACGGCGACGGTACCCGCGATGTGCAGGACAACCACATCGCCGTGTTCAACACGCGCGCAGGACGTTTCATCATCACCGCCAGCGTCGCCGACGACGGCGTGAAGTGGTCGTCCATCGCCACCGGAACCAACGCCCGCCTCCGCACAGCCGTAGCCGACCTCATCGAATCCCTGCCGCTCCGAGAAGAATTCAAGGCCACCGTGCAGGGCGCTTAACCCATCGGGTCGTCCGGGGTGGGGTCGGCCTTCACGGTGAACGGTGGGGTGAATCGGCCCCAGCGCAGGCATTCCCAGCCACCGTCCTCGGTGGGCAGCAGCTCGATCGTCTCGGTGTTGTCGAGGTGGTTGTTGGTGGTGAACGGCGGTGCGACGCCTGCCAGTTCCTTGCCGACCAAACGCATTGCGGCGCCGTGGTTCACGACAACCACGTCGCCGTCCTCGTCGCCCTCCAGGTACTGCGCGCGGAGCTGGGCCAGGACCGGGAGGATGCGGTCGAGCACCTCACGGCCGGATTCGCCGCCGGGGGTTCGCGTGTCGAGTTCGCCGTGGTGCCAGCCGCGGTAGATCCGTTGGAACAGTTCGTGGGAGTCGCGGTCGGAGCGGCCGTGGAGTTCGCCGACCTGCACTTCGTAGAGGTCGGGCAGGACCTGGGTGGTGGTGCCGGTGGCGGCCTCGATGTAGCCCGCGGTCTGGCGGGCGCGCAGGGCCTCCGAGGACACCAGCACCCGGGGCGGGCGAATCAGTGTGTCGCCGAATGCTTTCGCCTGTGCCACCCCGCGTTCGGTGAGCGGCAGGCCGGGGACCTGAGTGTCGAGGATGCGGGCCACATTGCCCTCGGTCTCGCCGTGGCGGACCAGGATCAGCTTCGCGCGGTTTGTCATAGGTCCGCGACCCCCTTTCGCAATTGCGTCAACCATTCCGCGGCGGGTTCGTCCGACGGCGGCGGGGTGCCGACCGCCGAACAGGCGGGCCACGAACCGAGGAAACGGATCCGGGCGGTGCGGTGCAGCGCCTTCAAGGTCTCGGCGACGGCCGGGTCGTCGATATGGCCGACGCAGTCGAGGTAGAACCGATAGGTGCCCATGCCGGTGCGGGTGGGCCGCGATTCGATGCGGGTGAGATCGACACCGCGCGTGGCGAATTCGGCAAAGGCCCGCATGAGCGAGCCCGGTTCGTTGGGCAGTTCGAGGACGACGGAGGTGCGGTCGGCACCGGTCGCCCGCGGGGCCACGCCGGGCCTGCGCACCAGCACGAAACGGGTGATGGCCTGCTCGTGGTCGGCCACACCTTGCGCGAGGGCGACCAGGCCGAGCCGTTCACCGGCGAGGGCGGTGGAGACGGCCGCGTCGGCGGTGCCCGCGACCACGTCCTCGGCGGCGGCGGCGTTGGAGGCGGAGATGAACGGCGCCGCCTCAGGCATATTCCTGGCCACCCACTCGCGCACCTGCGCGGCCGCCACCGGGTAGGCCGCGAGGGTGCGCACGTCGGCGAGGGCGGTGCCGGGCCGGGCGAGGATCGTGAAGGTGACCTCGAGTTCGGTCTCGGCGACGATCTGCAGGCGCGGACCGACGGCCAGCGAGTCGAGGGTGGCGGGGATGGAGCCTTCGACCGAGCTCTCGATCGGGACGACGGCGCCCGTCACCGCACCGGAGCGGATCAGGTCCAGTGCCGCACCCTGACTGGGCGCGGCGATGCGCTCGACGGGTTCGTCGAACGCCCCCGATTTCTCGAACTGCACCAGCGCCATCTCGGTGAAGGTTCCGGATGGCCCGAAATACGCGATACGCGGCACACAGAAAGATTAGCTGGACCGGCGGTCCGCGCGCCCCGCGTCAGGATTCGAGGACCGACACCGCCGCGCGAACCGACTGCTCATCGCCGGTTTCGATGGCGAGCAGCACGGTTCGGGTCGCCTCGATAGCGGCGGGTTTCAGTGCGGTGAGGAACGGGAGATCGGGTGCGGCGAGTGCGGTGGGGATGTCCTCGCCGCAGAGCGCGGCGACCGTGCCCGCGATGACGGCGAGCGCGCGGGGGCCGCTCTCGGTGCGGGCGACGAAGCCGCTGTCGGCGTGGGCCACCTCGACCAGTGCGGCGGCCAGTTCGGGGTCGGGGATGTCGACGTCGACGACGCGCGTGCCGTCGGGTGTGCTGCCGAGTGGGCGGATCAAGCCCGCGACGAGGCTGCGGCGAGGGGCCGACAGGCTGACCAGCACGGGTTCGCCGGGAGAGGTGGTGTCGTCGTGCGCCATTCGACCACGGTAGAGGCACGCTTGCGGCGTGTCGGCGGCGGACCTCTTGCGCGAACCCGCCGCGTAACTTAGCTTAGGGTTACCTTATTCACCGTCGCGGAGGTTGACATGTCGAGCCCCACCACGATTCTCGCGCCCACCACTGCCGAGCGCGTGCGCAGTGCGTGTCTGCGCGCGGAGACCGCGGTGCTCGCACTGCCCGGCATCGACCCCGTGCCGACCACCCTGCATCACCTGCGCCGCTGCGGTGACGCGGTGATCGCCGTACCCGCCGACTCGCTCGCCGCCGCCCTCGCCGCCACCGCCAACGAGACCTCCGCGGTGCTCGAACTCACCGACCACGCACCCCTGCCGCTGCGCGAACCGGTTCGCGCGCTGGTGTGGTTGCGCGGCTGGGTGCGTCAGGTGCCGCCGCACGCCCAGCGCGCCCTCGCCGTCGAAATCGCCAAGGACTTCCCGCATCCCGGCCTGCTCGACGTGGGCCACGGCGCGACCCTGCTTCGGGTGGTGGTGAATTCGGCGGTGCTCGCCGACACCTCCGGCGCCGAATCCGTCGACCACGCCGACCTGCGGGCGGCCACCGCCGACCCGTTCTGCGAGATGGAAGGCGCCTGGCTGGCCCACATGGCCGAGGACCACGCCGACCTCATCGCCCAACTCGCGCGCCACCTGCCCGCCCGCCTGCAGGGCGGCCGGGTCCACCCGCTGTCGATCGACCGCTACGGCATGACGCTGCGCGTGGAGAGCATCGACGCCGATCACGATGTGCGCCTGCCCTTCTCGGCCCCCGCCGACGACGTGGAATCACTCAGCAAGGCCGTCCGCCTCCTGGCAGGCTGCCCATTTCTGAACGGCTTGCGCCGCATCTGACCTGAGCACCACCCAGGTCCGCCGCCCGCCGGACTCCCAGCAACACGGCACCACTCGAGTCCGCCACGTACCGCACTCCCAGCCCCTGCGGCACTACTCGAGTCCGCCACCTACCGCACACCCAGCCACACGGCACTACTTGAGTCCGCCACCTACCGCACACCCAGCCACACGGCACCACTTAAGTCCGCCATGACCGCACTCCCAACCCCGCACGACCCGACCTCGAGGAGGGTCCGCCGCGAAGCGGCGTAGCGGCCCGGCCGCGAGTTAGCCGCCGTTGCGCATGCGCGAAGCGCGAGCGAGTACCGCGCGATGTTCTGCCTGTCCGACGACGACCTGTCCGGCCGACG
>NZ_JBFAJZ010000021.1:0-41306 GCF_040655475.1 Nocardia sp. NPDC050413 | reverse complement strand
GCCTTGGACGACAGCCCGACCTTGTGCCCGACGACCTGGGCGCCGTCGCGCAGTCGGCGTTGGATGTTGAGCAACTGGATCTCGTAGGCGTCGACCACGTCGATGCCGGGGTACCGGTCGACCAGCGGCGCCACGGCCACCCGATTCTGTTCGGCGCGCGCCAATTCGTCCGCGACCTCGCTGCGCACGGTGGGGCTCAGCATGCTGCCTCCGTCCTTGTCGTCGTGATCATGCGCCCCATGCTCCTCGGTGGGGGAGCACCCGAACGGTCCGCTTCCCGCTGGCCGGAAAGAAATTCGCTGGTCTTCCCGGATCCTGGGAAAGTCACGTCTACAACTGCGCGGTATCGGCTCGGCGAGGCATGAACAGGCAGGCCACGACCATCACCACCGTCATCGCGGCGATGGCCACGAACACGAGATGTATTGCCCCGGCGAGCTTTTCCGGAGCCGGGGACCCTGCGATCCGAGCGTTGACGATCGCACCGAACACGGCCACACCCACAGCGCTCCCGAGCGAGCGGGCGAACAGCGCGGCCGAGGTGACCACACCCCGCTCCGACCAGGCGGCGCCGGTCTGCGCCGCGATGAGCGTGGGCGTGGCGACCAGCCCCATTCCCGCACCGACGACGAAACACGATGCGGCCACCTGCCACAGCGCCGAGTTCTCATCGATGAGCAAGGTCGAGGCGGCCCCGATCGTCGCGACACAAGCTCCCGACACCGCGCAGGCCCGGAAACCGAAGCGCAGGTACACCTTTCCGGCCTGCGCGGCCGACAGCGGCCAACCCAGCGTGAGCGCACCGGTGACGAGCCCGGCAACCAGCGCGCCGGTCCCCAAGACCCCTTGGTTGAACATCGGCACATAGGTGGTGAACCCGAACAGCAGCGCACCACCGAGCATCGCCGCCACCGTGCTCGCCAGCACCACCGGCCGGGTGAAGATCCACAACGGCAGAATCGGCTGTGCCGCACGGGTTTCGACCACGACGAAGACTGTCAGCAGCAGTGCGGCTCCGGTGAACACACCGATCCCCGTCGGCGAATCCCACGCCCAGGCGCGACCACCTTCGAGCAGACCGAGGACCAGAGCGCTCGCACCGGCGGTGAGCAGGAACGCCCCGGCATAGTCGACGCGGGACTGCCGCCGAGGCACCGTTTCGGTGAAGCCGCGCACCAGCATCCACGCGGCGAGCACAGCCAGCGGCAGGTTGATCAGGAAGATCCAGCGCCAGCCGAGGTAGTCGGCGAAGACGCCGCCGAGCAGCGGACCGGTCACCGACGCAACCGCCCACACCCCGGCGAGATAACCCTGGATCGTGGCGCGTTCGGCCAGGGTGTAGAGATCGCTCGCGATCACCATGGTCGTCGGCTGGATCGCGCCCGCACCGAGCCCTTGCACCGCGCGGAACACGATCAGCGCGAGCATGCTGCTCGCCAGCCCGCACAGCAGCGAGCCGAGCGCGAAGACCGCGATCCCGAACAGCATCACCGGTTTTCGGCCGAACGTGTCGGCCAGCGCGCCGTAGACGGGAACGGTGACGGCTTGGGCGAGCAAGTAGCTGGAGAACAACCAGGGGAACAGCGCGAAGTCGCCGAGACTGTCGGTGATCGCGAGCACCGCGGTGGCCAGGATCGTCGAATCGAGGGCGACGAGCCCGGTCGCGAGCATCAGCGAGACGAGCACCGGCCCACGCTCGGACCCGAACCCGACCGATTCCCGCGCGGTATCAACAGCCACAGCGCACCTCCCGGATCAGAAGCGGATGCGGACGGTGCCGGTGCGCGGGCGCGCCTGACAAGCGAGGATGTAGCCGGCGGCGATGTCGTCGTCGTTCAGCACACCGGTCCTACCCATCTCGACCTCGCCGTCGAGCACCGTGCAGGCGCACGAACCGCATTCACCTTCCCGGCACGAGTACGGCACATCGAGTCCGCGGGCGAGCATCACGTCGACGAGCGTCCGGTCGCGGGGCCAGCGCAGCGCGTGGACGGTGCCGTCGAGCGCCACGTCCACGTCGGCGGCTGTGTCGTCGGAGGCGACGGCTACCGGCTCGGCAAACGGATCACCCGACAGGGAGACGAACACCTCGCTGGTCACCCGCTCTCGTGGACGATCGGCCAGCGCCTCGGTCACTGCGGCCATGAACGGGGCCGGGCCGCACAGGTACGAGTGGTAATCGGCATATGGCGCGGCGAAATCGGCCAGCGAACCGGCATCCGGCAGACCGCGTTCGGACTGCAGCCAATGCGTCACCGCGAGCCGCTCCGGGTATCGCCGCGCCAGTTCGATGAGCGCCCGATCGAAGATCACCGACTCCCGATCACGGTTGGCGTAGAACAACACCACCTTGCCCCGCCCACCGACCAGCGCCGAGACCAGGATCGACAACACCGGTGTGATCCCACTGCCCCCGGCCCACAACAGCAGATCCTCGTCGAGCGAGGCAGGCGTGAAGGTGCCGGCCGGCGGCAACACATCGATGCTGTCGCCCGGGGATACGTTGTCGCACAACCAGTTCGAGCCGTACCCACCCGCGGTGCGCTTGACCGTCACCTTGAGTGGTTCCCCCGTGAACGGCGAACTCGCCAGCGAATAACACCGCGCCACCGGCTGCTCCCCGGGTATCCGCAGCGTGAGGAACTGACCGGGCCGATACCCGAACCTCTCCTTCACATCCTCGGGAACCTCGAACACGAACGAACGCGCATCGGCAGTCTCCTCGACCACCGCCGCGACCCGCAGCGTCACCACCCGCGCACCAAGCGCCACGCCGACACTCGCCCTCGTCACCGATGTCCTCCTACGCTCGCGAACACGTCGCCACGACGGTCCCAGCCCTGTGTCGCCCTGGCAGCCCCGGCTCCCGGTGGTCGGGAGACCGCGTCGCGGTGCCCGCTCACCGGGAGATTCAGGGTGCGGCAGCGGCAGTGCCGAAGCGGTCACTTGTACCAGTCGTCGCCTTCAGCGCCTGCCCGCCGTTGGAGGTAGTCGGTCAGCGAACCGGCCGCCCACTTGCGGTCATCGGTCTCGTGCTCCCACACATACACCCCGGTGTTGTGTCCAGACGGCAGGCGAACGTAGCAGAATTGGTCACCGCCACCGTTGTCACCGAAGAACATCAGCTGGTCGAACGACATGTACAGCTCGGCGAATTCGGCGTCGCACCGGAACTCGATGTTCTGGTCGATCATCTCCTGTACCGACCACACCAGCCCGGCTCCCCACTCGGCCTGCACACCGTTCGTGCACCTCAGCAGATCCCGCAAGTCGTTCGGCACCTGCTGCCCGAGTCGCCGTTCGATCTGATCGATCTCGGTGTCGGAAACCGGTGGTGCGAGTTCGGCATCCGCATAAAGTTTTTCGATCAGGTCCTTCCACATTTGCCAGATCCTGCCACGATGCGCTGCGCGGCGACGACGGCTCGGTACTGGTCGAGCAGGCGGAAGAAAGCATCCATCGCGGTCTCGCCCTCGCTCAGGTTATTCTCGATGGCCGCCGCCCAACCGAACGCGGTACCCCACCCGAACTCCTCGAACAGCACATGCAGAAGGGTCCTCCCGGGCTGAGATTGAACGCTTCTGGCACGGAATGCACTTCGAGCGCGACACCGTAGCCGCAAAGGAGCGTCATGAGCTCCTGCAATGACCCGCCGCGAACCCACATCAGCGGCCGCAATCGAACGCTCTCGTCGAGGAGTTCGTACACATCGCGGTAGTCGGCCAAAGGCCGGACCGACCGTTCCGGACCGTGAGAATGTGGGGAGTTCTCTTTTATCACGTGCCCACTTCAACCCGGATCCACGTGGCCTGCCTCGCGAATCCGTTAGGCGGGACCTGCTGCCAGCAGTTCGAAGGCACTGTGGTCATTCCAGGTCATACACGACCACCGTGATACCTCGGCTGGACAGGTGACCCCTGATGAGCGGTTCGATCCGGTCCCAGGTACCGCCGGCCAGCCCGCACCCGATCCGCGGCATATGCACCGATGCATCCGACGAGGATGCGAAATCGGCCAGTTGGCTCAGGCACTGACCGACGGCGTCGTAGCGGATAGGTGGGTTGCCCGCGCTGGTGCGGATGCCGTGTTGTCCGATCATGTTGGCTACGTGGAGATGAGGCGCGACGGGGACGAATTGCACGGCACCCAACGCGAAGTCGTTGGCACCGCGTTGCTTGTACCAATCGCGGAACGACCGTTCGGGTTGCCGCCAGCGCGCAGACACTGCGACGACGAAACCTTTGCCCCAGCGACCGAGATCGTTGCAGATGTGGGCGATGATCGCTGGTCCCGTGGTGCTGGGTGCGGTGGCATCCCCAGTTCGGTACTCGATCGCAGCCATGGTCATGATCTCGACCCTAGGCACCGGTACCGACATGAATCGGTCGATGCGAACTGTCCTGCATTCGGCATCAGGACGTCGAGACACCGTGTCGCCAAGGTGTTCGGGCGACCGCCCAACGTGCGCGTTTCGACAGAAGTGGACGCCAGGCCAGACTGGAGCTTGTGCTGGTCGACGAAATTGCTGTCAAGGTAGCGCAGAGCGTTCCCCGGTTGGGCTCGACCCGACTGGTCGCTGTAGACGGGCCCGGCGGTGCAGGGAAATCCACTCTGGCGGACCGCCTCGCCGTCGCGTGCCGTGCCGAGCTGCTCCGCACTGACGACTTCGCATCCTGGGACAACCAACTCGACTGGTGGCCGAGGTTGGAAGCCCAGGTACTGGAACCGCTCGGCCAAGGCCGTCCCGCACGGTACCAGCGGTATGACTGGACTTCGCGCGCCTTCTCGGAATGGCACGAGATGGCGAGCCCAGATGTGCTGATCCTGGAAGGGGTCTCGTCCGCGCGCGCAGCGGTCCGTGACCGCCTGTCGCTGTCGATCTGGGTGGAAACCCCGCGCGATACGCGGCTCAGGCGCGGGCTGGACCGCGACGGGGTCGAAGCGCTGCCGCTGTGGCAGCGCTGGATGGCTGCCGAGGATGCCCACTTCGCTGCCGACCGGACGCCAGACCACGCGGACGTGATAGTCGACGGCTGGCATCCACAGGAATGAACGCTCATCGGCATGAGCGGATGTTCCTGGCCTCCAACGGATGTGCGGGGTCAGCGGGGAACGCCCGAATATTCCCATGGAACCAGGTTTCTGCCGTGGGGAGCGGGTTCGGTGTTTCGACCGAACATCGCGTCGGTAGGGTTCGGTGATCAATCCGGGGAGGACAACCGCGTGGCACAGCTTCAGCATCGGATCGACGAGATGACCGATGACTCGGGATTTCTCGGCCTTGTCGACCCCCATGCATACACGTCGTTCGTGGGTGAAGACTGGACTTTGGAAATGCTGTTCGAGCGCTTCGAATCCGAGATACGGCAGCAGACGATGCTGTTGTGGGGAACCGGCGGCGAGGAGCAGTGGCGGATCGACATTTCGAATTCTCCGGTGGATCCGCGGCTGCCGGTCATCAGGCAGATCACCGGCCCCATCACCGTGACGCGTGGTGAGCTGATCGTGGTCAATCTGGAGACGGTCACCATGGCTGCCCAGTACGCGGAATCCGCCGTGGACGACGACAAGGACATATACGGGTCCGGCATCGAACTCCCCAACGGCGACTACATCTGCACCGTCAGCCAACTCACCGATCCCGAGGAGGATCGGACACACGAAGGTCCCGACTTCCACCTCCAGTTGATAGCCGGCCGAACCTCACCATGGTCTGGGGTCGCTTGGTCCGAACTGTGACGAGGCTACTTCTAGTAGAGGTTCCAGCTGCCGTCGCGAAGCAGCCAAATCGAGCTGCGAACAGCGGTGCGTTCCTGGCTACGTGTCCGGTAGGTCACGTGAATCACGGTCGGCGCCAGACGTGCGGCTGTGACGTGGTCGATCGTGGGCGCCGAGGAAATGTCGTCGCTCATCATGTCGAGAATCGACTCTCTGTCCCACACCCTGCCGGATGCGCCGAACTCGCGAAAGTCCGCGTCCAGTAGCGCAGCGGAATCGGCTCTGGTGTTTCGAATCTGGCGGTCGGCCAACCGCAGCTCAGCTGAAACCACGTACTCGATCTCGGAATCGTCGTTTATGAGGGCCACTCGGACAGTTTGGGCACCCGAGCACGGAGCGGCAACAGATTTCGTGTGCGGTCCGGACGTCGACCTGGGATGTGCCTCTTATTCGCCGGTCGAATGCGTTCAAGTGCGTCGGCTTTCATAGGGGTTTCCGAGCTGATCGGTAGCGTCGCAGGACAGGATCAGCGAGAAGGAATTGAGCGAGACACGCTGGGCGCAGTTGGTGGATCGGATGAGTGTTCTTGTCGCCCGGCTCGTCTGAGTGATGTCAGAGTTGGAAGGTGACTCCGGTGAGTCGTTCACTGTCGGCCCACAATCGCGCGCCAAGTTCGCTGTCGGCGGCGCCTTTCGGGAGTTTCGCGGGTCTCGGCGTGCCGGAGGTCTGATCGCGTCCAGCCGGGCCGATGAATTCGCCGCTGGTGATGTCGGGAGTGGTGGCGGCGTACAGCGACGGCCACGCGGCGCCGGCGGGCGAACCCATCAGCATGCGGGCTGCGAGAGGAGTGAGAATGCGGGTCAACGCTCCTGTGCCGTGTCGTTGAAGGCTGGTCATCGCCGAACCGGGGTGGACGACGATGGCTTCGATCGGTGTGTGGACGGTGCGGCGGGCGAGTTCGAGGGTGTAGACGATGTTGGCGCGCTTGGACTTCGCGTACGCGGCCATCCCGCTGTAGTTGTAGTCGCTCATCAGGTCGTCGAGCTTGCCGAAGGGCCAGCGTGCGGCGATCGCGCTGACGGTGACGACGCGAGCCGCGATCGAGCGGCGGACGGCGGGCCAGAGCAGGGCGTCGAGGGCGAAGTGGCCGAGATGGTTTGTACCCATTGTCATCTCGAATCCGTCGCGGGTGGTCAGGCGAGTGGGCAGATTCATCACCCCGGCGTTGTTGAACAACATGTCGATGGTTTCGGTCGCCGCGATCCGCTGGGCTGCGCGGCGCACCGAGGTGAGGTCGGACAGATCCAAGACCAGGGTGGTGGCCTCGGCCCGGGGTGTCGCGGCGTGCACGGTCGCGACCGCTTCGTCGAGCTTGGTCTGATCGCGTCCGGCCAGGATGACTCGTGCGCCGCGCGCGGCCAGTTCACGAGCAGTCTCCAGTCCGATTCCGCTGTTGGCACCCGTGATCAGGGCGGTGCGACCGGTCTGGTCGGGGATGTCTGCTGGAGTCCAGTGCGCCATGCGTATCACGCCTTCATTGTTGAATGAATGTTCATTAGCAACTGTGGGGTGAGGCGGTCTCGTTGTCAAATGAACGTTCAATAACTATGTTGGGGAGGTGCGCACCAGGGACCCCGAAGCGAAGCGGCAGTTGCTGTTCGATGCGGCGCTGGCCGAGTTCGCCGAGTTCGGTTTGGCCGGAGCCCGTATCGATCGGCTGGCCAAACGCGCAGGAGTCAGTGCGGGCCTGGTGTATTCCTTCTACAAGGGCAAAGACGAGCTGTTCGACGCGGTCTTCGACATGATCGTGGACACCACCGTGGCGACGGTGCCGTTCGACGCCGACCGGCTGCCGGAATACGCTGTGCAGCTCTACGACGCCGGCCTGGCCAACCCCGAGGTGATGCGGTTTCTGATGTGGTACCACCTGCTGCGTGGCGAGTCCGCCCAGCGTGCTTCGGTGGCCGAGTCGATGCGCGCGAAGGTCGAGGCGATCGAACAGGCGCAGCGACGCGGGACGGTGGCCACTACGCAGCCGGCCACGCACATACTGGCCTTGGTACTGACTGTCGCGAACATGTGGCATCAACCCGCCGAAGACATTGTGCGCCTGGTGCCACGAACCGACCGCCGTCGTCTCGTGCTGGACGCGGTCGCAACCCTGATCTCACCCGCCGATACCTGATGTGTCTGCGGCCGCCGCTCGCCCGGTATCGGACTCTGAGAGGCGGTGTTCCCGGTTGCGGACGAGGGACTGCATCGACTCTTCACCCACCGCTGGATCGGCCATGCTGCTGAGCAGGGCTCTGGCCAAGTCGACTGTCGGATTCAATGCTGGATCAGGCCACCGACCGGCGTGGACGTGACATGGCCGGTCGGCGGAAGGGTCTGTGCCAGAGCCAGACCCGAATCGACGAGCGATGATCGTCGTAGATGTGCCACTTCGGAGGTCGAAGTCCAGGTCGGCTCGACGGTCGCCCCGTTCGGTTCAGCTCTGAGACCGCCACCGGTGACGCGGATGAGATAGTAGATCCCGATGTTCTGGTGCACTACGCCCGCGTGGGCGACATGTGCCGGAATCATCCTCGAATCCACCCCGAGCAGGCGTTCGACGACGCCTTCGAGTCCAGTCTCCTCCGCGAGCTCGCGGGTCACCGTATCGAAGGGGTCCTCGCCGTGCTCGACCCCGCCGCCCGGCAGCGTCCAATTGGATTCGCCATTGTGCCCTACATGGCGAACAAGCAGTACCCGATCGTGTTCGAGGCAGACCCCGTATGCCGCGATTCTCGAAGTCACCGCTGAACTCTATCTACGGCGCTCGTATCGATGTTCGGAAAGTGTTCGATGAGTGGCAATTTCGATCCGGCCTATGCGGACGTCAGCGTTCATGCGGCGCCCTCCCGCGCGCTTCACAGAAGCGGAATGGTGGCGGTGGCCCATTCAGGTAGTGGTTCACAGCGCGCGAGCCAGTCTGGTGGTAAGACGTCGATGCCGGCGCCTGCACCGACGATCCCGCCGATGATCGCGCAGGTGGTGTCACTGTCACCCCCTGCTGAGGCGGCTGTCCAGCACGAGTCTGCGAAATCGTGGCCGTGGTGGGCCACGACCCAGAGGCAGAACGGGACGGTGTCGAGGGCGGAGGTTTCGTGTCCGACACCCAATTCCACAGCGGCCGTGCTGGAATCGCTGACGAACCGGGCCTCGCTGATCTTGCTTCGGACCGAACCGCGGGGCGTCCGGGCCGCGACCGCGTCGAGAAGCTCAACTCCGCGTACCTGTGGTTGCGCCGAGGACAAGGCGGCAGCGACAGCCACCGCGACCGCACCGGCCACGGTATCGGGGTGGGTGTGAGTGACTTGCGCCGAGGCTGCCGCCTCATCGACAACTCGGTCCATATCGTCAGCGAACCACGCACCCAGGGGTGCCACGCGCATAGCGGCGCCGTTGCCCCAGGACCCCCGCCCACCACGTGCCTGTCGAGCGAGTTCGCCCCAGTGATAGCCCTTTTGGCGCATGAGCCGAAGTATCCGGCTCGTCCCGGGCCCGTACCGGCGATAGATGTCGTAGTGCTCGGCGAAGGAACGCGCCAGCGCCTCCTGGTCGATGCGGCCGTGCGCATTGAGCACAGCGAAAATCGAGCACGCCATCTGTGTGTCGTCGGTCCATAACCACGGTCCTGGTAAGAGGGTTCGCGACCGCAACGCGCCGTGATTGATCGCGTCGTCGAAACATGCCCCGAACGCGTCTCCGACCGCCGATCCACGCAACGACGACAGTGCCCGCGCCCGTCTGTCAGGGTTCATCCGGCCAGTCTGTCAGTCGCCGACCACCGGCTCGACTCCGATCTCGCGCGAAGCAGACCATGATCAGGATGTCCTGAGCCGCAGCGGGTCTACCCGCCAACTGCGGTCTCGCCGATACTGACGACTGCTGGGTGGGTTCGCTGCCGTCGCCACCCTGACCGGTGGTGCGCCGCTGCACGGGGTCGAGGCAGAATCGCGGCCTACCGAGCTGACGTCGGCTCACCCGAGTGCTCGTGCCACCCGCTTTTGTGGTCGTTTCACAAGGTCTCAGGCTTGCCGAGTAGCGGGGAAGGTTGCCAGCTCGGTCGTCACCTACGGTGCGACATCCCGCGACAGGCTGGTGAGCTCCCGCCTGTATCCAGGGGTTCGGATTGCCTTTCGGACCCGGTCGAGCGTGCTGTGTTCACCGATGGCCGATCACAGACCGAAGAGCTCGCTGTCGCGGCCACGCATGATGGTCTTGGCAGTGGGGTCGATCGCGATGAGGCGATCTACGACTGTGTCCAGCAGAGGGTGGTTGCGTTCGGGATTGTGCGGGGTGGCTTCGCGAATGGTGGCTGCCAAAAGAGCAGGCTCATCGAGCTCCCGCAGGAGGCCTTCGGCAGCACCGTTCAGGACCTCCCACAGCCCGATGACGTCAGCCGCATCGAGGAATCCGCTTGTCCGCTGCGACTGCCACCGCCGCCTTCCAACCACGATGTCGAGCAACACCAGCGATCAGATGCCTTTTGAGTACGGCCATACCCGCATGCTCCTGGCCGGCCGCGAATCGCTTCCAGTCCGCGAAGAAGCCCTCGACGTCGCTTCAGCAGACGGCGGACGAGTTCCTCGAGGACACGGTCACGGACGGCAACAACGGCAGCCGGTAACGGATAGGGAGGGGGTTGCGCCGCTTCTCGCTCGACGTCCCCTCATGGTCTTGCCTGCCGCTGACGCACTCGCGTCGGTGTGGTGCAATCCACCGCTCGACGCGAACCTGGCGAGTACACGAAACCGGCAGAAGCGTGTGTTCGAGATCGGCGATGGTTCGGCGTCCGTGTCGAGTGACGAGATGGATTGTGCTCGAGCCGGGCGGGTTATCGGTGCGTGACCCAGTACATTCCGCGTCCAGACTCCGCAGGTGCGCGTTTCGCTCGGGGCTCTACACGATCGAGGTGATAGCCGAGTCGTCGGGCGACGGCGGCACTGCGGAGATTGGCTTCATCACAGTGGATTTCCACACTGTCGATGCCTGGCAGTTCCAAGGCGATTCGAGTCAGCTCGGCAACGCTGCGAGTCACGACACCGCGACCGATGTGTGCGACGTGGCACCAATAGCCGACTTCCAAGCTCGAGGGGCCGAGACTGTCGTGCAGGCTGATCGCGCCGAGGAGCGTGCCGTCCGCGTCGAAAATTCCGTAATCGAAGCTGTGGTCGGCGGTGGGCCAACTCTCGGCGCACATTCGACTGCGTGCGCGTTGCTTCTCCAATGTCGGTGGTGCGGTGAGCCAATCCATCCAAGGACGGAGGTGGTCGTAGGACGCGGTGATCGCCTGGAAGCGGGCCATCAGATCGTCCGGCTGCCAGCGGCGTATCAGGAGGCCTTCCAGAGCGACTCGTTGCGGAGGGCCGACACCCGGTGCGAGAGCGCGAGAAGCTGCAACTGCCACAGGGGAGATATTGCCGGTCCACTCTGCTGCACCGCAACCCGATATCCGCTGTCGCGCGTCGACCGCCGCGCCGGATCGCTCACCCGATACTCGACATGAGCGGACCGTCTGGACGCGCGACGGGACGCAGGTGTCATCGGCGCTCCGACAAGGCGCACCCGTGGTCAACGCCGTCACCCGGCTGGCCGGGCGGTGCGAAGCAGGCCCCGGTGGGACTTATCGAGATGTCGGTCGACAATGAAGCGGGCACTGGTTCCAACTAAGGGAGGCCTGCTTGTCCACGGCGGTGCGGACCACGCACCGTCGAATACGACTATGTATTCCCGGTTCGATGAAATGACATGAGTGATGTCGGCGGTCACTTCCGAACCCAGAGGATGGCGTGGCGCGGGATCAGCGTGACGACCCCGGCCACATGATCGCCGCCGGGCTACAGTCTGCGAGCCTCGTCGAGGTCGGTCCGTTCGGGTCGGGTTCGGTCATCGCGTGACCACCCGGCGACGAGCTTCCCGAACCAGCGGGCTCACGCGGAACATCTCACCGGGATCAGAGGTCTCCAGGGGCGCCCAGTACTCGAGCCTTTCGGCGATTGCTGGTGCTTGCGTAGCCTCGTACACCGCAGCAGAGTGTCGATCAACTGCTCGGTTCGTTCCGGCGCCGCTGTGGTGGCCAGATGACTCTCGGCCGAATCGAGGACCAGATCCAGCAGCCAGTAACTCAGTTCCCAGTCTGATTTGTGCGCGAGTAGCAGACGGGTGAAGTCATCGAGTCGCTCCGGATCGGACACCTCGACAGGCCAGTCCTGCATCCAGCTTTCGTGCGGGATGTTCGCCAGTCGCGCTACTCGAGTCGCCGAGTTCCCGCTTGGATAGATCACGCAGGGAAGGTACCAACTCAGCGAAATCGCGCGATTCCGCGAGAGCCCGGCAACTTCTACTCGCATCGGCAGAAGTTCGTAACCGGCGGGTCGGTGGCGGGATCGGGCTCGACCAGGGACGCTCCCGGTGGGTGGGAAGTCTCGCCGTGTCGTCCGCTCACCGGGAGGGTCGGGGGATGTGGGGGAGTTGCGACTTTAGCGTCGGTCGGGTGGACACTCGATCTGGTAGGGGCGACCGATGAATCGCATGCAGGACAGGGTGGCGCTGGTCACCGGTGCGGCCAGAGGGATGGGGCGCGCGCACTGTGTGCGGCTCGCCGAGGAGGGCGCGGACCTGATAGCCCTCGACATCGACGGCGCCGCAGCGGAATTGGCGACGACGAAACGGGCGGTCGAGGCGTTGGGGCGGCGGTGCGTCACCGCTACTGCCGATGTGCGTGAGGCGGACGCGCTCGATACGGCCGTTGCGGGTGGGGTGCGTGAGCTCGGCAGGCTCGACGTGATCGTCGCCAACGCGGGCATCTACACCGACCTCGCGCCGTCGTGGGAGCTCACCGACCAGGCCTGGCAGCGGACCATCGATATCAACCTGACCGGCGCTTGGCACACAGTGCGTGCGGGTGCACAGGCCCTGGCCGACGGTGGGTCGATCGTGATCGTCAGTTCCGTCAACGGCATCGTCGGCGGCGCCATGGCGGCGCATTATTCGGCCAGCAAGCATGCCGTGGTCGGGTTGGCGCGCACGCTCGCCAACGAGCTCGGCCCGCGTGGCATCCGGGTGAACACCGTGCATCCGGGGTCGGTGGCGACGCCGATGATTCTCAACGACGAGGTCTACGCGAAACTGCGCCCGGACCTGGCGAATCCGACGCGGCAGGACGCGGCCGAGGCGCTGGCCCGCCGCACCCTGCTGCCGGTTCCGTGGGTGGAACCGGTCGACGTCAGCAATGCCGTGCTCTTCCTCGCATCCGACGAGTCCCGTTATGTGACGGGAACCCAGCTCGTGGTGGATGCCGGACTGACTCAGAAGGTGTGACATGGGACGGGTTTCGGGCAAAGTAGCGGTCGTGACCGGCGCCGCGCGCGGTATCGGGCGCGCGCAGGCGATCCGGCTGGCCGAGGAGGGTGCCGACATCATCGCGGTCGACCTCTGCGGACCGGTCGACACCGTGGTGACGCCACCGGCGAGCCGAGACGATCTCGACGAGACCGTTCGTGCCGTCGAGGCGACGGGTGCGCGGATCGTCGCCACGGTCGTGGACGTGCGCGACGGGTCGGCGTTGCGGGCCGCCGTCGACGCCGGGGTCGGTGAGCTGGGCGGGCTCGACATCGTCTGCGCCACAGCCGGAATCAGTTCGAGTGCGTTCGCCCTCGAGCTGACCGAGCAGCAGTGGCAGACCATGATCGACGTCAACCTCACCGGGGTGTGGCAGACCTGCAAGGCGGCCACACCCCACCTCATCGCCGGTGACGGGGGAGCGATGATCCTGACCAGTTCCATCGCCGGCTTGCGCGGGCTGGTCGGCGTCTCCCACTATGTCGCGGCCAAACACGGTGTCGTCGGGTTGATGCGTTCGCTGGCGAAGGAACTCGCGCCGCACCATGTCCGGGTGAACACCGTGCATCCGACCAACGTGGACACGCCGATGATCCAGAATGACATGGTGCGCAAGGTCTTTCGGCCGGACCGGGAGAATCCGACCCGCGAGGAATTCGCCGAGGCCGCCACGTCGATGAACATGCTGCCCATCCCGTGGGTCGACCCCGTCGACATCGCCAACGCCACCCTGTTCCTGGCCTCCGACGAAGCCCGCTACATCACCGCCGTCACCCTGCCGGTGGACGCGGGCAGCACCCAACGCTAGGGCGGTTGCCTGCGGAACGTCACCGGACCAGGAGGGGTTCCGGCGCCTCGGCCAGGCCGGTGAGTGCGTTCGGGAGGGGGTCGTGGTGGACGACGCCGAGGCGCTGGGTGGCGCGGGTGAGTGCGACATACAGCTCCGCGGCGCCACGCGGTCCCTCCGCGAGGATCCTTCCCGGTTCGACGACGAGGACGGAGTCGAACTCCAGGCCCTTGGTCTCCGACGCGGGCACCGTGCCCGGCATGCCGACCGGGCCGATCACCACACTCGTGCCCTCCCGGTCCGCCTCGGTACGTACGAATGCCTCGACAGCCGAAGGGAATTCGGAGGCATCGACCTGCTGCGACCACGGCTGTACACCACACGCGCGCACCGAATCGGGTGGCCGAACCTCCGGCGCGAACTCGGCGAGCACGGCGGCGGCGACCGTCATGATCTCGGCGGGCGTGCGGTAGTTCACCGTGAGTGAGCGGTACACCCAGCGGCCGGGAACATACGGGTCGAGCACCGTCGCCCACGCGGTGGCGCCTGCCGGTGACCGGCGCTGGGCCAGGTCGCCGACGATGGTGAACGACCGGCTCGGGCAGCGGCGCATCAGCACCCGCCAGTCCATCTCCGAGAGCTCCTGGGCCTCGTCGACCACCACGTGACCGTAGGTCCAATCACGGTCGGCCGCAGCACGTTCGGCGAGCTCGCGGGTGTCGCGCTCGAGGAACCGGTCGGCGAGGTCCTCGCCGTAGAGCATGTCCTGGGCGAGCAGGTGATCCTCGTCGTCCATCAGGTCTTCGCGGCTGATCAGGGTGTCGAGCACGCCCTCGGCGTAGGCGGCCTCGGCCTTGCGGGCGCGTTCGGCGCTGTCGTCGGCGGGAGTGTCGCGACCGAGCAGGTCGACCAGTTCGTCGAGCAGCGGCACATCCGAGACTGTCCACGCGGTACCGTCGGCCCGCCACAGCGACTCGTCCGCGTTCGCGGCGCGAAGACGCTCGGGGGACGAATACAGTTCGCCGAGAAGGCCTTCCGGGGTGAGAGCAGGCCAGCATTCGTCGAGCACAGCGACGAAGTCGGCGTTCTCGGCGAGTTCGGCGGTCAGGTCCGCGCGCAGCTGCTCCCACGCCTCGCTGTCCTCGCGCGTCAACCAGCCCTTCCCGATGCGGGCGATCGCCCGTTCGGTGAGCACATAGGTGACGATCTCGGCGAACACCGCCCGTGCCTCGTTGTGCGGGCGCCCGCTCGCCCGCGCCTCCTCGCGCGCCCACTCCGCGACGGCCGCGTCGACGCGCACCGTCGCATCGGCCAGCTCGATGTCCCGCGGCGCCGCGGGCAGTCGTTGCCGGTCCGCGATCGCGGCGCCGAGCACCTCGAGAATGCGCAGCGAGCCTTTGACGCGCGCCGCTTCCGGTGTGTCCTCGGCGGTGGCATGCAGACCGGGCATCAGATCGGCGGTGGTGGCGAAGACGACGTTCGTCTCACCGAGCGCGGGCAGCACGTGCGCGATGTGGTTCAGGAACGCCGGATTCGGGCCGACCACCAGCACACCTTGGCGTTCCATCCGCTTGCGCTGGGTGTAGAGCAGATAGGCCACCCGATGCAGCGCCACGACGGTCTTGCCGGTACCGGGGCCGCCCTCGATCACGGTGACGCCCGGGTGTTCGAGGCGGATGATCTCGTCCTGCTCGGCCTGGATGGTCGCCACGATGTCGCGCATCCCGTCCCCGCGCGGTGCGTTCACCGCCGCCAGCAACGCCGCGTCGCCGCCTTCGCCCGCGTCGGGCCTGCCGAGGACCTCGTCGGTGAAATCGAGCACCCGGCGATCGCGGGTGTGGAACTGCCGCCGCCTGCGCATGCCCTCCGGGTTGGCGGCCGTGGCCACATAGAAGGCGCGCGCGGCCGGTGCGCGCCAGTCGAGCAGCAGTGGTTCGAAATCGTCGCCGACATCGAACAGGCCGATGCGGCCGATGTAGGACCGTTCGCCCGAGACCGCGTCCAGCCTGCCGAAACACAGACCGTTGTCGGCGACGTTGAGACGCTGGATCTCCTTCCCGAGCGCGCGCACCTCGTTGTCGCGTTCCATCGGGGAGTTACCGGTGCCGCGCAGGGCGGCGCTGTAGCGGCCCTTCACCTGTGCGCGCTCGGCGTCGAGCCGCGCGTACAGGCCCGCCACGTACTCGCGCTCCGACCGCAATTCCTCGTCGTGACCGTGTTCCGGCACAAGCCCTCACTTTCGGTGTTTCCGCAGGTGAAATGCTGCGGCCGACGATTATGCGCCACAAAGGGGGCCTTGTGGCAAGGCCCCCTTTACGGTATACAGTGAAGGTGGAAAGAGACGCTGTCAGCGCGTGAGGAACGCCAGCACCGTCGATTCGAATTCTTCCTTCCGCTCGATCATCGCCCAGTGCCCGCAGTTCGGGAACACGTGCAGTTCGGCGCGCGGAATCGTGCGCATCGGGATCAGGGCCATGTCGAGCGGGCTCACCCGGTCGTCGCGGCCCCAGGTGACCAGCGTCGGCGCCTGCACCTTGTGCAGCATGGCCCAGGGCGGGGGAGCGTCCGAGGCTTCCATCGCCCGCACCATCGCCGTGAACGCCGCCTTGCTGTACATGCGCCGGGCGCTGTCCAGGGTCGCGGGATCGGTGGCCTGGGTCCAGCGCTCCTCGACGAGTTCCTCGGTCACCATCGCCGGATCGAACACCATCGAATGCAACCACTGCACCAGGCGTTCCCGCGTGGGTTCCTCGGTGAACTCCTGCAGCAGCTTGATGCCCTCGCCGGGGCCGGGGCTGAACAGGTTGCGCCCGATCCCGCCGATGGTCACCAGCCTGCCCACCCGATCCGGTTGCGCGATGGCGTAATTCAGCGCCACGCCACCACCCATCGAGTTGCCGATGATATCGACCCGCTCCAGACCGAGCCCGTCGACGAAGCGCGCCACCGCGTCCAGCGCGGTCACCATCGGGTGTCCGCCGAAGTCGTCGCTCACCCCGAAACCGGGGAACTCGAGAACCAGGCAGCGGAACCGCTCGGCGAAGGTGGCCAGATTGCCGCGGAAGTTGCGCCACCCGGTCACCCCGGGACCGGAGCCGTGCAGCAACAGCAGGGGCGGGCCGTCACCGGCCTCGTGGTAACGCAGAACCCCTGCGTCGGTGGGCAATTCGCGCAACGTGCCGTCATAGGTGATGCTCATCAGGCGTGGGTTCCCCCGTCGATGCGGATCTCGGTGCCGGTGATGAACGCGCCGTCCTCGGACACCAGCATGGCGATCACTCCCGCCACCGCGTCCGGGTCGCCCATGCCCGCGCCACCGGACTCGAGCTCGGTCGGCAACACGGGAGACAGCTTGGCGAACAGCGACCAGTCGGCATCGGCGGGCACGTAACCACCGGTGGCATCGGTGATCCCGGACTTGATGCTGCCCGGCGCCACCGACACCGCACGCACACCCTTGCCGCCGTACTCGAGGGCGATGGCATGGGTGAAGGACTGGATGCCGCCCTTGCTCGCCGCGTACGCCGCCATGTACGGGTGCGCGAAGGCCGCCGAGGTGGAGCTGAAGTTCACGATGGTCGAGCGCGGATTGGCCAGCAGCGCGGGCAGTGCCTCACGGACCACCAGGAACGTGCCGGTGAGATTCACCCCGATGATCTGGTTCCACAACTCGAGGGAGGTCTGCTCGGTGTGCGAAGCCCGCAGGATGCCCGCCGCGTTCACCACCGAATCCAGACCACCCAGGGTGGTGGTGGCCGATCGGACACCCTCGACCACCGATTCCTCGCTGCCGATGTCGAGGGTGACGACGCTGAAACGTTCACCCGTGCCGCGGTCCTTCGCCTGCGTGGCGGTGGCCGCGAGGCCGTCGGCCGACACGTCGGCGCCGACCACCGTGGCGCCCTCGTCGAGCAGGCGCAGCGCCGTCGCGCGGCCGATACCGGATCCGGCGCCGGTGACCAGCGCCCGATGACCGTCGAGTCTGTGCATGATGTTCTCCTGGTTCTGTGGGTCAGCCGAGGCGGCCGGGGACCGGTTCGTTGCGGAGCTGATCGGTCGCCAATTCGCCTGCGGCGACAGCTCGTTCGATGGAATCGCGCAGCGCCGGGCAGGTCGGGATCCAGCTGCTCGGCTCGCCGAGGGCCGCCCGGCGGGCGAACTCCGGGCAGGCGGACTCGGCGTCGTCGAGCCACTGCACGCTGGTGTGACTCGGACTGAACTTCTCGGCGAGCACCCGGTTTCCGCAGGTGGCGCACTGGATGGGTTGCATGATCTTTCCCCGGGTCAGCGTGCGGCCGCGGCGTGGTCGGCGGCGACGTACCCGAACACCATGGCCGGACCGATGGTCGCGCCCGCGCCCGCGTAGTCGTTGCCCATCACCGCGGCCGACGTGTTGCCCGCCGCGTAGAGCCCGTCGATGACGGAACCGTCGGCGCGCAGCACCTGGGCGTTCTCGTTGTAGACCAGCCCGCCTTTGGTGCCGAGATCACCGATACGAATCCGCAGCGCGTAGTACGGGCCACGGTCGAGCGGGTCGAGGGTCGGCTGGGGCAGGGTCGGGTCGCCGTAGTAGTTGTCGTACGCGCTGTCACCGCGCCCGAAGTCGTCGTCGTGGCCGTCGCGGGCGAACCCGTTGAACCGCTCGACGGTCTCGCGCAAGCCGAGGGCGGGCACACTGATGGCCGTCGCCAGCTCGTCGACCGTCGCGCCGGTGCGCAGAAGACCGCTCTCGAGCCAGGACGCCGGGAACTTCTGGCCCGGCACGATGCCGCCGATCGGGTAGCGGCTCTTGGCTTTCGCATCGAAGATCAGCCAGGCCGGGTCGTGCGAGCCGGCCAGCTGGGCGTGCACGAAGGTGACATAGGGCGCGGCCTCGTTGGTGAAGCGGGTGCCCGAGCTGTCGACGATGATCGAGCACGGGATCGACCGCTCCGACACCAGCACCTGGTTGACACCCTCCGGGCGCTGGAACGACGGCATCCACCAGGCGTCGTCCATCAGATCCACTGCGGCGCCGACCTTCTCGCCGGCCACGATGCCGTCGCCGGTGTTGTCTGCCGAGGCCGCGCTGAAATTGTCGCGGCCACCGTCGGGCAGGTACTGCTTGCGCATGGCCTGGTTGTACTCGAACCCGCCGGTGGCCAGCAGGACGCCGTCGCGGGCGCGGATGCGGATCTCGCGGCCGCCGCGCTCGGCGAGCACCCCGATCACCGCGCCGGTGTCGTCGGTGATCAGCGACCGCAGCGGGGTGTTCAGCCACAGCGGCACCCCGGCGTCTCGCAGGGCAAGGCGCAGCCGGGCGATCAGTGCGCGGCCGAGTGTGTCCATGTGCCTGCGCAGCACGATGGCCTTGATCGCGCGCAACCCGGTGAGCAGCGCGGTCCAGCGCGCCTTCCAGGTGCGGGTCACCATATTGAGCTGGACGAAGTCCTTGGAGGTGATGAACAGACCCGGCGGGGTGGCGAGGGCCGCCGGGCGCAGCAGATCCTCGTCGGGGCCGAGCTGTTTGAGGTCGACGGGCAGCGGTTCGATCGACCGGCCGGCCGGGCGACCACCCGGCGCCTCGGGGTGGTAGTCGGAATAGCCTGTGCACCACTGGAATCGCAGGTGCGGGCTGGTCTCGAGGAACTGCAGCATGCGCGGGCCCTCGTCGATGAAACGGTCGAGATTGGCGGTCGGCACGCGGTCACCGACCACCGCGTCGAGATAGGCGCGCACGTCGGCGCGATCGTCACGCAGACCCTCCCGCAGCAGGGTCGGATTGTTCGGCACCCAGATACCGCCACCCGAGAGAGCCGTGCTGCCGCCGTAGTAGGCGGCCTTCTCGATGACGAGCGTGTCGAGGCCGCGGTCGGCCGCGGCGAGCGCGCCCGTGAGCCCACCCGCACCGCTGCCGACGACGAGGAAGCCGACTTCGTGGTCCCACTGTTGCTGGTTCGCAGTCATTCTCGGGCTCCTCAGCTCACTACCATGTCGTCCTGCGACCAGAAGGCCCGCATGCTGGTGATGCGCCCGTCCTCGTCGAAGGTCATCACATCGATCGGTTCGAGCGTGAAGGTCTGCTCGCCGAAGCGGGTGACCACCCGGAAGTTGAACGCGGCGCTGTTGCCCGCGACCCGGATGCTCAGCAGTTCCGTCGACGTGTCGAGGGACTCGATGGCGGCGTAGAACTCGGTGATCGCGGCGTGACCGACTCGCACCTCGCTGCCGACCGGGTCCTCCACGGTGGCGTCCTCGCGGTAGAGCGCGACGACGTCGGCGGCCGTCCCGGTACCAACGGTCTCCACATACCGCCGCACCGTGTCTCGAATGTGGTCCGCTGATGTCATCGTGTCGCTCCTGGAGATGGGTGATGGAGTGGTCGATGAACGCAATCACGGCAGGTGGGTGGGTGGGCGGCTGATTCCCAGCCAGCGGGAGATCTAGGTCGCGACGCCCGTCGCGATGCTGCCGACGATCAGATCGGTGAGGGCTCCGATCGCGGCATCGAGGGAGCAGCGCCGCGCGTTCAGCTCCTCGGCGATCGTTTCGGCCGCACCGAGAATGCCGACACACCGCAGTCGAAGAGCGTCGGCCGCGAGGTCGCTGTGCGGGATCAGCGCGTCCGTCATCACCGTGAGATAGGCATCGAGCAGGTCTCGCTGGATCGTCTCCATGTCCCGATTCCCCTTGAGCGCGGCGGAGACCGCGCTGAATTCGGGCATGTCGGTGGCGCACGCGAAGTACGCGCCGCTCAGTACGCGCGCGATCTCCGCCGGGGTGGGGGCGGCGCTCGCCAGCGCGGTGGCGGTCGCGGTCCGATGGCGTTCGTCGAGCCGTCGATACAGCTCGAGCAGCAGTCCGGGACGGGTGCCGAAGTGGTCGTACACGATCGGCCGGCTCACCCCCGCGGCCTCGGCGAGGCTGAGCAGGGTCAGTGCGTCGGCGCCCTCGGCGCGCACGATCGCCAGCGCGGTCTCGATCAGTTGTTCGTGCCTGGCGGGTCTGGACAGGCGCGTCGGCGTGGTCGGCATCTTCCTCCCTTGCGTTGTCGCCCCAGTTTAGCTACAAAGTGTAAGTTGCAAAATGTAGCTTGATGGGACGAAGGAGAAGACGTGACGCGACAGGCGACATCGGTACTGATCATGGGCGGCTCGGGGCAGGCGGGCGCGGGGACGGCGACGCTGCTGCGCCGGTGGTATCCGGAACTCGAACTCACGATCGCGGGCCGTGACATCGAACGCGCGCGCCGGGTCGCCGAGAGCCTCGGTGGCGCGAACGCGGTCACCATCGACATCGCTCGCGCCGACCTCGGTCTGCCCGCCGACGCCGCGTATTCCGCGGTTGTCGCGGCACTGTGGGACGACCATCTGCACGGGCTCGGCTTCGCCGCGCGCCACGGCGTGCCGTATCTGAGCCTGTCCAGCGGCCTGCTCGACATCGCTCCCGAGGTCGTCGCGGGCAGTGGGCGGGCGAGTGCGGCGCCGATCCTGGTGGCCAGTCACTATCTCGCCGGGATCGTCGTGCTCGCCACCCTCGCTGTCGCGGCGGAGTTCGAGCGGGTCGAACGCATCGGAATCGCTGCGGCACTGGATGATTCCGATATCGGGGGACCGGCGGGCATCGCGGATCTGGAGCGCTGGTCGGCAGTCACCACCGCGGGGCTGATCCGCCGCGACGGCGTGTTCACCTGGGTCAGCGGCGACGACGCCCGCGCCGACGTACGGGTCGGTGACGGGGTGGTGCTCGCCGGGCAGAGCATTCCGATTCTGGACGTGCCGAGCCTCGCGCTGGCCACGGGCGCGCCGAACGTCCGGTTCGACCTGGCGGTCGGCGAGTCCGCGGGCCGACGGCGCGGCGCGGGAGCGTCCCTCGAGGTCATCGTCGACGTCGAGGGAACCGACTTCTCGGGCGCCGCTGCGCGAGTGCGTCGCACACTCGCGCATCCGGACGGGCAGCGTCCGCTGACCGCGCTCGGGATCGCACTCGGGGTCGAACGGTTGCTCGGGCTCCGCGGTGCGGCCGTGCCACCGGGCATCCACATGCCCGAGGCGCTGATCGACCCGGCCTACGCCCTCGAACGGATAGCGCACAGTGGCGCCACCTTCGAGGAGACCGGGGCTTAACTGCTCAGCATGTCCAGGACGGCGAGGTGGCTGAACAGCATCGACGCCCCGATCGGGTTGCCGCCGCCGGGGTACACCTCGCCGCTCACCGCGGCCATGGTGTTGCCGGCGGCATACAGGCCGGGGATCGGTTGTCCGTCGCGGTCGAGGACACGCGCGGCGCTGTCGGTGCGCAGGCCGCCCTTGGTGCCGAGATCGGAGATGCCGAAGGCTGCCGCGTGGAACGGGCCCTTGTCGATGCGAACCAGCGGTGGTTCGCCGTTGGAGAAGGCGCGGTCGTAGGCCTCGTCGCCGCGGCCGAAGTCCGGGTCGACGCCGGTGGCGACCATGCTGTTGAACCGTTCGACGGTGGCCTCGAGCTTGTCGGCGGGCACTCCGATCTTCGCGGCCAGTTCGGCCAGTGTGTCGGCGGTGTGCCACAGGCCGGCGGCGACGTATTTCTCGGTCTCGACCATGGACACGTTGGTGGCCTTGATCGGTGGCACCTCGTCTTCGGTGTCGTCGTAGATCATCCAGAACGGCAAGGTCATCTCGCCTGCCTCGAGCCGCCGGATCACCTCGCGGCCGAGCCGGTCGTAGGGGGCGGACTCGTTGACGAATCGTTCGCCGTTCCGATCGACGAAGATGCCGCCGGTGAACCACAGCGCGAACGCCGAACGCCCGTCGGGATGGGTCAGACCGGGCGACCACCAGGCCTGATCCATCAGATCGGTGTCGGCGCCCGCGGCGATCCCCGCCTGGTGCGCCAGCCCCTGATTTCCCCAGGGCCCCATGGTGTCCCGGGCCTGTCCGGGCACACCGTACTGCTCGCGCAACTGCTGGTTCTGCTCGAAACCGCCCGCGGCGAGCACCACGCCCCGGCGGGCGCGGATCGCGTGGCGCTGCCCGTCGCGTTCGACGATCGCACCGGTCACCACCCCCTCCTCGACCACCAGCTCGACCAGCGGCGAGGACAGGTGCAACGTGACGTTCGGATAACCCGACAGCGCCCGCAGGAACCGCCCGATCAGCGCCTGCCCGCCGATCAGCAGGTCGGGCAGCGGTGCCCCGAGCCGGTCGGTGTCGAGCGGACCGCGCAGGGATTCCCGCAGATCGCCCAGCTCGGCGGCGGGCAACGGGGTGGGCATGATGTGGCGCTGACCGTCGAGCCGCGCCTTGGGCGCCTTGCCGAAATAGTCGGGCCAGGGCAGCATCTGGAACGCGAAATGCTCGCCGGCTTCCAGGTATTCGATGAGGTCGCGACCGCGCCGCACATAGGTCTGCTGCAGGTCCTCGGGGGTGCGGTCACCGACGACGGCACGGTAGTAGGTGAGCGCGTCGTCGAGGGTGTCGTCGGTGCCCGCCCGCTCGAGGACGGGGTTGCAGGGATACCAGACGCCGCCGCCACCGGAATACGCTGTCGTGCCGCCGAACTTGTCGGTCGCCTCGACCACCGCGACGGTGAGCCCCTCGCGGGCCGCGGTGTACGCACCCGCGAGGCCGCCGCCGGAGCCCGCGACCAGCACGTCCACCTCGTCGTTCCAGTCCACCACTGTTCCTCCTGATACCGCCTGAACTTGTCTCGACGGTAAGCCGGTGTCCGCCGGTGTGATGCCGGTCATCCCGATCACCGGGAGGCGACAACGATCCGGCGAACGTGCCGGTCAGCGGGAAGGCCACCTGCTCGGATGCCGACCGGATCCCTAGCGTCGCGGCGGAGAACCGGTCTCCATCGAAAGGCAGGCACAGTGAAGACCCCATCGTCACCAGGGAAGGGTCCGGCCGAGGTCGACGTGGTCGTCGTCGGCGCGGGCATCGCCGGGCTCTACGCCCTGCACAAGTTCCGCGAGCAAGGACTCACCGTGCGCGTGTTCGAGGTCGCCGACGGCGTGGGCGGCGTGTGGTACTGGAACCGCTATCCGGGTGCCCGCTGCGATGTCGAGAGCGTCGACTACTCGTACTCCTTCGACGAGGACCTGCAGCAGGAATGGAACTGGAGCGAGAAGTACGCCACCCAGCCCGAGATCCTGGCCTATCTCGAACACGTCGCCGACCGCTTCGACCTGCGCCGCGACATCGAATTCGGTACGCGCGTCACCGATATCGTGCTCGACGAGCCGACGCTGCGCTGGCAGGTCGGCACCGACACCGGGCGCGCGGTGTCGGCCCGGTTCGTGGTGCTGGCCACCGGCCCGCTGTCGAACGCCAACACCCCGGCCATCCCGGGCCTCGACACCTTCGCGGGTCGGGTACTGCACACCTCGCACTGGCCGCACGACGGGGTCGATCTGGCCGGGCAGCGGGTGGGTGTGATCGGCACGGGTTCGTCCGGGATCCAGACGATTCCGTGCCTGGCCGAGGAGGTCGCGCGTCTGCACGTCTTCCAGCGCACGCCCAATTACAGTGTCCCCGCAGGCAATACGCCGCTCACCGAGGAACAGCGGCAGGCGCAGAAGGCGAACTACGCCGAGCGCAGGCGGCTGTCGATGGCCAGTGGCGGCGGCTCACCGCACCAGCCGCACCCGAAGCTCGCGGTCGAGGCGACCGACGAGGAGCGCCGCGAGGCGTATCAGCGCCGGTGGGAGCTGGGTGGGGTGCTGTTCTCCAAGACCTTCCCCGATCAGCTCCTCACCCGCGAGGCCAATGACACCGCGCGGCTGTTCTGGGAGGAGAAGGTGCGCGCGGTGATCGACGACCCGCGCGTGGCCGACATCCTGATCCCACGCGATCATCCGATCGGCACCAAACGGATCTGCACCGACACGAACTATTACCAGACCTTCAACCGCGACAATGTCGAGCTCATCGACCTGCGTGCCACTCCGATCACCGCCATCGATGCCGACGGTGTGCACACCACCGAGACGCACTACCGTCTCGACACCCTCGTGCTCGCCACCGGATTCGACGCGATGACCGGGTCGGTCTCGCGGATGAACATCGTCGGACGGGGCGGCGTCACCCTCAACGAGACCTGGGCCGAAGGCCCGAAAACCTATCTCGGACTGGGCATCTCGGGGTTTCCGAACCTGTTCAACCTCACCGGCCCTGGCAGTCCCTCGGTGCTGGCGAACATGGTGCTGCACTCGGAACTGCACGTCGACTGGGTGGCCGAGGCGATCGGGTTCCTCGACGACCGGGGCGCGGTGGCGCTGGAAGCCCGTCCCGACGCGGTCGCGGCCTGGGTGCGGGAATGCGCCGACCGGGCAGCGGGAACGCTGATGCTCGAAGCGAATTCGTGGTATCTGGGCGCCAATATCGAGGGTAAGCCGAGGGTGTTCATGCCGTTCGTCGGCGGGTTCGGCGTCTACGGGCAGATCCTCGCCGAGGTGGCGGCCGCGGGCTACAAGGGTTTCGACGTTCTCGAGGCGTGAAGCGCCGGTGACGGGGTGGTTCGTCGTCGGACGACCACCCCGTTTGCCGTGTCAGCCGGCGAACCCGCCGAAACCGCCCCGGTAGTACAGCAGCGGTCGCGCGCCCTCGGTGGCACGCAGACCGCTGATCCGGGCAAGCACGACGGTGTGGTCGCCCGCGTCGTGCTCGAGTTCCACCGACGCCTCGATATGGGCGAGCGCACCGTGCAGGGCAGGTGCGCCGTTGCCCGCGGGACTCCACTCGACACCGGCGAACTTGTCGCCGCCGCTCACCGCGAACCGGCCGCACACCGCCCGCTGATCCTCGGCCAGGATGTTGATGCACAGCGTCCCCGTGCGGCGCAGCAACGGCCAGCTCGTCGAGCTCTTGGCCGGGCAGAACGACACATACGGCGGGTCGAGCGACACCGACACCACCGACTGGCAGGTGAAACCGATCGGCCGGGTGCCGTCGTGCGCGGCGATCACCGCCACCCCGGTCGCGAAATGCCCGAGCACCGCGCGCAGCTCGGCCGGGCTGGGAACACCTGCGTCGACGACGACATTGTCTGCATTCATACCCCCAGAATCGGTGGCGGGCGGTGCGGCTCTCAAGATGTCCTCCCGGTGAGCGGTTGCCGACACAGCCGAGGTGACCGGGCCGGTTGCTACCATGCACCGGTGCCGAACACCGACCCCGACCCCGGCGTGCCCAACCTGCCGCCGACCAGTTGGGCGGTCCTGGCGATGCTCTCCTTCGAAGAGGAGATCTCCGGCTACGACCTGAAGAAGTGGGCCGACTGGAGCCTGCGCTACTTCTACTGGACCCCGTCCTACAGCCAGATCTACGCGGAACTGAAGAAGCTTGAACAGCACGGTTTCGCCTCCTCCCGGCTCGACAGCGACAACGCCATGCGCGGGCGCAGGCTGTACCAGATCACCGACGCGGGCCGTACCGCCGTCACCACCTGGTGGAATGAGGCGCCCGTCGATCCCTCGGTGCTCAAACACCATGTGCTGCTGCGCGTCATGTTCGGCCACCTCGGCTCACCCGAGCGGCTCAAGCAGATTCTGCGCGACCACATCGCCGACGTCGACCAGCTCGAGCAGCGCGCCGCCGTCGACGCCGAAGCCGCCAAATCGGAACCGGGCTGGGCCTATTCGCAGATCGTGCTGCAGTGGGCCCAGCGCCACTACGCCGCCGAACGCGAACTCGCCCAGCAGCTGATCGACGAGATCGACCAGGCCGCGACGATCCTGGCAGGCGCCGAACACGACGACCGCGCCGAGTACCCGCACCCCACGCCCGGACGCTGGCGTGAGATCGAGCAGCGTGTACAGGCGGCCGGCGGGCACCCGGACGCGCCCGAGTAGGCATCGCAGGTTGGCCCGGATCGGGTCTAGTCGAGGCCGAGGGTTTCGCGGATCATCGCCCAGATCTCGGTGCGGGCCGACTGGGTCGCGGCCAGGGACGGGACGGTCAGGAAGCCGTGGAACAGACCGTCGTAGCGGCGGTGGCGCACCGGCACGCCATCGGCTTCCAGGCGCGCGGCGTAGGCATCGCCCGCCGAGCACGGCGGGTCGAGTTCGGCGGTCACCACGACGGCCGGTGCCACGCCCGCGAGGGTTTCGGCGCGGGTGGGGACCAGGCGCACGTCGTCGGTGCCGTGCGGGGCGTACTGCTGCCAGTACCAGCGCATCGCCCGGGTGGTGTTGTAGTGGCCGGTGCCGAAGCGGCGGTAGGACTCGGTGTCGAAATCATCGTCGATCACCGGGTAGAGCAGGATCTGCGCGGCAGGCGGCGGGCCGTTTCCGTCACGCACCGCGAGCGCGACCGTGGCGGCGAGGTTGCCGCCCGCGCTGTCACCCGCCAGCGCGATGCGCGCCGGGTCGCCGCCGTAGGTGGTGATGTGTTCGGCTGCCCACCGGAATGCTGCGAGCATGTCGTCGTGGGCGGCGGGACCGGGATGTTCCGGGGCGAGGCGGTAGTCGACCGCGACGACCACCGCCCCGACACCCACTGCCATGGAGCGGCAGAACTCGTCGTGACTGTCGAGATCGCAGAAGACGAATCCGCCGCCGTGTGCGAACACGATCACCGGCCGGGGCGGCCCGTCGGCGTGAGGTCGGTACACCCGCACCGTCAACGCACCACCTGGTCCGTCGACGATCACGTCGCTGACCGACGGAAGATCGGGAAGTCGCTGTGGCGCAGCACGTCTCGCGAAGATCGCGGCCCGCGCGTCGGCGGCCGACATCGCGGCCACATCGGGAAATCCCGCGTCGAGGACGGCCAGCATCGCCGCCACCTCGGGATCCGGCACGGCACCGGGCCCCGTCGTCGGGTAGTCACGGATTGTCACTGATCCTCCTGTGAATGTGCCGACGCGGTCGGTCGGCGCGTCGTGCGCCTCACCGTAGGGCGGGAGCCCGGTGCGCCGGACCGGGTTCTCCCGCTGGGCGGAAACAACCCGCCGACCTGCCGCGACGGCTGCCTATCGTCGGCGGATGGACACCACGAACGTCTATGTCATCGACACCGTCGTCACCAGACCCGGCCGGGCCGAGGAGTTCGTCGACACGTATCTGAGCGGGTACGCGCCGGGTGCACGGGCCCGCGGTATGACACTGGAACGGCTGGTCGTGAGCCCGCCCGTCTGGTTCCCGGACGAGTGCAACACGGTGACCGCCACCTGGGTCCTCGACGGTGCCGCCGGCTGGTGGGCGATGACCTGGCAGGGCCGCCTCGACGAATCGGTGCGGCGCTGGTGGGACGACGTCGACGATCTCGTCCTCGAACGCACCAGGACCACCGGCGCCGCACCCGCCGACATCGAAAGGCTCGGCAATGTTTGACGTCGTCCGGCTCGTTCACCTGGCCCCTACGGCCGATGCCGACCGGGTACTCGCGGATCTGCGGGCCCGCGCGCTCGCGTCACCGGCCCGCCGGGTCCTTGTCCAACCGACCCTGCACGGCGTGCGCAACGGCGGGGACATCCTGGTGCACCTGCGCTTCGACGATGCGTCCTCCTGGGAAAGCGTTGCAGCACAGTGGGACTCGGTGGTCGACGGGATCGCCCACGTGGACGGCGCCGAGTACCGGGCAGGCATCGGCGGCGCCGCCGAACCGCCCACCGGATCGGTGCATCGCGTTCTGCTGCTGCGTGTCTCACCCGCTACCGCGCCGGAGACGGTCGACCGGTTCGAGGCCGATCTGCTGCGCATGCCCCGCTACATCTCCACCATCCGGTCCTGGCAGCTGAGCCGGACCACCCGCGCGACCGGATCCGCGTCGTGGACGCATGTCTGGGAACAGGAATTCACCGACCTCGACGGGCTGGACGGCGCGTATCTCATGCACCCCGTCCACTGGGCCCATGTGGACCGCTGGTTCGATCCCGAACACCCGGAAGTCATTGTGCGCGACCGCATCTGCCACAGCTTCTGCGTCAACGAGCCGGTGCGCGGGTAACGCACCGTCGACGTCGGCCGGGGCGTTGTGCTGATCGACCACACCCCAGCCGACGCGACCGCCACCCGTACCGGAAGCGGAGTGGCGGCACATGCGCGCTCGCGAACCGGACGCATCGTGGGGGAGTGACGGCCGGAGTGCCTCGATGACGGCGGAGTACCTCGATCAGGCGTAGTCGCGTGCTCGCTGACCGGTCGGCGCAAGGGGGCGTGGGCCGATATTCAACGGGCGGGGGTGCTGTTGCAGCGTCGGGCGCACTCGTACCTGGCCGTCGTCGACATGGCGCCAGATATTGAGCGCTGTGGTGCGAACCGGGGCGCTCAGACGGTGGTCGAACAGCATCCGATCCACGGGGCCGCACACCGAGACCGCCGCCACGGCGGCCTGGCCGAGGTCGCCGATCGGTGCGGCGATACAGCCGAAACCGGGCAGTGATTCCTCGCGTTCCACGGCGACGCCGTGCGCCCGCACTTTAGCCAGTTCCGCATCGAGTCGGGCCCTGGAGTTGATCGAGTAGCGGGTCCGCGAGCCCTGGGCGGTGAGGATTTCCGCGAGGCGGCGCTCGTCGGCCGAGGCGAGGATCGCCTTGCCGACCGCCGTACAGTGCGCGGGCCGCCGGCCGCCGACGCGGGTGGGCACGGCCGCGGCCAAGTCGCCACCGATCTTGTCCAGATACACCACGTCGGCGCCGTCGAGCACCGCCAAGTGCACGACGAATCCGGTGGCACGGTGCAATTCGTGCAGGAAGGGCATGGCGGCGCGATGCAGCCGATCCTGGTGCACCGCCAGCGATCCCAGTTCCATCAGCCGGATGCCGAGCTCGTAGTCACGGCCTTCGCGGCGTAGCCAACGCAACTGCACCAACCGCTCCAGCATGCGGTGCGCCGAGGACCGGGGTAGGCCGGTACGGCGCACGATCTGGGCGAGGGTGAGCCTGCCCGGCCCGTCGAAGGCGTCGAGCAGCAGGGACGCGCGATCGAGAATCGCGCTCGGGGTGGTGGCCTCGGCCTGGATGACCATGAGCTCTCCATTCGGATCAACGAGCTGATGCCTAGCGCATATTTCGATTAGGCATATGCCTATTTATACCACCTCCTGTGGTAGCTGTCACAGAAAAGCGGGCATCGCATGGCGAAAACACGAAGCCCCCGTTCCGAGCGAGGGCTCGGAACGGGGGCCGGTCGGCGCGTGTGCCGGTTACATCGCCGCGAGCGGCTCGCTGCCGGACCAGTCGTGGCCCCAGTAGCTGTCGGCGGTGATCTCCTCGGCGGTGTAGTACTGCTCGTCGACCCGCATGCCTTCGGTGCCGAACTCGATGTCCCAGCCGCCGGGCGCGCGGACGTAGAACGACACCATCTTGTCGTTGGTGTGCCTGCCGAGCGTGGAGGACACCGAGAAGCCGTCCTTGCTCACCCGGTCGAGGGCCTGGCCGACCGCGTCGAGGCTGTCGACCTCGACCATGATGTGGATCAGGCCCGGCGCCCCGCCGTGCGGCGCGGGGCACAGCGCCAGGCTGTGATGGCGTTCGTTGACACCGAGGAACCGGATCCGCACCGGCCCGTATTCCGGCGGCGCGGGAATACGGAAGGCGCCGCGCGGCAGGAAGCCGAGCACCTCGGTGTAGAACTCGAACGCACCGCCCAGGTCTATCGTCGGCAGCACCACGTGGCCCAGACCCTGTGCGCCCGTGACGAACTTCGCGCCGAACGGGGTGACCACGGGGCTGTGGTCGAGCAGCGCGCCGTGGAACACCTCGAGGGTGGCGCCGGTGGGGTCCTGGAAGGTGATGGCCTCCTCGACCCGTCGCGCGTCGGCCTCCTCGACCGACAGCGGCTTCACCGCGATACCGGCCGCCGTCACGGCCTCCTGCACCCGCACGAGGGCGGCGTGGTCGCGCACCTCCCAGCCGATGGTCACCACCGCGTCGGACTCGCCCGGCACCACCACGATCCGGGCCGCGCGCTCGTCCATTCGCAGGTACAGCGCGTCTTCGTCGGGGCCGCTGCCCTGCGCGAAACCGAGGACCTCGAAGGCGAACTTGCGCCAGCGGTCCATGTCGGCGGTCTGGATCTTCACATAGCCGAGGCTCTTGATATCTGTCATGTGCGTTGTCCTTCTTCGGTATTCGCTCAGATCATCGAGCGCAGGTTCGGGGCGGGGTCGATGCCGAGCGAACTCAGCGCCGAGGCGTGGTAGACCGTGCTCGGCACGTGGATGGCGTGGTTGAGGCCGGCGTGCGCGTCGCGCCAGAAGCGCTGCAGGGGCTTGTCCATGCGCAGCGCGTTGCCGCCGGACCGGGCGAAGATCTGGTCCACCGCCATCACCGCCCGCCACGCGGCACGCACCTGGGTGCGCCTGCCCGCCGCGCGATCGGCGAAGCCGACCTCCTTCCCGGCGTCGACCAGGTCCCACACGCGATCCACGTTGGCCAGCAGCTCCTGGCGCGCGGCATTGATATCGGCCGCCGCCTCGCCGATCGCGAACAGCACGTACGGGTCGTCCTTGACGGCGGTGCCCTGGGCGCCGACCCGTTCCCGCTGGTAGTCCAGGTGCGCGGCGAGCGCGCCTTCGGCGATGCCGACCACGGCGGCGCTGATGCCGAGCGGGAACATCGTCGACCACGGCATCTTGTAGAGCGTGTCGGTGACGCCGTACTCGCGCTGCGCGGTCCCGTCGATCACGTGATCGCCGTTCATCACCCGGTAGGACGGCACGAAGGCGTCCTTCACGATGATGTCCTTGGACCCGGTGCCCTTGAGCCCCACCACATTCCACGAGTCCTCGACGATGGTGTAGTCGGCGCGCGGCAGGATCATGTGCAGCATCGTCGGCGGCATCGCCATCTTGCCCTCGGCGTCACCGAGCATGGCGCCGAGGAAGATCCAGTCGCAGTGATCGGTGCCGGAGCTGAACTGCCAGCGGCCGTTGAAGATGTAACCGCCCTCCACCGGGCGCGCGATGCCGGTCGGTGCGTAGGGCGAGGCCATCCAGGTGTCACTGTCGGAGCCCCACACCTCCTCCTGCACCTTCGGATCGGCGAAGGCCAGCTGCCACGGGTGCACGCCGACGATGCCGCAGATCCAGCCGGTGGCCGGGTCGAGCGAGGCGGCGGCCATCACCGTCTCGGCGAACTCGCGCGGATGGGCCTCGAACCCGCCGTACTTCTTGGGCTGCAGCAACCGGATCGGGCCGGCCGCCTTCAGCATCTTCGCGGTCGCGTCGGGCAGCTGACCGAGGCGTTCGGCCTCGGGGCTCTGCTCGCGCAGGCGGTCGGCGATCGCCATGATGTTGTCGAGCACGTTGGTCATGGGTGGTGCTTTCTCTCGGGTGGGGGTGCGGATCAGGCGGTGGTGTCGACGACCCGGCCGCGGGCGATGTTGTCGGCCACCTCGGCCTCCCAGCTGGTGACGGCCCGCTCGGTGTCGATCTCGAATTCGAAGCGCTTGGTCATGTCCTCGGTGACCTCGTCGACATCGACGTAGAACTGCTTGTACCAGCGGCGCAGCTGGTAGACCGGCCCGTCCTCCTCCGAGAGCAGCGGGTTGTCGATCGGCGCCTTGTTCTTCCAGATCTCGACGTCCTGCTCGAAGCCGACCTCCACACCGCGCGCGAACTGCGCGGCCATCGCCTCGGCGTCGGCATCGGACATGCCCTGCGGTTTCTTCACCATCGCGCCGTACTGCAGCACGAAGGAGTTCTCGCTGACCGGGTAGTGGCAGTTGATGAGGACCGTCTCGATCGTCATGCCGTTGGCCTCGCTCCACAGCCAATCGATCATGTAGGAGGGGCCGAAATACGAAGCGTCCGAACGCAACGTCGAGTTCGGATCGTCGTAACTGGTGCCGACTTCGATGTCGTGGCGCGGCGTCGAGCGCATGTACTGGGTGGCGACGTGGCCCTCGAAGACGTTCTTGAAATAGCGCGGGAACGCGTAGTGCACGTAGAAGAAGTGCGCCATGTCGACGACGTTGTCGACGATCTCACGACAGTGTGAGCCTTCGATGAGCATCGAGTTCCACGTCCAGTCGGTCCATTCCGGGCTGCCGTAGCCCTCGATCTCCGGAATGGTCACCGCGTCGGTGGGCTTGCTGCCCTGCGGGTCGTGCCAGATGTAGAGCTGGCCGTTGCGTTCCAGCGTCGGCCAGGAGCGGGTCTTGGCCAGCGGGGGGACCCGGCGCGCGTACGGGATCGCCGTGCACTTGCCGTTGCCGCCCCAGCGCCAGTCGTGGAAGGGGCAGGCGATCGAGTCGCCCTTGATGGTGCCGTGGGCGAGGTTGCCGCCCATGTGCCTGCAGAAACCGTCGAGCACGTGCAGTGCGCCGTCGGTCTCGGACTGGAACACCACCAGGGTGGTGCCGAAAGCCTTGACCTCGTGGGGCACACCGTCGCGGAACGACGAGAGCAGGCCGAGGCAGTGCCAGCCGCGGGCGAAGCGGGTGGGTGCGGCAGCGGCCTCGATCTCCCGGAATTCGGGTGTGGCGGACTGGGTTCGGCCGTTCGGCGGGTTCTCCGGCATCGAAACCTCCATGTTCGGGCGGAGTGGGGATGAGCTGCGCCGATGGTGTGCCCGTCGGGGGTCGGCGGTGATGGGGTCGTCCCGGTCAGTGGACATGTTTTCCCGCCCGCGTCGCGATGTCCCGATCAGCGGGAGAGGAACCGGTCACAACACCGGCGGCCGCCTAGCGTGGCGGCCGAGCAGGACGAGAGGAGTGATCGTGAGCGTGCACGCAGGTAGGGCGGTGGCCGTCGATCTGGACACCGAGGACATCCGGTTGTTCGCGGCCCGGGCGTTGTCGCGGGATCCGGCCTACCGGCTCGCCGAGCGGCCCGTGGTCCCGCCGATGTTCCTGCCCGCGGGTGGGCGCGTCACCGGTGGCCGGACCGAGACCGACCACCGGTTCTTCGGGCCGCCGCCGCGCGCCGGTGATCGGCTGACCGCCGTCCGCGCGATCGACCGGCACGATCCGGACGGCTCCGAATCTCTCGTCCAGTACTTCGACCGCACCGGCGGGCTCGTCGCCGAGTCGTGGGCGTCGGTCACCGAATCCGTTGTCTCCGAGGACAGCACACCGCATTCGGCCGAACTGCTCGCCACCTACGCCACCGACTGGCTCGGCGCCGAGAACATCCGCCGCTTCCGCACCCGCGTGCTGCGCGCCCTGCCGCCGGGCGGCACCGTGACCTGCTCCGGCCACATCACCCAGCACTACATCCAGGACGGCGAGCCGCGCGTCGATGTCACCCTCACCGGTGTCGACGCCTCGGGGGAGATCGTCGTCCGGGCGTGGGCGAGCTTCGCCCACGATCCTGCCGCCGCGTAGGACCCGAAGCCGCCGAAATCCGGTTTCGTACCGCACGGCCCGTTCCGTGGTGGTGAAGTGTTCATGAAGGACGACGAGGTTCGGAGGTAGGAACGTGGCACGACGGTTCGAGGACAAGGTGGTCTTCGTGACGGGCGCGGCGCGCGGACAGGGCAGGGCCGAGGCGGTGCGCTTCGCCGAGGAAGGCGCCGACGTGATCGCCGTCGACGCCTGCGCGGAATTCGGTAGCACCGGGTACGCGGGGGCGACGGAAGACGACCTGGCCGAGACGGTGAAGCTCGTCGAAGCCGCCGGTCGCCGGATCGTCGCCAGCAAGGTCGACGTGCGCGATTTCGACGCGCTCTCGACCGCGCTGGCAGCGGGTATCGAGCAGCTCGGCAGGCTCGACGTGGTGGTCGCCAACGCGGGCATCTGCTCGGCGGCACTGTCGTGGGAAATCACGCCCGAACAGTGGCGCGAGACCATCGATGTGAACCTGACCGGCGTGTGGCATACCGCGAAAGCCGCTGTGCCGCACCTGATCGCGCAGGGCAGCGGCGGCGCGATGGTGTTCACCAGTTCGGTGGCCGGGCTCAAGGGCATGCCGTTCGTCGGCCACTACGTCGCCAGCAAACACGCCATCACCGGCCTGGCCAAGACCATGGCCAACGAGCTCGGCGGGTACGGCATCCGGGTGAACACCGTGCATCCGGCGGGCGTGGCGACCGGGATGCAGATGGGCGAGATGGGCCCGCTGCTCGAGGAGCACGCGAGCACGCTCGGGCCCATGTTCATGAACGCGCTGCCCAGCTACATCTGTCAGCCGGAGGAGATCGCGGCGGCGGTGGCGTGGTTGTGTTCGGACGAGGCGGGTCAGGTGACGGGCGCGCAGATCCCGGTCGACATGGGCAATCTCAACCGCTGAGCTTGGTATTTTTATACCGGCACGGCTAGTGTCGGTATGAAAATACCGAGTGGAGGCGTGATGGTGGAGTTGAAGACTCCCGAGGAGATCGAACGGATGCGGGTGACCGGCCGGTTCGTCGCGGACGTACTGGCCGGCGTGCGCGAACGGGCGCTGGTGGGGGTGAACCTGCTGGAGCTGGAAGCCTATGTGCGCGAACGGATTCGCGAACGTGGTGCGGTGTCGTGCTACTGGGACTACTCGCCCTCGTTCGGGCGTGGACCGTTCCGCAATACGGTGTGCTTGGCCGTCAACGACGCTGTCCTGCACGGGCTTCCGCACGATTACGTGCTGCGCGACGGTGATCTGCTCACCGCCGACCTGGCCGTCACCATCGACGGCTGGAGCGCGGACTCGGCGATCTCGTTCACCGTCGGCACCGGCTCGGCCGACGATCAGCGGCTGGTGCGGGCCACCGAGGAGGCGCTGGCCGCCGGGATCGCGGCCGCGCAGCCCGGCAACCGGCTGGGCGACATCTCGGCCGCGATCGCCGATGTCGCACGCGGATACGGGTATCCGATCAACACCGAATACGGCGGGCACGGCATCGGGCGGACCATGCACGAAGATCCGCACGTGGCCAACAACGGCCGGGCCGGACGCGGTTTCCTGCTGCGGCCGGGGCTCACCATCGCCATCGAGCCCTGGTTCGCGGCGGGCACCGACAAGGTCTACACCGACGCCGACGGGTGGACCATCCGCTCGGCCGATGGATCGCGCTGCGCCCACAGTGAGCACACGATCGCCGTCACCGCCGACGGGCCGAGCGTGCTGACCTCGCGAAACTGATCGGTATCCTCTGTCGAATCGGACTTATAGCCCATAGCAATAGCGCATCATGGTGGTGTCGAGCTGGTCCCGGGGTAGTCGGATCAGCGCATCGGAGGGACATCCCATGAAATTCACGCAGTTGCTGGCCGCCGGTCTGTTCACCGTCGCCGCGACCGGTATCACCGCCGCCACCGCCCACGGCGCTCCCGTGGCCGGTCCGTCGCTCGCCGGTGTCGACGGCGCCGTCGCCTACACCGCTGCCCTCGCCTCGGACGGGTCGGAGGCGACGGTCGAATTGACCTCGGGCACTTTCGAACTCACCCCTGACGCGGGTGTGGCCGTGCTCTCCCCGGACGGCGCGCGGGTCGGGTTCATCCCAACCACGGTGGCCATGGTCGCTGGTCCCGCCGTGCAGGTGATTCCCGAAATCGACGCTACCGCAACGTCGCTCACCCTCACGCCCGTCAACGCACCCGCCCCGAACCCGGCGGCTCTGCAGCACATCGATCAGACCGGCAATATCGTCGCGGGCGTCGCCATCGGCTGCGTCGTCGGCGCACTCATCGGCCTGATCTTCCTGCTGGTCAGCGCCATTCCGGGGTGCATCATCGGTGCGGTGATCGGCGGGGTGATCGGCGCGAATCAGTAGAACCGGGGCGGTGGGTCAGCGGACGCGACTCACCGCCCACCGGCCGGCGAGGAGGGCGGCTCAGAGGCTGTGATCGGTGAACGCGCCGTCGGCGAGGACCGGAACGACGGTGTCCCCATCGATCTGCGCCGCGATGTCGACATCGTCCCCGAACCCACCCGATCGAAGTTCTCGGCCCGACGCACACTCGTCCAGCTCCGTGCCGATGTCCGTCACCGACAGGAAAGCGTGTGCGGCGGAACGAGCTTCGGGCGAGGGGCGACCGCAACCTCGCTCGATCAGCGCGGCCACGAGGGCTCCCGCGCCGAGCAGGTCCTCGACAGCGGGCCGAAGTGTCGCGTCGTCCGCCCAGCGCTCACCGGCGGGAACGATCGCGATCGGCTGCTCGGGCGTGCCCCACCGCCGCTCGGCGATCCACGTGGCGACCGCTTCGGCATTGCGAAGACAGGCCGCGACGACGGGCGCCCCCACGACAGCCGAGGCGATGGTGGAGCCGTTGGGGGAGGGCAGGACGAGGCGATCGGTGAACGGTGCTCGGCGGAGCGCCGCCGGGGACAGTGACCACGGATGGGCGGCATCGACAGCACGTCGCCCGACGGCGAGCTCGGCACCGTGCCGCGCGGCGAACACCTGCGCGGAATCGTCACGCCACCGATAGGGGTAGACCGCTATGCCCGCCGAGACGGCAACAGACACCGCGGTACTGAACGACAACACATCGACCACCACGACACACGCCGCACCCGCGCCGATCACTGCAGCTCCCGTCGGCCCCCAGTCGAGGCGAATCCCGAACCCTTCCTGCCGGGCCCACCTGGGGCTCATGGTTCCGCTCCGATCTCCGCATCGAAACGGATAGTCCGGTCAGTGCTTTCGTTTGTTCAGTGAGAGGAAACCAGCCGGAACGTGGGTCGGGCAGCCTTCTGTTCACCGGGAGCTGAAGGCCTGCAGTGGTGTCCGGCTAGAGGTCAAAGTTGGTGGGTCGGTGGGCTGAGGTCGAGGGTCGGGGGTGGGCGGAGGCGGCGGAGGGTGCCGTCGATGCTGGTGACGTAGAGGGACCAAGACGGGCCGTCCGGGGCGAGACGAGCCGAGGTGGGGCCGATCGGCGGTGGGGACGGCAGCGGAGTGGGTGGGGTGGTCCAGCCGGTGGCTATGGTGCACCAGGAGCCGGTGGTGGTGTCGACGCGGTAGACATTGCCCGAGTAGTCGCCGATGACGTAGGCGGTTCCGTCGGCGGACACGTCGAGGTCGTCGAGGACGGGGAGGAATCCGTCGGTGACGGTGGCGACGACCTCGGGTTCGTCCGGTGCGTCCAGCGGGATGCGCAGGACCTGGGACAGGGCGATGTCGTCGGTGTAGATCGAGCGGCCGTCGGGGGAGGCGGCCAGGCCGTTCGGGCGGTGCACGGGGGACCAGGCGAGGGTGAACTCGCCGGTCGACGGGCGGTAGCGGCTGATGCCGACCGGCGGCCACGGGACCGACAGCTGGGAGATCAACAGGTCGCCGTCGGGCAGCAGGAGCAGGCCGTTGGGTTGGACCAGATCGGGGAGCAGGATGGTGACAGTGCCGGTCGGCAGATCCAGTGCGCGCAGGGTGCCGCCACCGTTCGGGGTGCTGCCGTCGCCGGTGACGAAATACAGTGTGTCACCGGACAATCGAAGGCCCGCCGGATGGTCGAGGCCGGACAGGACGAGTGTGACGGTGCCTGCCGCGTCGACGTGCAGGATTTCACCGCGCAGGAGGCCGCTGACGTAGAAGCCGCCCGCTCCGTCGTACTCGAGGTTTTCCAGAGCGCCCAGATCGGCGGCGAGCACGTCGGCCTGCCAACCGTCGGCACAGGAGTGCGACTGTCCCTGGGCGACGGTCACCGGAATCGCACCGACCACGGCGACGGCCGCGAATGTTGTTGCTACGCAACGCCTGATGAATTGCTTACTGCTCCGCCCCTGCACGGTGGCAGCTTACTGTTCCGCCAGGTACGGCGCCGGTCGAAACCTACGATGCGCGTGCTGACGATCGATGCCGGGGGGTCGATGTCGACTACGAATTCCAGGTCGGGGCCGGTCAGATGCTGATGGGCCTGCCGATCTGTTGCCGACCGATCCGACCGGTAGCCGAATCCTCCGGTTTCGCGATCAACCCGATGGCGACCCACCGTTCGGCGAGCGGCTGGGAGCAGGTCGATCAGTCGGTGGTCGCGAGCCATGTGGCCAGCTGGTCCGATGCCGCGGCGTCGGCAGACAGGGCGGCGCGCTCCTCGGCGGTGAGGGAGAGGGCGTTCATTGCGGATTTCCAGTGCGCGAGGCGCTCGGAATCACCTGCGGCGACGGCGAGTTCGGCCAGGGCGGCGTAGGCGCGGGCCAAGTCGGCCGCGGCTGCGGTGGCGCCGAAACGGCGTAGACCGGTTTCCAGGGCGCGGGTGGCGGCGCGGTCGTCGTTCTTGAAATCGCGGAAGATGCGGGCATTGTCGAGAACTTTCGGCAGGCCGTCGAGATCGCGGGAACCGCCGTATTCGAGGGACTCCGGTTCGTCGCGCTGGATCACCAGCACCGTATTGCCGACCGGATCGACCAGCGTGAATCGCGACTGCCCTGGCCGGAAACGGGTGATCCGCGGGCAACCCTTCACGGGGATCCTGCCGTATTCGGCGCGCAGCGCGGCCGTGAACTTCGCGTGCCGGTCGGCGACGTCGTCGACCAGCAGCAGCGCCGCGACATGTTCGAGGGGAAGCTCGACCCCGCCGGGGGCAGGCGAGAAATGCAACGCGGTCCCATGACCCTCGACCACCCCGTACGCGTACGGCCGCGTCTGCTCGTGGGTCACCGTCCACCCCAGCGTCCGGTAGAACGCCAACGTGGCCGCGAGATCACCACTCCACAAAATCGGCACTGCGGCATCGCTCATGAATCCGAGCCTACGAACCTTTCCGCCGCCCCGCCCGTACCAGTTTTCGCACCGCTAGGCTCAGAGAATGACGAACCGCCTGGGCGAGGTTGCGACCGCGAACTATGTTCTGCTCACCACTTTTCGTAAGGACGGCACGCCCGTCGGCACCCCGGTGTGGGCTGTGTCGCGCGAGGACAAGCTGTATGTGTGGACGGTGACCGACAGCTGGAAGGTCAAGCGCATCCGCCGCAACCCCGAGGTGACCGTGCAGCCGTGCGATGCGCGCGGTAAGACGCACGGTGCGGTGGTGTCGGGTACCGCGCGCGTACTCGACGGGGCCGAAACCGAGCAGGTCCGCTCGTTGCTGCGGCGCAAGTACCGGCTCACCGGCCCGCTGGTGATCTTCTTCAGCAACCTGCGCCGGGGCAAGGACGGCACCATCGGTCTCGAGATCACGCCCGCCTGACCGAAACGGTACCCAGTACCGCTGGTATCGGATACTGTGGGGGTTCAGACGAAAGGACTCCCATGGCCGAGAACCGCCGCCGCGCCGTCGTGATCGCGGGTGCCCGCACCCCGTTCGTCCGCGCGTTCACCGACCTGACCCGGCTCGACAGTATCGCCCTGGCCGGTGCGGCGGTGCGTGGTCTGCTCGCGCGCACCGGCATCGCGCCCGCCGAGATCCAGTCCATTGTGTGGGGCGGGGTGATCCTGCCCAGTCATGCGCCGAACATCGCGCGCGAAGTGGCCCTGGATCTGAATCTGGATTTCGGGTGCGAGGGGTACACGGTCACCCGGGCGTGTGCGTCGGGACTGCAGGCCGTCACCTCGGCGGCCGCAGCGATCGAACGCGGCGAATACGACATCATGATCGCCGGTGGCAGCGACTCCACCAGCAATGCCGAGATCAAACTGCCGCAGAAAGTGGTGCACGCGGTCGCACCCGTCGCGCTCGGGAAACCGTCGGCCAAGGACTATCTCGACGTCGTGCGTCAGCTCGCGCCGTTCACCGACATCCTGCCGCGTCAGCCCAAGATCTCCGAGCGGACCACCGGTGAGGTGATGGGTGAGTCCGCCGAGAAGATGGCAAGGATCAACGGTATCTCCCGCGCCGACCAGGACGCTTTCGCCGCCCGCTCCCACCAGCGCGCGGCCGCCGCTATCGCCTCGGGCCGATTCGATGACGAGGTCGTGCCGATCGAGACGCTGTCCGGCAAGCGGATCGCGACCGACGGTTTGGTCCGGCCGAATACGAGCGTGGAGAAGCTGGCCGCGCTGAAGCCGGTCTTCGCCGAGAACGGCACGGTCACCGCAGGTAACGCGAGCCCGCTCACCGATGGTGCGTCGGCGGTGTTGTTGATGAGCGAGGAGAAGGCTCGGGCACTGGGGCTCACGCCGCTGGCCGCCTTCCGTTCGTGGAGCTATGTGAGCGTCGACCCAGCGGACCAGGTACTCATCGGACCGGCGATCTCGATGCCGCGCGCGCTCGAGAAGGCAGGGATGTCCCTGGGCGATATCGACCTCGTCGACATCCATGAAGCCTTCGCAGCGCAGACCCTTTCGGTGCTTCGTATGTTGGAGAGTACGGAGTGGGCCAAAAACCGGCTCGACCGCGATGAAGCGGTGGGGTCCGTCGATATCGACACCTTGAACGTGCACGGCGGCTCCATCTCGCTCGGCCACCCGTTCGGCGCCACCGGCGCCCGAATGGTGACGACCATGGCCAATGAGCTGGCTCGGAGCGGGAAAGAGACCGCGCTGTTGGGCATTTGCGCGGCGGGCGGTATCGGGGCCTCGGCAGTGCTCGAGAGGGTGTGAGGCGGGGAGCCACTTAAGTCCGTCATGACCGCCCTCCCAGCCCCGCACGACCCGACCTCGAGGAGGGTCCGCCGCGAAGCGGCGCAGCGGCCCGGCCGCGCGAACAGCGCTCGAAGCG
>NZ_JBFAJZ010000020.1:0-47767 GCF_040655475.1 Nocardia sp. NPDC050413 | reverse complement strand
CTCTCCGTTGAAGACTCACGAAACACCCCAAAGGGGTGAATCAGAAATATCTAACTAGAGTCCGAAAAATCTAGCAAAGCGAACACCAGCAAAAAGTTGCTGTTGTTCAAAATGTCCAACCTCCCACGACCGGGGGGTACGCGAAGGCTGGAACCAATAAAATATTGGCACTGACATTCATCGACACACTATTGAGTTCTCAAAGAACACACGCACCAGCAGATCCTTGAATCTCTTCAGATCTTCCGCTGGGCAACTGTTCCAGCCTAACCTCGCTCCCAGGCGATGTCAATCGTTACCCTGGTCACTTGATCTTGGCCTGTCAGGCGCTCTCCGGCTCTTGTGTCCGTGTCGCTCTGACTTCCAATAAGTTACGCGCCGGATAACGCAACGTCAAATCGCCTGGACACCACCGGATCCCCGCAGGTCAGCGCCTCGATGGACGCCGCGGAACCGGCCTGAATCACACGAATGTGATTCAGGCCTCCGCCTACGGATCAGGCTATCCGACGCACACCCGCCATGTTCTTCTTTCCGCGACGCAGCACCAGCCACTGACCGTGCAGGTAGTCGGTGTCCGACGGGGTCCAGTCGATGTCGGATATGCGCTCGTTGTTCACCGAGGCACCGCCTTCGTTCACCGCGCGCCGTGCCGCTCCCCGGCTCTCGCACAGGCCCGACGCCACGAGCAGGTCGACGATGGTGTCGGGCTGTCCGGGCGCGACCTCGGCGACCTTGCCGTCGATCGCGGTCTCGCGCAGGGCCGCGCCGAGCGTCGACACGGGCAGTTCGCGCAGATCACCACGACCGAACAGGGCCTGGCTCGCCAGTTCCACCGCCCGGGTCTCGGCTTCGCCGTGCACCAGGGTCGTCATCTCGGCGGCCAGCCGCTTCTGGGCCTCGCGTGCGAAGGGCCGTTCGGCGGTGGCCTGTTCCAGCTCGTCGAGTTCTTCGCGGCTCAGGAAGGTGAACCAGCGCAGGTACCGGACCACATCGGCATCGGCGGTGTTCACGAAGTACTGGTACCAGGCGTAGGGGCTGGTGAGTTCCGGGTCGAGCCAGAGGCTGCCGCCGCCGGTGGACTTGCCGAACTTCTTGCCGTCGGCCGAGGTCACCAGGGGGACGGTGAGCGCGTGCACGTGCGCCCCGTCGACGCGCCGGTTGAGTTCGACGCCGGCGATGATGTTGCCCCACTGATCCGAGCCACCGACCTGCAGTGTGCAGCCGTGTTCACGGCGCAGCTGCAGGTAGTCGTTGGCCTGCAGCAGCATGTAGCTGAACTCGGTGTAGGAGATGCCTTCGCCTTCGAGACGCCGTTTGACGGTGTCACGGGCGAGCATGACGTTCACGGAGAAGTGCTTACCGATATCCCGTAGGAAGTCGACGGCCGTGAGCGGTCCGGTCCAGTCCATGTTGTTGACGATCACCGCGCCGGTCGGCGAATCGTCGAGGTCGACGAACCGCTCGAGCTGGCCACGAATGCGCTGAGCCCATTCGGCGACCGTGTCCGTCGAGTTCATGGTGCGCTCGCCCACGTCGCGAGGGTCGCCGATGAGGCCGGTCGCGCCGCCGGCGAGCACGATCGGGCGGTGACCCGCGCGCTGGAAACGCTTGAGCGCGAGCAGCGGGACGAGGTGGCCCGCGTGCAGGCTGGCAGCGGTGGGGTCGAAGCCGGCATACAGCGTCAACGGTTGCGCGGCCGCGGCTGCGCGCAACTCGTCGAGGTCGGTGGACTGCGCGATCAGGCCGCGCCAGGTCAGTTCGTCGAAGATGTCGCCGGTCACGAGGATCTATCTTTGCGCATCGCGTCGGCCGGGCGCACCCCGGTTATGTCCTCAGGTCCGGGCGCGGGTGATCCAGGCGGCCAGCTCGGCTTCGACCTCGTCGCGGTCGACTTCGTTGAGGACCTCGTGCCTGGCACCGGGGTAGACCCGGTAGGTGAGGTCGGTCAGGCCCGCGTCGCGGTAGCGCTGGACCAGCAGATCGCTCAGTCGCAGTCCCGCGTTGAGCGGGTCCTGGTCACCGACCATCACATAGACGGGCAGATCGGGACGAACGACCGGCTTCGCCAGCCGCTCGGTGGCGACGGTGGCCAGCTCGCCGAGGTTCGTCGGGTCGATGGCGAAGCCACACCATGGGTCGGCGATGTAGGCGTCGACCTGGGTTTCGTCGCGGCTGATCCAGTCGGCGTCGGTGCGGGTCGGCTGGAATCGGGCGTTGAAGAAGGCGGTCAGGTCACCGCCGGCCGCGGCGATCTCGGCGAACAGCCCGTCGACGGCGGTCGACCCGCAGAGCACAACGTCGTCGACGAGGTCGGCGTGATCGAGGATGTACTGCTGCACGGCGAAGGATCCGAGACTGTGCCCGAAGAGGGTCACCGGCAGGCCGGGATGACGTTCACGCAGGATCTCGGTGAGCGCCACCAGGTCGGCGACGAGCAGGTTCCAGCCGTCGGGGCCCAGCTCGCCCGGTACCTCGCCCATGCTGAGGCCGTGGCCTCGGTGGTCGTCGGCGTAGACGGCGAAGCCGAGAGCGGACAACCGCTCGGCGAGATGGCCGTAGCGCTCGGAGTGTTCGCCCATGCCGTGGGCGATCTGCACGATGCCCTGCGGTTCGGTGTCCGACGGCAGCCAGCTGCGCACATGGATCTCGGTGCCGTCGGTGCTGGAAAAACTGAACACGGGCGCTCCTGGGGTGCGATCTCGAACCGGTCCCTGATCGTCGCACCTGCGTGGCGCGCGCCACAGTGGCTTCGCAGACGAGATCCGCGCCGACACTTTGTCTCCCGCGACCGAACCCACCGTTCGGTCGCGGGACTGCCCCGAACACGCCGAGATCACCGGACTCGGTGTCCGGTGATCGTCAGCGTGTTCGGTTGTGGCTCATCGGGTGAGCGCGGTGATGGTGGCGCGGCGTTCGTAGGCGATCCAGGCGAAGATCGCGGCGAGCACCAGCGGGAAGATCGCCATTCCGGGCAGGTCGGCGATGAATGCCTGGGTGGCGGCGGCGAGCACGGTGAGCACGGAGAGGCCGACGGCAGCGAGACCGCTGAGTCGCGGCACCATCAGGCCGATACCGCCAGCCACCTCGACCACGCCGATGAAGATCAACAGGCCGAAGGGGATGGTGAAGTTCGCGGCGCCGTTCTCCATCAGAGTGTTCGGGATGACGAGCTTGGGGCCGCCCGAGGCGATGACGAAGAACAGGCCGAGCACGATCTGCAGGGTCCACAGGACGCGGTTGCGGATCTTGCCGGGGCGGTAGGTGGCGGCGGAGGTGGAGTTCGCGGAAAGCGTGGCGGTGGTCATCTTCTCGTCCTTCTGGTCGGTCGCGCTCGGTGGGTAGCGCGTTCAACTGATAGGACGGACCGTCGCCGCAGAACTCATCGCTGTCGGCGAAGAATTTCGAAATCCCTGCTAGATCGCGGGTTTGGTAGCACGCGGACTGCGCCGGTAGGTCGAGACGGCCGACGAGCCGGGCAACCAGAACCGCCACGGCACCTCGGCGGCCAGGCTCACCCCCACGCGCGGACCCGAGGCGATCTCGTCGAGCGGCACCGGGGGCTTCAGCTCGAGCCGCACCTGCGAGAACGGGTCGAACAGCTCGGTTCCGTAGTCGGACAGGCTGATTCCCAGCGCACTGCCCACATTGCCCGGTCCCCGCGCGAGGTCGGCATCGGTGCGAGCGGCGGGCCTGCGTTCACGGGCGATCTCGGCCCCCTCGACCACTTCCCCGGCCCGGACGAGCACCGCGCACGCGACACCGTCGAAGCCCGCGGTCACGTTGACGCACAGGTGAATTCCGTACGAGCGGTACACGTAGAGCCGCCCGGCGGGGCCGAACATCACCGCGTTGCGCGCGGTCGGTCCCGGCCACGAGTGCGCCGCCGGATCCGGCCACGGCCCGGTCGCATCGCTCCCGTAGGCCTCGACTTCCACGATGCGCATCGCCACCGGCCCCGACCTCAACACCGATCCGAGTACCCGGCACGCCGCGGCGGCCGGGTCGACAGCGAGTTCCTGAGCAGACACGACGCCCATTCTCACCCGCGACGATCCGCGCGGGCGCCACACCCCGTCAGCCGAGCAGGTCGCGCCCCTGGTTCAAGCCGGCCAGTTTGGTCGGGTTGACCTGGAAGCGCAGGTTCTGGATCCGGCCGTCGACCAGGTCGAAGGTGAAAGCGGCACCCGGCGCGCCCGCGAAGGTGATCAGCGCGCCGAGTTCACCGTTGATGTCGGTGGCGGCGAGTTCGGCGCCGGTCGACGACGGTTTGGCGAGCACGCCGAGGATCCAGCGCGCGACATGATCGGGACCGTGCAGTGGGCGGCGGGCGGCCGTGACGATGCCGCCGCCGTCGGACCAGCAGGTCACATCGGGAGCGAGCAGGTTCATCAAGGCGTTGAGATCGCCGCCGGAGCAGGCGGCCATGAACTGTTCGGTGACGCGGGCGCGAGCGGCCTTGTCGGCATCGAAGCGGGGGCGTCGTGATTGGACGTGGCTCTTCGCGCGGTGCGCGATCTGGCGGATGCCCGCCTCGGAGCGGTCGAGTGTTTCGGCGATCTCGGCGTGGGAGTAGCCGAACACCTCGCGCAGCAGGAAGACCGCTCGTTCCACCGGGGTCAGCGTTTCCAGTACGACGAGCATGGCGGTGGAGACGGTGTCGGCCAATGCGGTGTCCTCGGCGATATCGGGTGTGGTGAGCACCGGCTCGGGCAGCCACGGGCCGACGTACTTCTCGCGGACGGCGCGGGCGCTGGTGAGCCGGTTGAGTGCGAGATTGGTGACGGTGCGGACCAGGTAGGCGCGGGGGTTGGCCACCGCCGACCGGTCGGTCTGGTGCCACTTCAGCCAGGCGTCCTGCAGGACGTCCTCGGCGTCGGTGACGGTACCGAGCATGCGGTAGGCGGTGGCGAACAGCAGCCTGCGATGGTCGACGAACGGGTCGTGCTCCTGCATGTGCTCAACCATGACGGACGAGATCGCGGGTCGCCGCGCCGCCCTTGGACAGTTGCACGTCGACGGGCATCCGCTTGGTCACCTTGATCGCCGGTACGGGGGTGCTGCTGACCATTTCCTTGTAGGTACGGGCGGCCCAGCCGGTGAGGTAGAACCGGCCGGGTGTGTCGTCGGCGCGGGTGAACTGGATGACGGCGGCGCGGCGTCCGAGGCTGACGGGCTGGTGGAAGTAGCCGAAGCGGAAGGGGCGCACCGTCTTTCCGCACAGCTCGGCGGCGATCGCATCGGCGGCGTAGGTGGCCGAGGGCAGGCCGCTCTGGCAGGTGCCGTGGATCCGGCCCCACGGTTGACGGATCGCGGCCGCGTCACCGATGGCGCGAATCGTGGGGTGCGACAACGATTTCAGGGTGGGTCCGACGACGATCAGTCCGCGTTCGTCCGTCTCGATCCCGGACTCGACGGCCAGGGGCGATACGCGCACGCCGCTGGTCCACAGGGTCAGATCGGTGGCGATCCACCTGCCGTCGGCGAGGACGACGGAATCGGCGGTCACCTCGGTCACCCGCTGACCGATCTCCCGCACGATGCCGAGCCGGTCGAGCACCGTGTTCAGGTAGGCGCGGGCTTTGGTGCCCATCATGGCGCCGAGTTCGCCGGAGCCGACGAGGGTGACGCGCACGTCCGGGTGGCTTTCGGCGATCTCGGTGGCTGCCTCGATCCCGGTGAGGCCACCGCCGCACACGATGACGGTGCGGCAGGCGGCCACGCGGCGCGCGAAGTCGTGCGCGCGCCGGGGATCGTTCAGTGTCCAGGCGTGGTCGGCGACGCCGGGGACCACGGAGGTGTCGGTGCTGCTGCCGAGGGCGTAGATCATGTCGTCGTAGGTGATGTCGCCGAAGCCGTCGATGTACACGCGGCGGGCGTCCGGATCGATGGCGGTGGCGAACCCCTGGACGAAGCGGATTCCGGTGCCGTCGAGGATCGTCGGGATATCGTGGTGCGCCAGCTCCTGACCGGCCGCGATCTGGTGCATCCGGAGCCGTTCGGTGAACCGGGCCGATGGATTGACCAGGGTGATGTGCACGTTGGTCTTCCTGGTGCGGCGGGCCAGGCGTACGGCCGCGAGCAAGCCGGTGTAGCCGGCGCCGAGGACGACGATGCGGTGCGTGGTGGTGGTCATGTCCTGCTCCTTCTCGGTGAGGTTGTGCATGGGACAAAACAGGAGCGTCGAACGTGACAAGCCGTCGAAGTGACCCGCATCACACCGGCGGAAGGTCAGGGTCCGAATGGGTGACGCTCCTGATGTGACGACGGGTCGGGCAGACCTAGCGTCGTGGCATGCGAACTCTCCGCCGGCTCGTCCTCGGCATCTGCGCACTCGCGATCGCTTTCGTCACAGTGATCGCGAGCGTGGTGACGTGGACGTGGTCGTCTGCCGACGTATCGACTGTCGGCACAACAGAGTTCACGCGACCGCTGAGCATTCCGCCCCTGGCCGACAGCAGCATCGATGTGGACGGAACCAGGGTCTTCTCCCTCGATATGCGCACGGGGACAACCGAATTCGAGGCCGGTAAAGCCACCGAGACCTGGGGCTTCAACGGCAGCTATCTCGGGCCGACCTTGCGCGCGAACCGGGGCGAGAAGGTCCGGGTGCGGGTGCGCAACGAGTTGCCCGAGGCGTCGACCGTGCACTGGCACGGAATGCACCTGCCCGCCGAGATGGACGGTGGACCGCATCAGATGGTCGAACCGGGCGACATCTGGACGCCGGAATGGACAGTGGCACAACCCGCTTCGACACTCTGGTACCACCCACACCCGCACGGTGAAACCGAAGACCACGTGCGGCGCGGACTCGCGGGCATGTTCCTCGTCGACGACGGACCCGCACCCGCCCTGCCGAGCACCTACGGCGTCGACGACCTGCCGGTGATCGTGCAGGACGTGCGGCTGCGCGACAACCGGCTCGACGGCGCGCACAAGATCTTCCGCAATTCCGGTTTCCTCGGTGATCGGACGATGGTCAACGGCACCCTCGACCCGTATCGCGAGGTGGGCGACGAGCTCGTCCGGTTGCGACTGCTCAACGCCTCGACCGCGCGGGTCTACACCTTCGCCTTCGACGACACCCGCCCGTTCGCGCTGGTCGGCACCGACGGTGGGCTACTCGAACGGCCGGTGACTCTCGATCGGGTGCGGCTCTCGCCTGGCGAACGCGCCGAGATCGTGGTTCGGATGCGGCCGGGTGAGCGCACCGTGTTGCGCAGTGGTCGGCTGGATGTGGGCATGGACTTCTGGGGAAACCGATTCTCCGGTGGTGACGACAGTTTCGACGTGCTCGAGTTGCGGGCGGCCGAGACCCTCAGGCCCTCGAAGAGCCTACCGGAATACCTTGCCGCGCAATCCCTTCCGAACCCCGAAGACTCGGTGACCGAACGGCGGTTCGAGCTGGCCGGTATGGCGATCAACGGGAACGCGATGGCCATGGACCGGATCGACACCGTCGTCACCCGGGGCGCCACCGAGACGTGGGTGGTGGCCAATGTCGACGGTCAGCCCCACAACTTCCACGTTCACGATGTGCAATTCCGGATCACCGAGTACAGCGGCGGCCCGCCACCGCCCGAACTGACCGGCGCCAAGGACACCGTGTTCCTGCCGCCGAACACGACGGCGCGGCTGGTGCTGCGTTTCGACGGACCCGCCGATCCGGACACGCCGTACATGTACCACTGCCACCTGCTGTGGCACGAGGACCAGGGAATGATGGGCCAGTTCGTGGTCGTCGAGCCCGGTCAGGCCGCCGCGACACTCCCGGGTCACGAGCACTGACCCTTGCCGTGCCGCCGGTGCGGAGTTAAATTCATCAGGTAGTGAATTCAACACTTGATGAATTGAGGCGACCATGTCGCGCACCGCATCATCACCCGCCGTGGAAGTGGTAGGACTGACCGTCCGCCGTGGGAAACGCACCGTGCTCCACGGACTGGATCTCCAGATCGAGCCGGGAACCATCACCGGGCTGCTAGGGCCGTCCGGATGCGGCAAGACCACCCTGATGCGCAGCATCGTCGGCACCCAGCTGGTGGATTCGGGCACGGTCACCGTCCTTGGCGAAGCCGCGGGTAGCAGCGGGTTGCGACGCCGGGTCGGGTACGTCACCCAGGCGCCGAGCATCTACGCCGATATCAGCGTCCGCGACAATGTCGCGTACTACGCGGCGCTCTACGGGCGCGACCGCGACGACACCGAATCCGCCCTCGCCGCAGTCGGTTTGACCGATCACGCCGACCAGCTGGGCGACCAGCTCTCCGGCGGGCAGAAGACCCGCGCCTCGCTGGCGTGCGCGCTGGTCGGCAGGCCCGAGCTGCTGGTTCTCGACGAACCGACCGTCGGTCTCGATCCGGTGCTACGGGTGGAACTGTGGCAACGATTCCGCGAATTGGCCTCGGCGGGAACGACCCTGCTCGTCTCGAGTCATGTGATGGACGAGGCCGAACACTGCGACCGGCTGCTGCTGATGCGCGACGGCGAGCTCGTCGCCCAGCTCAGCCCCGCCGAACTCCGGGAACGCACCGGCGAACAGAATCTCGAAACGGCGTTCCTCACCCTGATCACGGAGGGAACGCGGGCATGAGCGCTCCTTACACCGCGACCACCGGCCGGATCCTGCGGCAGCTGCGCAACGATCACCGCACCGTCGCCATGATTCTCGTCGTCCCCGCCCTGCTGATGACGCTGCTGTACTTCATCTATCAGGACACACCACAGGCGCCACACGCTCCGCTGACCTTGTTCGACCGGGTGGGCATCACCATGCTCGGCATCCTGCCGTTCATCGTGATGTTCCTGATCACCGCCATCGCCATGCAGCGCGAACGTACCTCGGGCACCCTGGAACGGCTGCTCACCACTCCCCTGCGCAAACTGGATCTGCTCGCCGGATACGGCACCGCGTTCTCGCTCGCAGCCGCCGCGCAAGCCGCCGTGGCCTGTGTTGTGGCGTTCTGGCTGCTCGATCTCGAGGCGGCCGGTAGTCCGGGGTGGGTGATGGTGATCGCCGTGGTCGACGCCGTGTGCGGGGTGGCGCTCGGCCTGCTCGCCAGCGCTTTCGCCCGCACCGAATTCCAGGCGGTGCAGTTCATGCCGGTGATCGTCGCGCCGCAGATCTTCCTGTGCGGCTTGCTCGTTCCGCGCGATCGGCTGCCCGGCTGGCTCGAGGCGATCAGCGATGTGCTGCCGTTGAGTTACGCGGTCGACGCGCTCCAAGAGGTGTCGACCAATGCCGAACCCACCGCGACGATGTGGCGCGATATCGCCGTCGTTGCCGGGTTCGCGGTTGTGGCACTGTGTCTTGGCGCGGCGACGCTGCGCAGACGCACGCCGTAGCGGAGCACGGCGCGGAGCGGGTCCGCACGTCGGTCGGTGGAGGAGTCCTGGGATGAGCGCGAAGAGATCGCCTGGCACACGGTCGGGGCGACGGCCGGGCAATGTCGACACCCGGGCGGCGATCCTCGACGCCGCCCGCGCGCGCTTCGCGGAGGCCGGGTTCGACAAGACCTCGATCCGCGCGGTCGCCGCCGCCGCGCAGGTCGACCCCGCCCTCGTGCACCACTACTTCGGCACCAAGCAGCAGCTGTTCGCGGCCGTCGTCGAATTCCCGGTCGACCCGGAAGCCACTCTCGCCGTTGTGGATTCGGTGCCGCTGGACGATCTCGGTGCGGCGATCGTGCGCGCGGTGGTCGGGATATGGGACTCACCCGCCGGGCCGGGCATCGTCGCCATGGTGCGCAGCATGCTCACCGGCGATGCCGACATGACCCGCACATTCCTGCTGAAGGTGGTGCTGGAACGGGTGCGGGCCCGCATCGCGCGACCGGACGACGACGGTCACGCTCGGGTGTCACTTGCGGCGGCTCAGATGATGGGTGTCTTGATCGCGCGCAAAGTGATCTGTGTGGAGCCGCTTGCCTCGATGCCGCTCGACGCGGTCGTCGAGGCGGTCGGGCCGAGTATGCAGCGGTACCTGACGGGCGCGATCGATGCCGCTCAGCCTTACTGAACCGGCTCAGGATTCGGCGAGGAAGAATTCGTGTTCGGCGTCGGTGACGTCGCGGGCCTCGTCGATCAGCAGCACCGGGATGCCGTTGTCGACCGGGTAGGCGCGACGCAGGCGGGGGTTGTAGAGCACGCTGGCACCGGCTTCGGTGCGCACCAGCTGCAGCGGGCCCTTGTCCTGGGGGCAGGCCAGCAGGCCGAGCAGGGTTGCGTCGATGGTGGATTCGTGCGCCATGTGCCTAACCTACCGCGCCCGCCGGAACGAGATGTAGCGGTGTCCGAAGAAGCTGAGCACCGCCACCAGACCCATCGACGCCACCGACACGGGTTCGGCGGGTAGCCCGAACACATTCACCCCGAGTTCCACGAGCACCATGTTCAGCACCAGAGCACCCGCGTTCACGCCGCAGAAGGCGACGAAATCGCGCAGGATCCTGCCGCTGACCCGGAACACCAGCGTGCGGTGCAGAACGAAGGCCACCACGGTGCTCACCGCGTATGTCGCGACCATCGACAGGCTGGGACGGTCGTCGCCGAGTACCTGCAACCAGCACACGACGAGCACCATGCCGAGCAGCGTGTTGAACCCGCCGACGATCGCGAACGCCAGTTCCTGACGCTTGACGATCCGCAGCAGCGGGCCCGGCGTGGCGAGCACGCCGTCGGCGGGGGCCGCCTCGGTGGTCATCGCAGCGCGTCCGCGAGTTCGGCGTCGCCGTCGGGGATGGATTCGGCGGCGGGCGCTTCCTGTTCGGGCTTGCGGCCGCGCACGTACAGCCACTGGAAGAACGCGAGCCCGAGCAGGCCGAGGCCGATCGCGGCGCCGCCGATCTTCCAGCCCGGCGGACGCCAGGTCAGTTCGAGTTCGGCGTCCGTGGTTCCGGCGGGGATGTCGACGGCGACGAAGCTCTTGGCGACCACCTTGAACGGGATGTCCTTGCCGTCGAGGCTCACCCGGTAGCCCGGCCAGCCGAGCCGCGCGAACACCACGCGGCCGCCGTTCTCGGAACTCACCCGCACCTTGCTGGTGGTGTCGCTCTCGGAGGTGGAGACAGCGGTCGCGTTCTCGACGGCCGAGATGCGGCCGTTGCGGGTGGAGATCAGCCCGTCCTCGCGTTCGAGCACCGCGATGTACTTCTCGTGGCCGGGGTAGTCGACCCACTTCCAGCCCGTCGGGGCCGGTTGGGTGGCGGCGTCCGGGTAGAGGGCGCGGTGCAGGACCACCCGGTCGACGTTCATCAGGTCGACCACGGTCTTGCCGGTCGACGGTTCGACGGCGAACGCGCGCCGGTAGGCGTCGGGGCAGACGCTGGTGTCCCAGCGCATGCAGAGCATGTCGCCGAACCAGTAGTGCCCGTTCGGGGTGTAGCCGCTGACGTAGGTGCGTTCGATGTCCTTGGCGTAGTTGCCGAACACCAGCGAACCGTAGGCGCCGTCGAGGGTGCGCTCCCCCGGCGGGATCAGGGCACGGTCACCGAGTTGCAAGGTGGTGCCCGCGAATTCGGGGAACGCGGCACGGGCGGCAGCCCGGTCGCTCGGCAGGTTCCAGCTCATGGGTGTCGGCTGGGCGCGTTCGACCTGGATGTAGGCGATGGGGAACACCGCGATGATCGCGAGGGCGACCGCGGCGGTTGTGCTCTTCTGCACCGCCAGCCACACCACGGCCGCGCCGAGCGCCGCGATCGCGAGCGCGGCGATCACGTGGGCGATCCAGTTGTGCGGGTCGGCCGAGAACGACCGCACCCACAGCAGTCCGATCAGCACGGCCGCCGCGATGCCTCGCGCCCGCCAGTCCTTGAAGGTCGCGAACCGGCCGAGCAGCACACAGACCAGCAGCAGCAGACCGAGCGCGACCATCGGCAGCACCCGAGCGGGCCAGCGCAGCGGGCCGATGGTGCCGGGACCCGCGGTCCACATCAGTGCGGCGATCGCGAACACGGCGATGCCGGTGAGTTCACGCCACGCACCGCGCGCCCGGTTCCAGTCCACGAATGCCAGTGCCGGGACGAGGAACCAGGCGATGTAGACCACCGGCATCGGCTGCACGTAACCCCACCACGAGGTGAACGCGGGCAGCGTGGAGGGCAGACTCGCGTTCAGCGATTCCGACCACGGGACGGTGAGGAACTGGTCGTTGTTGATCTGGGCGGTGCCGCGCCAGGTGACCTTCGCCGACAGCATGCTCGGCAGGTAGGTGGCCAGCCCGGCCAGGGCGGCGAGGCCGGAGACGAACAGCAGCCGCAGCGTCGGTCGCCAGGTCCGCTGGTAGACGAGTTCGCCGACGGCGACCGCGCCGATCATCAGCCCGGCCTCGACCGCCGGGAAGATGTACTGCACCGAGATCGCCAGGTACAGATACACGAAAACGGGGATCGGGCCGCCGTTTCCGCGCGCGTAGCGCACACCGGACGCCCACGCGTGCACCATCCACGCGGTGCCGGTGAACGCCGTCATCCAGCTGGCCTCGTCGAAGAACAGCAGCCAGCCCGTGAACGGGATCGACACACCGGCCAGCGCCGCCCACTGCACGCGCGAGCCGTAGACCAAGCAGATCCGGTAGACACCGAGCCCAAGGATGATCGCGAAGATCAGCTTCACCACGGTCGCGTAGAGCACGAGGTTGTCCACCGAGGGCGCGATCAGATCGATCAGCAGCTGCGGCGGATTCAGCAGGCCCGCTTCCTCGATGGCGTAATTGCCCGCCATCCAGTGCTCGGGAACCATCACCGGCAGGTCGCCGTCGCGCAGCCGGTTGCCGAGCATCACCCACAGCGGCACGTACTGCGATTCGGTGTCGTCGGTGTAGAAGTGCCGGACGTTGGCGAGTAGCACCGCGCCATAGCCCGCGATCACGCCGAGGGCGGTGATCAAGCCCCAGATGTAGACGGAACGTCGGGACGGGTTTCTACTTTCCACCACGAGCACCAGACCCTACAGGCATCCCCGCGTGACAGCGCCTCGCACAGCCCGATCCGGCGCCGCCGACCCGTCACCGTGCGGTGTTAGAGTGCCCACACCCCTCGCCTGCCAAGACACCGAAAGTCGACCCATGCCGCTTCCCACCGCACATTCGTCCCGGTCCGGCGCTGTGCCACGCGCGGGCGCCGTCGAGCGCAACGGTTCGCATCCGGTGCATTCGGTGTCGGTGGTCGTCCCCGTCTACCGGGGTGAGGACACGATCGCCGCGCTGGTCGCCGAGCTGGACGGGCTCACCGGGCCGAGCACGACCCCGTCGGGTGCGCGGTTCGCGGTGGAGGAGATCATCCTCGTCCACGACAACGGGCCGGATCGCTCCGATGTGGTGCTGCAGGAACTGGAAGGCTCCTACCCGCAGGTGCGCGCGGTGTGGTTGAGCCGCAACTTCGGTCAGGACGCGGCGACCATCGCGGGCATGGCGGCCGCGCGCGGCGACTGGATCGTCACGATGGACGAGGACGGCCAGCACGACCCGGCCTTCATCGCCGACTTCCTCGACGCGGCACTGGCCTCGCGCGCGGATCTCGTCTACTCCAAGCCGTCCAACACCCGCCCGCACGGCTTCCTGCGCAACCTCACCTCGCGCGGCGCGAAGATCGTGCTGGCCACGGTGTTCGCCTTCCCCGATTCCACGCGGTTCGAGAGCTTCCGGCTGATCCGTGGCGATATCGGCCGTCAGCTCGCCGAGGTCGCCGCCAACGGCGTGTACCTGGATGTGGCGCTCACCTGGGTGGTCGGCAATACGGTCTCGGTGCCGGTGGTGTTGCGGGCCGAGGGCCGCGACGAGTCCGGCTACAACTACCGTCGACTCTTCTCGCTGTTCTGGAAGATGGTGTTGTGCAGCGGAACTCGTGGCCTGCGGCTGGTCAGCATGCTCGGTGTGAGCCTGGCGCTCGCCGGTGTCGCGATGGCCGCGTTCATCGTGGTGCAGGCGCTCACCCAGGACAATCACGACCCCGAGGGCTGGGCGTCGATCATCGTCGTACTGCTGCTGTGCTCGGGCGCCACCCTGTTCTCGCTCGGCCTGATCGCGGAGTATCTCGGTGTGGCCCTGCACATCCTGGTCGGTAAGCCGCTGTACCTGACCGTGCAGACCCCGACACCGCGCCCGGATACGATGCACGCGCCGGTCTCCAACCATCGAGTCGACGTCGCGGTGCCGGCAGCCGTGACGGACAAGGACCTCCGCGAGTGAACGACCGCATCATCTTCAGCAGGCCGTTCCGTGCCGCCGCCGAGCGCGCCAACCTGTCGGCCGTCCTGGATTCCGATCACAGCCACGGCGACGGCCAGTTCACCAGGTCGGCAACGGCCAAGATCAAGGCCATCACCGGCGCCGAACACGCGCTGCTCACCACCTCCTGCACGCACGCGCTCGAACTCGGTGCGCTGCTGCTCGAACTCGGCCCCGACGACGAAGTGATCGTGCCGAGTTTCGCGTTCACCTCGGCCGCCACCGCGATGGCGCTGCGCGGGTCGACCTGTGTGTTCGTCGACATCGACGACGCGACCGGCAATATCGACCCCGCCGCGGCCGCCGAGGCGATCACCGACCGAACCAAGGCGATCGTGGTGATGCACTACGGCGGTGTCGCCGCCGACATGGAACCGCTGCTGGCACTGGCCGCGCAGCACGGTGTGGCGATCATCGAAGACAACGCGCACGGCCTCGGCGGAACCTGGCGCGGCAGGCAACTCGGCACCATCGGCACGGTGGGCACCCAGAGTTTCCACGACACCAAGAACGTGCACTGCGGTGAGGGCGGCGCGCTGCTGCTGTCGGACGAGATCCTGATGGGTCGCGCCGAGATCATGCGCGAGAAAGGCACCGACCGGGCCCGTTTCCTGCGCGGGCAGGTCGACAAGTACTCCTGGCAGGACATCGGTTCCAGCTACCTGCCCAGCGAACTCAACGCCGCGGTCCTCGACGCACAGCTGGCCGAGTTCGACACCATCCAGGCGGCCCGCCACCGGGTGTGGGACACCTACGCGGCCGTGCTGCCCGACTGGGCCGCCGCCAACGACGTGCGCCCGATGACGGTGCCCGCCGACCGTGGCCACACCGCGCACCTGTTCTACCTGCGGATGCCGACCGAGGACAGCCGCGACGGGATCATCGCGCACCTCGCCGAGCGCGGGATCGTCGCCCCGTTCCACTACATTCCGCTCGATTCGAGCCCGGCGGGGCTCAAGTACGGGCGCACCCCGGTGCCGTGCACGCGGTCGGCGGAGTTCTCGGCCACCATCGTGCGGTTGCCGTTGTGGCCGATGCTCAGCGAGGCGCAGCTCGGTCGCGTCGTCGATGCGGTCACGGAGTACCGCGTCTAGGTTTCGGATACGACGAAGGCCGCCCGGTTTCGCCGGGCGGCCTTCGTCGTCGATGTGTCAGCTGCCGCCGAACAGTGCCGCCGCGCCCGCGTCGGTGAGCACCTCGTAGGTGTCGGTCTCCCGGTTGTAGATCCAGGTACCCGGCCCGGCCTTCGGGTATCCGGCCGCCTGGACCGCCGACGCCGACGGCCGGAAGCTCGCGCTGCGCGGGATCTCCTCGACCACGTAGACCAGGTCGGGCCGCTGACTGCGGTCGAGCGCACGCATCGCCTCGGTGACATCGCCCGCTTCGATCCGGAACCCGTCGCGCACGCTCAGCGCGGCCGCGGCAAGGGTTCCCGACGGGGTCGGCAGAGCGAAGGCCACCTCGAGGTCGACCGGGGTGATGTCGTTGAGCACGTCGACGATCGGCTGGGTGAACACCGGACCACGGGCGGTGCGGATCACCGTGTCGCGGCGGTCGACGAGCCAGTAGTCGCCGTCGCCGTCGCGGCGGAACAGATTTTCCGTCGGCCACCAGGCGTCGCCCGCGCGGAACACCCCGCGCAGTCCGCCGTCGGAGATGTCGCCGCCGTCGACGGCCTTGCCGAGCAGCAGGCCGGGCTCGTTGTCGGCGCAGCGCCGGGCGAAACCGTCGTCGCCGACGAGGATCTGCTCGCTGACCGGGTCGTAGGCCACCAGTTCCACCGTGGCGGTGCCGGGAACCGGCCTGCCCTTGGCGCCGATCTTGGCGCCGGTGACATTGGCGAGCACCACGTCACCGTCGATGGAGGCGTAGAACTCGAGTACCCGCGCAGGCGCGAATTGCTCGGTGGTCCTTCGCCACAGCCCCTTGGGCATACCGGAGCCGATGAACAACCGGATCGGATGGTTGTACCCGGCCGGGAAGACCTGCGCGTCGAGCAGATCGCGCAGCATGGTCCAGGTGTAGGTGACGACGGTGACGCCGTAGCGGTGCACCTCCTCGGCGAACCGGCCCGGGTCCATGTCCACCGGCCTGGCCAGCGCGATCCGGCTGCCGCCTGCGATCGCGCCACCGAGACTCACCAGCAGGCCGGACGAATGATGCAGTGGCGCAAGGCAGTACACGGTGTCGCGGCGGTCGAGGTCCGCGGCGCTGGCGGTGCCGAAGGCGGACAGGGCCCAGCGGTGGTTGGTGATGTACTTCGCCTCGAGCCGATCACCGGTGCCGAGGACGAGCACGAAGGCCAGTTCGCGGGCCAAGCCGGGGTTGGGCCGGTACCACGCGGGCACGCGAACCGTGTCGGGGTCGATCTGTTCGAGGTCGATCACCCGGTCGCTCGTCGGCACGGCCAGCTTGCGCGTGTCCCCGCCGCCGAGCACCAGGACCCGGGCATTGGTCGCCGCGGCGGCGCGCAGGTTCTCCGGGTCGGTGACGAGCGTCTTCACGCCGGTGAGTTCGATGGCCCGATCGAGTTCGGCGCCGGGGGCGAGCAGCACGGCGACGGCACCGAGGCGCGAGAGGGCGGCCACCGAGGCCAGCGCGCTCGGGCGGGTCTCCATCACGATGCCCACCCGCATGGCGGGCCGGATACCGACCGAGATCAGGCCGCGCACCACATTGTCGACCCGCTGCTCGACGGCCGCATTGGTGTGTACGCGGTCGTCGAACAGGACCAGGTCCTTCTGCGGCGCGCGCCTGGCGTGTTCGCTGAGCAGTTTGCCGAGGGAGATGCGGGTGTGCGGCTGGATCATGCCCAGGCGGGTCAGGCGCGGCAGTGCGCGGGCCGCCTCGCCCGCCATCTCGATGGAACCGCGAATCGTGCTGCCCGCGACGCCTTCCAGCGCCTTGCCGACCCCGGCGCCCGCCTCGGCGAGGCTGGCGGCGGTGTGCACCATGCGGGTGGCCGCCGTGCGCGGTGCGTTGCCCGGCACGTGCTCCTGCATCGGGACGATGGTCTCGGGCAGCGGGCCGTGACCGTCCATCCAGGCGATCCAGTCGCGCACCATCGGCCAGGTGTGGTTGGTGGCGGTCGAACCGGCGACCAGACCGAAATGACCCGCGACGAGGCTGGCCTCGTACACCTCGGCGTGCGGCGCGGCGCGCACGATGCCGCGCACGGCGGCGGGCTGGCCGATGTCGTCTACCTCGCCGACGAAGGCGAGGATGGGGCACTTCAGCTCGGCGAGCGAGACGGGGTGATCGCGAATCACGAAGCCGCCGAGCATCATCCGGTTGTGCGCGACGAACTGCTTGAGCAGGTCGGCGACGGCGGGTCCCGCGTATCCGACCCAGCCGTCGCTGTTGAGGAAGCGGCGCTGACGCTCCTTGGGCAGCAGCGCCTCACGGTCGTGCAGCTGCAGCAGGAAGTCGATGCGCGACTTCGCGGTCTTCACCGGGTCGAGCATCTGGAAGCCGAAGCGCACCATCGATTCGGTGATCGGCAGCCGGTGCATCACGTGGTCGGCCAGGAAGTCGGCCACCTCGGACACCAGGCCGTAGGGCAGCCCGAACGGCATGCCCGCCACGATGTCGACGGGGCTGCCGAAGGTGACGATGGAGGCGACGCCCTTGCCGTAGCGGTAGGCGGTGGTCTGGTAGGCGAACATGCCGCCCTGGGAGTAGCCCATCAGGTGCACCTGCGCACCGGTGGCCTCGCACACGGTGTCGATGGCGGAGTTCACGGCAAGCACATGATCGGCCAGGTCCCGTTCCCAGCCGCCTTCCTCGGTGGCGGGGGAACCGAAATCGATGACCCAGCAGTCGATTCCGCCCGCGTTCAGAATCCCTACGGCACCGCCCGCCGCGTTCACGTCCCAGATGTCGGCGTTCACCATGAGCGGCGGAACCAGCAGCGCCACCGGACGACCGGGTGTCGTGTCGTCGGCGAAGTAGTGCCGCAGGCGGTACATGCGCCTGCGTTCGACGACCTCGAAGGGCGAGGACTCGACGTCATGCGCCAGTCCGCCGAAGCGGATCACCTCCAGCCCGTTCTGCGCGGTAGCCAGCAATCGCTGCACCGACCCGACCACACCTTTTGGACTGATATTCACCGTTCCCACCTGACCCTACCGACTGTGATGCACCTCACACATCCCGATGTGCTCATATGAGCTAACCACACCGGACCTCCATTATGTGTCGGCTGTGACAGGCCGCATGTTGCGGCGTTTCATGTCACACCACGCCGGTCGGCGGGCCCTTCGCCACCGGCGCGGCCGCGGTCCGAAACGAGCGTGTCACGGAGCCGGAAGTCCAGGCGTTCGGACGACCGTTCACGGACACCGCCGTGTCCGCAATCGCCTATCGCACAAGGGATCTCCCGGTCAGGACCCGATTTTTCGCGAACGTGCGCGAGTAGGGCTTCGGGCACCTAACATCGTTGTCGTCCGGAACGCTCTGCCGCACATCACTTTTCGTGCAACACGTTTCACACGCCGGGGTCACCCGCGCAGGACCATTCGCATTCGCTTCACCAACGTCCCAACCTGTCGTCGTTCGGCGACAGGTCGATCGGCCGTACCCGAATCCACTCGAGGTGAGGATGCTATGACCATCGAAATGCCGCTGCCCACAGACAATTCCGTACGCAAGAGCCTGTCCACCACCGCAGCACAGAAGCTCACCCACACCACCAAATCCGAGCCGCAGATGCAGGGCATCAGCTCGCGCTGGCTCTCGCGCGCACTGCCATGGGTGCAGGTGGCGGGCGGTATCTACCGGGTCAACCGACGGCTCACCCATACCGTCGGCAACGGGGAGGTCGAATTCGTCGTCGACGGCGCCCGGGCCAGGGTGATCCCGCAGGAATTGCGCGAACTGCCGCCGCTGCGCGACATCGACGACGACGACCTGTTGCGTCCCCTCGCGGACAGTTTCGTGCAATACGATCTCGACCCCGGAACCGTGCTCGCGGAATTCGGGAATCCGATGGATCAGGTCATTCTCGTCGTCCATGGGAAATTGGCCAGGATCGGTTCGGGTGAATACGGGGAGGCCACCAAACTCGGTCTCCTGTACGGCGGTGACTATTACGGCGAGGAGATGCTCACCGACCCGTCGGCGATCTGGCCGGACACCGTGAAAACGGTCACCAAGACCACCGTCCTCTGCCTGCCGAGGCAGGAATTCGAGCAGTTCCTCGAGTCGACCCCCGGCCTGGCCCGGATCCGGGCGGATACGTCGACCGCGTCGAGCCGGAACCAGAATTCCAAGGGCGAGGCCGATATCGAGATCGCCTCGGGCCACTCCGGGGAACCGTTGCTCGAGGGCACCTTCGTCGACTACGACGCCAGTCCGCGCGAGTACGAGCTGAGCCTGGCCCAGAGCGTGCTGCGGATCCACACCAGGGTCGCCGACCTGTTCAACGACCCGATGAACCAGGTCGACCAGCAGCTGCGACTCACCGTCGAGGCGCTCTACGAGCGTCGCGAACACGATCTGGTGAACAATCCCGACTTCGGCCTGCTGCACAATTGCGATCTCAAACAGCGCATCACCACCGAATCCGGCGCACCGTCCCCCGACGACATGGACGAATTGCTCAGCATGCGCCGCGGAACGAAATTCTTTCTCGCCCACCCGAAGGCGATCGCGGCGTTCGGTCGTGAATGTTCGCGCCGCGGCCTGTACCCCGACCCGGTGGAATTCCAGGGTCACCGGGTGCCCGGCTGGCGCGGTGTGCCGATTCTGCCGTGCGGCAAGATCCCGATCAGCGAAACCCAGACCACCTCGATCATGGCGATGCGTATCGGCGAGAAGGACCAGGGCGTGGTCGGCCTGCACCAGACCGGCATTCCCGACGAGTACGAGCCGAGCCTGAACGTGCGGTTCAAGCAGATCGACGACCAGTCGATCATGTCGTACCTGGTGAGCTGCTACTACTCGGCGGCGGTGCTGGTGCCCGACGCACTCGGTGTGCTCGACGACGTCCTCGTCGCGCGCCGGGCCGACTGAACGGTCGGGTTATGTCCCTGCTCAGCAGAGCCGCCGCTCCCCCGGCGGCCGGCGACCTCGCCGCGACGGTCGTCGCCCTGTTACACGGCGCGACCGCCCCGGCCGACGTGTTCGCGGGTGCGGCGCCGGTCGCCCGGCCCTTCGCGCTCCATTCGAATCCCGGCGCGGCGCTCATCGGCCGCGTCCCCCGGCTCGCGGCACCCACCTCGGCGGCGCGGAACGGCACGTCCGATGCGGTGAGCCCGCCCACCGCGCACCGGCTGCGCGGTCCGACCGGGCTCGGCACGTCGGGCCTGCAGGTGTCGCTCCTCGCGCACCGCACCACCGAGCAGCCCGAAAGTGGTGGCAGACAAGACATCCCGGCGCTCTACTGTCCCCCACCGGAACGTGACGACCCCGCCCTGGCCGAAGCCGTCAATGTCGGCCTGCTCGCCTGGGCCGCCGAGATCGGCCTGTACGAAGGTCGCCTCGACGAACTCGGCAAGGCCGATTTCGGCAGGCTCATCATGCTGGCCCACCCCGACTGCGACGACCCCGATCTGCTACTCGCCGCGGCGCGCTGCGCCGTCGCCGAATGGTCGGTCGACGACTACTACTGCGAGGAGGACGCCCCTGGCGACACCGCACCCGACGGCACCCCGTCCAGCGCCGCCGCCGAACTCGGGCCACGGCTCGAACTCGCCGCCGCCGCCATGGACCCGGCGCACCTGCCCATGCGCTACGCGCCACGGCTCGAACAGGCCATGCAGGCCGACCCGATCCTCCGCGCGTTCCGCACCTCGTTCGCGCACCTGGCGGGGTACGCGAGCGACGCCCAGCTGGCCAGGCTCCGGACCGAGATCGCGGGCTGGTTCATCGCCCTCGGTGCCGAGGCGGGCTGGCGGGCGGCGGGGCGGATGCCACCGGTGTGGGAGTACCTGACCAACCGGCAACCGCACAGTTTCCTGCCGTGTATGGCGCCGATCGACGCGGTCGGCCGCTACGAACTCGGCGCACCCGAGTACACCGACCCGGCCGTCCGGCGGGTCGTCACCACCGCGGCACTGGCCGCACAGATGGTCAACGATCTGTATTCGATGGCGCGCGAAGACCTTTCGGGCGGGCGGGAGTTCAACCTGCCGACCGTCCTCGCCGCCGAGGAGGGGTGCAGCCGGGCCGATGCCGTGCTGCGCACCGCCGAGATCCACGACGAACTCATGCACCGCTTCGAACGCGAGGCCGCACCCCTGGCCGCCGCGGGTTCACCGCAATTGCGCCGATTCCTGACGGGCCTGTGGGCCTGGATGGGCGGCAACCGCGCCTGGCACGCCGACAGCCGCCGGTACCACGACACCGCACCACGAGAGGACGACCGATGACCATCGCGAACGCCCACACCGACAGCTCCGTCCTGCGCACCACCTACCAGCGTTCGGTCGCTGCCTACTGGAACAACAATCCCAACGACGACCGGGTCAACACGAAGCTCGGCGAGGTGGACGGCCTCTACCACCACCACTACGGCATCGGTGAACCCGACTGGTCGGTGATCGAGGGCCCCGAGGACACCCGGCAGGAGCGCATCGTGCGCGAACTGCACCGCCTCGAGACCGCCCAGGCCGACCTCCTGCTCGACAACCTCGGCGCCATCACCCCCGCTGACCGCCTCCTCGACGGCGGGTCGGGCCGCGGCGGAACCAGCTTCATGGCCGCCGAACGCTTCGGCTGTTCGGTCGACGGCGTGAGCATCTCCGAGTACCAGGTCGGGTTCGCCAACGACCAGGCCGTCGAACGCGGTGTCTCCGACCGGGTGCGTTTCCACTTCCGCAATATGCTCGACACCGGTTTCGACGACGAGTCGGTCCGGGCCGTGTGGACCAATGAGACGACCATGTACGTCGATCTGTTCCCGCTGTTCGCGGAGTTCTCCCGCGTGCTGGAACCGGGCGGGCGCTATGTGTGCATCACCGGCTGCTCCAACGATGTCATCGGCGGCCGGTCCGCATCGGTGAGCTGGATCGATGCCCACTACGGCTGCATGATCCATCCCCGCAGCGAGTACTTCCGTGCGCTGTCGGAAAACGGCCTGGTGCCGACCACGGTCATCGACCTGACACCGGACACGATTCCGTACTGGGATCTGCGGACGCACTCGGAGCTCGCGACCGGGGTGGAACAGCCCTTCCTCACGGCGTACCGGGAGGGGAGCTTCCAGTATCTGCTGATCGTGGCGGACAAGGTCGCCTGCTGAACCTCTGACCGATCTGCCTCGGAGTGCCCGGTAGTCGCCATCGACCACCGGGCACACCCGTCCCCTCCTTGCCATCTTTTCCCGACCAGGCGAGCTGCACTCCTAACGCAACTCCGGATAGATGCGTATATCTACATTTGACTATGCCGCTGACTTCCTTGGCTAACTCACAGGCTCGCCACAGTCGCAAGCCAGGCCACGGGAGCACTCTCGACAGGGAACGTTTCCGCAGATGGTGAGTGAGGTAGCGATGGTCGAGCTCGAGGTCGACAACGACACGGTGACGGTCCATGTACTCGGTGGGCATCGGCTGCTCGCGCTGCGCCAGCAGGTCGTGATCGACCGTGCCGCCATCACCGAGATCACCACTGCCGAGGTGGATCTTCGCCCGCCGTGGGTCCGCGCGCCCGGCACCTTCATCCCCGGCGTGATCGCCGCGGGCGTCTACCGGGGCAAGGGCCGGAAAGAGTTCTGGGACACCACCTTCGGTGGAAACGCGGTCCGCATCGACCTGAACGGACCCGACTTCACCCGCCTGGTCGTCGACGTCGACAACCTCGAGGCGGTGCTCGACGCCCTGACCGGCGAGCTGGCCGACGCCTGACCTATTCCGACCCGAACGATTCCAGCAGCCCGGTATAGGGCTTCGCCGGCGGTGTCGCGAACTCTCCTCTCCCCGACTTGCGCAGTCCGAGGGTGAGCAGAGATTGCACGGTCGACGTAGCCGCCGCGACACCGTCGATCACCGGAACCCCGATCTCCGCACGGATGTGCGCGCACAGATCCGCCATTCCGGCACAGCCAAGCACGACGGCGTCGGAACCGTCGGCCAGCACCGCCGCCCGGCACGCTTCGGTGACGACCTTGCGCGCGTCCGGGTCGGTGTCCAGCGCGAGCACGGGCAGTTCGCACGCGTGCACGCCGTAGCAGAAGCGTCGCAGCCCATAGTGTTCCGCCAGATCCATCGCGCGGCCTGTGGTGCGCTGGAGGGTGGTCACGACGCTGAAGCCCCGGCCCAGGTGGCTCGCTGTTCGCATCGCCGCCTCCGCGATACCGATCACCGGTCCGGTCGCGAGCTCGCGCGCGGCGTCCAGGCCCGGATCACCGAAGCAGGCGATGACGTAGCCGTCGATACCGTCGGCCTCGCCTTCCCGGATGGCGGCCAGCAGTCCGGGAACGCTCATCGCCTCGTCGTAGTGGCTTTCGATCGAGACCGGTCCGGTCGCGGAGGTGACCGCGTCGAGCACGGTGCCCGCGCCGACGACGGCCCGGGCGCACTGCTCGATCGTGTCGGTCATCGCCCGGGTGGTGTTCGGATTGACGACCCGGATTCGCATCAGGCGAGAACCTCCGGTCGGGTCCTGCGCTTGGCGGCGGTGAGCAGGTAGTAGGTGGCGAAACCGAGGCCGCAGCCGATAAACCAGCTGTACTGAGCCGCGGTATGCATGCCGGGCAAACCATTGGCCAGCACCGGGAACACCGCGACGCCTGCGCCGACCGCCGTGGCGACGATCGCGGCGGGGTGGTAGCCCTTGCGGTAGTAGTAGCTGCCTTGCTCCGACATGGTGAAGAGGTCGTCGACGATCACCTTCTGCTTGCGCACCAGGTAGTAGTCGCAGATCAGCACGCCGAACAGCGGTCCGATGAAGGCGCCGAGCACCTCGAGCGTGTAGTGGATCACCTCGGGATTGTTGTAGAGATTCCACGGCGTGATCAGGATCGAACCGACCGCGGCGATCATGCCGCCCGCGCGCCAGCTGATCCGTTGCGGGCTCACATTGGAGAAGTCGAACGCGGGCGAGATGAAGTTGGCGACGATATTGATCCCGATGGTGGCGATGGTGAAGGTGAGCGCGCCGAGCACGATCGCGAACGTGGTGTCGATGCGGGCGACGGTCGCGACCGGATCGGTGATGAGCTCGCCGTAGACGGGCACCGTCAGCGAGGCGGTGATCACGACGAGCAGGGAGAACAGCAGGAAGTTCACCGGCAGGCCGAGCAGGTTGCCGGTCTTCACGGCCGGGAAGCTCTTGCCGTAGCGGGAGAAGTCGCCGAAGTTGAGCATCGGACCCGAGAAGTAGGACACCACGAGCGCGATCGCGCCGAGCATCACCGGCACCGATGCCCAGCCGGTGTAGGTCACCTCGCCCAGGTTCAGGTCGATGGCGCTCCACCCGGCGCGCGCGATCAGGTAACCGCAGAGCACGAACATCACGACATACACGGCGGGACCGCAGAAGTCGATGAACTTGCGGATGGATTCCATGCCGCGCCAGAACACGCACGCCTGCACCACCCACAGCAGCAGATAGCTGCCCCAGCCCAGCGCCGACAAACCGAGGAAACCGTAGTCGGCGGTGACAGCGTACGGCGCCAGACCCGGAAAGAGTTTCACCAGAACGACATCCAGTGCGGCCGAGGCAAGGAAGGTTTGAATTCCGTACCAGGCCACCGCGATCAGTCCGCGAATGATCGCCGGGATATTGGCACCGAGCACACCGAACGCACTCCGGCAGATCACCGGGTACGGAACACCGGTCACCTGGCTCGGTTTGGCGACCAGATTGCAGAAGAAGTAGACGATGACGATGCCGATCAGCAGGGCGACGAGAACCTGCCAACTCGCCAGACCGAGCGCGAAAAGGCTTCCCGCGGTGACATATCCGCCGACGCTGTGCACGTCCGACATCCAGAACGCGAAGATGTTGTAGGTGCCCCATGTCTGCTTGCGCAGCGGTGCGAGGTCCTCGTTGGTCAATCGTGGATCGTAGGCGGGCGGAGCGGTGGCGGGCGCACCGGTGGCGACGGTGATGGTATCGGTCATGGTCGTTCCCATCCGAAGGGTTCAGCTGCTGCGATGACCGTAGGTTTCAGCAGTTGCCCTGCGGTTTCCCGCGAATTTCGCCGCTATTGCGCCGAAGATATATCCTCCGGCGCGAGCAGACCGGTGTCGGTGGGAAGGGTCGCGATCACCGATTCGAGTCGCCGATGATGCTCCTCGGCGGCGGTGAGCAGACGGGCCACATCACGGGCGAGGAAGGCGTCGAGCATCGCGAGGTGGTCGGTGTGCAGGAGCTCGCGGTCGGCACGATCGACGTGCACCATCGATTGCACGGGTTCGGTGACGTTCCAGGCGGATTCGAGCATCTGCAACAGGCGGAACATGCGCGACGGGCGGGTCAGCGCCACATGAAAACAGCGCGATTGGCGCTGATACGCCGCCGGGTCGTCGTCGAGGATCGCCCGCTCGAGCAGGTCGTTCACGGCGAGCAGTTCGGCGCGTTCGGCGTCGTCCGCCGACAGCGCGGCCGCGGCGAGCGACGCCGATTCCAGGGTGTCGCGCACGATGTACATCTCCCGCAGTTCACGCGCCGTCAGCTGCGCTACCTGGTACCCACGCTGCGGCCGGTGGGTGACCAGCCCCTCCCCGATCAGGGTTTTCAGCGCCTCGCGCACCGGGATGTGACTCACTCCGAACAGTACGGCCACCTCGCGCAGCGGGATCACGGTGCACGGCGGGACGGCACCGTCGAGGATTACGCGACGCAGTTCGCCCAGGATCACCTGTGGCCTGCCCGGTCCGTCCACCACAAGCCTCGCGAGCAGCGCCGATCGTCGTCTCGAGGACATGCGTGCACGCTATGACCCGAGTATTGCGCCCACGCTGCCGGATGTGACGGTCAGGAAAAGATCACCGTACCGACCGGTCCCATGGGTGATTTGGCATGCTCGGGTGATGGGAGTTTCGACAACGCAGTCGGTGGATCGCCGTTTCGTCCGTCTGGTCACCGTGTTCGACCAGTTGTTCCGCAAGCCTTCGCACGGGGGTGGCGCGCTGTGCGTCTACCTGCACGGCGAACCGGTGGTCGATGTGTGGGCCGGGTACGCACGCCCGGGTGTGCCGTGGACGGCGGACTCGGTGGCGCTGGCCTTCTCCACCGGAAAAGGCGTGGCCTCCACGGTGATTCACCAGCTCGCCGAGCGTGGTGAGCTCGACTACGACACACCGGTCGCCGAGTACTGGCCCGAGTTCGCGGCAGCGGGCAAGGGCCGCATCACGGTTCGCGACGTGCTCACCCACCGAGCTGGGCTGCACCGGTTGCGCGGCCTGATCTCCGGGCCGATCGACACCTTCCTCGACGACAAGGCGGTCACGGCCGCGCTCGCCGCCGCCACCCCGGACCCTCGTCATCTCGTCACCAGTGGTTACCACGGGATCAGCTATGGGCACCTGGCCGCCGAGCTGGTCCAGCGCGTCACCGGGCGCGAATTCGTCGACGTCGTCCGCACCGAACTCGCCGAACCTCTCGACGCCGAGGAACTCTGGTTCCGCGTGCCCGCCGGGGAACGCCATCGCATCGCCACCACCTTCCCACGCCTCACCGCGGCGGGCATGGATTGGGAGCGCGGCTCCGACCTGCTCACCCGCACCCGATTCGCGGCGGCGGCCGAAACCACCCCGCGCGGTTTCGCCGACCTCATCGTCGACCCGCGCGTGCACGACGCGGTGATGCCCGGCGTCAACGGCGTCTTCTCGGCCCGCGCCCTGGCCCGCGTCTACGGTGCCCTCGCCAACGGCGGCGAACTCGGCGGCACCCGCATCCTGTCCCCCGACACGATCCGCCGGGCCGCCACCCGTCAGGTGTTCACCCCCGACTATGTGCTCGCCTTCCGCATCCCGTGGGCGATGGGCTACCACGGCGTCCCCATGAAACCTTCGCGTGCCGAACCGATCTCGGCCTTCGGCCACTTCGGCCTCGGCGGCTCCGGCGCTTTCGCCGACCCCGAAACCGGCCTCTCCCTCGCCTTCGTCACCAACCGCCTCGGCGGCAAACTCACGCCCCTCGGCGACGCCCGCCTCACCCGCCTCGGCACCATCGCCCACAACATCGCCAAGGCCGCCCTCCGCGCCTGAGCTGGTCATTCGATCACCACGCTCTGGTGGCGGCATCGGCCGAGTAGCGGACGCCACCAGCGCGTGGTGATCGCGCGTCCAGGTCCATGGGGAGGCGGCGGCTGGCACGATGGGGCGATGGAGAGCGTTGAGTTCGGGCAGGTGGAGGCCGCGGCGCGGGTGGTGGGGGCGGTGGTGCGGCGGACGCCGGTGGTCGGGTCGCGGGTGCTGTCGGAGCGGGCGGGGGTGCCGGTGTGGTTGAAGTGCGAGAACCTGCAGCGGACCGGGTCGTTCAAGCCGCGGGGCGCGTACAACCGGATCGCGAATCTGTCGCCTGCGGAAAGGGCTCGCGGAGTGGTGGCGGCGAGCGCGGGCAATCACGCGCAGGGGGTGGCGTGGTCGGCAGCGGAGCTGGGGATCACCTCGACGGTGTTCATGCCGATCGGGGCGTCGTTGCCCAAACTCGTCGCCACCCGGGCCTACGGGGCAGAAGTGCATCAGGTCGGTGAGACGATCGATGAATCATTGGTCGCGGCAAAGGAATTCGCCGAGCGCACCGGGGCGACACTGATTCATCCGTTCGATCATCCCGACATCGTCGCCGGGCAAGCGAGTGTCGCGCTCGAGATTCTCGAGCAGGTGCCGGATGTGCGGACCGTGGTGGTGCCGACCGGCGGCGGTGGGTTGCTCGCGGGGGTGGCGATCGCGATGAATCATTGTGCGCCGCAGGTCGGAGTGGTCGGCGTGCAGGCGGCCGAGGCGGCGGCGTGGCCGGATTCGCTGCGGGCGGGCACGCCGATGCGGGCGTCGCGGATGTCGACTATGGCCGACGGTATCGCGGTGGGGATGCCGGGTGCGGTGCCGTTCGGTCATGTGTCGAAACTGGTGTCGCGAATCGTCACCGTCGACGAGGAAGCGCTGTCCAAGGCATTGCTGCTGTGCCTGGAACGGGCCAAACTCATTGTCGAACCGGCGGGTGCGGCGGGGGTCGCGGCGTTGCTCGGGACCGAACTGCGTGACCTGCCCGGTCCGATCGTAGTGATTCTGTCGGGCGGCAACATCGACCCGCTGCTGCTCACCCGGGTGATAAACCACGGCCTGAGCGCGGCCGGACGCTATCTGGCGATGCGGGTGACGATCTCGGACCGGCCGGGTGCGTTGTCGGCGCTGCTGGGAGTGGTCGGCCGGGCCGGGGCCAGTGTGGTCGATGTGGTCCACTCCCGAACCGGGACGTGGCTCGCGGTCGACGAGGTGGAGGTGTCACTCACCGTGGAGATGCGCGGACCCGCGCACCGCGACGATGTGCTGGACGCTTTGCGCGACGCGGGCTTCCGGGTCCGCGCCGAGTTGTGAGCCGAGCGGGATTCACGTCGGCGCCGTCCGAAGTCAGTGCGCGCCACCGAGTTCCAGTGCCAGCACGCCGAGAATGACCAAGCCGATTCCACCGACCTGCACCAATGACAGCCGCTCACCCAGGAACAACACACCGATCAGGGCGATGGCGGCCACCCCGACGGCAGACCAGATCCCGTACGCGACGCCGATACCCATCCCCCGTTTCAGCACCTGGGACAGGAAGTAGAAGGCCGCACCGTATCCGAGCACGACCACCACCGACGGCACCGGTTTGGTGAATCCTTCCGACAGCTTCAGCGAAACGGTCGCGGTCACCTCGGAGGCGATGGCCAGTGCCAGCAAGAGCAGGGTCATGGCGGCAGACTAGCGGGGCGCGGCGGGTTGTTCAGTTCAGCCAGGCGCGGGCTTCGTCGGCGTTCTCGCGGACCTCGTCGAGTTGCTCGGCGACGCGGACGCCCGCGGTGCCGCCGCGGGCGTTGCGGGAGGCGATCGAGCCGGGGACGGTGAGGACTTCGCGCACACCGGCGGTCAGCGAGGGGTCGATGGCGGCGAATTCCTCGTCGGTGAGCTCGTCGAGGCCGACACCACGTGCCTCGGCGGCGCGCACGCACGCACCGGCCGCTTCGTGGGCGACCCGGAACGGAACACCCTGGCGCACCATCCATTCCGCGATGTCGGTGGCGAGCGTGAAACCGGCGGGGGCAAGTTCGGCCATGCGGTCGGTGTGGAAGGTGAGGGTGCCGACGAGGCCGGCGATGGCGGGCAGGAGGAGTTCGAGCTGGGCGACCGAGTCGAACAGGGGTTCCTTGTCCTCCTGCAAATCCCGGTTGTACGCCAGCGGTTGGGCTTTCAAGGTGGCGAGCAGGCCGGTCAGGTTGCCGATCAAACGGCCCGCCTTGCCACGGGTGAGTTCCGAGACGTCGGGATTCTTCTTCTGCGGCATGATCGACGAGCCGGTGGACCAGGCGTCGGCGAGGGTCACGTAGCCGAATTCCGGTGTGCTCCAGAGGATGATCTCCTCGGCCATCCGACTCAGATCGACACCGATCATGGCAAGGACGAACGCGGCCTCCGCGGCGAAGTCACGCGAAGAGGTGGCGTCGATCGAATTGGCCGCCGAGGCAGTGAAATTCAGTTCCGCGGCGATCTGCTCGGGATCGAGACCGAGCGAGGAACCGGCGAGCGCGCCCGAACCGTAGGGTGAGATCGCGGCGCGCTTGTCGAAGTCGCGCAGGCGTTCCAGGTCGCGCAGCAGCGGATGCGCGTGGGCGAGCAGGTGGTGGGCCAGTAGCACGGGCTGGGCGGCCTGCAGATGGGTCTTGCCCGGCATCACCGCGTCCGGGTGCGCCGCGGCCTGGGCGACGAGCGCGTCGACCACATCGAGCACACCGGCGGCCACGCGGCGCACACCGTCACGCAGCCACATGCGGAACAGGGTGGCCACCTGGTCGTTCCGCGACCGGCCCGCCCGCAACCTGCCACCGAGCTCGGTGCCGACCCGCTCGATCAGTCCCCGCTCGAGCGCGCCGTGCACGTCCTCGTCGGAGTCGGCGGGACCGAACGCCCCGGAGGCCACGTCGGCGGCCAGCGCGTCCAGCCCGGCCAGCATGCCGGACAGATCCTCGTCGGACAGCAGCCCCGCCTTGTGCAGCACCCGGGCATGCGCCTGGGAGGCGCGGATGTCGTAGGGAGCCAGCGCCCAGTCGAAGTGCGTCGACTTGCTCAGCGCCGCCATCGCCTCGGCGGGCCCGGACGCGAAGCGCCCACCCCAGAGGGCACCGGTGTTCGTGCTGCCGCCGTCGGTCATCGTCTGCCGTCTCCTGTCCGCCTCCCCGCGACTTTTGCCGGTCGCGGGGAGGTCGCTGGGTTCTACACCGGGCTCACGTCATGGACCACAGCGGTTCTGGGCGTACCCGGTGAGTTACCCATGTTCGCGCGAAATCAGTCGGAGCCTTGAACTACTTCTGGTTGAGGTCTCGCCGTGCCGCGACCTTGGAGGACAGGCCGTGGATCTGGACGAAGCCCTTGGCCAGGGACTGGTCGAAGGTGTCGCCCTCGTCGTAGGTGGCCAGGTTGAAGTCGTAGAGCGACTGCTCGGAGCGGCGGCCGTTGACCACGGCGGAACCACCGTGCAGCACCATCCTGATGTCGCCGGAGACGTTCTGCTGGGTGTCCTGGACGAACGCGTCGAGGGCCCGCTTGAGCGGGGAGTACCACAGGCCGTCGTAGGCCAGCTCGGCCCAGCGCTGCTCGACCTGACGCTTGTACCGGCCCAGCTCACGCTCGACGGTGACGTTCTCCAGCGCCTGGTGCGCGGTGATCAGCGCGATGGCGCCCGGCGCCTCGTAGATCTCGCGGCTCTTGATGCCGACGAGCCGGTCCTCGACCATGTCGAGGCGGCCGACGCCCTGGCGACCGGCGCGGGTGTTCATCTCCTCGATGGCCTGCAGCACGGTGACGGGCTTGCCGTCGATGGCGACCGGCACACCCTTGTCGAAGGTGATGATGACCTCGTCGGGCGCCTCGAAGTTCACCGTCGGGTCGGCGGTGTAGTCGTAGACGTCCTTGGTCGGCGCGTTCCACAGGTCCTCGAGGAACCCGGTCTCGACCGCGCGGCCCCACACGTTCTGGTCGATGGAGAACGGCGACTTCTTGGTGACGTTGATCGGGAGCTTGTTCTCCTCGGCGAAGGCGATGGCCTTCTCACGGGTCCAGGCGTAGTCGCGGACCGGGGCGATGACCTCCAGGTCGGGGGCGAGGGCGCCGATGCCGACCTCGAAGCGGACCTGGTCGTTGCCCTTGCCGGTGCAGCCGTGCGACACCGTGGTGGCGTTGTGGAACTTGGCGGCCTCGACGAGGTGCTTGACGATCAGCGGCCGGCTGATAGCCGAGACCAGCGGGTACTGGCCCATGTACATGGCGTTGGCCTGGATGGTGGGCAGGCAGTACTCGTCGGCGAACTCGTCGCGCGCGTCGACCACGATGGCCTCCACGGCGCCGCAGTCCAGGGCTCGTTGGCGCACCACGTTCATGTCCTCGCCGCCCTGGCCCAGGTCGATGGCCACGGCCACGACCTCGGAACCGGTCTCCTTCGCGATCCAGCTGATGGCGACGGAGGTGTCAAGCCCACCGGAGTAGGCGAGTACGACGCGATCGGACATGTCTGTTGCGCTCCTTGAACTGGTGTCTGTGGACGGCTCGCGCCGTTGCTGCAAATGATTATGCACGATGATGCAAGCTCATTCATCACCGGGGTGCGACTCCTCGACGGCCGACACCATCTGTGAGACGCTGGTCACAGTAGCTACTCATCCAGTCGGGGTCGAGGAGTAAACATGCAGCAATTACGTGATTTCGCTCAGGCCAACTACGACCTCATCGGGCTCGTCGTCATCGGCGTCGGGAATTTCGCCCTGACCGTCGGCAAGACCCTGTTCGACCTGAGCACCCCCATTCTCCAGGATTTCTTCGCCTGACCCTCGGCACCGGAGGACACCATGGAAGACGCCATCCTGCAATTCCTCATGGAGAACTACGAGCCCGGCGCGGCGGTCGGCCTGCACGTGGGCCGCGTGCTGTTCGACCTCAGCTCGCCCCTGATCCTCGCCGTCCTGAATTTCCTCGCGTCCTGAACGCGGTCGTACCGGCTCGCGCGGGCAGCGCGCGTTCAGCTCGCGCAACTCCTCAGCGAAGTCGGCGAGCCGCCGTGCGCGCCAGGCAGGTCTGAACGCCTGCCCGCGGTACGGCGCGGCCGGGGTCGGCCCACGGTTTGAACGACGCGAGATCGGGAAGCACCCTCGCAGGGTAGTGCGCCGTACGTGGTGTACGGCACTCTGGGACAGCACTATTCGGCCCGCCAGAAGTGAGGACGAACAAGATGCTTCATTACATCGCGCAGGAATTCTCGACGCTCGGCAACGGTGTGCTCGATGTCGGTCGCGCCGTGGTCGAACTGGTGCAGGACATCATCGATGTCGCCACACCGGGCCACAACGGTGGCGCGGGTGGCGGCGACTACCCGTTCAACTGATGTCGATCGGCGCGGGCTGCGCCGGATGACGGGCCCGCGCCGATAGTCTCCCCGGCATGAGCGACGACGTGCGACTCAGCGCCGGTACCGCGACAGTCACCATCGCCCCCGACGACGGGGGTGCCATCCACAGCCTCACCGTGGCGGGCACGGAACTGCTCCGCCAGGACCCCGGCACCGGATGTTTCGTGATGGCGCCATGGGCAGGCAGGCTCGGCTACGGCAAGCTCACCGTGGGTGATCGCAGCTACCAGCTGCCGATCGACAACCCGCCGAACAGCATTCACGGCACCGTCCGCGACCGGGCGTGGGAAGTCGTTTCCAGGACCGCGAACGAGGCGATACTGCGTTGCCGGTTGACAGCGCCCTGGCCGTTCGCGGGCACGGTCGTCCAGACCTTCACCCTCACCGAGTCGGGCCTCACCCTGGCGATGCGCATCACCACCGACCACGACCCGTTCCCCGCCCAGGGCGGCTGGCACCCGTGGTTCCTGCGCGAGGTCGCCCCCGCCACCGGCCCACTCGAACTCGACTTCCACCCGGCCTGGCAGTACGAACGCGGCCCCGACTACCTCCCGACCGGCCGCCACATCCCCCCCACTCCCCCACCGTGGGACGACTGCTTCGCCATGCCCGACGGCGTCCACGCCCGCCTCACCTGGCCCGGCTTCCTCGAGTTCACGATCACCAGCCCCGTCACCGATGTGGTCGTGTGGACACTGCCGGAGGAATCCCTCTCCGTCGAAGCACAATCCGGACCACCGAACGGGCTGAACACCGACCCTCGGATGGTCACACCCGATTCGCCGCTCGACATTCGCGTCAGCTGGACCTGGCAGCGGTTGTCGCGGAGTTGAACCGCAGCGCCTTGTTCACCCCCGGACGCGACGGACCCCCGCAGCGAAATCATCGAGGGCCGTAAGAATTGCGTCGGCCTGCCAGACTCGGTTTCTGGCACGCTGCGACACCTCGCGCAGCACGCCGGACTGGACGAGTCGGTCGATCGCCCGCTGCGCCGCGACCGCGCTGATGCCGAAGGTTTCGGCAACGTAAGCGCTGTTCACCACCGGCTGCGCGATGAGACTGTCGATCACCTTCCATACGACGGAATCCGCGCGAGCGGTCGTCTGTTCCCGGTAACCGGTGCGCACAGCGCGAAGGTCTTCGACCAATCGGCGTCCGGCACCGACCGCGTAGAACGTCGCCTCCACGAATCGGCGGACGATCGGCTCGGGATCCCCTGAGCGATATCCGGTCAGCGCATCGAAATAGCTACCCGTATTCACCAGCAACCCCGCCGAGATCGGTACGGTGATGTGTCCGGTGAGCTGCCGGGCGCTCAACATCGCGTGCACCAGTGCGCGGCCCGTTCTCCCGTTGCCGTCGGTGAACGGGTGGATCGTCTCGAACTGCGCATGAGCGAGCGCGAGATGAACCAGGGCGGGTAAGTCGTCGCGACGGGTGAAGCGGATCAGGTCGGCAATCGCCGCCGGTACCCGATCATGATGTGGCGGAACGAAATCCGCTACGTGCGGACCAATATTGCTGCCACCGATCCATACCTGTTCGTCACGCCATCGTCCGGCATGTGCAGGATCGGACTCGCCGAGTAGTGCCCGGTGCATGGCCAGGATCGAGGCGGCATCGATGTCCCTGCCCAGGCTTATCGCCGCCTCCATCGCGTGCACATTGGCGGTCACGATGCGTGCGTTGCGATTGCTGTGCTCGCCGAGCACAGCAAGGGCGAGCTGCCTGGCCCCCACCGTGAGGTTCTCGATCTGTGACGATGCGGAACTCTCCGTCCGCAGCAGGACTGAACTCATGGGGCCGAGCTCGCAGTCGGCCCCCAGGCGGGCGGAAAGGTGCGCGTCGAACCGCGCCAGTTCCTGCGCGGCCTCTTCTGCCTCGGTGAGCAGAGAGACCGGCAATTCCACCGACTGTTCGGCGATGTCGGTGAGCACCGCGGCCGAGTAGTCGCCCGCGTGCCGCCGCAGCTGGGATCGTGACACGTACGGGTCGCGCACCGTCCACGGATACGTCTCGTACTCGACGGCAGGCCAGCTACCGGACGGAGCGTTACCCATCAGCCGATCTTACCTAACGATATGTAGCTAGGGTTAAGTAACGCGGTTCGCTACCTAACCTTAGTGCCGCATTGTTCGGTAAAAGTCGGGGTAAGCGAACGGCGACGGTCAGGCCAGGCTTTCGATCTTGGCGGCGAGTTCGGCGCCGGTGAGGGGTTCGCGGGCGATGACGGCGATGGTGTCGTCGCCTGCGATGGTGCCGACGATGTAGGGCAGGGCGGCTCGGTCGAGGGCGCTGGCCAGGAAGTGGGCGGCGCCGGGAGGGGTGCGCAGGACGGCGAGGTTACCGCTCGAATCGGTGGAGACCAGCAGGTCGGCCAGCAGTTTCGACAGGCGGCCGGTGCCGCCGGTGACGCCGCGGACGGGGCTGCCGTCCTCGGGGACGATGTAGACCCCGGCGCCGCCGTCGGCGGCTCGCAGCTTCACCGCGCCGAGTTCGTCCAGGTCACGCGACAGGGTGGCCTGGGTGGTCTCGATGCCCTCGGCGGCCAGCAGCGCGGCCAGTTCGGTCTGGCTGCGCACCGAATGCGCCGAGAGCAGCTCGACGATGCGTGATTGCCGGCCGGCGCGGGTGCGGGCGATGGCGGGTGTGCCCTTCTCGGGTGCGCTCATCGCCTGTCCTCCGCGTCGGCCCCGGATCGCGGTCTCACGCGGCGGCTTTCGCGAGCAGCCACACCAGCAGCGCCTTCTGAGCGTGCAGCCGGTTCTCGGCTTCGTCCCAGACGACACTGTGCGAACCGTCGAGCACTTCGTCGGTGATCTCCTCGCCACGGTGGGCCGGAAGGCAGTGCAGCACAATCGCTTCCGGGTGGGCGGCGGCCAGTAGTTCGGTGTTGAGCTGGAACGGGCGGAACGGCCCGACGCGATCGAGCCCGTCGTTCTCCTGACCCATGGAGGTCCAGGTGTCGGTGACGAGCACGTCGGCGCCGGTGGCACCGGCGACGGGATCACCCGTAACCGCCACTGTCGCACCGGTTTCGGCGGCACGCTTGGCGGCGGCCTCCATGATCCAGGGCAGCGGCTCGAAACCGGCGGGCGCGGCGACGGTCACGTTCATGCCCGCCGTGACACCACCGAGCAGCAGCGAGTGCGCCATATTGTTGGCGCCGTCGCCGAAGAAGGTGAGGTTCAGTCCGGCCAGCGAACCCTTGCGCTCGGCGATCGTCTGCAGGTCGGCGAGGACCTGGCACGGGTGGAACTCGTTGGACAGCGCGTTCACCACGGGAACCGTTGCGGTGGCGGTCATTTCGTCCAGCCGCGACTGCTCGAAGGTGCGCCACACGATGGCATCGACGTAACGCGAGAGCACGCTGCCGGTGTCGCCGAGGGTTTCCTCACGGCCGAGCTGGGTGTCGCGACCGTCGACGACCACGGCGTGCCCACCGAGCTGGGCGATGCCGAGTTCGAAGGAGAACCGCGTGCGGGTGGAGTTCTTCTCGAAGATCACTCCGACTCCGCGCGGGCCCTCCAGCGGGCGGTGCGCGAAGGGGTTCTTCTTGAGTTCCGCGGCGAGAGCGAGGATTTCGGCCTGTTCGGCCTGGCTCACGTCGTCGTCGCGCAGGAAATGGCGCAGGGTCACTTGGTCGCTCCCTTGGCATCGGCGGCGGCCTTGTCGAGGATCTCGGGCAGATCGGCGACGAAATTGTCGGCCTGGGTTTCGGTGAGCACCAGGGGCGGTGCCAACCGGATCACGTCGGGCTTGGCGGGATTCAGCAGATACCCGGCCTCGCGGGCCCGTTCGTCCACGTGGGCGGAGATGTCGTTGCGCAGCACGATGCCGATCAGCAGGCCAGCACCACGCACATGGTCGATCTCGGGGTGCTCGAGCAGGGCGATGCCGTCGCTGAGCTTCTTGCCGACCCATTCCACATGGCTCAGCAGGTCCTCGGAGTCGATGGTGCGCAGCACGGCCAGCGCCGCCGCGGCGCAGACCGGATTGCCGCCGAAAGTGGTGCCGTGCAGACCCGGGGTGAGCAGTTCGGCCGCCCGCCCCTGTGCCAGCACGGCGCCGATGGGGAGGCCACCACCCAGCCCCTTGGCGAGGGTGATCGCGTCGGGCACGACCCCGGCCGCCTGATGCGCGAAAAACGTTCCGGTCCGGCCGATTCCGGTCTGCACCTCGTCCAGGATCAGCAAAGCCCCTGCCCGCGAGGTGATTTCGCGCGCCTTGGCGAGGTAGTCGAACGGCGGGACGACCACACCGCTCTCCCCCATCATCGGCTCGAGGAACACCGCGGCGGTGTCGGAGTCGACGACGGCTTCCAGGGCGGCGGCGTCACCGTAGGGCACGTGCACCACACCGGGCGGCATCGGCTCGAACGGCGCCCGCTTCGACGGCTGACCGGTGAGCGCGAGCGCGCCCATGGTCCGCCCGTGGAACGCCTCCTCGGCGGCGACGATCTTGGACCGTCCGGTGAGCCGCGCGATCTTGAACGCGGCCTCGTTGGCCTCGGTGCCGGAGTTGCAGAAGAACGCCTTGCCCTCGCCGTCACCGAAGTGGGCGAGCAGCTTCTCGGCCAGTTCGATCACGGGTTCGCTGGCGTACAGGTTCGACACGTGGCCGAGGGTGCCGAGCTGCTGGGTGACCGCCTCGAGGATGGCGGGATGCCCGTGGCCGAGGCTGTTGACCGCGATACCACCGAGGAAATCGACGTAGCGCTTGCCGTCGGCGTCATAGACCACGGCCCCGGCGCCACGCACCAGCGCCACCTTCGGGGTGCCGTAGTTGTTCATCATCGCGGCCGACCACCGCTGCTGCAGTTTCGCCACTTCACTCATCTTCGGCCTCCCCCGGGGTCACCATGGTTCCGATTCCTTCTCCGGTGAACAGTTCAAGTAGTACCGAATGCGGGACGCGCCCGTCGATCACGTGGGCACTGGGCACCCCGCCTCGCACCGCGCGCAGGCAGGCTTCCATCTTCGGCACCATGCCCGCGTCCAGGCTCGGCAGCAACTCGGCGAGGGCGACGGCGTCGATCCGGCTGGTGAGCGAGGATCGGTCGGGCCAGTCGGTGTAGAGGCCTTCGACATCGGTGAGGACGACGAGCTTCTCGGCGCCGATGCCCTCGGCCAGCGCGGCCGCGGCGGTGTCGGCGTTGATGTTGTGCACCACGCCGTCGGCGTCGGGGGCGATGGTGGAGACCACCGGGATGCGGCCCGCGTCGATCAGGTCGAGCACGGCGCCGGGGTTGACCTCGGTGACATCGCCGACCAGGCCGATATCGGTGGCCACCCCGTCGACGGCGACGGTGCGCCGGGTGGCGGTGAACAGGTGCGCGTCCTCACCGGAGATGCCGACCGCGTACGGCCCGTGCGCGTTGATCAGCCCGACCAGCTCGCGCCCGACCTGACCGAACAGCACCATCCGCACCACGTCCATCACCTCGGGGGTGGTGACGCGGAAACCACCACGGAATTCGCCTTCCATGCCCAGCTTTTTCAGCATGGCATTGATCTGCGGGCCGCCACCGTGCACGACAACGGGGTGCACGCCGACGGTGCGCAGGAACGCCATGTCGGCGGCGAAGGCGGACTTGAGGTCGTCGTCGATCATGGCGTTGCCGCCGTACTTCACGACGACGATCTTGTCGCGGAACTTCTGCAGCCACGGCAGCGCGTCGGCGAGGACATGCGCCTTGTCGAGGGCCGAAAGGCTGTGCAGCACACCGGCGTTCATGAGCTGTACGCCGAATTCTCTTCGACGTAGCCGTGCGAGAGGTCGGTGGTGCGCACCATGGCGGTGCCCTCACCGACATTGAGCTCGATCAGCACGTCGATATCGGCACCGGACAGGTCGACCTCACGCGCGCCCGGAGCGCCGACGCTGTCGACACAGACCGGATTCCCGTTGAACGACACCGCGATCCGATGCGGGTCGAGGGTCACCGGGGCGATGCCGACGGCGGCGAGTACCCGGCCCCAGTTCGGGTCGGAGCCGAACAGCGCGGTCTTGACCAGGTTGTCGCGGGCGACGGCACGGGCGACGGTGAGCGCCTCGTCCTCGGTGGCCGCGCCGGTGACGGTGACCCGCACCCGCTTGGTGACGCCCTCGGCGTCGGCCATGAGCTGAGCGGCCAGGTCGTCGCACACGGTGAACACGGCGGCGTCGAGGTCGTCCTGGGACGGGGTGACGCCGCTGGCGCCGTTGGCCAGCAGCAGCACGGTGTCGTTGGTGGAGCAGGAGCCGTCGACGTCGAGCCGGTCGAAGGTGTATTTTGTGGCCTTGCGCAGTGCCTCGTCGAGCTGTTCGGGGGTGGCCACCGCGTCGGTGGTGAGCACGACGAGCATGGTGGCCAGCGAGGGGGCGAGCATGCCCGCGCCCTTGGCCATGCCGCCGACGTTCCACTTGTCCTCGTGGTGGAAGGCCGATTCCTTGGGCACCGTGTCGGTGGTCATGATGGCGTGGGCCGCGTCGGAGCCGCCGGTGAGACCGCCACCCATCTCGTGCACGATCTCGGTGATCGCGGGGACGAGTTTGTCCATCGGCAGCCGGTCACCGATCAGGCCGGTGGAACAGACCGCGATCTCGCCCGCGCCGGTCTCGGTGCCCCAATTGCTCAGTGCCGCGGCGAGTTCCTCGGCGGTTCGGTGGGTGTCCTGGAAACCGCCGTGGCCGGTACAGGCGTTTGCGCCACCGGAGTTGAGGATGACCGCGCGCACGTGACCGGACTTCAGCACCTGCTGCGACCACAGCACGGGGGCGGCCTTCACCTGGTTGCGGGTGAACACGCCCGCCGCCGCGTATTCGGGGCCCTCGTTGAGCACCAGCGCGAGGTCGGGCTTGCCGCTGGCCTTGATGCCGGCCGCGATGCCCGCCGCGCGGAAGCCGAGCGGGGCCGTGACGCCCTGGGTGTGGATGAGTTTGCCGTGGTCCGGCGCGTGCGGATCAGGGGTTGTCACGGTGCCACTCCTACGGTGGAAAGTCCTGCGGTCTCGTCGAAACCGACGGCCAGATTCATAGATTGCACCGCGGCGCCCGCGGTGCCCTTGGTCAGATTGTCGATCGCGCCGATCACCACGAGCAGGCCCGCGTCGGCGTCGACGGCGACCTGCAGGGTGATGGCGTTGGAGCCGAGCACCGAACCGGTCTGCGGCAGCATGCCTTCGGGCAGCAGGTGCACGAAAGGTTCGTCGGCGTAAGCCTTTTCGTAGACCGCTCGGGCCTCGGCGGCGTCCACCTTCACCGGTGCGGTGCAGGTGGCTAGGATGCCGCGCGGCATCGGCGCGAGCACGGGCGTGAAGGACACCGAAACATCCACGCCGCCTGCGGCTTTCAGGTTCTGCGCGATCTCCGGGGTGTGCCGGTGCGCACCCGCCACGCTGTAGGCGCGCACGCTGCCCATGACCTCGGAACCGAGCAGGCCGATGTCGAGTTTGCGGCCCGCACCCGAGGCGCCGCTCACCGCGACGACGTTCACGGTGGGCTCGATGATGCCCGCCGCGACGGCCGGGGCGAGCGCGACACTGGACACCGTCGGATAGCAGCCGGGCACCGCGATGCGGCGGGCACCGGTGAGCCGGGCGCGCGCGCCGGGCAGTTCGGGCAGACCGTAGGGCCAACTGCCCGCATGGGCGCTGCCGTAGTACTTCTCCCAGGCGGCGGGGTCGGTGAGCCGGAAGTCGGCGCCGCAGTCGATGACGACGGTCGACTCGGGCAGTGCCTGGGCGATCGCGCCGGACTGGCCGTGCGGCAGGCCGAGGAACACGATGTCGTGTCCGGCCAGGGTCTCCGGGGTGGTTTCCTGCAGGACGCGGTCGGCCAGCGGCAGCAGCTGCGGCTGCAGTGCGCCGAGGGCGGTGCCCGCGTTGGATCCGGCGGTCAGCGCCCCGATCTCGAGGCGCCCGGCTCGGTATTCGGGATGGCCGAGCAGCAGACGCAACACCTCGCCACCGGCGTACCCACTGGCACCGGCAACCGCCACCCGTAATACGGGTCCTCCGGACGTTTCCACCATGTGATGATTATGCACGAGTATGCAAGCTCATTCATGCGCGGGTGTGACGGACTCGGCGTCACGTGCCCCGATCAGTCGCGCGACCAGCGGGAACACCAATACCGTCGTGGCGCCCGCGGCCACCAGTATCGAGGCTACCTCGCTACTCAGCAGGCCGGTGCGGGTCGCGACCTGCGTCACCGCGACGATGATCGGCAGACCGGTGGCCGCGTAGAGGGCCAACTGCACCCGCTCGCGACCGGCGGGAAGGTTCAGCCCGTGCGGCACGAAACGCTCGCTCAGCCACACCGGCAGACCGCGCGCGATCGCGATGGTGAGCACGAACCACACCCACAGCGCCGGATTGCCCGCGACGGCGGACACGTCGATACCCATCCCGGAGACCACGAAGAACACCGGGATCAGCAGGCCGTAACCGATGGCCTCGAGCGAGGCGTCCACATCGGGGTGGCCCGCGGCGATGAGTCTGCGCAGGATCATGCCCGCGGCGAAGGCGCCGAGCACCACGTCGAGGTCGAATTCCTCGGCGATCACCATCAGGACGAGGAGTAGCAGCACGACTCCGCGCACCGGGAGCTGCGAGGTGCCGCCGTCGAGCCGGCCGAGCGCCGATCCGAGGTCGGGCATCCGGTCGAGCACGCGCACCGGGATCAGCCCGACGAGCATTGCCGCGATCACGAACATCAGCACGGTGACGAGCGCCGACATGGAGTCGCGACTGCTCAGCAGTACCGACATCGCGACGATGGGCCCGAGTTCACCCACCGCGCCGTGCGTCATCACCGCGCGACCGAGTGGCGAGTCGGCGATTCCGGCCTGTTTCAGAATCGGCAGAAGCGTGCCGAGCGCGGTGGAGGTGAGCGCGATGGCCACGGCGATGCGGGTGCCCGTCGACCGGTCGGTGGCCAGCGTGACGATCCCGAACGCGAAGACCAGGCACACGAGCCAGACCAGCCAGGCCGTTCGCCCCGATTTCCCTCGCAGCAGGGCCGGGTCGAGCTCGTAGCCCGCGAGCAGGAACAGCATTCCCAGCCCGAGCTCGCTGACGAGGTCGACGCCGCCCCCGGTGTCGGCCCACCCGAGCACGTACGGGCCGAGTACCGCACCCGCGACCAGCAGGATGACCACATCGGGCAGATATCCGCGCAGCAGGCGCGACACCACCGGTGCGATCACCGCGACCAGCGCGATCCAGAACAGCGACACGATCGGCGTCGGCCCGTGGGCACCGGCGGAAGCGAGCAGCTCCATGCGGGTCATCGTGGCACAGCGCACCAGCCGTTCCCCGCCACCGCGCGTGTCCCCGTGTGACCACACCGGGCCCACACAAGGCAGCATGGAGGTCGTACCATCCGGTCAGCCATCACCGTCCGTCTCGGGCACGGCGTCCAACGACACCGGCATACTGCACAACTCCTCGGCATCGCCACGCGAGAGGCCAAGTGCGACAAGGATTCCGACGGTCATGTCGTCCACCGTCACGGCACAGTCGCGGTCGGGCTGTCGGAGCAGCAGGCGCCCGAGGCCGAGTAGCGATCCGGTCACCAGTGCCATCGCCAGGTCGGTGTCCTCGACAACGAAACGTCCCGCGCGTGTCGCGGCGGCGATGTCTCGCTCGGCGCGCGGCGCGAGGCCGTGGTCGGACTCGATCAGTGAGGCGGCGGAGTTGATCAGGATCCGGCTGAGGTCGGGCTGCAACCGAAACAGTCGCCCGACGATACGGAAAGACTTCGCGAATATCTCCGCCGGATCGGCCAGGTCGGCCGTCAGCGCGTCGAGGTAGTCACCCAGCGACTCCAACGCGCTGTCGACCGCCGCGACGAACAGTTCTTCCCGGCTGGCGAAGTGGTTGTAGAACGAGCCCATTCCCACGTCCGCGGCCTGCGTGATCTCGAGGATGGGCGCGTTCAGCCTGCCCTCGGCGATAAAGCGTTGCCCGGCCGCGATCAGCGCCGAGCGGGTGCGAGCTTTGCGGCGTTCGAGCCGGTTCGCTGCGGTGGGCATCGTCGTTGGTCACCTTCCGGCAGTGGTTCGGCCTGCCGCGATCTTATCCACCATCAAATCTGACGAATTCCTCAGAACCATTGACTGAACGAATAGTCATAGTTGACGATATCATCAGAAACAGCGAGTGCTGAGGAGGAGGCGAAATGTCGGTAGGCCACAGCGACACACATCGCGGCTTGCATGTCGATCAGGGCTCGCTGCCGGGCGAGCACTCCGGCCGCGCCGGAAACCCGATCGTCAAGGTCGCCGACCTCGCCTGGCTCGAGTTCGGCAAGCCCGACCTGCTGAAAGCCGAAGCGTTCGCGCTGGCGTTCGGGTTCTCCGTGGCCTACCGCAGCTCAGCGGAGATACACCTGCGCGGCACGCAGGCAGGCACGCCGTGCGTGATCGTCCGCAAGGCAGTGCGCTCCCACTTCGCGGGTGCGGCGTTCCAGGCCGCCGAGGAGTCCGACCTGCTCAGGCTCGCCGAGGCCACCGGTCATCACGTGCGACGGCTACCCGAGAGCCTCGGCGGAATGGGCGTCACCTTGCCCGACCCGGGTGGCGGGACAATCCGGGTCGTGGCGGGCACGCATCAGTTGCCGGAGCTACCGGGGCAGCCCGCGCACCCACTCAACGTCGGTGCGTCCACCGCGCGGATCAATGCGACGCAGCGACCGCCGCGGGCGCCTGCCCGGGTCGAGCGGCTCGGCCATGTCGTGGTCTCGCGCGCCCGGTTCCTCGAGAACCTGAACTGGTATCTGGAGCATCTCGGCCTGATCGTGAGCGATTTCCTGTATTTCGACGGGCAGCGCGCACGCGGGCCGGTGATGGCCTTTATTCGCTGCGACCGCGGGAACACGCCGACCGACCATCACACCCTCGCCATGACGCTCGGTCCCTCGGATCGTTACGTGCATTCGGCGTATCAGGTGTGCGACCTCGACGCGCTCGCGGCCGGTGGCGAGTTCCTGACCGCACGCGGCTATCGGCGGTCCTGGGGAATCGGACGGCATATCCAGGGCAGTCAGATCTTCGACTACTGGCGCGATCCCGACGGTTTCCTCGTCGAGCACTTCACCGACGGCGACCTGTTCGACAGCTCACTGGAACCCGGCTGGGCACCGATGACGGCATCGGGGCTCGCGCAGTGGGGCCCACCGGCGACCAAGGACTTCCTCGGTATCGCACCGAGCCGCAACTCGCTGCGGGAACTGCGTTCCCTCTTCTCTTCGCTCCACCGAGACAACGAATTCGACGCCCAGCGCTTGCGGGGCCTTCTGAAAGTAGCCGGCTCATGAGCATTTCCGTGGTGCGCACCCTCGACGCATGGTGGGTGCTGACCCCAGACGGCGCTGCCCGAATCGACACCGAAGCCGTGACCACGGGCGAACTGCTGGCCGACCGCGGCGCGATCGAAGCGGCGCGCCGCGGCACCGACACCACGCCGGTGGAGACCCTGGCGCTGGTCTCCCCGGTGACCGCGCCGTGCCGGGTGGTCGCGCAGATGACCAACTACGTGTCGCACGTGCGGGATTCGGGGATGAACCCGCAGACGGTTCCGCTGACATTTTTCCGCAAATCGTCCGGATCCATCAGCGGTCCGGAGGACGACATCGTCAAACCGCCGCACGTGCGGTTACTGGACTACGAGATCGAGATCGGGCTCGTCATCGGCGCGCCGCTGCCGGTCGGCACCATACTCGACACGTCGAATATCGGGGGCTTCATCGCCGGTTTGGTCATCACCGACGATGTCTCCGCCCGCGACCTCCAACTGCCCAAAACCCAGTTCTACGAGGGTAAGTCCTATCCCACCTTCACGCCGGTCGGCCCGGTGTTGCTGCTGCTCGAAGCAGGCGAGTTCGACAGATTCCACGATCTGTGCCTGACGTTGCGCGTCAATGGCCGGGTGCGCCAGCACAGCACGGTGGCCGACATGATCTACGGCCCCCTCGAAACCCTGCGCGCCCTGACCGGTTTCCAGCGCATGGATCCGGGCGACCTGTTGCTCACCGGCACCCCGGGCGGAACCGCCTTGAAGGCCCCCGCCAAACCCATCGAGATTCTCGGTTCGCTGATCCCGCCCGCGCTCAAGTGGAAGATCTTTTTCGCCAAGCAGGCATCGAACCCGGACTACCTGCACGACGGCGATGTGCTCGAGCTGACCGTCTCGACACCGGACGGCGCGCTCGACCTCGGCGTTCAGCGCACCAGGGTGCGTCATGGGCACTGAGCAAGGCCGGATCGAGCACTACCCAGTGGTGATCGTCGGTGCGGGTCCGACCGGCATGACCGCCGCATTGCTGTTGGCGCGCTACGGCATCGAGTGCCTGGTCCTCGATCGCTGGGAGAAGGTGTATCCGCAGCCGCGTGCGGTGCACCTCGACGACGAGGTGTACCGCATTCTCGCCGACCTCGGTCTCGGCGACGCGTTCGCGGGGATCTCCCGGCCCGGCCGCGGCCTTCGGCTGGTCGACTCCGCCATCGCCACGCTCGCCGAGTTCGACCGCGATCCCGCCCGGATGCCACACGGATTCCCGCCGGCCAACATGTTCGACCAGCCGGATCTCGAAGTCCTGCTGCGGTCGCGGCTGGCATCGACGGCGGGCGTCCGGATGCGCGGCGGGTGTGAGGTGCTGGACGTGGCGAACACGCCCGAGCACGCTCGCGTGCGATACCTCGCTGCAGAAGCCGGTGAACCACGCACTGCCACAGCGGATCTCGTGCTCGGTTGCGATGGCGCCAACAGTGTCGTGCGCGCGTCGATCGGTGCACGTATGCGCGATCTCGGTCTGGAACAGCGGTGGCTGGTGGTCGACATCGCCACCGACGCCGACCTCGGGCAGTGGGATGGCGTGCACCAGGTGTGCGACCGGGAACGGGCCGCGACGTACATGCGCATCGGTGCCTCCCGGTACCGCTGGGAGTTCCGCCTGCGTGACGACGAGTCCGCGGACCAGTTCGCCACACTCGACGCCATCGAGCCGCTCCTGTCCCCCTGGCTACGCGAGGTGAGCGATCCCCACCTGGCGCTGATCCGGTCCGCCGGGTACACCTTTCGCGCCCAGGTGGTCGACCGGTGGCGGGATCGCAGGATCTTCCTACTCGGCGACGCGGCGCATCTCACCCCGCCGTTCATCGGACAGGGCATGGGCGCGGGTCTGCGCGACGCCCAGAATCTGATCTGGAAGATGGTCGCCGTCCTCGGCGCGGCACTGCCCGACGACGCACTCGACTCTTATCGAACCGAGCGTGAACCGCACGTCAGGTCCATGATCGCGCTGGCCGTCGCCGTCGGATGGGCGATGACGTGCGGCGCGACGACCCGCGCCCTGGCCTACGAGTGGGTATGGCCCGTGCTCGGCCGGGTTCCCGGCCTCGAAGCCAAGCTGACCGACAGCGCCACACCGCGCCTGACCCGGTCGATGTTCGTGGCGCGACGCGCGTTTCGGCCGCTCGACCTGGCCGGATCGCTGTGCCCGAACTGCCTGGTCGAGGGTGGCAGGCGGGTCGACGACATCGCTGCCGGGCGTTTCCTCTTCGTCGCGACCGCCCCGATCTCCCGCGAACAGCGGACCGAACTCGACCGGCGCGGTGCCGCGGTACTGGCGGTATCGGCGTCGTCGGAACTCGGCGAATGGCTGCGCCGTGGACGAGCGAGCGCCGCGATCGTGCGTCCCGACAAAACCGTACTGGCGGCCTCTCGCTCGGTCTCTTCCCTCCATACCCGCGTACCGAGTTGCCCCACCCTTTCGACCGCGCCCGCAGACCGTGGCCGAACCGGCCCGCAGACCGAAGCACTTCGTAGACAACCTCATTCGCAGGCCGGTGAGTCTTCCGGTCGCGCTCGTCCGGCCGGACAGGAGTCGGCATGAAGACAGCGATCGTCACCGGAGCGTCCTCCGGAATCGGGCGGGCCGTGGCCGCCGCCCTGGTCGCGCGCGGCTACCACGTCCTCGGGACGAGCCGTGACAGTTCCACCGTGGCCGATCCCGTGCCGGGGGTGGACTACCGCGATCTGGATCTCACCGATCGTGGCTCGATTGCCCGTTTCGTCGACGCGCTCGACGGCACAGCGGTCGACGTGCTGGTGAACAACGCCGGGGAGAGTCAATGTGGGCCGCTCGAAGAGCTGCCGACGGACGCCGTGTGGAGGTTGTTCCAGCTCAACGTCTTCGGTGCGATCGAACTGATCCAACTGCTGCTGCCGGGGATGCGGGGACGGGGTCGCGGCAAGATCGTCAATATCGGGTCCATGCTCGCGAGCTTCCCGCTCGCCTACCGATCGTCCTATGTCGCGACCAAAGCCGCCCTCAAAGGTTTCGCGACCGCCGCGCGCTACGAGTTGAAGCCGTACGGCATCGACATCACCACCGTCGAGCCCGGCTCCATCGCGACCGGACTGTCCGGGCGCCGCACGAAGTACCTCGGCGAGGACTCCCCCTACCGTGCGCGGTTCACCGCGGCGATCGCCGCCCTCGATGCCAAGGAAGCCGAGGGGATCTCGGCAGACGACGTCGCCCGCACCGTGCTCGAAGCCGTCGAGGCCGAGCCGACGTTGCCGCTCTATGCCGTTGGCTCCCATGCGCCTGTCGTGTTCCTGGCTCAGCGGTTGTTGCCGCGCCGGGTGATCGAGGCCGTCATGGCCTGGGTGTACGGCGGCAGGACCGCATCGTGAATCTGCTGCGCAACAGATGGTTTCGATTCCTCGTCACCGCAGCGGCGGTGACGAGGATCGCAAGCTGTTCGCTACCTGGCGTCGACCAGGCAGTCGGTGGCTCGACCGAGACCACCGCGGATTTCGAGAACATCGCGGGAATCTTCGAGGGCAACGATGTGATGGTCCTCGGTATCGCGGTGGGTAAGGTCGGAAAGATCGTGCCCAAGGGCACCTTCGTCGAGGTCCACATGACCATCGAGTCGGGGGTGAAGATCCCCAAGGAGGCGATCGCCGCGATCATCTCCCCCTCGATCGTCACCGACCGCCACAT
>NZ_JBFAJZ010000019.1:0-51091 GCF_040655475.1 Nocardia sp. NPDC050413 | reverse complement strand
TCGAGGATGCGGAACGAGACGGGCGTCTGTGCCGCGCTCTTCACGACCGTCGTGTCGAGCGCCAGCGTGTAGCCCTGGTCGGTGACCAGCAGGCCACCGGGCAGGGCACCGGCCGGTGCCGCCGCCGAGTGCTCGCCGTGCCCGGCCGGTCCGGCGGTCTCGTCCGGTTCCGGACCGACCAGGGCGCCGACGCCGAGAGCGATCCCGAAGACCGCCGCGAGGCCGAGGGTGAATCCGGCGAACTTGGTTGTCGCGTTCATCGGGTTTCCTTTCTTTCTGTGTCCGACTAGGCGACGAGGGCCAACTGGCGCGTTGCGCGCGGCCACTGCCGGTGATCGGCGTCGATGACGTAGGGGTGGGTGTGCTGGTAGAAGCGGTCGGTGATGCGGATCGCATCGGCCAGCCGGGCGGGATCGATGGTGCCGACCTCGTGGAGGTGGGTGATCTGCTCGGGATCGTGACGCGGCCAGGTCCTCAGCGCGACCGTGGTACCGATGGCTGCGAGGACGGCCAGCACGACCCAGGTGGTCGTGAATCCGGCCGCGCTGGTGAGCCACCCGGCGATCGGGTAGGTGAGCAGCCAGGCCAGGTGTGACAGGGAGAACTGAGCGGCGAACAGCGCGGCGCGATCGGCGGGCTGCGAAGACTTACGCAGGATCTGTCCGGTGGGAGTGAGGATGGCGGCGGTGCCGGCGCCGATCACGGCCCATGTCGCCATCGCGGCGCTCCAACGCCATTGGCCCGCATCGGCAGTCGACAACGTGATGGCCGACCCGAGTCCGAAGATCAACGTCGTGGCGCCGACCAGCATCACGGGCCGAGCGCCGATCCTGTCGAGGACGCGTGGCAGGGCCAGCGCGACGATCATTGTTCCGAAGCCATTGGCGGCCAGCAGAATCGCGACTCCGGTTTGTGTTCCGCCGAGCGTGTCGCGGACGTAGTTGACAGTGTTGACCATGATCACCGACCCGGCTGCCGCCACGACGAGGTTCAGGCCGAGCAGGCCGCGCAGCCGTGGAGTGGCGGCGAAGATCCGCATTCCGACCGTGATTCGTTCACGGAAGCTGCCCGGGGTGGTGGCGCCCGCGTTGGGGATACGTGTCGAGATCACGAGGACGGCTGAGACCGCGAAGCCGATGGCGGTGCCGACGAACAGCCAGTGGAAGCTGATGAGGGTGAGCGCTGCTGCGGCCAGCATCGGGCTGAGCAGCGTCTCCATGGTGGCGGCGAGCTGGGCCGCCGACAGTGCGCGGGTGTAGTCGCGTTCGTCGGGCAGGATGTCGGGGATCACGGCCTGGTAGGTGGGGGTGAAGGCGGCCGAGGCGGTCTGTAGGACCGCGATCAACACGTAGATGTGCCAGATCTGGTCGATGAACGGTAGAGCGAGCACGACTCCCGCGCGAATCGCGTTGAGCGAGACGAGGAAGAGTCTGCGCGGGAACCGGTCGGCGTAGGCGGCGACGACCGGGGCGACCGTCACATACACCAGCATCTTGATGGTGAGGGCGGTGCCGAGCACCGCACCTGCTTCGGCGCCGGCGAGTTCGTAGGCGAGCAGGCCGAGCGCGACGGTGGTGAGGCCGGTGCCGAACAAGGCGGTCATCTGGGCGGTGAACAGCCGCAGGTAGTCGCGGTTGGCGAACAACGAGGTGATCATCGGGGTTGTCCTTCTACTCCTGTAGTGGTGCTGCGCACCTGTGAAGCTGAGGGTGGCCACCCGTCCAGGGGCTCTGACTTCCCCGACGTTCTGTCGCGGTGTCACCGAATGGAAGTCGGTGACACCGCGGCCGCCTGAGAATCAGTTCTGAACGAGCTCGTAGCCGAGGTTCTCGACGGTGTCCTGAATCAGCGCGTCGTCGACCACGCCTGCGCCGATGACGGTCATCCGGCCGGTGGCGAGTTCGATGTCGACACCGTTGATGCCGTCGAGCTTGCCGATCTCGGCCTTGACCTTGCCGACGCAGCTGCCACACGACATACCCGAAACGACGTAGGTGCTGGTGCTGGTGTTGGCGCTCATGACCATTTTCTCCTTGTGCTTCTGGGGCTTTCCGAGAACGAACGATACGACGCAGAGATCCGGTTGTAAACCCCTAGGGGGTATCCGTATCAAACTTTACCTGTACCCCCATAGGGTATGTATGGTGTCGGTATGACAAAGCTGAATCGGATCGTCGTCGTCGGAGCTTCTCTCGCGGGTCTACGCGCGGTACAGGCGCTGCGGGCGGAGAACTTCGCCGGTGACATCACCTTGATCGGCGCGGAGAACCACGCGCCTTACAACCGACCGCCCCTGTCGAAAAGCGTCCTCGACGGCGACGACGACATCACCCTCCCCGGCGCGGAACTGCTCGACAGCGACTGGCTGCGCGGCAGGCGGGCCACAGCGCTGAGTACCGTCGATCGAGCAGTTGTACTCGACGATGGTTCGGAAGTTCGGTTCGACGGGCTCGTCATTGCAACCGGTGCGCGACCTCGTAGCTTCACAACGCAACCAGGCGGCGTGCACAGCCTGCGCACGGTCGACGACGCGCTCGCGCTGCGTGCCGAGCTGGCCGCAGGCCCGTCGCACGTCACCGTGGTCGGTGGTGGCTTCGTAGGCAGCGAGGTGGCATCGACGGCCCGGCGGCAGGGTATCGCTGTCACCCTCGTCGACGCCGGGATCCATCCGATGGGTGCGACAGTGGGGGAGCGGGCGGCGCGGTGGCTCGCCCGACACCACGAGCGCCACGGCGTCGAGCTGGTATCCGGCGTCCGTGCGAGTGGTTTCGACGGTGAAAGCCGGGTCACCGCAGTGCGTTTGAACGACGGACGGGCAATTCCTACGAGCCTGGTCGTCGCGGGTACCGGTGTGGAACCGAACACCGACTGGCTCCGTGAGAGCGGCCTGAAACTCGACAACGGAGTCGTGTGCACCAGTTCGCTGTTCGCTGCAGGCGAATCGGCGATCGTCGCCGCTGGTGATGTGGCGAGGTGGTCACACCCACTCTACGCTGGTGCGCTGGTGCGCGTCGAGCACTGGGCCAACGCCAATGAGCAAGGCGCCGTAGCGGCCCGCAATCTGCTCGCGGGCCCCGAGGCGGCGGAAGCGTATTCCGCAGTTCCCTCCTTTGCGACCACCGTGCACGGCGCACGCATCCAGATCGCCGGCCTACCCGCACTCGGCGACGCCGAGCGTGTCCTGATCGACGACCCGGCTGAGGATCGACTGGTGGTCGCCTTCACCGCCCGCGACGTCATCGTCGGCGCCGTTGCGGTGAGGGCACCCAAGGACCTGATCAGGCTCAAACGTGCGATCAGTGCACGGGCTTCGGCAGCAGAGATCGCAGCTTGACAGTAGCGAGCGGCGCCGGGCGGTGAATCCTGCCCGGCGCCGCATCGACCTGTGCTCGTCTGCCTTGGTCAGCGGCGAGTTCGGGCCAGCGCGCCGAGTCCTGCCGCCGCGCCGATTCCACCGAGGATCAGACCGCCGATTCCGAGCCAGAGCACGGCATCGGTATCGGTATCGGAATGACCCGCTTGGACGGATTCTTCCTCGGTGCCGTGCGAGTGACCGTCGCCGGGGTCGGCGGCCGCGAGGGTCAGCACAGGCAGCGGAAATTCCGGTTCGTCCGCACCCTCAGGCGTTGGCTGATCCCAGGTGTCGACCCGACCATCGCTATAGGTCTGCACGGCTTTGAACGCCACTGTGTCCTGCTTCGGCATGGGGCCGGCGTAGAGAACGAAACGTTGGAATCGACCGGGACCGACACCGGTGCCGGGTGCGGCAGTCCAGGTCACCGAGGTCGCCAAGTTGTTCGAGTCGCGGTGCACGACCGCGTCCCAGCCGGGCATGGTCTCGGTCCGTGCGGTTTTCAGACCCGGCAGCTCGACTGTCAACACAGTGGTCGAGGCTTCGTCTGACTCGTTGGAGATGCGGAACGACAGCACCGAAGAGACCCCTTGTTTCGCTCCGGGGGCTTCGACGGCCAGGTGTGCGGAAGCGATGCCGCCGGTCAACACAGTCGCGACCGCGACGGCGCCGGTTATGACGGCGATGCGCCGCAGGATGGTGTTCATGTCATGTGTCCTTCTGATAGTCAATGTCGGGGTGGCCGGGGACCGTTGGGGGTCCTCGGCGTTCGACTCCGGCGGTGGCGTTCCTGACTCCGTAGCGGGCGCGGCTCAACGCCGGGCCGTCGGCGAACCGGTGGCAAGCTGGTGCTGTGCCGGTTCCGGGGATGCCGCGTCGGTGCGCTCCAGCCGCACCAGGGCAAGGGCCGCGATAGTGCCGATAACGGTCAGCCCTGCCCACACCGCCCAGTCGGCTCCCGCGTCGCGGGCGGCGCCGACAACGGCTCCGGTGGCGAGGTTGCCGATGAGGATGCCGACCCCGACGACGGTGTTGTAGAACCCGTAGTGCGTCGCGACGAGTCTGTCGCCCGACAAGGACACAACGGTGTCCATCTCGAACGGGAAGACCGCGGCGGTGCCGATCGCCAGCAAGGTCGTCGTGACCAGGAGTGCCACGACGGCGGTGATCGTCCCGAACCGGCTCGGTCCCGACACCACGATCAGCGGGACGAACGATGCAGCGAGGACTGTCATACCGGCGACCAGACTTCGGCCCGCACCCCATCTGGCCCGCAGCCATGCGGTGATGCGCAATTGGCCCGCGACCGCGACCACACCAGACACGACGAAAAGCGCCGAAACCAACGTCTGAGCCTGAGCCCCCGCGATGAACTCGGCTTGAAGTGGTAGCGCCAGGTAGACCTGGAAAGACAAGACGTAGGAGCCGATCATGGCTACCGAGAACGCGAGGAATCGCCGATTGGACACCACGGTGCGCCAATCCTCGAGTACCGAGGTCTTCTCCGTCGAGAGCTTGCCTCTGCGCGCCGGCAGCGCGAACAGCTGCGCGACCGTCAGTGCGGCGAACACAGTCGCGGCAACGGCCGCAGTGGCCCGGAAATCGACCGCCATCAACGCCAATCCCACCAGAGGACCCGCGAGGATACCCGCTTGATAGAACATGTTGAACACGGCGAAGGCCTCGACGCGACGTTCACCGGCATCGGCGGCGAGATACGCGCGGACAGCTGGATTGAACAAGGCCCCGGCGAATCCGGTTGCCGCCGAGGCGATCAGGACGGTCGGTAGTGAATTCGCCACGATCAGCAGGGCGAAGCCGCCGGTGCGCAACAGGCAGCCGGCGACGATGAGCGGTTTGTAGCCGAGCCGGTCGGCCAGTGTCCCGCCGATAAGGAACATGCCCTGCTGGGAGAAGTTGCGAACACCCAGGACGAGCCCGACCGCCCATGCCGCCAGCCCGAGGGGACCGGCCAGGTAGCCGGCCAGATAGGGCATCAGCATGTAGAAGCCGAGGTTGATGCCGAACTGGTTGATCATCAGCAGCTGTGCGGGCCGGTCGAAACCGGCGAATTTGGTGAACACGCTCATGAGGTGAACTCCCCGGCCGGCCACGACAGCGGGGAACGGACTGAGGAGCACTTGGTCCAGCTCTGGACGACCCGATCCCCTGGATGTGCGATCGTGTCGGGTTCAACCGGCGGCTCCGCGTCCAACAGGTCGTGCTCGGCGCAATAGGCATCGTTGTAGATCGTGTCGAAGTAGCGCAGCGGGCCGTCCGGAAAGACAGCCGCGATATTGGTGTCCGGATCGCTGACCCGGGCGAGCCAGCCCGCGACCAACGCGACCGCGCCGACGCTCCAGCCGCCGGTCGCATGATGGGTAGAGGCCAAGGTCCGCGCGGCCCACACCGCTTCGGCGGGGGCGATCCAGTGGACTTCGTCGAAGGCGTCGTAGTCCACGTTGGCAGGAAAGATGCTCGAGCCAAGGCCGCGCATCAGCCGCGGTCCGGCGGGCTGGCCGAAGATTGTCGAGGCGATGGTGTCGACTCCGACCAGTTTCATCGCCGGGTTGAACCGGCGCAGCACTCGCGCGACGCCTGCGGAGTGGCCACCTGTGCCTACGGCGCAGACCAATGTGTCGACGGTGCCGAGCTGTTCGATCAGCTCGAGCGCAAGAGATTCGTACCCGTCGACGTTGTCGGGGTTGCTGTATTGGTCGGGGCACCAGGCGTCGGGATCTTGTGCCAACAGTTGGGCTACGCGCTCGCGACGGGCCTGCTGCCAGCCGCCGCTGGGATGTGGCTGGGCCACCAGCTCGACCTTCGCCCCGTAGGCGGCCAGCATCTTGGCCACGATCGGTTCCAGACCGGGGTCGGTCACGACGGTCACTGGATGCTGGTAGACCATGCCGGCCAGAGCCAGGCCAAGCCCTAGCGTGCCGCTCGTCGACTCGACAATGCGAGCGCCCGGGCGCAGGTCTTCGCGCTCGCGGGCGCGGCGCACCATGTGGAGCGCGGGTCGGTCTTTCATCCCACCGGGGTTGAAGCCTTCGAGCTTGGCCCAGAATCCACGCCCTGCCTCTGCGAACGGTTCTCCGATCCACAACACCGGAGTGTTGCCGACCAATCCACGCGGAGCGTGGGTGGCGTCAGGTGCACCGAGCAGACGTGGGTAGTGGTCGAGCTTGTTGGTGAGCATGACCTTGTTCACGGTATTTGTCTCTTCCTGCAATCGCGCTCGCGATGGGCAGCGCGTTACGACGACGGACAGCGGTCCCCGGCCGACATGTCGAGTCGGCCTGGCGCTGACCGGTCAGCGTCGGGCGATGCAGTGCAGAGACAGGATTGTGCGACCACAGGGGGATCGCGGCCGCCCAGGCGGGCCACGAATACCGACTCCACCCGCCGGTGGAAGCGGAGTCGCAGCGAATACCGCGGTGATCGCGGCGAGCATCAGCAAAGAGAAGACGAGCGTCACGATCCCCGGCGGGATCGCTTTGACTGTGCAGTGGAGAGTGTCGACGTCACAGTGTGCAGCTGTGGTGATCCCGTTCAGAAAGTCGTGAGCGTCGAGCACCGAGCTCGCGGCGGCGGGAGCGTGATGGCCGTCGAGGTGAGAGTGTTCGCGGACCAGCGAGCAGTCGACAGCGGGGATCACGAGCAGCGCTGCCAGGAGCAGCGCTGTCGGCCATCCGGCCCGTCGCAATCGAACGATGAGTCGCACTATGGCCCGATAATAACGGCTGGGTAACATCACCGGCAATCGCGACGCGCTCACAAATCGTCGACCGATCAACGCGGACGGGGACAAGCGGAGACGCCGAGCGAGCGACGAGCCAGGGTGAACAGGCGGCTCGAACGCAGCGCGCACCCTCGGCCTCCCTGATCGGATTTCTCGGTCATCGACAACTGGACGAAGATCAGCACGGTGACGGGACGGCAGGTCGACGACCGCACGCCAAATCTACTGTCCCGCTATGTAATAGTCTCGATGATGTGACCAGACGCACCTCGCTCGATGGCTTCTCCAGGCATGGTCGCCGAATCGGCCATCACGACGAGGTATGCCAGAATTTGACAAGCCTTGCGCTACCGCCGAGATCCACCGGTACTCGCTACGCGCCCGCGGTCAACGTATGCGATCAACACGTGCCGTTGCCGCTGGTGCGAGGTACGCACCCGACGCGAGCCGCTAGAGGAATCGGCGAATCTTGCTGTGATCCGAGAATTCGGCTATGGCGTCGCAGTGAGATCGATGAATATTGCGCCAGCGGCGTCCTATGGGAAGGTCGCAGGTTCGATTCCTCGGCGGGGCACATCGAAGACCTCCGATGTTCCTAACTGTCAAGCTGCAGCGGGTTTTGGGGTGTGAGCGGGGGCTTGGCCGAAGGCTTTGATCGAGTCGTAGGGCTCTCGGTTCTGCAGGCAGTAGTGGAGCTGTCCGAGCATCTTGTTGACCAAGTGCCGGGATGCGGCGGGGTGTCTATCGCCGTGGGCCCGGCGGTGTAGGTAGTGCTCGCGTGCGGGGCCGGGGTGGCTGAGGGCGCTGAATCCCCAGACCCAGCCCGCGGCGGCGAGGCGGTCGTTCTTGATCCGGCGGAAGGTGATCGAGATGGTTCGACCGGACGCTCGAGTGACCGGTGCTGTTCCGGCATAGGCCTTCAACGCGCGGGCGTCGGCGAAGCGGGCGCGGTCGTCGCCGATCTCGGCCAGCACTCGGGCTCCTGTGAGATCGGCCAGGCCGGGGAAACTGGTGATGATCGAATAGTCGGGATGGCGCCGGAACTCCTCCGCAGCGGCCTGTTCAAGGTCGTCGGCGCCAGAGCAGGCCGCATTCAAGGTCGCTAGCAGGGCGAGACATTGCCGGCCCATGGCCTTCTCGATCAGCTCGGGTTGGCGCAGCCCGGGGCGGCGTAGCCGCTCGACGATGTCGGCGGCGAGTTCGATGATCCCGCGTTGACGTCCAGCTCTGCGCAGCGCGGTGCAGACGCGGTTCGCGGTCAGCTTCATCGCCGCGGCCGGGGTCGACGCGATAGCCAGGACCGCGCGGACCTCTGGCTTGGCGAGGTTGGTCGCGGAATTGTCAGCGAACGCGGCGAGGAACGTCGGGTGGTATTCGCGCAACAGCGACCGCAGTTCGTTGATGGCTTTGGTCCGCCGCCATACTGCGTCTTGCTGGGCGCGGGCCAGGACCGCGATGGCTTGGGCAAGTTCGCTGTCGGCCGGGATTCGCCGGTGCATGTGGGCATCGACGCGCAAGATGTTGGCCAAGGTCATCGCGTCGGCGTGATCAGATTTCGCTCTCGCGACCGAGTGCCGTTCGCGGTAGCGGGCCACGGCCATCGGGTTGATCGCGTAGACCGGTCGGCCTGTTGCCCGGATCGCGGCGACCATCAACCCGCGCGGGGTTTCGATCGCGACAGGAATCGGGTTCTCTGCGGTGTCGCCAGCGTCGGTGAGCAGTTGGGTCAGGGTGGCGAAACCGGCCAGATCGTCGGTGATCCGTTCTTTCGACACGAGCATGCCGTCTCGGTCGACGATGGCGATGTCGTGATGGCCTTCGGCCCAGTCGATCCCGCAGTAGCGGTTCATCCCTCCTCCAATTCTTCGGTTGTTTCCGCAGGTCGCAAGACCCAGGCAGGAACGCGCGACGCTCTACTTACGAGCCTCTTTGGGCTGGCCTCCGATGAGTTGTTCGCGCTCCCAGCGCAACCCGCACGACACCTGTCTCGCTGAGAGCTGTGAGCTCGGAAATGCCGAGGTATTCGGTCGTGCGGGCGGGCTCGGACCACGATCTATGAAACGCCCGATAGCTGCTGAGCAGCAGTGGAATCGGTTGCTGCTCAGCCACTGAGTGGGCTGCCCAGCGCTCGCGCTCTTCGATGAGGCCTTGGGGCCGGATGGGAACTGGGAGTCGCCAGGCTGCGATTTCGTTACCCGCTAAGTAGATGGGAACGGGGACGACCTGCGGTTTTCGCGCGGTCAGTTAAGAATCGAAGCCGACTACGGGCTGTAGGCGGGGGCGGTGGTGATCATGAGGTATGTGAATTGCTGAGTGGCGGGTCAGGGGTTCGAGTCCCCTTAGCTCCACAGAAATAGTAGGTCAGGCCCGGTCAGTCACCGGGCCTGACCTGTTCTTGTGTCCTGGTCCCCGCAAACCCCTGTTTGGTTGTGGGTTTGATGGATCCCGTCCGGGCAGCCGTGTGGCGACACGACGCATGAGCGATCAACTCGGCGCCGAAGGCGTCAAAATCGGTCGTCACATGCAGCTGACGGGCGTCGAGTTCGGTCGTCGTCGTCGTCGCCGTGCCGGTCGCTTCAGCATGCGTTCCAGCTCTCGTGCGACTTCGACCAGGCCCGCCTCGCGTAGGTGGTCGACGATCTCCGCACCAGTAAGTACCTCGACGGTCACCAGTGTCTCGAGTTCGGCCAGTTTCACAGTATCGATCGCCATCCGCCTATCGTCCCCCACCAACTCAAGTTTCATCGCCTCGGCGACAAAGGGGTCCTGAACAAGTCTGACTGTTTGACCTGTTGACGGCAGTCACTATTGCCGAATCTGAGGCGTATTGGTTCTGATCGCGAATTCGGACACCGCTTGGTCGCGAATTTCGAGGGCGAACTATTCGTGACTGGTCGCGAATCTCGACACCACCGCACCAGCCTGGTGGCGGTGCGGCGGTACCAGGCTGAACTCCACAGCCAGGGGTTGTCAGTAGTCATCGTGATGGATCGTCGCGTTGCCACTCGGGGCCTCGACAGCAGAACTGGAATGCGTTCCCTCCTTGCTTGGCTTGGCCAGGAATCCGCGTTCTCTGGCTGACCGATAGGCGGCATGAGCGGATGTTCAGCAGGATCGGGATACAGCCACGGAGCTCAGAGCGGGTGTCGGGCAACGCGCTCCGGGCAGCGTTCGCACCAATCGGGAATTGGACGTGACCACGGGAATCCGTGGGGCAATACCTGCATGTCTGTGCCGTATTCGGTGCCGAGCATGGTCGTGACGAAGGTATGGCGCAACCGTCCGACCGGACGCGCGTGTCGCGGCATTTCCGGTATTCGCGAGGTTCGGTCGGCACGTTCCATTGAGAGCCCCGCGCGCACATCCTGCTGGCCTATCGGATCCCGAGCGCACCGAGCAGCATCGGCAGAGAGCGGTGGAAATTGTGGTGCCAGTAAGGCGGGCTGTGGGTGCCGGTGGTGAGGTGGGTAGTCACGTTGGCGTTCAATGCATGAAGCCGGTCGGCGACCAGCCGGGTGCTTTCACCCATGACCGCCTCCGTCAGGTCGACGTTGCTGGCGGGGAATTCGTTTGCGAGCCTGTCGATTTCAGGGAAGAGGCTTTCACGTGGCAGGTTCGCAGGATCGAATTCGCCGGGGGAGCCGTCACCGCTGGATAGATAGAGAGGTATCCCCGCCAGCTTGTCGGCCAGATGGTAGGGGTCGTTGGCTATCCATCGCGCGCGGTCGCGAATCGGGTCACCCCACAGTGCGGCGCCGTCGATGCCGAGGAAGGTGGCGGCGCCGAGGATCACTTCGGGGCGTCGGAGCGGGTGCAGCCAGCCGCTATAGCTGGCGGCGGCAGCAAACATATCGGGTCGGAGGGCGGCGTATTTCAGTGCGCCGTAACCGCCTTGAGAGATGCCCGCGATCGCCCGCGTCCGGCTCGCGCCGAAGTCACGTTCGATCAGCGGTATCAGGTCGTCGAGGTGGAAGGTCTCGATTTTTGGCCCGCCGTCTGCCCAGTCGGTGTAGAAGCCGAACATCGGCATTCCCGGAATTACGATCAGGACGTTTCGAAGCTGCGTTATGTCGGCGACGTCGGTGTCGGTTGTCCAGCTGGTGTGGTCGCCGTCACCGCCGGGTAGCAGGTACAGCACTGGCCACGTGCGTCCTGGTGTGCGGTCGCTCCAGCCGGTCGGGGTGATCAGCCGAACCGAGGTGTCCTGTGTGAGGGCATTCGACCGAACAGTGAGATCCACTGTGCGTTCGTCGAGGCGCTGCTGTGCGACCACCTCGATTCTCTGACCGCGATCGTCACTCGGTCGCTCGGGCACGGTTGTCGATGACGTGCACGCCGACACCGCAGAGACAGCCACGGCCGCCACGAAAATCGTGGCGGCCTCACGGAATCGGTGGCGGGTGATATCGAACATGGCGTAGACGCTACGGATCGGCCGAGTGCGCCCGCATCGGGAAACAACCCGATGCGAACCCCGATTTTCACAGTTGCTTGTACTCGCTCATCGGCGTGACAGGGCGTTCGGCGGGGTCACCCAACACATCGAAGTTCTCAGCTGTGGATACGTTCGCCGGAACCGGTGCTGTCTTCTGCGGGGTCGCTCCGTTTGCTCGCGATGATGCGTTTGGCGACCTCGACGACGATCGGCAGGACCGAGACGGCGACGATGAGTAGGAAGATGAGATCGATGTTGTCGCGGACCATCTCGATCTGGCCGAGGAGATATCCGAGGTAGGTGACCCCTGCGCCCCACAGCACGCCGCCGATGATGTTGTAGATCGCGAACGTTCGGTATCGCATGCCTGCCGCGCCCGCGACGACCGGTGCGAAGGTCCGCACGATCGGGACGAATCGGGCCAGCACGATCGTGATCGGTCCGTGTTTGACGAAGAACGCGTGGGATTCGTCGATGTAGCGTTTCTTGAAGAATCGTGCGTCGTTGTTCTTGAACAACGACGTGCCGCCGCGGGCACCGATCACGTATCCGACTTGGTCACCGAGGATCGCGGCGATGGGGATCAGGATCAGCAGGACCCCGATCGGTGCGAACGGTGCGATTTCGGTGGATTTCGACGCGGCGATCAAACCTGCGGTGAAGAGCAGGGAGTCGCCGGGCAACAGCGGGAACAGTAGCCCGGACTCGATGAACACCACCAGCAGGAGACCCGCCAGCATCCAGGTGCCGAAAGAGTTGAGCAGGTTCACCGGATCCAGAAAACCCGGCAGTAACGCCAGGTCTGTGGTCACCGAATTGGCCATGGGGTGCAACGTCATCGGGTACCTATTACCTGGGCTCGGCGATCACAGCGTGAGTATGTGGGTGCGGAGGGTCGGGCAGGGCTCACTTGCTGCCTGCCGCCCATTTCAGGCCCCACTGGTAGTCGCGGTCGAGGGCGGCCTGATTGCCGGTGATGTAGTTGACCTCGCGCTGGACCGTCATCCCTTTTCCGGTATTGGTGAGCAGCGCGATCGCGCAAATGCGGGCACCGGCGACCGCTGAATCGAGCCGGACCTCGATCTGCGGACCCGAGGTCGGGTACATGGTGACCACCCCGTCGACGGCGGCCCAATTCGCCGCACCCTCATAGATCATCGCGAAGATCAACACCCGCCGGAACAGCTCGGGCCGTTCCAGGTTGATGTGCAGGTTCTCCCCACCGGCGGCCGCACCGCTGCGGTCGTCGGCGTCCAATGCGATGTAGGGAGGCTTGTCCAGCGCGCCGAAGCTGTTGCCGAGGGCCTGGATGACGCCTTTGGACCCGTCGGCGAGCTCGTAGAGACACCCCAGATCCAGGTCGATGCCCCCGCCCAGGCCGGCGAGCTTGGCCAAGAAGCCGGTCTTGCGTGGTGCTCCGCTGGTCCAGTTCAGGTTCACCCGCATCGCGCCTTGCCGCTCACCTGACTTGGTCAAGGTGACAGTGCGCTCGGTTTTGGTGAGCGTGAGCTTGTTCAGGCTCACCGTCGGGGACGGCTCGGAGTCTTCGGTCGATGGCTTCTTCGTGTAGTCGATACCCATGGTGGTGCCACTTCCCTCGAGATGGATGTATCCGGGACTCAGATGTTGACGCCGTAGTCGCGGGCGATTCCGGCCAGGCCCGAGGCATAGCCTTGACCGATAGCGCGGAACTTCCATTCGGCGCCGTTGCGATAGAGCTCGCCGAAGACCATGGCGGTTTCGGTCGAGGAGTCCTCGGTCAGGTCGTAGCGTGCCAGCTCCGAACCGTTGGCACGGTCGACCACCCGGATGAACGCGTTGCGTACCTGCCCGAACGACTGCTGACGGGTGCCTGCATCGTGAATCGACACGGGGAAGAAGATGCTGGTGATATTCGGCGGGACCGACGCGAGATCGACGTTGATGACCTCGTCGTCGCCTTCGCCTTCGCCGGTCAGGTTGTCGCCGGTGTGCTCGATCGCACCGTCGGGGGAACGCAGGTTGTTGTAGAAGACGAAGTGCTGATCCGAGATCACTTTGTGGTTCTCACCGGTCGCGATCGCGCTTGCGTCCAGATCGAAGTCCGTGCCGGTGGTCGAGCGCACGTCCCAGCCGAGACCGACCGCGACCGAGGTCAGATTCGGCGCCTGCTTCGACAGCGAGACGTTGCCGCCCTTGGCCAAGCTCACACCCATGACAACTCACTCCTTCTGATCACTGAAGGCCAGACCGGCCCGGTCCGCCCAGCTCTTTCGGAAAACAACACGCGCCGTGTTCGGTCGGAAACTGTCTCTTGTTCAGCTGCCGAAGCGGCGATACGAACCTCGCCGACCTGTCGAATCTCTTTGCCCACACGGCGATTCGGCGATCGGTCGAGCCCGCGCCGCAAGGTCGGTAGATGCGATCACGATCGATCGACCACACAGTATCACGTGCCACGTTATAGTTGGCGCCATATGAGGGTGAGTGCAGCTCTCGCGCAGCGTGACCAACCGGCGTGGCGGTTCGAGCGCTGTTCACTGTTCGGTCGCATTCGCGACGGTAGCACGTGCCGCTGTATGGTTATGATTCGCTACGCGAAAGGAGGCGATCGTGACCGAAGCATTGCTCAAGATCGGGGAGTTGGCTGCCCGCGCCCAGGTCAGTGCCCGCACGATCGACCATTACACCAGTATGGGTTTGCTGGCCCCGGCGCAGCGTAGCGCTGGCAACTACCGTCTCTACGACCCGGCCGACGCAGAACGTATCCGCCTCATCCAAAGCTTGGAAGCCCAGGGTGTGCCGCTCGAGGAGATCGCGACGGCTCTCAACGCTGGTCAACCCCGCGATATGAACGAGATCCTCGCTCGCATCGATGACGATCTGAAGAACCTGGCAACGGTCACCGAGGCGGCGCCCGCGGAGATCCACGGGCTGCTCAACATCATCGCGACCCGCGTGCATTCGCTGATCGCGGTAGCGATGCAGATCCCACCCGATATCCCGATCCTGTAATCGGCGGCCGGGGCGCCGAACATCGACAGCGTGCGGCAGCCGCGCCATGCCGGATATGCCGCTTTCTTCTATACTGGGCTCACACCGCCGCTGAGACTCAGCGAGGAGAAAGGCCATGGACGACCCACATAGATCCAGCCGCCCATTCTGTCGCGGGCGGGCGTCATGACTCTGGATTCGGTTGTCAACATTGCGCTGGTAGTCGTGTTCATCCTGATCGGCGGTGTGTTCGCCGGGACCGAGATGGCGCTGGTTACACTGCGGGAGAGCCAGATCCGTCAGCTGGCCGAACGCGGGGAACGCGGGAAACGAACGGCGGCACTCGCCAAGAACCCGAATCGGTTCCTGTCTGCGGTGCAGATCGGAGTGACTGTCGCCGGATTCTTCTCCGCCGCCTACGGGGCCTCTACTCTGGCCCCCGACTTCACACCCACCCTCGAATCCTGGGGGCTGCCGGACGGAGTTGCCTCGGCCACGGCACTGATCGGCACCACCCTTGCCATCGCGTACCTGTCGTTGGTGCTCGGCGAGCTGGTGCCCAAACGTCTTGCGCTGCAACGCGGCATGGGCATGTCGCTGGCAACGGCACCGAGCTTGGACAGGTTCGCCGCGGTGATGCGACCGGTGATCTGGTTGCTGTCGGTGTCCACCGACGCGCTGGTCCGGATGCTCGGTGGCGACCCCAAGATCAAGGGGCAGGAGATCACCCACGAGGAGCTTCGCGATCTGCTCGTCGGGCACTCGACCGTGCCGGAGGAAGAACGCGTCATCCTGACCGAGGTGTTCGATGCCGGGCATCGCAGCCTCGCGGCGGTGATGAGGCCCCGTACCGGGGTGGAGTTCCTCTCTGCCGCCACCCCGATCAGCCAGGCGAAAGACCACGCCTTGCGCAGCGGGCACACCCGCTATCCGGTCACCGCCGGGTCGCTGGATGAGGTGGCCGGGTTCGTGCACCTGCGCGACCTGTTGCTTGCCGACCCCGTCACCACCGAGGCGGTGGCCGATGTGTCGCGTCCGGTGATGCAGTTCCCTGCGTGTAAGCCGGCATTGGCCACGCTGGCGGAGATGCGCCACGAGAACCAGCAGATCGCGATCGTCGTCGACGAGTACGGCGGCACAGCCGGCATCGTCACGATCGAAGACCTCGTCGAGGAAGTCGTCGGCGAGATCTCCGACGAGTTCGATCGTCCGCCGTCCGAGCGTCCTTCTCGCCGATCAATCCACCAACAGATCGACGGTCTGCTGGTACCCGGCGACTTCGCCGCTGCCACCGGAGTCAGGCTTCCGAAAGGCCCCTACGAGACCGTTGCCGGGTTCGTCCTGGACAAACTGCAACGAATGCCCCAACTGGGCGATGCCGTCGTCATCGACGGTCACCGCCCGACTGTCAACGCTCTGGACGGGCGCCGTATCGCGCAACTGCGCGTGACTACTCCTACACGCCGGAAGCAGCACGAAGACAACCGGCGTTGACGCTCACCCTTCCTGGGTGACGTCGGCGACGACGACGGTGACGTTATCGGGTCCGCCGCCCAGCAACGCGAGCTCGACGAGTTGCTCGGCGCATTCTTCGACCGAGCCCGCGGCGCGCAGGAATGCTGCGATCTGGTCTTCGGTCACGACGTCGGACAGTCCGTCCGAGCACAGCAGATATCGGTCCCCGGGTGCGGCGTCCGCGCAGACCAGCGTGGGTGTGAAAGGTCGACCGGTGAGGGCCTGCATGATCAGCGACCGGCGGGGGTAGGTCCTGGCTTGTTCGCTGGTGATGTGCCCGGCATCGACGAGCGCTTGAACGGAGGTGTCGTCGCGGGTGATCTGCGACAGTCCGCCGTCACGCAGCCGATAGGCGCGGGAATCCCCGACGTGGACCAGGCCGTAGCGGCTGCCGTCGAACAGCATCGCGGTCAGGGTCGTCCCCATCCCTTCCTGGTCCGATGATTGCGCCGCCCGCTGTGCGATCGCGTCGTTGCCGCGCAGCACCGCCTGCTGGAGGCGGTCGAGCAGATCACCGTCGAGGTCGTGTTCGAGCGGTGCCAGCGCAGCGATCATCAACCCGGACGCCACTTCACCGGCGGCGTGACCACCCATGCCGTCTGCCAGCGCCAGCAACCGCGGGCCGACATGAACGCTGTCTTCGTTGCCGGTGCGGACCAGGCCGCGATGCGTGCGCGTGGCACAGGTCAATCGGGTACTCACAGAGACACCTTCGTTCGAGCAAGCGGATCAGACGGCGGCGTGGTGGCCGAGCCGACGCCCAGGACCGCGCCGCGCCTTGTGCGCGAGGCTGCCACCGCCGTCATCGGCCTGACCGCTACCGCGTCGCAGCGTCACCGGTCGCGGTGGACTGGAGCAATCGTTCCAGGACGTCGGTGATGGTCAGCAGACCTACCAGGGTCGCGTCCTGCGGTGCGGTCACCAGACCGAGGTGACTGCGCGTCTCACGCATCGTCCGCAGCGCCTCGTAGACCGGCACCGTGGTGGACAGTTCCAGCACCGGCCGCATCAGTTCCTCGGCGGTGGTGCCCGGTGACGCGGTGAGGCTGTCGCGGACATGCACCACCCCACGTGTCCCCTCGCCGTCGCGTACCAACAGTCTCAAGTGGCCCGTGGCGCGGGAGGCGGCCTGGATGGCCGCGGTGTCGGCCTGCGGTGTGACCGCGCTCGGGGCCGTATTCGGTGTGACGATGTCGCCGACGGTGAGCTGTTCCAGTTCCAATGCGCTGGTGAGGTTTCCGCGGTACCGCTCGTCAAGGGTGCCGACAGTGGCCGAGTGCTCGACCAGGTGCCGTAGCGCGGCCGGGTCCTGGCCCGCGTCGACCTCGTCGACCGGGGTGACACCGACTTTGCGCAGGCACCAGTTGGCGGCGTGGTTCAGCGTGACCAGCAACGGGCGGGTCACGGTCATGAACAACTGCATCGGGATGGCCAGCATCGTGGCCGACTTCTCCGGATGCGCGATCGCCCACGACTTGGGCGCCATCTCCCCGACCACCAGGTGAAGGAAGGTCACCACGATCAGCGCGAGGACGAAACCGGCGACATCGGCGATCCACAGTGGCGCCCCGAGTCGTTCGATCAATGGGGTCAGCCAGTGGTGCACAGCGGGTTTGGTGACCGCACCCAACGCCAACGTGCACACGGTGATGCCCAGCTGGGATCCCGCGAGGAGCACCGGCAATTCCGCGGAGCTGCGCAACGCGGTCCGGGCGGCGAGGCTGGTCGGTGCGGCGTCTTCGAGCCGATGCCGCCGGGCGGCGATCAGCGCGAATTCGACAGCGACGAAGAACGCGCTGGCCGCGATCAGTGCGATGGTCACCGCGACGACCACCCAGGGGTTACTCATTGTCGCCTCGCTCGGTTCGGATGGTCAGCGATACCGACGACGGAACGTGTTGTCCTACCGCGCGCACCTCGGCGAGCACGGTGCGCGGCGCCGGGGGTTGTTGGGTGAGGAAGTCGGCTCCGCTAGGCGGCACCGCGATCTCCACCCGGTCGCCCACCTGCGGTAGTCCACCGAATTCGCTGATGACCAGCCCCGCGATGGTCTCGTAGTCCCCGTGGGGCAGGTCGACGTCGAGCAGCCGCTCGGCCTCGTCGAGATGCAGGTCACCGGCGACGAGCCAGCCTTCACCGTCGGCGATGATCTCGGCGCCGGTTCCGGAGTCGTGTTCGTCGGCGATCTCACCGACGAGTTCCTCGGCGATGTCCTCGACGGTGACGATGCCGGCGAAACCGCCGTATTCGTCGACGACCAGGGCCATCTCTTCTTTCGCGGCACCGAGCCGGGTGAAGACCTCGGGCAACGGCAACGACTCGGGGACCAGAGTTGCCGGGCGCATGTGATCGCCCGCGGTCCCGCTCACCTGTCCGTCGAGCAGGTCGTGCAGGTGGATGATGCCGCGCAGGTCGTCGCTACTGGTGCCGACGACCGGGTAGCGCGTATGCCCGGCGCCCATGCGGGCGAGGACCTTGGTGACCGGTTCGTCGACCGCAACGGTGTCGACCTGGGCCCGCGGAATCATCGCGTGCTCGGCGTTCGCGGCGGGAAAGTCGAGGATCCGGTCAAGCAAGGTCGACAATTCCTTGGGAAGTTCGCCCGCTTCGCGGGAAGCGGCGACGATGTGCTCGAGGTCGCGCGGGGTCGCTGAATGCTCGACGTCGTGCACCGGCTCGATCCGCAGCAGCCGCAACAAGATGTTGGCCGACTGGTCGAAAAGCCAGATCAGCCAACCGAAGACACGCAAGTAGATCGTCGTCGAGCGGGCCAGCCAGCGCGCCACCGGCTCGGGCCGGGCGATCGCGAGATTCTTCGGAAACAGCTCGCCGAACAGCATCTGCACCAGCGTGGAGAACACGATGGCGAGCACGGTACCGACCGCCACACCGACTGCCACGGGCACGCCGACTCCGCCGAGCAGCTCACCGAGCCCGCGTCCGATCAGCGGCTCGGCCACATAACCGACGAGCAGACCGGTCACGGTGATGCCGAGCTGGGCGCCCGAGAGCATGAACGAGGTCCGCCGGGTCACCGTCAGCGCGCGCGCCGCCGCGGTATCGCCGGTCTCGGCGCGCGCTTTCAGGCGCGACCTGTCCACTGCCATGTACGCGAATTCCTGGGCGACGAAATACCCTGTCAACGCGGTGATCAGCAGAACAACCACGACACCGGCAACAATGCTCAGTACGGTCAGCACGCCTCGACCTCGTCGCGAACGGTGCGGGCTTGTTCAGCAGCTGTGTAGTCGAACTGTCGAGATCTGCGCGTGTCGCGAGACCCCTCCTCGTCTGATTCACCATCCGGCATGCGCGCCACACTAGCACGTGCCACTGTATGGTTACCCGAGGTGTCCGACTCCCTGGCGGGACGTTGCGTCCCTGCCCGCACACCATCCCAGTTCACCGAAAGAGGCGGTCATGACGACACGGATCCGATTCGACGGCGCCTGGTACGACGTCCCGAGTGACAGACTCGACAGCGTCACCACCGCGCTGGCCGCCACCCGCGGCGGCCGAAACCAGGTCGTTGTGCTGCCGCGCCAGGGCGGGTACGTCCATCTGCTGCTCACGCCTCAGTCCTCGATCATCCTCGAAGCCGACACGATGATCGAATTCCCTGACATCCCAACGCGCTGACTCCCACACGCAAGGCTCCTGCCGCCTCATCGACAACCGCTACCGCATCGCGGCAGACCATCGGACACCATGGTAGGAATGCGGGCGCAGGTCGATCCACCCTGCCGCGCCAGCAATGTGCGCGAGGTGCGTTGGTGTCGACGTCACCCCATCCGACGGCGGCGCCGACGCACCTGCGCGTAGCGGCCGATTCACCGGCACTGTTCGATACGGCGGGCAGAGGCACTACACGATTCGTTGCGCGGCTGCACTGCAGCGGTGCAGCACCGCCTCGATGGGGCCGCGTCGAAACCTCCGCGACCACATCGTCGCCGCCACCGCGACCACGACAGCGAATCCGCCGACCACCCACCACGACCGAGCTGCCATACCGTTCGCATCCAGCAACCACAGCCCGGCGATGTGGGCCAGATAGGCGGTCAACGACATCGACCCCACGGCGGCGATCGGCGCCACCGGCCACCGCACCGCTCGGCAACGGTCGATCACCGTGGACAACAACACGATCACCATCACCGCGACGCCGGTGTTGCCGATGACCGACAGCGTTGTCTGGCTGTGTGGCGCGGCCACCAACAACCACGACCAATGCTGATGGTCGAAATAGCCGTCCGGGTTGGCCCACCACAACGACGAATCCCGCAGCGCCGGATCGACACCGGGCAACCCGCGCAGCGCGACCCACGAGCCCGCGTAGCCGAGCACTGCCATCACTGCTCCGGACAACGCCAACCACGCCCGTGTCCGTGCAGCCGAGATATCCATGCGAGCCACCGCCATCCCGGCCAGCACCAGCGGTGTCCACGACAGCGCCGGATAAGTGCCGGTCACGAGCGGATCGACTGAATCCGGAGACAGTCCCTCGAGATACGGGCGGGAGATGAACAACACCTGCGGACCCAGCAACGCCCACACTGCCGCGATCCAGGCCAGTCGACGGGCCGGAAACCTACACATCGGCACCACCAGTAACAGGTACGCGCCGTAGTAGGCGAGAATCACTTCCACCGGCGCCCCGGCCGCAGTCAACACCGTCCCCAGTGCCAGCAGGATCCCGGCCCGCACGAGGACCGCGGTCGCCACGGTCAGGCCGGAGGAGCCGGGTCGGTTTCGATCGCGGTCGACTATCGCGATCAGCGTCACGCCCACCAACACCGCGAACAGCGCCGAGGACCGTCCCTGCGCAACGTCCACCGCGACATCGACGCCACGTCCGCCCGGTTCCGGGCCCAGATGCACGGTGAACATGCCCAATACGGCTACGCCGCGGGCCACATCCAGCCCGATCGCACGCCCACCAGCAAACACCCGACCCACTCCTCGTCCCACAGACGCCCTCTATCAGGCGTCGAGACAAAACAACTGTGCCACAGTGGGTTTCGCGCACGACATCGCGGATCGGCGAGTGTTTTGCCGCAGTGACCGCTTCACACCTGGTAAGTCTGCATTTTTCGGGTCGAGCGGTAGGGGTTGCCTGACACCGTCACCGATTCAGGCTTTGGTGACCCGTGTGCCGCCCGCGAAGTTGTCGTGCCAGCCCTGTTTGGTGGAGCTCGCGCTGACCGTGACGGCGATCGAGATGGCGCTGATGAACCACAACAGCCCGCCGATCCAGGGAATCAGGTTGAACAGCATGTAGGCGTTGCGCTTTCCCGATTCGACGATGCTCGGCTTCGATGCGCCACCGGCGCCGTGCACGTGCAGGCCGAGGAGCTTCTTGCCCGGTGTCGATCCCGTCGCGACTTCGAAGAACACGAAGTACAAGAAGCCGAATCCGGCGCCGGGAAGGATCGATACCCAGCCGGGCAGGTCGGCTACCCGCTCGAGCACCCAGAACACGACCCCGCCGACGATGCCGGCGATGATCCAGTCGATGAACCTGGCCGCGGCGCGGCTGCCGATCCCCGCTGAGGCCTCGTTCGTCTGATTCTGTTGGTATCCACTCGTTGTCATGGTGACCCCTTCATTCGAGCGTCCATCGCCGTGGCCGGTGCGCCACCGGTACCACAACGAGCATCTCACGAAGTGCGCCACGTCTGCAGGGCCCAACGGAGACGAAGTCGCCGTGTGATCCTGGGCCGCAACGTCTTCCATGAACCGCTCGGTAGGCTGACACCGTGATTACGCTCGAGAAGGAAGACGGCCCAGCTGATCTGGCCGGTATCACCAAACTCAGTGTCGGCGTCAGCTGGGATCCGTCAGCGGGCAGCAGCGGCGGGCTCCTCGGTATGGCGCGCCGCAAGCGCGGGGTCGACCTGGATCTGGTCGCAGTGCTGATGCAAGGTGGAGAGCCGTTGCGCTTCGCCGGGCTGGACTCGCTGGATCCGATCGGCACCGGCGCGGTCGTACACACCGGCGACGAGCAGACCGGTGCGGCATCCGGGGATGACGAAACCGTCAACGTCGTCTTCGGTGACATCCCGGCAGCAATCGACTCGATCGTCTTCATCGCAGCCGCATTCAAGAAGGGCAGCTCGTTCGAGAAGGCCAACAACGTCTCGTTCAAGATCTACGACGCCACCGGTAGTGACTCCCAACAGGTCGCCGACATCGGCCCTCGCTGCTGGGCGCCGAGAACGCCAACGCGATCGCGCGAGCGTTCCGCAGCGGACCCGTCTGGCAACTGGAGGTCCTCGACCGAAAAGGCAAGATCAAGCAGGGCGATATGCAAGCCCTGCTGCGCTTCGCCGTCGGGTAACCACGCTGTCCTGTTCCGCCTGTCCCACAACCTATTTCAAATGTCACCGACAGTCGCGGGGCGCAAACCCTACAGTCGCACGTGCTAGTGTTCGGATGGTCGGCGCCTTTCGCGCCGCGATGATCGATGGGAGATATTCGTATGGGTGTCAGTCTGTCCAAGGGTGGCAACGTCTCGCTGACCAAGGCCGCGCCGAACTTGACCGCCGTCGCGGTCGGCCTCGGCTGGGACCTGCGTACCACCACCGGCACGGACTTCGATCTCGATGCCAGCGCGATCGGGCTCGGCGCCGACAAGAAGGTCGTGTCGAGCGGGCACTTCGTCTTCTTCAACAACCTCAAGTCACCCGAAGGTGCGATCGAGCACGCCGGTGACAACCGGACCGGTGAGGGCGAAGGCGACGACGAGGTGATCAACGTCGACCTGGCCAACACCCCGCCGACGATCGACTCGATCGTTTTCCCGGTCTCGATCTATGACGGCGCGAACCGCAGCCAGTCCTTCGGGCAGGTACGCAACGCCTACATCCGCGTGCTCGATCGCAGCAACGGTGAGGAACTGGCCCGCTACGACCTGTCCGAGGACGCCTCGACCGAGACCGCGATGGTCTTCGGTGAGTTGTACCGCAACGGCGCGGAGTGGAAGTTCCGGGCCATCGGACAGGGGTACGCGTCCGGTCTGGAAGGTATCGCCCGCGACTTCGGCGTCAACCTCTGATCGGCCGTCCTGCCCTCGCGCCCGTATGGGCGAGGGCAGGGCTAGGTCAGCCGGCCTTCGCGCGGATGGCGGTCCGAGATGCAACGGGCTGAGGAAACACCGCGCACGTCCTTGTCTTCCCATTGCTGGTGCAGCATCGCGTCATCCTGCGGTGTGTACTCGCTCAAATCGACCAAGGGCAGCGGCATCCACCATCATCGCTCCCCATCGACATGGATGGTCACATCGACCGAACTAGGCCAGCTCATGTTCGATCGTGTGCCAGCGAGCCCGGTCTACCTGGAACGCCGCGCCTACGGGGATTGGCGAACCGAAGTGGCCCGGCGCGGCGTCATCGGGACGTCTGGCGCGTTGTGGCGATCAGTGTTCGCAGTCGCTGTGCGCTGGCGGACTGTAGGTGGTCGCACCGCACGCGAGGCAGGTGTGTGCGCGGTGGTGGCCGCCGATGCGCCGACACGGCAACACGGCGACGGCCGCTCGTCCTGCACCGAGGCGGTGGCCGTCGGGGCAGAACCGCGGCGAGGGCTCTGTCCAGACTCCGAGCCGTAGGTATGGTCGCGTGGATTCGCACACCTGTTCGACTATAGCCCGCGTGTTGCTGGTAGGCGACACCCAGACGCATAGCGTGGGGGGCTAGAGGCCGACCTTCACCGGTGCCTGGTTGATGTGGGCGGCCAGCGCGGTCGTGACGTGTTCGGCGTCGCGGTGGACCCCTCGCAGGGTGTTGGAGGAGAACGACCGCTGGAACTCGAGCCCGACGTAGGCCAGGCCGGGGTGCGTGGTCGATATTCCGGCGCTGTGGAGCGGGTAACCGTTGTCGAGGGCTCCGAGGTCGGAGAGGTAGCCGAGGTTGGGGCGGTAGCCGGTGGCGAAGAGCACGGTGTCGACCGGTTCGCGTGTGCCGTCGGCCCAGACGATGGCGTCGGTGTCGAAGCTGGTGAACATGGGTCGGCGGTCCATGCGCGCGGTGTCGAGGGCGTGTTGGTAGTCACCGGTGTCCATGACCAGGGTGCCGCCGACGTAGCGGATGAGCCATTGCGGGGGGAGTTGGTCGAATCCGGTGGAGACGAGCCAGTGGTGGATGTCGTGTCCGTCGCGGTGTTGGGGCAAGAAGGTGATCGGGTTGTGGGTGGCCAGGGTGACGGTGGCGTGGTCGGCGAGTTCGTAGGCGATTTGCACGGCGGAGTTGCCCGCGCCGACGACGATGACTCGTTGCCCCGAGTAAGGCTGGGGGCGCCGGTAGTCGGCGGCGTGCAGGACGGTGCCTCGGAATTGGTCTTGTCCGGGCAGTTCGGGCACATAGGGGTTGCCGAAGGAGCCGGTGGCGGCGACGATTCCGGCGGTGTGGAGTTGTTGGCCGTCGTCGGTGTGGACGACGAAGCCTTGATCGGGGTGGGCCTCGACGGTGGTGACGGCGGTGTGGGTGCGGATGTCGGCGTCGAGGGTCTTCGCGTAGCGGCGCAGGTAGTCGACGACATCGTCACGATGCGGGTAGTGGTCGGGCTCGGCGGGGAAGTCCAGACCGGGCATGCCGGAGTGTTGGGCGGGCGAGAACAGAGTGAGGCTGTCGTAGTAGTGCGGCCAGGACCCGACGGGGTCGGGCCCGGCCTCGAGCACAACCGGGGACAGGCGGTGATCGCTGAGGGCGCGGGCGGCGGTGAGTCCGGACTGTCCTGCGCCGATGACGATTGCGTCGATCATGAGTGATGTTCTTTCGGTCAGTATTTCGGGATGGTGGTCAGCGACAGTGCCGCGGCGAGGGCAGCGGCTGCGCCCAGGATCAGGAACGTGGCGGGATAGCCGCCCAGGTTGGTGGCCATGGCGGTAGCCACGAAAGGTGCTGAGGCCACGGTGATGGTCATCGGCGCGGAGACGAGCCCGGTGAGCTGCCCGTAGTGAGTCGAGCCCCACCGATCGGTGATCGCGGTGGCTTGTAGCAGGGTGAATACCCCGCGTGCCATGCCTGACAGGATCGCGGCGACGGTCAGTGCTGCTGCGGTGGTGAAGATTCCGAGCAGCATGGTGGTGGCGGCGATCGCGGCCAGGATGATTGCGGTGCGGGTGCGCACACTGGTGCGGTTAGCGAACGCGCTGTAGCCGATGCGGCTCACGACCTGCCCGAGTCCGCCCAGTCCGAGAGCGAGTGCTGCGGTGGTGGTGGAGATCCCGCGCTCGGTCATCAACGGCACGAGGGTGACCACGACCGCGAAGGAGGCGAATCCGGTGACGCTCAACGCGATCGCCAGGGTGATGAATGCCCGGCTGCGCGCGATGGTGCCGGGGTTGCCCAGGTGGAGGTGTTCGGGGCCTTCTTCTGGTCGGGGTGGCCAGGCCAATCGTAATCCGAACCAGTGGCCGGGGATCGTCACGAACGCGAGGATTGTGGCAAGGATCAGATAGGTTGCGCGCCAGTCGAATCTGGTTGCCAGGGCTGCGGTCAGGGGTGCGAAGACGGTGGAAGCCAGCCCGCCTGCGAGGGTCAGCACGGTCAGGGCCTTCACTCGGTCAGGCCCGTACCAGCGGGTCAGCGCCGCGAAGGCCGGGGGATAGAGCACCGCGCCCATCGAGATCCCGGCCAGCGCCCAGCCCAGGAGAAACATCGTCAGGGTTTGAGCGGTGGCCACGATGAGCAGTGCCGCGACCGCGAGCGCCGAGCCTGCGGTCATCACTACTCGTGGTCCGTGGCGGTCCAGGCGTCGGCCGACGAGTATCCCGGTGAGCGCGGTGAGGAGTTGTCCGGTCGAGAACACCGCGGTCAGCGCGGTGGTCGACCAACCGGTGTCGGTGGCGATGGATCCGAGCAGGACTGGGAAGGCGTAGAACAGGATTCCCCAGCTGGTGATCTCGGTGACGCACAAGACCACCAGCACCCGCCGCAACCCGGTCGCGGCAGGTGCCGTCGGTGTCGAAACAACCTGCATCGCAGTGGATCAGCGCGCAGGCGAAGAGGTCAGGGGCAGTTCCTGGATCGCGGTCGGCGCGCCGAGGGTCAGCTCCTCCACGGCGGACGGAGCCCCGCAACACCCACCCGTGGATCCCTCGGCGGGGGCGTCGAACAGTCCGGATCCGCCGCAGACCCCGGTGTCGGGCAGGGTGAGTTCGACGCGTTGGGCGGCTTCGTGGTCTCCGGCGAGGGCGGCGACGATGGAGCGGACCTGTTCGTAGCCGGTCATCGCCAAGAACGTCGGCGCGCGGCCGTAGCTCTTCATCCCGGCCAGGAAAACGCCGGGTTCCGGGTGGGACAGTTCGGTGACTCCGTGCGGATAGACCGTGCCACAGGAATGCGCGTTCGGATCGATCAACGGCGCCAGCTTGGTCGGAGCCTGCAAGGTGGCATCGAGGTCGAGACGGATTTCCGAAAGCCACGACAGGTCCGGGCGGAACCCGGTCAGCACGATCACTTCATCGACGCCGGTGACGGGGTCACCTTCGGCGGGAACGAGCGCCAGCTGGCCGAGGTCGGTGCGTCCGACGGTCTCGGTGCGGAATCCGGTGACCACGTTGATGTGCCCGGCCTCGACCGCTGCCTGAGCGCGCAACCCGAGTGCGCCGCGAGCGGGCAGTTCGTCGGCTTGTCCGCCACCGAAGGTGGATCCGATCGTGCCCCGGCGCAGCAGCCACGTGATGCGAGTCCCCGGGTGCTCGCCGGCCAGCTCGGCGAGCACGATCAACGCCGTGAGCGCGGAGTGTCCACTTCCGGCCACGACCACGTGGCGGCCTGCGTGGCGGGCCGCGACGGCGGGGTCGGTGAGGTCGGGCACGCGGTAGGAGATGCGTTGTGCGGCAGCGGCTTCGCCGATGGCGGGCAGCCCGTCTCCGCCGAGCGGGTTCGGTGTCGTCCAGGTGCCGGAGGTATCGATGACCGCGCGTGCGGTGATGCGCTCCTCGCGGCCGTCGCCGGTGCGCACGTGCACGGTCAACGGTTCGCTGTCACGTCCGGCGTCGACGACCCGGTCGCGGCCCCGGCGCGCCACACCGGTCACTTCGGTGTCGAACCGGGCCGAATCGCCCAGCGCTGCACCGAGCGGGCGCAGGTACTGCTCGACCCACTCCGCGCCGGTCGGGTAGCCCTCGAGGTCGGGCTCAGACCAGCCCGCAGCGTCGAGCAGGGGTCGTGCGGCCGGGGCGATCAGCTCAGCCCAACGCGAGAACACCCGCACGTGATGCCACTGCGCGACAGCAGCACCGGCGTGCTCACCGCGTTCGAGCAGCAGGAACGGCAGCTCGCGACGGGAAAGCTCGGCAGCGGCGGCCAGACCGACCGGCCCAGCTCCGATGACGACGACGGGCAGGGAGTTCATGACGAACCTTCTTTCATCGATGCAGATCGATTAACTACGGCCGAGAGTATCGACTGGCATCGATGAAAGCAACCATCGATCTACGTCGATATACTGGCCGCATGCCCATCGCTCTGCCCCAAGCCCAGGTCCTGCCGACCGGCGAAGCCACCACCTACGCCGAGTGGTTCGCCTGCCTGGCCGAACCGGTGCGAGTGCGGCTGCTGCACGCGGTGGCCACGACCCCGAAAGGCATCACGGTCGGCGCGTTGACCGAGATCCTGGGCACGAGTCAGTCCACGACCTCCCATCACGTCCGCAAGCTCGCCGACGTGGGATTCGTTCGCCTGCACAAGGAAGGTGCCGCGACCATCGTCACCGTCAACGAGGCATGCTGCGCCGGACTGCCACACGCCGCCGACGCGGTGATGGGCCTGCTCGCGCCGCGCCCGTGCTGCCCCGCCGACCTGCCCGTCGACGTCACCGTCCGCGCCCTGGAACCCCGCGACTGGGCCGAGGTGCGCCGCATCTACGGCGAGGGCATCGCCACCGGAATCGCGACCTTCGAGACCGAGGTTCCCACCCGCTCCCACCTCGACAAGCATTGGCTGCCCGCCCACCGATGGGTCGCCGAGATCGACGGCCGCGTCGTCGGCTGGACCGCCGCCAGCCCGGTATCGAGCCGCGACTGCTACGCCGGTGTCGCCGAGACCTCGGTCTATGTCGCCGACTCCCACCGTGCACGCGGCGTGGGCAAGGCCCTGCTGCACAAGCAGGTCCTCGCCGCGGACGACGACGGCTTGTGGACGTTGCAGACCTCGATCTTCACCGACAACCGCGCCTCACTGGCCCTGCACCACAGCGCCGGATACCGCACCGTCGGCGTGCGCGAGCGCATCGCCCAACGCGACGGGGTCTGGCACGACACCGTCCTGCTCGAACGCCGCTCACCGGTCCGGTAGTCGCCCATGCTTACCCAGCGGGTGAATCACGACAATCGCCGATCGAGGTTTGCAGAGTCCGACCGCTCGGATTGTGCCTCGGCGAATTCCGACAACAACTCAGCCGCGCATGATGCGGCTGCCGCAGGGACGTACCGTCTCGGCGTGTGAGCGAGATCGAATACCCGCCGGGATCGACGGCCGGGGCGCGACGTGATTCGTTGATGCTGGTGTTCACCGCTGGTGCGGTGATCGGCGTACTCGGCGGGCTGATCGGTCTCGGTGGCGCGGAGTTCCGCCTGCCGCTGCTTATCGGGCTGTTCGGATTCGTGGCCTTGCACGCGGTGATCCTGAACAAGGCGATGAGCCTGATCGTGGTGCTCACCGCTCTCCCCGCCCGGTTGATCGCCTTGCCCTACGCCGAGGTGAGCCAGCACTGGACGATCGCGGCGAACCTGCTGGTCGGCAGCCTTGCCGGTGCCTGGTTGGGGGCGGGATGGGCTACGCGCATGCATTCACGCACCCTGTACCGCGTCCTGGCGCTGCTCCTCGTCCTGATCGCGGCGGCCCTGGCCGCAAGTCATCTGGGTAACGTCGGCACGCTCGCACTGCCGACGCTCGGGCGGGTAGCCATCACGGTGCTCGCCGGGGTCGGCATCGGGATCGTCGCCGCGCTGATGGGCGTGGCAGGTGGCGAGCTGCTCATCCCGACGATCGTGCTGTTGTTCGGCGTCGACATCAAGGTCGCTGGAAGTCTGTCGCTGATGGTCTCGCTTCCGACGATGCTGGTCGCGTTCTCCCGCTACAGCCGAGACCAGAGCTTCCAAATCCTGCACACCAACACCCGTTTCGTGCTCGTGATGGCCGCCGGGTCGATCGCCGGAACCATCGTCGGCGGCCTCCTGCTGGGCGTTGTGTCCAGTAGCGTGCTGATCCCGATCCTCGCCACGCTGCTGGTGATCTCCTCGGTCAAGGTCTGGCGCCACCAATAGTCCGTGATGTCGGCATCCATCGATCCGCGCGGTCCGTACAAGGGTCCCAGCGTTGCAGGGGCTCACCGACGGAAGCCGCCGTAACACTTGCATCGTGGTGTTCACCGGCTGTTTGCTTGCACCGCCGTATTGATATCGGTCAATATTGGCGTATGTCGAAGTCGAAGTTGGTGGTGACGCCTGTGCAGGCGTGCTCCGCCGCGCCCCTGGTGCGTGAGCCCCTGTCCGAACCTCACGCCGTCGAACTCGCGAGCGTGTTCAAAGCCCTCTCCGATCCGGTCCGGCTACGCCTGCTGAGCGCGATCGCCTCCCGCGAGAGCCAGGAAGCCTGCGTGTGCGACCTGTCGGCCGGGATCGAGTTGACCCAGCCCACGATTTCGCATCACCTCAAGGTGCTGCGCGAAGCCGGGCTGCTCGACAGCGAACGCCGCGCCTCCTGGGTGTACTACCGGGTCGTCCCCGAAGCCCTGCAACGCCTGTCGGAAGTTCTGCTCGTCGAAAGCGGCACCGCGACGGGAGTCACCGCATGAGCACGACCACCACCGAGCACCCCGCCGTCGTCGGCAAGCTGTCGACCCTCGACCGGTTCCTGCCGGTCTGGATCGGCGTCGCCATGGTCGCCGGACTGTTGCTGGGCCGGATGATCCCCGGTCTCGGTGACGCCCTCTCGGCCGTGGAGATCGACGGCATCTCGCTGCCGATCGCCATCGGCCTGCTCATCATGATGTATCCGGTCCTGGCGAAGGTCCGCTACGACCGCCTCGACACCGTCACCGGCGACCGCAAACTCCTGGTCAGCTCCCTGGTGCTGAACTGGGTCCTCGGCCCGGCCCTGATGTTCGCGTTGGCCTGGCTGTTGCTGCCGGACCTGCCCGAGTACCGGACCGGGCTGATCATCGTCGGTCTGGCCCGCTGTATCGCGATGGTCATCATCTGGAACGACCTCGCCTGCGGCGACCGCGAAGCCGCCGCCGTGCTGGTCGCGCTGAACTCGGTGTTCCAGGTGATCATGTTCGCCGTGCTCGGCTGGTTCTACCTCTCGGTCCTGCCGGGCTGGCTGGGGCTGGAACAGACCACCATCGACACCTCGCCATGGCAGATCGCGAAATCGGTGCTGATCTTCCTCGGCATTCCGCTGCTGGCCGGATTCCTCACCCGCCGCTTCGGTGAGCGCGCCAAGGGCCGCGAATGGTACGAATCCAGCTTCCTGCCCAAGATCGGGCCGTGGGCGCTGTACGGGCTGCTGTTCACCATCGTGATCCTGTTCGCCCTGCAAGGTGAACAGATCACCTCCCACCCCCTCGACGTCGTCCGCATCGCGATCCCGCTGCTGGCGTACTTCGCGATCATGTGGGGCGGCGGCTACGCCATGGGCGCGGCCCTGGGCCTGGGCTACGAACGCACCACCACCCTCGCGTTCACCGCAGCGGGCAACAACTTCGAACTCGCCATCGCCGTCGCCATCGCCACCTACGGCGCCACCTCCGGCCAAGCCCTCGCCGGAGTCGTCGGCCCGCTCATCGAGGTCCCCGTCCTCGTGGCCCTGGTCTATGTGTCCCTCGCCCTGCGTAAACGATTCCAGCCGACCCCACACACCGGTGTCGCGACTGTCGACGAGGTGACACCGCGGTGAGTACCACCCCGTCCGTGCTGTTCGTCTGTGTGAAGAACGGCGGCAAATCGCAAATGGCGGCCGGGCTGATGCGAGCCGTCGCCGGTGACCGCGTGCAGGTCCATTCCGCTGGAACGAAACCCGGCACTGCGGTCAACGCCCTGTCGGCCGAGTCGCTGCTCGAGGTCGGTGTCGACATCACCGCCGAGACCCCGAAACCGATCGACCCGGCCCTGCTGGCCTCGGTCGACCTGGTCGTCACCCTCGGACGCGAAGCCCACATCGACCCGGTCGACGGAGTGCGGATCGTCGACTGGGACACCGACGAACCCTCCAAACGCGGCATCGACGGCATCGAGCGCATGCGCCTGGTCCGCGACGACATCGCCGCCCGCGTCGACAACCTGCTCACCGAACTCACCACCCCCGCCGAGCAACGGATCACATCATGAGCGACAGCCCACTCGCGCCCACCCACACCCGCCACGACCTGACCATCGACCAGCAGCTCGCCCTGAAAACCGCCGCCACACACCTGCAATGTGAGTTCGACGGCACCTTCGGCGTCGAGACCATCGAACGGTTCCTGCACTCCTCCTACGACCAGTTCGCCGGACGCGCCACGGTGGTCAACTACCTGCCGCTGCTGGCCGAACGCTTCGCCCGCCAACGCCTGCACGCCCTGGCCCGCGTCGAAGGCAAAGCCCACACCGGCACCCCGACGGTGCTGTTCCTGTGCACCCACAACGCCGGACGTTCGCAGATGGCCCTCGGGTTCTTCACCCAGCTCGCCGGTGACCGCGCGGTGGCCTGGTCCGGCGGCAGCGAACCCGGTGACGAGATCAACCCCGCCGCCATCGCCGCCATGGCCGAGGTCGGCATCGACATCACCACCGAGTTCCCCAAGCCCTGGACCGAGGAAATCATCCAAGCCGCCGACGTCGTCATCACCATGGGCTGCGGCGACGCCTGCCCGCTCTACCCCGGACGCCGCTATGAGGAATGGGACCTCGACGACCCCGCCGACCTCGACATCGCCGCCATCCGGCCCATCCGCGACGAGATCGAAACCCGCGTCCGTCTCCTGCTCACCGAACTCGACCTGCCCGCCAACTGAAAGGCACCCTCACCCATGACCACCAAGCCCAGTGTGCTGTTCGTCTGCGTCCACAACGCCGGACGTTCCCAGATGGCTGCCGGATTCCTCACTCATCTGGCCGGCGACTCGATCGAGGTCCGCTCCGCCGGGAGCGCGCCCGCCGACCAGATCAACCCCGCCGCAGCGGCGGCGATGGCCGAACTCGGCATCGATATCTCCGACCAGAAGCCGAAGATCCTCACCTACGACGCCGTGGAAACCTCCGACGTCGTGATCACCATGGGTTGTGGCGACACTTGCCCGTCGTTCCCCGGTGTCAGCTACCGCGACTGGGTCCTGGAAGACCCCGCAGGCAAGGGCGTCGACTCCGTCCGGCCGATCCGCGACGAGATCAAGACCCGCGTCGAAGCCCTCGTCGCCGAGCTGCTGCCGACACGCGCCTGACAAAACGCAGGACACGAGTTGGCTCCAACGAGCCTCGCGCCACGACAACCATGGCGCGAGGCTCGAACCGAATTCGCTCGTGCCCCTTCGTTTGTCGACGGCCACCTTGGTGTCGCCGTAGGGGTTGTCCAGGTTCGTCGTGGCGGTTCCGAGGATAGGGACTTGTTATTCGGGTTCGCCGCAGGCGGCGGCGGTCGGGGAGAACCCAGAAGAGAGCCCGCGGAGAGGTTCGCATCCTCGGATACACTGACCATGCCCGTGCTCAGGTACACAACGGAGAGCCTTGAAGAGCAAGCCATTTCCGCCCTGCTGCCCCGATTCCCTCGATGATGCTGGTGAAATCCGGCGCAACGACTGGACGGCGTTCTCCTCCCTATCACGGATGGAAAACCATTGGGAGATAAAGCCCTGGCCGCCCGGCACTTCGAGTTTCTACTGGTACCTGACGTTCGGGCACGACGATGCTCTCGCGTCTACCGCTAATGCATGTCAGGACGCGCTCGAATCATTCCCGCTGCGCCCGGTCGCGGTAGAAACACTACATATGACTCTGCTGAAGGTAGGAGGCTTCGATACTGTCGAGAGTTTCGTGTTAGAGCGAGTCATCGATAATGCGTGCAATGCGCTGAAGTCGGTGAGCCGGTTCGAACTTGAGGTGGGTCCTCTGGCGGGGTCGGCAGGCGCGATTCGGTTCTCCGTCGCGCCGTGGTCGCCTGTTCTTGACTTGGTTGGGCGTCTCGGTGCTGCGCAAGAATCCGAGCCCGGTCTCAGCCCGGTCAAGCCGGGCCAGAACATGCGACCGCACATCGGTATCGCCTACAGCGCGGCCCGGCAACCGGTGGCCCCGATCCTCGACACGGTTGCTGGACTTCGGGAGCTGGCCCCGGTGGCAACGGTGGTCAAGGACGTCAAGCTGGTGCGGCTGTGGCGTACGGATTCCGCGTACGAGTGGGAAGAGAAGGCCACTATTTCCCTGCTGTGAGCTTGTCCTGTACCGAGGCCACGTTGGTTGCCGACCAGGAACGCAATTCGCTCGTGTAGTCGGAGACCGCTGGCGTATCGACTGAAGACACGGTTTCGGCGAGGTCGTGGGCGCGCTGCCACACCGAGCGGATCGGCTGGTCTCGGGAAGTGGTGAGGGCTTGGACGCCCAGGTGCATCGCCTGTTCGATGTCTCGGTTCGATTGGGTGGCTAGGGCTGTTGCGATATCGAGCCGGACCAGGGCTTGGCTCCATACCGAATCCGAGGTGTCGACCAGTTCGGAGACGAGTTGCCCGTAGTCGAGCGTGTCCGCGAAGTCACCGGCGGATAGGTGTGCGGTGGCGGCATTGGCCATCACCCGCGCCGCACCATAGGGCTCGAACGACAAGGCCGGGGTGAGTCCGGACGGTGCATGATTGGCCTCACCGAGTTCGACTGCCTGCTCTACGGCGCGTTTCACTCCTTCGGAGTCGCCGAGCTTTCCTAGCGCCCGTGCGAGACCGTTCGAGTAGAGTCTGATGGCTTGCTGATTTCCTGCTGCCGTGCGAATACCTTCTCGTGCTGCGTCTGCGGCTTGTTGGTATTTGCCTTGGTAGTAGTAGGAGAAGCTTTCTGTTCCCCGTATCCAGGCCAGTAGTTCGGGGTCGCGTGCGAATTGGGCGAGTGCGAGGGTTTCTTGAATGTAGATCTCGGAATGCCGGAATCGTCCGAGGTTGACCGCCATGTAGGCCAGTGCGCCCGAGATTTGGCCCGCGAGCCGATATAGACGTGCCAAGTGGTGGGGCTGGCGGCAGCATTCGGTGAGGCTGTCCACGTCGCGGCGCAGGGCGAGGGCTTCGGGGACGAGCCGGATCGGTCCCTCGATTTCGTATCGGTCGAGGATGTCGCGGAGCGCGATTTCCAGGGCGGTGAGAACGGGCTCCTCAACCGTGTTGTCGTGGAGCTTGCGCATCCGCTGAACGATCTCGGTGGCGTTTTCGAAGTTCTGGAGGCGTGTGGGCGCCGTCGAGACGGCGGGCTTGGTGGTGGGTGTCGAGCGGCGGTTGCGCGAGGTTCGCCATGATCTTTCGCCAGCGGCGACGATCGCTTCGAATCGGTCGCGGTCATGCTGGTCGGCGTGCAGGCGCAGCGTGGTGTCGAGGATCTGCTGTGTCTTGTTCCGCAGCCTGACCGTGCCGAGCCCGGTGCGCCAGTTGTTGATCGTGGTGGTGTCGATGCCGAGCTTTTCGGCGAACTGCCGCACCGATAGTCGCATCGCCTCCTGCAAGGCGACCGCTTCGAATCCGGTCCACTCCCGTGCTTGCACCATTGTGCCCCGCCTCAGCACCGTCCCGATCAGGGAACCTAGATAGTCTGCCCACACTACCCTGATGCCGGGCAGTTCCTGGCCGCAACCTGGCTCGGCGGCAGTGGATTTCGAAGGGCGGACATGTCGGTGCTAAATCCGCCCGCGAGGCGGCACCGGTATGGCGACGCAGCCCTCGCTGGGTGTCGATCATCGTGGCCAGGGGCAGACCTCTGGCCACTGGTGTGCGTAGCCGTGGCGGCCGAGGTAGCGGCTGGTGAGGCGGTGGTGGATGTCGGCGTAGAGCTGGAGTTCGCCCAGGTCGCAGTGGGCGTTGGGGATGTGGGTGGTCTCGTTGTTGTAGTGGTCGAGCGCGTTCTCGATGAGGGCGTGCGACAAGTGCCCGTGGGTCATGGCGGTGCTGACGACGAGTTTGGCGAGGTCGTAGCCGAAGGGTGCCAAGGTCAAGTCATCGAAGTCGATGATGCCGACGTGATCGTCGGTGAGGATGAAGTTGCGGATGTTGCTGTCTTTGTAGAGCGCGCACGGTAGGCCATTGATCTCGAAGTTTTGGGGGAGGACGGATGCGCGGGGTGAGGTGAAGTCGCCGATTGTCAGCGTCGGTGTGGCCTCGAATGGTCGGTCGAGCCGTCCCGCGTGCAGGTATCGGATGTTGGCGACGGTGTGGAGTGCGCCCAGTGCGGCGGCGACCACGGGTAGGTCATCGGGGCGCGGGCGGCGTCCCTGCAGATGTTCGAGAGTCATTCGTGTACCGGTGACTTCGCGCAACTGTGGAACGCGGACCGGTGCGTCGAGCCGAAGCAGCCAATCATGGTGTGCGCGAGCCTTTTCCGCCAGCTGGGGTGATGCGTAGTTCTTGACGTATGCCGCCGCGCTCATTCCCGGCGACTTCCGGTCAGGTAGGTGACGATCGAAGTGGCCGTCATTGCCCGCTCGCGAGTGCGACGCCGAAGCTCGGCGGCGAGTTCGCGCGGGTTCGTCGCCAGGTGCTGGGGAAGTTGGTATTTGGGGACGGTGATGGCGTAGGCGGCGAGGTGGTCGAAGTCGGTGAACCGGAAGGTGTGTTCGCGGTGGATGACGTCGATGAGTTCGATTCCGGTGGCGACGATGTCGGCGGCGTTGGTGCTGTGGAAGGTTTCGTACAGACTCGGCCGGCTGGACGCCGAGGGGTCGAGACCGGTCTCCTCTATGAGCTGGTCGATATCGTGGTAGCTGTCGGATGATTTGGTCGCCAGGACCGCCCGGCCGCCTGGTGTGAGGCAGCGGGCGATCTCGGCAACGACATCGGCGGGCCGTGTGGAGTGGTAGAGGCAGAATGCGGCTACGAGCACATCAAATGTTGCGTCGGTCAGGGGTAGGTGGTGGAAGTCGCCGTGCACGGTTTCCACGGCGATTCCGGCCTCGGCGGCGCGCTTGTTCACGGTGGCGAGGAATGCCGGGGAGATGTCGACGACGGTGTGGCGGCCGGGTGTAATCGTTTCGGCGAGGGCGAGGGTGACTGTTCCTCTGCCGCAACCGATTTCGCACACGCTCGGGTGTGGTCGTGAGTGGCGTGCGGCGAGGTCGACAATCGTGGCGGTCGCGTTCTCGCCGCTGATCTTGGCGGTGAGCAGTGCACTGGTGCGTTGCTGGGTGCGCCCGGCGTCGGCGTAGAGACCCGCGACGGTGTCGGGGTCGGTGAAGGGGGTGGAGGTCATGGACGGTTCGCCTCCGAACAGTTCGGTGTGTCAGCTGGTGGTGGAAGATTGCGCGCGCAGGCGGGCGAGGTAGCGGTTGGCTTGGCGGCGGCTGGTCAGCGTGACCAGCTCGACGTGGTCGCCGTGTTCGGCGATCAGCTCACGCACGCGGGGGCGCATCTGGGCGCGGTAGCCCCAGATGTAGCGCAGGAATCCCCAGGTGATGCGGTCGTAGACGCCGTCGCGGTGTTGACCGCCCCGGTATCGCCAGCGTCGTTGCAGCACGCCGGTGATGCAGGTGATCGCGGGCAGGTCCAGGAATATGACGGTTTCGGCCGCGGCGAGTCGGATCGGGAGAGTACCCGCGTAGTTGCCTTCGATCAGCCAACGCGGTCGCGCGACGAGGCGCTGTTGGATGGTCTGGAATTCTTCGGCGGGGAGCGGGTTCCAGTCGGCGTCGTAGTAGACGGCGTCGAGGTGAGTCAGCGGGAGCCCGTGCAGGGCGGCGAGCTGGTTGGCGAGGTGAGTTTTGCCGCCGCCGCCGCACCCGATGATCACGATTCGCTGTTCCACGCCCGGCCACGATACCGGCCCCGACTTCGGCGGACGGTGCGGCTGCCCATACCACCGAGCATCACCAATGCTCCCCGCGATTCCGCGAATCGAAATGTCCCCGTTCCCGATCCAGAATGGGCTTTGAGCAGATGTTGTTCGCGACGTTGGGATCGCTCGGTAGCTCGTACGCCCATGCCGGGAGAGGCAACTGTTTGGATCTGTCGGCAGTCGGGACTATGACGCCTTGCCGACAACTGACTGAGTTGGCTCGCCGCGCCAGGAGGTTCGACGAGGTTCCTTCGGTCTGTGCGACCTCGTTCACTCGTCGTTGCCCCGCCCTCATCGCGAGCCGGATTCGGGTGTCGTGCACCCGGGCGGTCGACAGCTCGGGTAGCTCGTCGACAACGAACAGCACAAACTGTGCGCAGCGTGGATCCAATCATGCTGTCCACTCGACTTCGCTCTGAAGTTGGCCCGTGCTCATCTGGTCCGATGCCCTAGGGCGCGGGCACCGACAGCCCTAGGGTGCGACGAGGGCTGTCGGTGCGAGGGCTATCCCAGCAACGTGGCGAGCTGTTCGCGGATTCGCTGGGCGGTTGTCTCAGCGTTTTGGTGGCGGTTGCGAATTCCAGCGACGATGTCGTCGGGTGCTTTCGACAGGAAGGCGTCGTTGTTCAGCTTCTTCTCGGCGGCTTCGATCTCCTTGAGGGCGCCGGCGAGATCCTTCTCGAGACGCCGCTTCTCGGCCTCGACGTCGATTGCCTGCGACAAGTCGAGGCTGACGCGCGAATCTCCGACTGGCAGCGTGGCGGTCGGGTCGAAGTCGGCGGTCGGGGGATCGAGGCGCAGCAGTTGGCGGATGGCCGCCTCGTGGTCGGACATTGCCGCGGTGAGGTCGAGTTCGGCGGGCACCCGCTGGCTCGAGCGGACCCCCTGCTCGGATCGGAACCGGCGAACATCGGTTACGAGCTGCTGGAGCTGAGCCACCGTGGCCTCGGCATCTGGGTCACGGAAGCCGGAATCTTGCGGCCAGGCGGCGATGACGACCGATTCTTCGCCGGTGAGAGTTGTCCACAGTTTCTCGGTGACGAATGGCACGAGCGGGTGCAGCAGGCGCAGCAAGGTGTCGAGCACGTGCCCGAGGACCCGACGTGATGCTTCGGCGGGTGAACCGCCTTGGGCGAAGACAGCTTTGGACAGTTCCAGGTACCAGTCGAAGGTTTCGTCCCAGGCGAAGTGGTACAGCAGGTCGGACAGTTTCGCGAACTGGTAGTCCTCGAAGTAGTTGTCGACTTCGGCGATCACGGTGTTCAGACGCGAGAGAATCCACCGGTCGGTGACCGAGAGTTCCTCGGTCGAGGGCAGCGACCCGCTGGTGGTAGCGCCGTTGAGGAGCGCGAATCGGCTCGCGTTCCAGAGCTTGGTGGTGAAGTTGCGGCTACCCGCCACGGTCTCTTCGGCGATGGGTGCGTCGGTGCCGGGGTTGGCGGCGCGGGCGAGGGCGAAGCGGAGTGCGTCGGTGCCGTAGGCGTCCATCCAGTCGATCGGGTCGACCACGTTGCCGAAGCTCTTGCTCATCTTCTTGCCGTGCTTGTCGCGGACCATGCCGTGCAAGGCGATTGTCTCGAACGGTGCTCGGCCCGTGGCGTAGATGCCGAACATCATCATGCGGGCGATCCAGAAGAACAGCAGGTCATACCCGGTGAACAGCACGGTGTTTGGGTAGAACTTGGCGAGGCTTTCGGTGTGGTCGGGCCAGCCCATGGTCGAGAACGGCCACAGGGCCGAGGAGAACCAGGTGTCGAGTACGTCGGGGTCCTGGGTCCAGCCCTCGGGGGCGGTTTCGTCGGGTCCGACGCAGATGGTCTCGCCGGTGGGGCTGTACCAGATGGGGACGCGGTGTCCCCACCACAGCTGGCGGGAGATGTTCCAGTCGCGCAGGTTGTCGACCCAGTCGAAGTAGCGACCGGCCAGCTCGGGCGGGTGGATGGCGACGCGGCCGTCGCGGACGGCGTCACCGGCGGCTTTGGCCAGCGGTTCGACCTTGACCCACCACTGCATCGACAGCCGGGGTTCGATGACGGTGCCGCAGCGTGAGCAGTGTCCGACGGCGTGGGTGTAGGGCCGTTTCTCCGCGACGATGCGGCCGTCGGCGCGCAGGGCGGCGACGACGGCGCTACGGGCTTCGAGACGGTCGAGTCCTTGGAAGGGGCCGGGGGCGGTGATGATCGCGTGCTCGTCCATCACCGTCAGCGAGGGCAGGTGGTGGCGTTGGCCGATCTCGAAGTCGTTCGGGTCGTGGGCTGGGGTGACTTTGACCGCGCCGGTGCCGAATTCGGGATCGACGTGCTCGTCGGCGACGACGGGGATGCGGCGAGCAGTCAAGGGAAGTTCGATCTCGCGGCCGACGAGGTCGCGGTAGCGCGGGTCGTCGGGGTGCACGGCTACAGCGGTGTCGCCGAGCATCGTTTCCGCGCGGGTGGTCGCGACGACGACCTCGTCGTCACCGTCGCCATAGCGGATCGAGACGAGTTCGCCGTCGAGGTCTTTGTGGTCGACCTCGATGTCGGAGATCGCCGTCGCGCAACGCGGGCACCAGTTGATGATTCGCTCGGCCCGGTAGATGAGCCCGTCGTCGTAGAGGCGTTTGAAGATCGTCTGGACCGCGCGCGAAAGGCCCTCGTCCATCGTGAAGCGCTCACGGTCCCAGTCGACGCCATCGCCGAGGCGACGCATCTGGTCGGAGATGGAGCCACCGGACTCGGCCTTCCATTGCCAGACGCGCTGCTCGAACGCTTCACGACCGAGGTCGTGACGGGACAGGCCCTCTTTGGCGAGTTCGCGCTCGACCACGTTCTGGGTGGCGATGCCCGCGTGATCCATGCCGGGCTGCCACAAGGTCTCGTAACCCTGCATGCGTTTGCGGCGGGTGATGGCGTCGATCTGGGTGTGTTCGTAGGCGTGGCCCATGTGCAGGCGGCCGGTGACGTTCGGCGGCGGGATGACGACCGCGTAGGCAGGTTTGTCGCTGGCCGCGTCGGCTGTGAAGTAGCCGTTGTCTACCCACCGTACGTACAGCTCGCCCTCTAGCTCTACCGGTACGAAAGTCGTCGGCAGGGTCGTGGGGTCGATGCTGTCTGTGCGGTGGGTTTCGGTCACGGTGGACCAGCATATTGGCTGAGCATCGCTGCTATCACGGCCGCCGGTCGGAGTCGGGCTCGGGTTGGTCTCTGTCATGGAATCCCCAGCACAGGTCGGCATCGCCGAGGCTGACCAAGGGGGAGATCGTGACGCAGTGGTGGGTGCCAGCCGGTGTTGCGTCGATCCCGGCCTGCAACCGGTCACCAGAGCGGAGAAGGGCCTCGGCAGTAAGGAACCGTCGTGCCTGCTCGGCGGAGCGTTGCACGTAGTAGGCGTAGTTGAAGCCCAGGATCGTGCCAGGACCGGTTTCGGTGCTACCCGGTCCAAAGCCGGTCACCACACCCGACGGGGAGGTGATTTCGGCGCAGGTGAAGGTGGGCGAGCCTGCGGTGCTCTCGGGGGCGGACACGATCGCGATCGTGGTCAGAGCTGCGAGGGTGCCGAGCACCGTCGCAGCGATCCAGCGACGGTTGTGTGAGCGAGGTGTGGGAGTGGTGTCGAACTTGGCGTACATAGGCTGGGGATTCCTTGGCTCGGGCGGGTTTTCGGGGTGGCCCCGGAGTCGCCGGGAAACAACTCTGGGGCCGCCTCGGCACGGGGTCACGACCGGGTGAGACGTCGCGGGTATCTCGCCGGGTCACGTGCGGAGGCCATTCGGTAGGTCGACGTGTGACGGCAGGGGTCAGGGCTGGAGGTAGAGGCGTTCGTTGGGCAGCCGGGGCAATCCGGTGCACCGGCCGAGATACACGGCCACGGTTCCGGGGCGGTGGACACCCACGTCGCAGACGAACACCAGCGCGGCAGTGACACAGGCGGCGAATTCCATTCGGACGCTGGACATCAGGACCGAGAGTCGGACGTCGGGTTCGTCCGGGCGTGGCGACCGCCTGCTGTCGGTGCTCATTGCCGATCCATTCTGGGCAGGAAGGCTCGCGCGCACTCGATCACTACTTCTCCGGAAGGCCGGAAGGTCCCGGTTGCCGGCGAGATCCAGGTGCGGATCATCGACGAGTCGGGGACGGGGGAGGGCAAGGCGATGTCTCCGTCTCGGATGACCACCACGCGCGCCTGCCACAACTGCGCGACGACGGCAGGGTCATCTATCGGACGCAGATCGGCTCTAACCAGGAAGGTCCACATATCCGCACGGGGGTGGCCGATGATGGACAGAGGCGCAACTCCGCGCACGTCGAGGCTGGTCTTGACGCGCTGAGCGAGCTGGCTTGGCATCATCACCGCGCCGATTAGCCGCCCTGCCTGCATCGTGATCCGTCCCGTGTCCGGGTCGACGACTGTGGGCAGCGAGCAGATCCGCCGGTAGAACTCGCAGCGGGAGCGTGGTGTCTCGGCGAAGGCAGTGGCCGGAGAAGTGCCCTGGGACATTACGTCCACCCAGCCTGGATCATCGCCTCGAACACCCGAGTCAGAACGGCAGCCGTCGGCTTGGGAACGGGCAGGGTGTACGCCTCGACAGTGAGCGTGTGGTCATCGCACCCCGGCGAAGGCTGAACGGTGGCGCAGACCAGACCGGCGTTTTCGAGGTCAGCAATGGTATCCAGCAGCTTTGGTTGGCCCTGTGCATCGCGATGCTGACTGGACAGGCGGGATGTCGAAGGCACGGGAAAGGGCCCGCGCGATGAAGGGCCGCTCCATGCGACGACTTCGCGGTCGGGCATGCAGTCGGTGTTCAGATCGCGTTTGTATTGGGAACTCGGACCGCTATCAGGCGACTGCGGGCCCGGCCCATCTTCCGAGGCGTGGTTCAGGATCGTCCTGCTCATCAATCCCCCTGGTAGGGCCCGGCGGGTGTCACACTCGACCGCTGCTCGAAGGCTCGGGTAGCCGAAGTGGACCTGCTGCAATTGGGTGGGTCACGTCCAAGCATCCAGCGTTGAAAGCCGCAGGAAGAGGGCAAGTTATGGGGCAGATTGAGGCGGTGGCAAGGCGCTCGCTGTGATGCGTTTGCCGACTACACTCAATAGCGTCCCCGTACTCCACGCGGAGGTGCCGTGCCCCCGAACACTCAGTTGCAACAACGCAGGGAAGGCACGCCGTCACGGTTTGTGCCAGGACAGACGATGACGCGGGCTGAACTGGCTGACGCGATCAATGAGCACGTATGGCGAACAACTGGCATTCGACGAGACTTGGATGCGCACGCAATCGCGAGATATGAACGGGGAGTTGTGCGTTGGCCGAACGCTGACTACCGCCGCGCGATGAACGACATCCTCGGGGCGTCGGACGCTGAACTCGGGTTTGTCGCCTCCCGCCGTCGCCAGCCAGATGAGGGGCAACCCGATAGCACGCTCGCGGTGAATCTGTTCAGTCCGTTTGGCCCGTCTGCCGATCCGACGGCATTGGTGACCTTTTCTGGTGCCGAAGGCTCGAGACCCGCTCGAGTTGGCAACAGCGAGATCACTGCGATCCGCGCCGCCACACAGGCCGCGGCAGAGACGGAGAACCTCCACGGCGGGGGCTCATCAGCGATTGTCATCGCGAGCCGGGAGCTGACGAAGTTCGCGCCATTGGTGCGCAGCTCGGTGAGCGCTAAGCTGCGTCGTTCCCTATTCGAGGCGGTCGGCAATTTGAGCAGCGTCGTAGGCTATACCGCCTTCGACGCGGGTGAGTTCCTTAATGCCGACCGCTGTTTCCAATTCGCCTTATGGTGCGCAGATTCGGCTGGATCATGGGACCTGCGTGCCAGTGCGCTCGCTGATATGGCGCGGCGGTCCGCGTTCGTTGGTGACCCTGACAGCGCACTCTCCCTGATTGAACTTGCTCAGGTCCGGTCCGACCGCCTGGCCTTCACCGTTCGGGCGATGCTGAGTGCCATGCGGGCACAGTACTTAGCGGCCTTGGGCCGTAGCGGTGAGGTAGTGGGTGAAGTTGCCCGCGCGGACGAGCTCTTCGCAGCTCGTAACCCCGACAGCGACCCGCCGTGGATGTGCTTCTACGACACAGCCGAACACCTCGGAAGCACAGGAAAAGCGCTCGCGCTCGCAGCCGAGGCACTCGACTCGATCGATGTCGCCGCACCTAGGCTTCGCTACGCCATCGACATGCACGGCTCTGAATACCTGAGGTCGCGAACTTTCTCAGAGATTCGGCTTGCTGCGTTGACGATGACGCTCGGTGACCCACGTGAGGCGGCAGCGCTCGGATGCGAAGCGGTAGAGCATAGTCGGGCGCTGAAGTCGGCGCGTATCGCAGTTGAGCTTCGTGGGCTGGCGGCTGTGGCGAATACTCACCGTCGCATTGCTGACGTCGGCGAGTTGCGAGCCATGATCGCCGCCACAGCACCACGTAAGCGAGCGAAATGAACACATCCGAAGCTGCCGAACTGGGCGCGCGAGCCATTCTCGAGCAGGCGGCGGCTAGAAGCGGCGTCGATCCGACGCACGCGGAACTCGTACGGGCCGGGTCGAACAGCATCTTCGTGGTCGACGACCTCGTTGGTCGGGTCGGCAAGGTGGGGTCGGCGGACTCGGCAATGCGGGAGTTGCGTATCTCCCGGTGGCTGAACGCATCTGGCTTGCCCACGGTTCGAGTCGCTGACGTGCCGACCCCGATTGTGGTCGTGAACGATCGCCCGGTGACCTGGTGGGAGCGTATTCCGGCCCATCGCGCGGCGAGCACGACCGAACTCGCAATCGTGCTTCGCCGACTGCACGCACTCGCAACACCGACGACTTTTACGCTTCCGGAGCACGAGCCACTCGCCGGCCTGCGCGGAGTCATCACGTCCGCAGATGAACTCGGGGATAACGATCGTGCATGGCTTCTGGAACACCTCGACACGTTGTCCAGCGGGTACCTGGCTCTTGGCGAGCCGGTGCAGCGCAAAGTGATTCATGGGGATGCGTGGCAGGGCAACGTCGTTGTTCCGCTCGATGGTGTCCCGATAGTTGTTGATTTGGACCGTGTTTCGTTGGGCCGTCCCGCATGGGACCTCGTTCAGGTAGCAGCTGACCGCACCGACTTCGACCGCTTGTCAGAAGCCGACTACCGATCGTTCGTGGACGCGTATGGTGCTGACGTCACTGCCGACCCGGCCTTCCGGCTGCTTGCCGACATTCAAGAGCTGCGATGGGTTGTCTTCGCCCTGTCTCAGTCATCGAGCAGCGAGAACGCAGCCAACCAGGTGCGGCACCGTCTGGCGTGCCTACGAGGCGAGGTCGCCCGGCCGTGGCATTGGGACGCGCTCTGAGGAGCCGATGCCCGGCGGGCGGGCCGTAGCGTCGCGCTCGCTACGGGGACACCGCACGAGCGCGGCATTGGGATCAATCGTGGCCGCGTGGTGTGTGGTCGAGTGTCCAGGGGTGTGGTTACGTCGGCGAATCCTGACGTCGTTCATCGGTGAATTCGGTCGTCGCGAGACTGCAGACTGACCCGATCCGATCGGCGAATTCTGGCGTCACTCTCCACGCGGAGGATATTCCAAGCTCGTATTGCGTGCGAGCACCGTCGACCTCACCCGAGCCGTCGACGAGCTTCTCGAGCAGAACTACCCGGTGCTCGGCACCGACGTGGAAACGGCTCGCAGCGTCCAATCCGAGCTCACCTCGGATCAGATGGGCACAACAGCTTCGCGCTACCCGATCTGGGCGGGTCTCCCCAGCGCACCGGCGCACGACTCGTGGGTTACAAAACGCGCCGCGCCAGCTGAACCGATCACTGCACATGGTGATGATCACGCCCGATCGGAGACCGCCGTCGATGGTCATCTAAAAAGTTCGGCGACCTGAGTCTCCGGGGCGAGCACGATGCCGTGCGTAGCTGCGGTATCGCGGAGCAGCAGCCAGACCCACCGCTGTAGCTGTGCCGACAATTGCTCAGCATCAACAGAATCAGGCGGACCATCGAGCCATCGATCGACGGTGACATCGACCATACCCACCATCGCGAACGCCAGCGACTGACTGGCCCAACTCGAAGGACTCCCAGCAGCCAGCACTACGTCGACGACCTTGCTGATGCGTAGCCCGACCTCGGTTTTGGCATCGACGACCGCGTGATCTCCCCCAGGCCCGGAGGGTGCGCGGGGCGAGACGAGTCGGTGCAGTGCCCTGTTCGCGCTGCACCAACTGACGTAGGCGTCGATCGTGCGGGAGATCGCTTCCAGGAACGTGCCTTCGGGGCTGAGGGTGGGCACGACTCGTGCCATCACGTCGTCGATGACGTGCTGGCGCAGTTGGGTGTCCAGTCCGGCGCGATCGCCGAAGAGTCGATAGATCAGCGACCGTGGGACCACGGCCCGGTCGGCGATTTCCTGGATGCCGACATCGGGTCCGCTCTCGCACACCGCAGCGGCGGCCGCGATCAGGATCTGTTGTCGACGGTTGGCGCGATGATCGCTCCAACGGGCGTCGCGTCCGTCGGTGGATGGCGACGGTTCTGTTGCGGGCTTCACCACCTGTCCACCGTACCGGGACCGGATCACCGACACGCCCGATCACCCATTGACTCGGACATCATGTCCGAGATACTTTGGTAGGACATCGAGTACCACCAACGGAAACGGGGCGACAACGATGTCCACACCTGCACACCACTCGATCTCTGATGACGACATCGTCGAGATCGCCGAGAAATATGCCGACACCTTACGTTTGTTGTCGGATGCCTCGGTGAACAAGCCGATGGACCCGTTTGTCAACCTCGACTGGGACAGCCCCGAGTTCCGTCCCGACACCCACCCTGAGCGTTGGATCCTGCCTCCGTCCGGCGACACACTCGGCCGGCATCCGTGGTATCTCGCCCTGCCCGTCGAACGGCAGATCGAGATCGGCAAGTATCGCCAGGCAAATATCGCCAAGGTCGGCATCCAGTTCGAAGCAATCCTGATCAGCGCGATGACCCAGCACATCATGACCCTGCCCAACGGCTCACCCGAGTTCGAATACTGCTCGCACGAAATGATCGAAGAACACCGTCACACCATGATGTTTCAAGAGATGGTGAACAGGATCGGTGTCGAGGTGCCCGGTATGGGCCCACTGACCAGCATGATCAAACACCTCGCCATTCCGGTCACCATCGCCTCGCCGATCATCTTGTTCATGGCGATCCTCGGCGGCGAGGAGCCCATCGATCACGTGCAGAAACAGGTCTTGCGTTCCGGCGACGACGTTCATCCGATCATGCGCGGGGTGATGGCCATCCACATCGCCGAGGAAGCCCGCCACATCTCCTTCGCTCACGCTGCACTCGAGCAGCGAGTACCCCAGCGCAACGCCGCCGAGCGATTCGCGCTGTCGCTGATCTTCCCGATCCTGATCCGCATCCTCGGACGGGCCGTGATCACCCCACCTCGGGCATTCTTCACCGACATGGGAATCCCCGACTGGGTGCGTCGCGAGCTGTTCTTCAAATCCGACGAAGCCAAACAGGTGTTCGCCGACTACTTCGTCGATTTGAGGTCGCTGGCCGAAGACATCGGTCTGATGAACCCGGTTGCCAAACGACTGTGGCAGCTAGCCGGCGTCGACGGTCCGAGAAGCCGATTCCGATCCGAACCGATACGCACCCTCCGCCGGTAGCTGCCTCCAGGCGGGCGGATTTTGCTCCGCTGAACTGGGATCTATCGGTCAATCCCGTCATCACCGCGCGGCGGCGGCCTGTGCCTGCGCGGTGCGGGCCAGCCGGTAGGAGTCGGTGCCGGTCTCGATGATGTTGCCGCCGAAAGTGAGCCGGTCCACGACCGCCGCGCACAGACGCGGGTCGGTGAAGGTCTTGGTCCACCCCGAGAACGACTCGTTGGACGCGATCGCGACGGAGTTCTTCTCCTCCCGTTCAGTCAACACCTGAAACAGAAGTTCCGCGCCGCGGCGGTCGAGTTCCATGTAGCCGAGCTCGTCGATGCAGAGCAGATCGACACGCCCGTAGCGAGCGATCGTCTTGGTGAGCTGCTTGTCGTCGGCCGCTTCGACCAGTTCGTTGACCAGCTTCGTGGCCAGTGTGTATTTCACCCGATGTCCCTGCATGGCGGCTTCGGTGCCCAACGCGATGAGCAGGTGAGATTTACCGGTGCCGGAGTCACCGATCAAGCAGAGCGGCAGGCCCTTCTTGATCCACTCACCGTTGGCCAAGGTGTGGATGGTGGCGGGATCGACGTTGGAGTTGGCATCGAAATCGAACGCGCGCAACGACTTGTCGCGCGGGAACCCCGCGGCACGGATGCGGCGTTCGCTGCGTCGGCGGGCGCGATCGTCGCATTCAGCGAGGAGCAGCTCGGCCAGGAATGCCCGGTAGGTCATCTGCTCGCGGGTGGCGCCCTCGGCGATCTCGTTGAACTAAGCACGGATGGTGGGGAGTCGTAGCATTCGGCAGGCTTGGTCGACGGCGGCGTCGGCGGCTTGATCGGTCATGCCGTGGCGGCGTGGTGCGGTGATGCTCATGCTGTGGTGCTCCCTTTCGTCGTGGACGGGGTTCGGCGAAGCAACTGGTCATAGGCCGCGACCGAGGGCAGCGGTCGCCGATCCGGTGGGAGCGCGGCCAGGCGGCGCCGCGTCAGCGAGGAGACCGGGCCAGGTTCGTCGAGTTCGACGACCGCGGGTTCGGAGGCTGCGGATTCACCGATCTTGCGGGCTTCCAACGCGACCGCGTCCGCGGTAAGTGCCCCGGCCTGTAGCGCGGCCGCGAGGCCGGCGACGACGTGGTCGTGGGGCAGATATCGGTGTAGCAGAAGCACTTCGATCAGTGCTCGGGTGCCGTCTCGTTCGCCGTGGGCGTGGCGAGCCGCTGACCACCAGGCTTCGTGGACCGGGGTGAACTTGCCCGCGGCGCGGGCCTGATCGAGCGCGGTCGCGCCCGGCAGGGCACCGGGTTTGCGCAGCAGCGCCTCGAGGTAGTGGTCCAGATCCAGGCGTGTCTGTCCTTTGGCGGGCAGCCGTTCGTGGCGGGCGACGACGGTGCGACTATCGAAGACAACGAGGTGACTGGCGTGCAACAACACCCGGACCTGGCGGCCGATCAACCGGACCGGCACCGAATAGTGGTTGGTGCGCACGGTGATCTGAGAGAACTTGTCGACCCGCGGGGTGAACCACCGCCCGGTCTCGGGTGGTTCGTCGGGAATTGGCTTGAGCAGCGATTTCTCGGCCGCGAACAGGTCCCCGATGGTGCGGGGTCGGGCGCCGATGCGGCGCTGTTCGTCGGCAATGTCCCAGGCATCGACCATCTCGTTGAGCTCGTCGATCGACTCGACTTCGGGGATCGGGACGAAGTGGTTTCTGCGGAACCACCCGATCTGGCCCTCGACGCCGCCCTTCTCGTGAGCGCCCTCGATCCCCGGTCGGCAATAGAACGCGTCGAAGTCGTAGTGGGAACGGAACGCGGTCCAACGGTCGGATTCCTCACGCAGTCGGGCGAATCCGATCACTCGTGCGACCGCGGCGCGCAGATTGTCGTAGCGGATCTTGCCGAACGGCACCCCGCCCAACACCTCGAAGGCGTGGACGTGTCCTTCGAAGAACGCTTCCTGACCGGCCGAGAGGAAGCATCGGTGAACGGCCTTGCCCGAAAACGACATCCGCAGCGCGAACAAACAGACCATCACCAGCTCGCCGCGCAGCCGGACAGTCACGTCGCCGAAGTCGACCTCGGCTTCTTCTCCGGGGCGGTGAGTTTGTCGAATGAAGACCTCCGCTGGGCCTTTGCCTGCCTCGGCACGGACCTGTGGCTTTCGCTCGGCGACGTAGTCGCGCAACGTCTGGTAGGCGACATCAGCCATGCCGTGTTCGTCGAGCAGCCGGGCATACAGACGTTTGATGGTGTGGCGCTGCTTGCGCGGTGCCCGCAGATCCGCCCGCAAGACCTCGTCGATGAACGGCTTGAACGGATCGAGCTTGGAGCCTCGCGTCGGATACTTCTTGCGTTCACTCGGCCACGCCGTGTTGGTCGCGGCCTGCACAGTGCGCCACCCGACCCCGTACTTCGTCTGCAACGCCCGACCCGACATCCCCGCTCGTGCGTCGCGCCGGATCGCGGCGTAGAGCTCGACCTTCGTCTGACGAGGCAACGGCGACTCCCTCCAACGCGTGTGTGCGGGGCGAAGCACACGCATCCTTGCACCACAACCAAGATCACGACGTCAAAATTCGCCGATACGAACATCTTCGGATCGAGGGCGACGTCAGGATCCACCGATCGGTGACGTCACAGATCGCCGATAGAACCACTGGCCACTGGGCGGGCTCGTAGCTGCTCGATCGAGGGCAGCGGTGTCGGTGGTTCGGCGAGTTCGCGGGTGTGGCGGGCCTGGGATTCGTTCATCTCGTAGCCGGTGATGATCTGCTCGAGCACTGTCGGCGAGGCTGGGCGGTCGCCGAGTTCGATCTTCTTGATCAGGTCTTCGCTGACCTGGATTCGACTGGCGGCCTCGGGCCGGGTGAGGCCCCGGTCCTCGCGGACTTGTCGGACCCATCGGCCCAGGTCGGGTAGGTCGGATGTGGTGCGGCGAGTCCTGCCTCGCCGCGGTCGCCGGGTCGCGCCGGTCCGCCGGTTCATGTGTCAAGCCCCTCCTATTTGAGTCTTCCGTTAGCTGCTCGTCGCGGAGTTCGACGCGGCGGTTGTTGATGTCGGCGATCATCTCTTTGTCGGGCTCGTCGATGAGTTCCAGGGACCGGATGAGGCGTTTACTCTTGGTTCCGGCTTCCACGATGTCTCGGCGCAGGGCGGCGATCTTCTGTTCCCGTTCGCGTGTGACGCTGGCGTCGAGGTCGCTGCTGCCCAATAGCGAGCGGCGGTAGGGGCCGAACACGTGGTCGTTGAGGAACGCGTTGAGGTGCTCGATGAGCCCCTGCTCGCGGACGAAGAACGACCCGCTGGTCGGTGCGGTCGTGCTCGAATGCGCCCGCGCCTGCCTACCCGAGCAATACCCGCGATGAACCCGGGCGGTGGGTCCCCACGACCGGAGGAACCCGATATCCATCTGACGATCGAGTTCCGAAGTGTGCGAATGGATTTCGTCGCCTGTCTGACCGCTGCTCTCGTGTTCGTCCAGGACGCGACCGCACGCCGACACTGCACCATCGCCGTCGATGCCGGGGCGTGCCGCGACCCTGGGGTTCCACCACGCCTACTACGTCACCCACTCCGCCGAGCACGCCCGCAGGTTCCTGGCCCCCGAACTCGGGAACAGCATCACTGGTGCACGCCTCCAGGTCGGCATCGACGTGGTCTCCGCCAACACCAGTCATTGCACACGAATCTTGTTGCAGGACAACAGTGGTGGTGTGGATCGGTGGGCGGTGGAGGTGACTGAGTACCGGCCCGGTACCGACCTCGACACCACCGTCTACGCCCAGACGGTGACCACCCACACCCGCGACGGCGTGACCCTGATCGCCGCTATCGCCCGCGCCTGGCCTCGGACCATCGAAGAATTGGCGCTGGCTCAGCGCACCTTCGCTCTACTCGCCGCCCAAGCCGCCTACGGCGAGGACGCCCGAACCATCCTGGACCGGGCCACCCATGCCACCACCTGAGCACCACCACCGCGACGAGCCCCGGACACCTCGACCCTGTCCGGGGGCTTGCCGCCAGCGGCGCATCACTTCCACAACACCAGGGCCGAGCCCGTGCCCGTGCTCCGTGACCGCCATTCCCGCACACCCTGGACTGCCACCCGTACGGAAGAAAACCACACCCGTGAGCGACCGCGACCACGCCACGGTCTCGGACCCATCCCGGCCCAACAGCGCGCGCGTGTACTCCGCCCTGCTCGTTGCGTGAATTCAATCCGGCACCGAGTCGCAACAGCCGCAGCAGCTACAGCGACTGGCACGGCTTCTGTCACCTCGTCGCCGCGCCACACCGATTCGGCGACATGTGAGCCGAAGTCGAAAGGCTAGCGCCTACGACGTCGAGGTTTGTCGAACGTGGGTAGCCAGTAGGGGCTGCTGCAGGATCGGGTGACAGTGGTTAAGCAGCCTGTCGGACTGCTGGGGACATGATGGTTTCGAATTCGATCGGGGTCAACCGGCCGAG
>NZ_JBFAJZ010000018.1:453-70588 GCF_040655475.1 Nocardia sp. NPDC050413 | reverse complement strand
CGAACATGATCGGTGATATCGGCGGCTCGTTCGGTGACCTGTCCGGCGCGTTCGACCGGGTCACCCACGGGCGACCCGGCGGCGGCGCCGACGATATCCAGTTCGGGGGCGTACTCGGCGGCCAGCTCCGCCGCCCAGGCCGTCGCCAGCCCGCCGCCCGAATAGCCCCACAGCGCAACCTGATTCGACGGCGACAATCCGAGCGCGCCGAAACTCAATGCCGCACGGATGCCGTCGAGCGCCCGGTAACCGGGCTCCCTCGCGGCGCCGAACCGCCCGTCGAGCCCCTCGTGGTCGGGGACCGAGACCGCCCACCCCTGCCGCAGCGCCATCGCGATGATCGGCAGTTCCAGCGGGGCGATCGAACCGATGGTCTGCGCGCCCCGACGCAAGGCGTAGGACGGAAAGCACTGCGGGGCAACGGCATCGATCGCGCACTGGAACGAGACGAGCGGACGGGACTCGCGCGGGTCGGCACCCCAGGGCAACAGCACCGTCGTCACCGTCACCTCGGCATTGCCGTCGAGATCGCAGGTGCGATAGAGCAATTGCCACGCGGCGATACGCTGCGGCACCATGCCGAACAGGGCCAGCTCCACCGAGCGCGACCGCACCACCGCGCCGGGGGCGAGCGTCTCCAGATCGGGCGGGGCGCTATAGAAGGGGTCATCGGGCGGCAACGGCGGTGCTCCACGCAGGGTGGCCGCCCGATCGAGCAGACTTGTCATAGGCCGCCGCCTCCGCCGAAGAACCACGGGTTGAACGTGCAGGCCAGCTCGGGTCCGCTCGCCGGATCGAGAGCACGCAGTGCGATGGAGGCCGCGCGCGGGGAGTACATCATCGTCAGGTGGTCGGAGACGTCCTGTTCGCAGCCCGCCTGCAGGGTGATGTTGTCGACGGTCGCGTCCGGTCCGGCGACCAGGAAGCCCAGGTCGAGGGGGTTCATCACTTCGTCGTAGCGGGAGCCGACCACGGTGTAGTGCACGCCGGGCACGGTGTCACCGCCGGCGTTGAGGGTGGTGTAGAACGGCGAGCCGATGGCCTGTTCCACATTGGCGGCGCCGATGATCGGCCGGTAGAAGCCGAGGATGTCGATGCCCGCGTTGTTGATCATGCGGCCGAGCGTGGCAATACCGAGCAGTGAGGTGCCGTGGTGCGTGCCGCCGAAGCTCACAAGGGTGGCGACCTTGCCCTGTCCCCCGTCGAACTTGAGGTAGTGGTTGGCGATGGTCGCGCCCTGGGAGTGGCCGACGATATCGACCTGTTCGGCGCCGGTCGCGGCCCGTACCCGCTCGATGAACGCGGCCACCTGGCGCGAGGATTCGACCATCGGGCCGACCCCGTTGCGGCCGGGCAGGATCGCGCCGAGCCCACCGGCCTCCAGCAGGGTGGACTTGCCGAAGTTCAGGGTGAACACGCAGTGCCCGGCGTCGGCCAGCCGCGGTGACAGATAGGAGAAGGTGTCGTAGGCGTTGAGCCAGGTGCCGTGCAGCAGGACCACCGGTCGCGGGTGGGCCGCGGTGGGTTTGCAGTCCCAGCGGTTGGCCTTGGGCGGCGCGGCGTCCGGGTGCAGCAGGCCGTAGGCGAAGGCGGGCAGATAGGCCGACATCGAGGGTCCCTCACCGACGGTGTCGGAGGCACGGCTCGATGAACCCGACCCGCTGCCCGAGGCACTGCCGGTGTCGGCGATGGCGGTGGGGCGGCCGTCGGGCGTGGTCGGCGCGGCGGCGTTCAGGTATTCGGCCAGCGAGGCAACGGTCGGTTCGAGCGTGGGAGTCGCGGCGGCCGAGTGGGTGCCGAGCGCGACGAGCGCGGCGGCGATGCCGAACGCGGACAGGGTTCGGCGAAGAGGATGCGTCGTTGCAATCAAGGTTTCACTTCCGTAGAACAGCGTCGTCGGGCAGGTGGCCCGATGCGCGTTCTGCGAATCTATGACCGGCGCCACAGGGTGTCACTGCACCGTGCGCCCAGAAAACGCGACTGTTCTTGTCTCGTGAACCAAGTTCTCGTCGTAGCCGACTGGAGCGCCCACTTTCGCCCTGTCTTGGGACACAATTCCAGGCATGCTCGCCGAACAAGCCACGTCCGCGTCACCCGATCTGACGACTCGTCTACTGAGTCGCTGGCCCCAGATCGCTGAGCGCATGCTCGCCGAAGGACTCGCCGCCAAGGCCCCCGCCGAACTGCCCGCCGGCCACTTCACCGCCGAGGTGCTGCCGACCATCTACGCCTGCGGTCGGGCGGTGCTCGACGCGATCGCCTCGAATCGGGAGTTCACCAAAGCGGAGGTGGCCATGTTCGTGGCTCCGGTCGCCGAGCGTCATGCCGAGGACCGGCTCCCGTTGCCGCTGCTCATCGATGCCATTCACGCCTCGGCGCAGTCGCTGCTCGCGGCGGCCTCCGCGGAGGCCGAGCCCAGTGAGATGTTCGAGTTCATCCACGTCTTCAGCAGGCTGCTCGACCTGCTCCGCCACATCAATATGACCGTGGTCGAGACCTACACCGAGGTGGAGCAGTCGATCTACCACGCCGAACGTGAGGCACGGCGCGAATTGTGCTCGGCGCTGGTGCGTGGGCTACCGGCCGAGGAACTCGCGGCGCGGGCCGACACGATTCTGGCCGAGCAGTACACGGTGCTCGCGATCCACCTCGACGAGCAGCCGCGCACCGGCAGCGCGGCCAACCTGCTGACGCGCCGCCGCATCCGGGTGTTGCAGCGCGCCCTCGACGCGCTGACCGGAACGACCACCCCCGCCACCTTCGACGGCACCAGCGGCATCGCCCTGCTGAGTCGCTCCGAGGCCGATGTCCTCGACGCCGCGCGTTTCGACCAGCTCGCCACGCGACTGGCCGAACAATTCGGGGTTCCGGTGTTTCTCGCGGAGTTCTCGGAGGTGGCCCGCGACGACATTCCCACCGCCGCCAAAGACGCGAGCGAACTGACCGAGCTGGCTCGGCTCCGGGGTAAACCCGGCGGGTGTTACCGCCTGGACGATCTGCTGCTCGAATACCAGCTCACCCGGCCGGGCCCGGCGCGAGAGCGGTTGGCGCAACGCGTGATTCCACTGCTGTCGAGCCCACATCTCGTCGAGGCGCTCGAAGCGCATCTGCAGTACGGCGCCGACCGGAAGACCGCCTCGCGACGGATCCATGTCCACCCCAATACCTTCACCTACCGATTGCGCCGCATCGCCGACCTGACCGGCCTCGACCCGGCCGATCCCAAGGATTCACGAATGCTCGCAGCCGCGCTCACGGTATATCGGCTGGATTCCGCATAAACGAAAAAACCCGCTATTCGACGTGTGCTTCGAATAGCGGGTATTCCGTTTCCCGACAAGGAAAGTCTTTATTGCGCGGCGTACCTTACAGGTAGGCGCTGCAGGTCGGCCAGGCGCCGGGGCCCTGAGCCGCGAGCACGTTCTCGGCGACGCGGATCTGCTCTTCACGGCTGGCGTTGTCGGCCGTGCCGGTGCCGCCGTAGGCCTCCCAGGTGCTCTGCGAGAACTGCAGACCGCCGTAGTAGCCGTTACCGGTGTTGATACCCCAGTTACCGCTGCTCTCGCACTGCGCCACGGCGTCCCAGTTGTTCGCCGAAGCGGTGGCAGTGGTCAGACCGGCCGGAACGGCGATCATGGCACCGGCGACAGCGGCGAAACCGAGGGCACGGGTGGTGAACTTGCGATTGAAAGACATAAGCATTTCCTGCCTGCGCCCACCGACTCGGTATTCGAACTACCGCGTCCCTGCCCCACAGGTATGTCGGGGATCCTCGAATCGCGGGGCAGGCTTTGCGGCGTTCTGCGATTCGATTCGGCTCGGGTTGTTGTTCAAGCCGTGATCGAATGTAGCTGTTTCGCAACGGAAGATCACGCACCGATCACGGACGCTTATGTAGCAAAGTTTGTCCAAACGTACGCTGTTCACCGCTGGTCGTTCGTGATAAATCCGTAATCACAGAACTGTGTTTCAGGCGGCTATTTGTGACCGGCCTCACAGGTAATTAGTGGGCCCGCTCACGTTTCTTCCGCGCAATTCGGGCAACCCTTTGTATGAGTAGTGGCCGCAGGCTCCTCAGGCGAGGAGCCGCTTTTCCGATGCCACGGCCACCGCGGCGGCGCGCGTATCGACGCCGAGCTTGTCGTAGATGCGCCCGAGATGCGTTTTCACCGTCGCCTCGCTGATGTGCAGCGCGCGGGCGATCTCCCGGTTACCGAGGCCTTCGGCCAGCTTGCCGAGGATGTCGCGCTCGCGAGCGGTGAGGGTGGGCCCAGGGTTGCGCATCTTGGCCATGACCTTGGCCGCGACCGGCGCCGACAACGCGGTCTGCCCGCTCGCGGCCGCGCGGATGGCGGTGAACAGTTCCTCGGGGCGTTCGGCCTTGAGCAGGTATCCGGTGGCGCCCGCCTCGATCGCGCGGGTGATGTCGGCATCGGTGTCGTAGGTGGTCAGCACGAGAACGTGCGGTGTCGGCGCCGGTTGGGCGGTGATGAGCCTGGTCGCGGCCACCCCGTCCATCTCGCCGCCGAGCTGCAGATCCATCAGCACCACATCCGGGTGCAGGCGCCCGGCCAGCGCGACGGCCGCCGGGCCGTCGGCGGCCTCCCCGATCACCTCGATCCCGGGAGCGCTCGACAGCAGGGCGTGCAGTCCGGCGCGCACCACCGCGTGATCGTCACAGATCAGCAGGCGCACGGTGGTGGTCATAACGGCCGATGCTAGCGGGCATCGCCCGGTGCGACCGGCGCCAAGGGGATCGACACCGACAGCACCGTCCCCTCCCCCGGCGCCGATTCGATCGCGCAGGTACCGCCCAGCTGACGCACGCGCGCCCGGATCGCAGGCAGACCGTGACCCCGATGCTGGGCCGGATCGCCGACGTCACCGGGATCGAAGCCGCATCCGTTGTCGGCCACATCGAGAACGATCTGGTCGTCGAGGCTGGTCAGCGTCAGTGTCGCCGTGCTCGCCCGCGCGTGTTCGCGCACATTGGCCAGCGCGCCCTGGGCGATGCGGAGCAGCGTGGCTTCCACCCGCTGCGGCAGTGTCACCGGCGCACCTTCGATGTGGCATCGCACGGTGAGGGTGTCGGTGGATTCGCGGGCGGCGAGTGCGGTCAGGGCGGCGGCCAGTGAGCCGCCCGCGGCGAGGTCGGCGGGGGCGAGATCGTGCACGAAGCGGCGCGCTTCGGTGAGGTCGCGTTCGGCGATCTCGGCCGCCGAGCGCAGATGCGTGCGGGCCAGCTCGGGGTCGGTATCCCAGACCAGGTCGGCGGCCTGCAACAGCATGCGCTGGCTGGACAGGCCCTGGGCGAGGGTGTCGTGGATCTCCATCGCGAGCCGTTCGCGTTCGGCGAGGGTGCCTTCGCGTCGTTCGGTGTCGGCCAGTTCCTGACGGGTTCGCACGAGATCGTCGATGAGCGCCGCCTGCCGGGCCGCCTGCCTGCGCATACCGACGAACAACGCGGTGGTCACGGCCGCCACCGCGGGCGGTGCGAGCACCAGGTTCGGATCGAGCCAGCCCGCGATGCGCACCTGACTGGCCACCACCAGCGCGGTCAACACGACGACCAGCGTCACCGCGGTGCGTTCGGACAGGATGCGCAGACCCGTGTACACCAACGGCACCGCGCACCAGGCGAAACTCGGCGCGAGCACCACCAGCACCGACCAGGTGAGCACCAGCGCCGTGAACCACACGAGCCGACGCGACTCCCGCAACTCGCTGAGCCCGTAGAGCAGCGCGAGCGCCACCGCGAGGACGACGATGAGGGGCGTCGAACGGGTCTCGCTGTGCCGGATCAGCCAGCGCAACAGCGACGCGGCGAGCAGCACGTAGAACGCGCTGTGCACGATGATCGCGAGCAGACGGGTGTCCTCGCGCTGGTCACCGAGGTCCATGCGACCTCCTCCCTCTCCTCGGCATTCTCCCCCGGCGCCGGGGCCCGGCGGGTCATCCGATCGGTCGACCCGGGTGTCGTCCGATCCGGCCGCGCACTCCAGCCACACCGTCGATTCGCGGGAGCCGCCGGGCGAACAGGATGGATATCACCAGGCCGCGCCGCAGATCCGACGGCCGAGAAATGCTCAGGAGCAGCAATGACCAGCAAGTTCAGCACCCGTAACCGTCTCATCGTCGCCGGTGCCACCGCCGCTGTGGTGGGCGCGGGCGTCGTCGGTGTCGTCACCGTGCAGGCCGCCGATCCCGATCCGGCCACCCGCACCCCCGTCGTCGTCGAGGCCGCCGACAACAATCTGGCCACCAGCACGCACCTGTCGGTCGCCGCCGCGACCAAGGCCGCGCAGACCGCGCTCGACGCGGCCGCCAAGGAGAACCAGCGGGTGAGCGTGGCCGTGGTCGACCGCAACGGCAATGTGATCGTCACCCTGCGTGGCGACGGCGCGGGCCCGCAGTCCTACGACGCCGCGCAGCAGAAGGCGTTCACCTCCGTCTCGTGGAACGCACCGACCAGCGAGCTCACCAAGCGGCTCGAGTCCGCACCCCACCTGGCCGACATCGACGGCACCCTCTTCCTCGGCGGCGGCGCCCCGGTGAAGTCGAAGGGCGCGCCCATCGCGGGCATCGGTGTGGCAGGCGCGCCGAGCGGCGATCTCGACGAGAAGTTCGCCCAGGCCGGCGTGGCCGCGCTCGGTAACTGATCGAAGGCTGCGCCCGGCGGGCGGACGGAGAATGATGGACCTCGAAGGAGGCATCATGTCCGCTCGCCGGGTTCTGTTCAGTGTCCTCACCATCGGCGTGGTCGCGGTGGTGGCGGTCGGGCTGTATCTGTTCCAGCCGTGGCGATTGTTCACCACGGTCACGGTCGACGAGGCCCCGGTGGTCGCCGCCGACGGCGCCCCGCCGCCGCTGCTCGCCCAGGGCACGTTCCTCTCCCACGAACACGACACCTCGGGCACCGTGGTGCTGCAGCGGGCCGCCGACGGCACGCTGATCGTGCGGATCACCGACCTGCGCACCTCCGACGGCCCCGCCCTGCGGGTATGGCTCACCGATCAGCCCGTGATCCCCGACGACTGGCACAACTTCGACGACGGCACACATATCGATCTCGGTGCGTTGAAGGGCAACGAGGGCAACCAGAACTACGAGGTGCCCGCCGGAACAGATCTGTCCTCGGTGCGTTCGGTCAGCATCTGGTGCGAGCGGTTCCACGTCTCCTTCGGCGCGGCGACGCTCACTCCGGTCTGATCCTCATTCCGCGCGACGGGCGCGGGCGCGTCGTTTGCCCTCGTGCATCGCTTGCACCCGGGCGACCGGGATGGTGTGGCCTTCGGCGATCAGGTCCGCCGGGAGTTGTTGCGGCTCCGGCATTTCCGTCGACCACGGATCGGCGGCGGCGAGCAGGTCCGGCACGGTGCGCAGGGTGAAGTCCGCGGGCGTCACATCGTCGAGGTCCGACCAGTGCAGTGGAAACGACACGGTGACACCCGGACGGATGCGCGGGCTGTAGGCCGCCGCGACGGTGGCACCGCCCGCACGCGTGGCATCGAGGAACACCTTCCCGTGGCGGTCCTCACGGATGAAAGCCGTTGTCCCGACGGCAGGATCGATGCGCTCGGCCCGCGCGGCCACCGCCCGCGTCGCCGCGGCCGCGTCCTCCACGTCGATGCCGTCGACGACAGGTACGAAGACATGCAGCCCCTTGGACCCGCTCGTCTTCACCGCCCCCGCCAGCCCGTCGGCCGCCAGCGCCTCCCGGATCAGCCGGGCACCTGCCACCGCGTCGGCGAACGTCTGCCCCGGGGAAGGGTCGAGATCCAGTACGAGATGCGTTGGTGCCGGAGATGATTCGGCCAGGAACAACGTCGCGTGATACTCCACCGCCCGCTGATTCCCGAACCACAGCAGCGTCCGCAGGTCGTCACACAGCGCATAGGTGATCTCCCGCCGCGAACTCTCCGCCCACACCGTCGTGCGCCCCACCCACTCCGGCGTGTATTTCGGCAGATTCTTCTGCATGAACGGCTCCTGCCCCGGCCGCACCCGCACCACCGACAAGGGCCGCCCCCGCAGCACCTTCACCAGCCGTTCCCCCACCACCTCCAGGTACACGACCAGATCCCGTTTGGACGCCTCGGCACCGTCGAACAGCGGCTGATCGAGATTCGACATCTCGACCCCGCCCCACACCTCTTTACCGGCCATCGCTCCACCCTCCACCCCACCACCGACCAGGTCAACCACCACCTGCGCCACCGAGTCTCGCGAGCCGGAGCCGTGCATCGAGAAGAACGCTCCCATTCTCAGCATGAGTTGATGCACCGTCTGTACCTATTGGTATGTACAGTGGCTGGGTGAGTACCAGAGAGAGCCTGATCGAGAGCACTCGGTCGCTGTTGTGGGAACGCGGGTACGTCGGCACCAGCCCGAAGGCGATCCAGCAGCGGGCCGGGGCGGGGCAGGGCAGCATGTACCACCATTTCGCGGGCAAGGAGGATCTGGCGCTGGCCGCCATCCGCCGCAGCGCCGAGGAGTTACGGGCCGCCGCCGACGCCCAGCTGTCCGCCGACGGCACGGCTCACGCGCGGATCGAGGCGTTCCTGCGCCGTGAACGTGACGTGTTGCGGGGATGCCCGATCGGACGCCTCACCCAGGATCCCGACGTCATGTCGACCGCCGTGCTGCGCGAACCGGTGGAGGAGACTTTCGGCTGGCTACGAACCCGGCTCGCGCGGGTGCTCGAAGAAGGGCGGGATCGGGGCGAACTCGCGCTCGACCCACACACGACAGCCCAGACGATCGTCGCCGTCTTGCAGGGTGCCTACGTCCTCGCCCGTGCCGCCGACGATCCACAACGGTTCGACGACGCGATCACCGGAATCCTCGGCCTGCTCACACACAGCTCGATCGGAATGGAGTAACCCGCGTCATGCCTGTCCCGACCCCCGAAACCGGCACCGCCCCGGTCGTCCGCACGACCCTCCTCGACCAGGTGCTGCCGTCGCCACAAATTCTGCATCGCGTCGAAATCCGGCGCATCACCCTCGCCCCCGACTTCGCCGGTGGCCTCCACGTGCACAACGGACCGGTCTTCGGCAGCATCGAATCCGGCTCCGCCATATACCAAATCGACGGGGAAGAACCCACGATCCTGCGCCCCGGTGACGTGTTCTACGAGCCCGCACACGTTCGCATCGCCCGCTTCGACGCCCGCCACGACGGTGTCACCTTCCTCGGCTATTTCCTGCTCGAGGCCGACCAGGAAGCCGAGCTCGAGTTCCCGGGCTGACCGCGAACGCAACGAGAGGCCCCACGGCGGCGAGCGGGCCTTCTGCCGCCCGTTTTGGTCGATCGCCCGGTCGTCGGCTAAGGTATGTTCCGCGCGGTTCACGCTGGTGAATTGCTGTTCTGGCCCCGTCGTCTAGCGGCCTAGGACGCCGCCCTCTCAAGGCGGTAGCGCGGGTTCGAATCCCGTCGGGGCTACAGATGAGCTCCCCGGTCCACCGACCGGGGAGCTTTTTCGTGTCCGGAGACAAGGCTTCTCGTTCGCGTTGACATCGGCCCACGGGCCATTCGTACACTGTAGGAATGAAGCGCACCCTCTACACCGAGGACCATGAGGCCTTCCGTGCCTCGGTAGCCGAATTCGTCAAGCGGTCGATCGAACCGAAGGCCGAGAAGTTCATCGAACAGCGCGCGATCGATCGCGAAACCTGGTTGGCCGCAGGCGAACTGGGCTACCTCGGGCTCGGTGTCCCGGAGGAATTCGGCGGCAGCGACGCCGGTGACTACCGGTTCAACGCGGTGCTCGGCGAGGAACTGGCCAAGGCCGGTGCGGCGATCTCGTCGTCGTTCGGCATCCACTTCGACGTGTGCGCCCCCTACCTGGTCGAACTGACCACCGACGAGCAGAAGCGGCGCTGGCTGCCGAAGTTCTGCACGGGCGAGCTGATCACGGCCATCGGCATGACCGAGCCGTCGGGCGGTTCCGACCTCGCCGCGCTGAAGACCACCGCCGTGCGCGACGGCGACGACTGGATCATCAACGGCTCGAAGACCTTCATCACCAACGGCTTCAACGCCGACCTGGTGATCGTGGCCGCCCGGACCAGCCCGGAGAAGAAGGCCAAGGGCATCACCCTGTTCGTCGTGGAGAACGGCATGGACGGCTTCACCCGCGGCCGCAAACTCGACAAGGTCGGCCAGCCCGAATCCGACACCGCCGAGCTGTTCTTCGACAACGTGCGCGTCCCCGACGCCAACCGCCTGGGTGAGCTCGACCGCGGCTTCATCACCATGATGCAGATGCTGCCCCAGGAACGCATCGGCGCGGCCGCCTCCAATATCGCCCACGCGGCGGCGATCCTGGACGAGACCCTCGAATACGCCAAGGAGCGCAAGGCTTTCGGGCAGCAGATCGGCAGCTTCCAGTACAACAAATTCCTGTTCGCCGAGCTGGTCACCAAGGTGGAGGTCACGCAGGCCTTCATCGACCAGTGTCTCGCCGTGCACACCACCGGTGAGCTGTCGGCCGTCGACGCCGCCAAGGCCAAATGGTGGTCGGCGCAGGTGCAGAACGACGTGCTCGACGCCTGCGTGCAGCTGCACGGCGGCTACGGCTACATGCGCGAATACCGGGTGGCGCGGGCCTGGATGGACGCCAGGGTCACCAAGATCTGGGCGGGCTCGAACGAGATCATGAAGGAACTGATCGGCCGCGATCTGGGTCTGTGAAGTAGAGCGTCGCGCCCGGTGAAGCGATCCACCGGGCGCGACGCGACGCCGGTCAGTTCAGGATGATCGGCAACGCGGCCAGATCGTTCTGGGTCAGCACCGGCAGGTTGCCGAGCTCGCTGTCGGGCACGGCCAGGCGCAGATTCGGGAAGCGGGCGAACAGCGCGGGCAGCGCGATCGCCGCCTCGAGCCGCGACAGTGCCGCACCGGGGCAGATGTGCGGGCCGTAGCCGAAGGCGAGGTGGCGGTTGGCCGTCGAGCGGGTCACGTCGAATTCGTCGGCGGTCTCACCGTGCACGGCGAAGTCGCGGCCGACGGCACGGTAGGACATCACCACACCCTCGCCCTTCTCGATGACGGTCTCGCCCACGGTGATGTCCTCGGTGGCGAACCGCATCAGCAGGTGCGAGACGGGCCCGTCCCAGCGCAGCGACTCCTCGATGACCTGCTTCCAGTCCACTTCCCCGGCAACGACTTTCGCCAGCTGATCCGGTTCGTTGAGCAGCGCGCGCACGGTGTTGACGATGAGGCTCACGGTGGTCTCGTGCCCGGCGGCGACGAGGGCCTTGATATTGCCGATCGCCTCCTCCTCGGTGAGCGCCTCGCCACCCTCGTCGGCAACCACGAACGCCGAGGTGAGGTCGTCGCCCGGGTCGGCGATCTTCTTGCGCACCTGGTCGGTGAAGTACACGTCGAGCTCGCCGATCACGCGCAGGCGCTCGTCCTGCGGGGTCATCACGGAGAAGAACTTCTTGTACCAGTCGAGCAGCTGGGCGTGGTCCTCGCGGGCGACGCCCATCAGGTCGCCGACCACGCGCATGGGCAGCGGGTAGGCGAACACCTGCTTGAGGTCAACCGGGGTGCCGTCGGCACCGGCCGCGGCGAGGTCGTCGAGGAGTTCGGCGGTGAGCGCTTCGATCCGCGGGCGCAGCTCCTCGAGCCGACGCGGGGCCAGCGCCTGCGCGGTCTTGAGCCGCAGCCTGCGGTGTTCGGCGCCGTCGACACTGAACATCGAGCGGTCGACGTCGACCATCCCGATCAGCGGCCACTGGTTGCCCACGACACCGTCGGCGAACAGTTTCCAGGCGTTGATGTCCTTGACCAGGCGGGTGTCGGTGGTCAGCTGACGGGCCAGGGCGTGGTCGGTGACGGTCCACACGGTCACACCCATCAGGTCGATCCGGGTGATCGGCCCCGCGTCACGTAGTCGGGCGGTCTCCCCCGCGAGATCACCGACCATGGGGTCGATGGCGATAGGGCATTGCGAACTCACGAGAAACCTCCGACGGGTCGAACAGGGGTGAAACGAACGGGCAGTGCTTGCATGCCCCGAAGGAAAGCCGAAGGTCGCCGGGTGAGCTGGTCGGCCGGAACCGCCAGGTCGACATCGGGGAGCCGGTCGAGCAGCACCTCGATCCCGGTTCGCGCGATGATCTCGGCGATCTGCTGCGCCGGGTACGGGCAGCGGTATTCGCCGTAGCTGAACGCGAAGTGCGCGTTGTTGCCGGTGGGCACGGTGTCGCCGTCGGAGAACGACTGGCGCACATGCGGATCGAGGTTCGCAGCGGCCAAGCCGAGCAGCAGCATGTCCCCGGCGCGGATGGTGCGGTCGCCAAGGCGCGTATCGCGGGCGGCCCAGCGACCCGCCAGGATGGAGGTCGGCCCCTCTTCCCAGAGCACCTCGTTCATGGCCTGGCCGACGCTGCGCCTGCCGCCACCGAGCGCGGCGGCGAAGCGTTCGTCGGTGAGCATCAGCCGCATGGAGCTGCCGAGCCAGTCGGCGGTGGTGAGGTGGCCCGCGGCGGCGATCGCCATCAGGTCGTTGATGTATTCCTCGTCGGTGAACGGCTCGGGATCGGCCAGCATCAGCGACGTGAGGTCACCGCCGGGGCGCGCCTTCTTGGCGGCGACGAGGCGGGCCATGTGCTCGGCGAAACGCATGTGCCCGGCCTGGGCGTCGGCGCCGCCGTCGGCGAGGGTCTTCATGGTCAGCGCCAGGTCGGCGGCATCGGCGTCGGGCAGGCCGAGGATGCGGCCGAGCGCGAGCACGGGCAGCGGTTCGGCGAATTCGGCGACCAGATCGGCGGTGCCACGCCCACAGAACCGGTCGACCAGTTGATCGGCCAGTTCCTCACAGGCACGGCGCAATTCGAAGTGATCCACCGCGTCGAGAGCGGGTTCGACCATGGCCAGGTGGCGGCGGTGTTCGGCACCGGCGGTGAAGTAGATCGACGGCATCGGCCGCCCGACCATCGGCAGCAGCGGCCAGTCCTCGGGCACCCGCCCCCACTGGTTCCACAGCGACACATCGCGCGGGAACAGCACCGGATCGCTGGTCACCTGGTGCAGTTCGCGGTACCCGATCACCAGCCAGGCGGGGAAACCGCCGGGCAGTTCGACGGCGACGACCGGGCCGTGTTCGCGGCGCATCCGCCGGTACACCTCGTGCGGTTCGATATGGAACTCGGGACCGCTCAGCGGGACGGCGCCGGTGACCGGGCAAGCCCCTGCCGGTGTGCTCATGAGACGGTCTCCCCCTGTGGGACAACAGAATACAGGTGCTCGATCAGGGCGATGAGTACCTGTTTGCTCGATTCACGCGAGCGGGCGTCACACATCAGCAGCGGGACCGCCGGGTCAAGATCGAGCGCGTCGCGCACCGCCTCGGGGGCATGTGATTCACCGAAGTCGTTGCAGGCGACCACGAATGGTGTGCCCTGGTGTTCGAGGCGGTCGATGGCGTACCAGGAGTCGGCGATGCGGCGCTGATCGACGAGCACGATCGCACCGAGCGCACCGGCGAACAACCGGTCCCAGAGGAACCAGAACCGTTGCTGCCCAGGGGCGCCGAACAGATACAGGACGTGCTCGTCGTCGATGCTGATGCGGCCGAAGTCGAAGGCGACGGTGGTGGTCGACTTGCCAGGCACGCCGCTCGCGTCGTCGACGCCGACACCCACATCGGTCATCGTCGCCTCGGTGTCGAGGGGGCGGATCTCGCTCACCGAACGGACCAATGTCGTTTTGCCGACACCGAATCCGCCGATGATGACGATTTTCAACCCGTGCCGCGCCGTGCTGTGCAGCGGCGCCCGTGACCGCTCGGGTACGTCTTCAGAGCCTGCGAAGTCCAACGAGCACCTTCTCGAGGGTGGAAAGATCCAGATTCATCGCCGCCGACAGCGGTGGCCTGATGGTGATCTTGCCCGCGGCGAGCAGATCCGACAGCACAACCGTCGCTACACCCACCGGCAGCCGCAGTTCGGCCGCGATCTCCACCACGGCGGTCGGCGCCCGGCACAGCTCGAGGATCGCGACCTGTTCAGAGGTCATGCCCGCGTTCGGCGCCGACTCGCTGACCACGAGGGTGACCAGGTCGAAGTCGTCGTCGGCGGGCATCCGGCCGCCGGTGAGGGTGTAGAACCGGTCGGGATCGTCGTCGCGGCCGAGCATTACGGCGTCCCCCGGCGCGGCTGGGCGGCGAGGTGTTCGCCGAGCTGCTCGACCAGTTCGTGCATGGTGTGCCCGACCAGGCCCGCGTCGGCGTCCTCGGCGGCGATCACCGCTAAGTGCGCGCCGAGCCCGGCCTCGACCACGAACAGGATGCCGCCGTAGAACTCGGTCATCGACTGGCGGACTCCGCCTCGCCCGTCACCGAATTCGACGGAGGCCCCGTGCGCGAGGCTTTGGAAACCGGCGGCGATCGCGGCGAGCTGGTCGGCGCGGTCGGTGTCGAGTTCCGGGGTGTGGCAGATCTTGAGTCCGTCACCCGAGAGCAGCAGGGCGTGGCGGGTGCGTGGGGTGCGGGCGAGCAGTTTCTCGAGCAACCAGCCGAGATTGGTCGCGGCGGTGGTGGTCATCGGTCCTCCTGGGGGTCTGGTGCAGAGGCGGCGCTGCCTGTGCGCGGCTCGGTGCGGGCAGAACGTTGGAAGGCGCCGAGTGCCGAGGGTTTCGCCGGCGTCACCTGGGTGGGCGCGGGCGTGGTGAGGCCTTCGGGATGGACCTGCGCGAGCGTGCTGCCGCGACGGCGCTTGGGCAACGCGGGGGTGGTCGCCGCGGGCAAGTGGGCGGCCTCACCGGCGGGTGGTGACACCTGGCGGGCGATGGCGTCGGCCCAGCCGAGGTCGCCGTTCTCGGTGTGCGGTGCCGGGCGCGGGGTCGGTGCGTCGAACTGGCCGAGGTTGGTGAGCTGGATGCCGCCGGTGTCGGCACGCTGCGCGGTGGGCGCGGCGTGGCGGCCCGTGTCGCGGCCCCGGCGTTCGGCGCGGGCGGTGAGTTCGCGCGGGACGACGACGACCACCGCCGTGCCACCGATGGCCGAGGGCCGGTACGACACGGTGAGATCGTGTTTGCGCGCGAGGTTTCCGACCACGGCGAGCCCGAGCCGGGTGCCCGAGAGGGAGGCCAGGTCGGCGCCCTTGCCCTTGTGGTCGCGTCCGCTCACGGCGGCCTCGGCGCGGCGCAGCGCCGATTCGCTCATCACCAGACCGCTGTCCTCGATGGTGATGACAACGCCCGCGGGCACTTCCGCCGCGTAGACATGCACCTCGGTGGTCGGCGGGGAGAAGTTGCAGGCGTTGTCGAGCAGTTCGGCCAGCGCGTGCATCACGCCTTCGGCGGCGTGTCCGGCGATACCGACCTCGGCCACCGCGCGCAGTCGCACACGCTGGTATCCGGCCACTCGGCCCATCGCGCCACGCAGGATCGATTCCATCGCAATGGGTTTGGCCCAGCGTCGGCCGGTGCGGGCGCCGCTGAGGACCGCGATGCTGTCGGCGAGGCGGCCGGTCTGGGCGGTGCGGTGGTCGATGTGGAGCAGGTCGGTGAGCACGCGTGGGTCGGCGTGACGGTGCTCCATCTCGCGCAGTTCGGCGAGCATGCTGGTGGTCATGGCCTGGATACGGCTGGCGGCACCGGCGAACGCCGCGAGCGCGGCGGCACCGCGACGCGAGTTCTCCTGCGCTTCCCAGGCGTAGGCGGAGCTGTGTTCCTCGGCCTTCGCGATGCGCTGCGTCGCCTCGGCGACGGTGGCCGCCAACTGCTGTTCGGCGCGCTGAGCGGCGGCGGCGGAGAGGTCGGCTTTCGCGGTTTGGCGCAGCGCGACGAAAACCGCCGGACAGGCGATCAGCGCCGTGACCAACGCCCCGACCAGCACGGGAATGCCGATGAGAGGGGGCGCGAAAACCACGGTAAGCGCGGCGATCACCACGATGACCACTGCGGCGCTCAGCACCACATACCCCGCCGGTCCCGCTGTCGTGCGGTCCCCCGTCGCGTGCGTCACCGGCCCGACTTCCGCAGTAACCACAGGCCCCCAACCACCAATCCTCGAGCCAAACATGCAGCAAGGCAGCCCGTTTCGATAACGGGGCGAGCATATCGAGCCCTCGTCCCAACTGCCACTCGAGCAGTCAGGGTTCACCGGTTGTTGACCCGGTGGTCTCTTCCCGCGCTGGTGACAGCCTCGCCGCCGTCGAGCATCACAGCACGCCCGCGCCTGCTATGGCCGCCGCCATAGCACCGTAGCCGAGGTCGTTGGGGTGCAGATGATCTCCGCTGTCGAACTGTTGCGCCAGTCTGCTCCGGTCGTCCGGCGCGGCCAGCGCACGGTCCAGATCCACCACCGCGTCGAAGGCGTTGCCGGTGCGTATCCAGGTGTTCACCTGAGCTCGCAGGTCGTCCTTGCCCGGCGAGTAGTACACCGAACCACCGAACGGCAGCAGCGTCGCGCCGATGACGCGCACGCCCGCCGCGTGGGCCGCGCCGATCAGCTCGCGATAGCCCGCGATGAGCTGGTCGGCCGAAACATCCGGGGACAAGACACCATCGGGGCCGGTGGTCCCGGCCAAGCCGATGTCGTTGATGCCGATGAGCACGATCACGGTGTCGACGCCGGGCTGTTCGAGGACGTCGCGGCGGAAGCGGAGGCGGGCACTGTCCCCGAGCACGGTCGAGTCGGTGAGCAGCCGGTTGCCGCTGATACCCGCGTTGACGACCGCGTGCGGTCCGGTGCCCGGGTGGCGGGCGAGCTGGTCCGGGTAGCGCTGGTCGGTGTCGACAGTCGAGCGGTAGCCGTCGGTGATGGAATCGCCGAAGGCGACGGTGACCTCCCGTTCCGCGCCGATCGCGTCGATGCCCGTCAGGTAGTACCAGGATCGGGAGGTCTCGGTGAAGGGCGTCGCGGTCGGTTCGGCCGCGTGGTCGCCCGCGGCACGGAAGCTGGTCGTGGCAGCTTGCGCGTGCTGGGTCGCCGGGCCGGTCGGACGGGCGAAGTAGAGCGTGACGGTGACCGCCTCCCCGGCGGCGACCGGGAGGGGGATCGGGTCGCTCGCCGCCTCGGTGCCCGGGTCGAGATCGAAGGTGGTCGAGCTGTCCATTGTCAGCGGGCGCACCGACTCCGGTACCACCGCGGCACCGCCTGCGCCGCGAGCCACCGTGGCACCCGCGACGGCCAACGGTTCGGTGCCGTAGCGATTCGACAGCCGGACCCGGACCTGCGGGCCGCCGTCCGTCACGCGGACGACCTGGCGGACGGTCACGTCGGCGAAGCCGTCGGCCGACCAGTTCTGGGTCGCCGGATGCTGGGCGGCTGCCGCCCACACGCTCGACCACTCGGGTGCCGGCTCACGCGTGCCACAGGCGACCAGCACCAGGGCGGTCACCGACGCGAGGAAGGCCACCGCCCGGCGTGTGGGATTGTTCATCCGAGCGACCAGGTCATGCCGAATTCGCCCAGTGCGTCGAGGAATTCGACCGGGCCGAACAGTTCGGCCGGTGACTGCGCGCCCGGTTTCGCGCCCGCGCCGATGCGGGTCGCTACCGCCACCGCGAGCTGGGCACTGTTGCGGTACGTATCGGGCCCACTTCCGATACCGCGCAGTGTTTTTCCGTCGCGGTGGATGTCGACCACCATCGAGTAGGGAGCCGGGGCGGAGGGTGTTTCGGGCGCGCGTTCCAGGTCGGCCTCGGTGACGGTGCCGACCATCGCGAAGATCTCCTTCGCCAGTACACCTTCCACCGAAGCGGCCGCGGTATGGCATGGGATCGTCACCACGGCCGGCTGCGGGAACTTCACCACCGCGACAGGGTCGGTGGCGCCGGGCAGGAGCAGCGTGTCCCGGCGCGGCTGGGGACCGGTGCGGAATTCACCGTCGGACCAGGAAAGACCACCACTGGTGAAGGCGTCCAGATTGCGCAGCACCGTGCGCATACTGCCACGTGAACCCTCACCACCGGGCGCGACGACATGGCTGAGCACGATCTCGTCGGCACCGCCGAGCCGTCGCGCGCCGAGGTTGGCGAGCAGGTCACCGAACACGCCCGCCTCCGTGACGGCCGTGACCAGGGTGACGCCCGCGGCCTCGGCGAGCGGCCCGTACTCGTCGAACACCTTGCGGGCGAACAGTTGTTCGCCCGCGACATCCACATAGCTCGCGCCAGCGGCGACGGCGGCGCGCAGTACGCCCTCGCCGGTTCCGGTGTAGTCGGGCAGGGTGCTGATGACCAGGTCGACCCCGGTGAAGGCGGCGAGCAGCGCGGAGTGATCGTCGGCCGCGGCGACCCGGACAGGTACGCCGAAGTCCTTCAGCCGCTGGGCGTTACGTCCCACGACGACGGTGTCGATTCCACGGCGAGCCAATTCCGCCACCGCGAAACGGCCGACGTGTCCACTTGCCCCGTACACGGCGATCTTCATGTCCTGCTCCTTGTTCATTCGGTTGATGAACTCAGCGTATGAGCAGATGTCAGGACGTGAAATCATCCAGCGTCCGCAGATGATATCCAATCGTCTTCGACGGTATTGTCATCGGTTATGGATCTGCTCAGCGATGTGCTGGCCACCGCGCGCACCGGTGACCCGGCGTCAGGGATGTTCGTGCGGCACGCGCCGTGGGGCCGCAGGTATCCGCTGATGGAAGGTGCCGGTTTCCATGTCGTCCTGCAGGGTTCGTGCTGGCTCACCAGGGCGGGGGCCGAACCCATCGCGCTCGGTACGGGGGACGCGGTGCTGATGCCGCGGGGGGTCGCGCACGGTCTGGTCGATCAGCTCACCAGCACGTTCACCGAGACCGCGGGACCCGACGACGTCCGCGTGGTCGACGGCCCCGGCGCCGCTTCCACCCTGCTGTGTGGGTCGTATCACCTCGCCGCCGATCGCACCCATCCATTGCTGGCGGAACTGCCCGAGGTGGTGCACATTCCGGCCCGGCTCGGCACGCACGCGTCGTTGCGCGCCGCCGTCGACCTGCTCGCCGCCGAACTCACCGACGCCCGCCCCGGTGCCGACGCGGCCGTCCCACCGCTGCTCGACCTGCTCCTGCTCTATCTGTTGCGCGCCTGGCTCGCCGAGAGCGCCACCCACGACACCGCACGGTGGTCGGTGGCGTTCACCGACCCCGAACTGTCGCGTGCGCTACGGGCCGTGCACGACGACCCCGGTCACAACTGGACCGTCGAATCGCTCGGCGCCCGTGCGGGTTTGAGCCGGGCCGCGTTCGCCAAACGATTCACCACCCTGCTCGGCGAACCGCCACTGGCCTATCTCACCCGCTGGCGGATGCTCACCGCCGCCCGGCTCCTGCGCGAGACCGATCACCCGTTGGCCACCATCGCCGGGCGCACCGGCTACAGCTCCGAGTACGCCTTCGGCAAAGCCTTCAAACGTGAATACGGTGTGGCCCCCGGCCGGTACCGCGCAGGGTGATCAGTCGAGCACCGCGGTCGCCTCGACCTCGACGAGCAGGTCGGGTTCGCCCAGTGCGGCCACGCCGATCAGGGTGATCGGTTTGACCGGGTCGACCCCCATTTTCGCGGCCGCGCGACTCACTCCTTCGCCCAGCAGCGGATATTTGTCGGCACTCCAGTCGACGACGTAGATCGTCAGCTTCGCGACGTCGTCGAAGGATCCGCCGATCGCGGTCATCGCGGTGCCGACATTCAGGTAGGCCTGTTCCACCTGGGCGGCGAAATCGCCCGCGCCGACCGGGTTTCCGGCGGCGTCGCGGGCCACTTGCCCGGCCAGGAAGACCAGGCGTGAGCCGGTCGCGATCGACACCTGTCGGTACACATCAGGCTTGGGCAGCCCGTCCGGATTGATCAGTTCCACGGTCATGTTCGCTCCCATCGTCGGTGCCATAACCATAACGCTGTTATGTAATGTGGCGCCATGGGTAGAACGCGAAATCCGGCGGTGCGGTCGATGCTGATCGAGCGGGCGGCGCAGATGGTCGCGGCTCGTGAACCGGTGACGCTGCGCGGGCTCGTCGCCGGGACCGAGGTGTCGACGATGGCCGTGTACACCTATTTCGACGGGATCGACGGGTTGTGGCGGGCGGTGCGGCAGGAGGGGTTCACCCGGTTGGCCGCGCGCCTCGCCCACGTCCCCGACACCGGCGATCCCGTGCGCGACCTGGCCGCGCTCGGCAGCGCCTACCTCGCCAACGCACTGGCCGAACCCGATCTGTACCGGGTGATGTTCGACGCCGGTTTCGAACTCGAGGACGCGCCGGCCGCCGATGCGACCTTGGAGCGGCTGGTGACGGCCGTGGCGAGTGCCCGCGACCTCGGCCGCTTCCGGGCCGAGGTCGACGCCCTCGAACTGGCGACGCAGAGCTGGGTGATCGGGCACGGGCTGGCCGCGCTGGTGGCGACCGGCCCGTTGCCCGCCGAGGCGCTCGACCACGGCATCCCGATGCTCACCGCCTTGTTCGTCGGAGCAGGCGACGAACCGCAGCTGTGCGCCCGTTCCGTTCGGGCGGGGTGGCGGATCAATTGAGCTGGGCGACAGCCGCTTTCGTCGCCTCGGCCAGGAGTTCGTTGGACGGTTCGGCGTCCTGCTCGGATTTCGTCGACAGGACCGCGAGTACCAGGGGCGGGCGGTTCGGGGGCCAGGCGATGGCCACGTCGAGGGCCGAACCGTAGGCGGGGCTGCCCGTTTTGTCGCCGACAGTCCAGTCGGCGGGCAGACCGGCCTTGATGCGTTTGCCGCCGGTGGTGTTGGCCTTGAGCCAGTCGGCGAGCTGGGTGCGCTCGGGCTCGGCAAGGACATCGCCGAGGACGAGGGCGCGGTAGTCGGCGGCCAGGGCGGCGGGGGTGGTGGTGTCGCGTTCGTCGCCGGGGATGGCGGTGTTGAGTTCGGTTTCCCAGCGGTCCAGGCGGGTCACGTTGTCACCGAGGGTGCGCAGGAACGCCGTGAAACCCGCCGGGCCGCCGAGCAAGCGGAGCACCAGGTTGCCCGCCGTGTTGTCGGAGAGCGTGATGGTGGCATGGCAGAGGGCCGCCACGGTCATGCCGGTGTCGACGTGCTTCTCGGTTTCGGGTGAGTACTCCACCAGGTCGGCGGCGGTGTAGTGGATGACCTGATCGAAGTAGCCGGTCGAGAGTGGATGCGCCTGCAGGAGGGCGCCACAGGCCAGGCCCTTGAAGGTGGAGGCGATGGGGAAACGTTCGTCGGCCCGGTAGGCGACGGTGGCGCCGGTTCCGGTGTCGGTGACCGAGAGACCCAGTCGCGCACTGTATTTCGATTCCAATGCGGCGTACTGGGTGGTGTCGGTGGACGCGGTGCCCGGCGCGGCCGAGGTTTCGCTCGGGGCCGCGGGTTCGGAGGAGCACGCGGTGAAGGTCAGCGTGGCGACCGCGAGTGCGGCGGCCGCGAGGCGTCTGCGGATCGGGTGCTCGGTAGCGGAGGAAATCACCGTTGCACCACACCATCGCGGGCGGGGCGCGGCCAATACCGGATGCCGTCGGCGGCGAGTCGTGATCGATATCGCCGCAGTTCACGTGCGGTATCCGAGGCGATGCGCTGGGCACTTCGTCCGGTTCGGGCGAGTCGTTGCGTGACCGCTGGTTCAATGGCCCCATGGACCTGCTGCGCCACCTCCGGTTCTTCGTCGCCGTCGCGGACGAGGGCCATTTCGGGCGGGCGGCAGCGGCACTCGACATGACCCAACCACCGCTGTCCCAGGGTTTGCGGCGCCTGGAACAGCACCTCGACATCGAGCTCGTCCACCGGACCACCCAGGGCGCCGTGCTCACCCCGGCGGGCAGGCAGTTGCTGCCGCGCGCCCGGCTGCTCGTCGACGACGCCGATCGCCTGCTCGCCGAATCGCGGCGCATCGCCCAGCTCAGCGGCACCACCCGGTTCGCGGCGACCACCGCGCTGCCGGACCGGGTGGTCACCGCCTGCGTCACCGCGTTGCGGCCCGCGGACGGGACGGTGTCGACCACGATCGGCAGCACCGTCGACCTCGTCGCCGACGTGCGCTCGGGCATCTGCGATGTCGCGGTGATCGAACACCCGGCCCTGGTCGACGGCGTCGAAGCGGGGCCCGTCGTGAAACTCCCCCGCTGGCTGGTCGTTCCCGCCGGTCACCGCACCACCACCACCGAACGCCCCACGTTCCCCATGCTCACCGGCCTGCACTTCGCCCATCCACCGCGTCCGGCCAACCCACCCGCGTACGACGCGCTCCTGGATCTCCTGCGTGAACGCGGCCTCGACACTCCGTCGCTGCCCGCTCCCGACGACCGCGCTGTGCTGGCAGCGGTAGCCGCCGGAACCAGCTTCGGTCTCACCACCACCCCACCCACTCCCACGCCGGGCGTCGCATGGTTGACATTGGCGCCGCATTCGGTTGCGTTGCGGGTCAGGGTGATTCGGCGTACTGATACGCGCGGGCAGGCGGACGTGCTGGATCGCGTGCTGTACCGGGAGCGGTTGCGGTGACGGTGCGAATCACCCGTCTGTGCGTGATGAGGTGTATGCGAGCAGGTGTTTTGTGTGCTGATCGATATGGCACGACCGGCGCACAGGCCGAGTTCACACCGGTCGAGAGGCGGAACGCGCAGATCGAGTCACCGTCGCCTCGGTCGCGAGGGGTGCGTGCGGAGCACGGCGCCGGGACGACCACGGCCGGGCGAGGCCACCGAAGCGCGGACGATCCTCGCGGCGGAAGACCGGTGCACAGAGTGCGTCGCGTGACTGTTCGGAGCGCGCGGTGAGCCGGTCGTTCGACATGCTGCGTGCGGAGCCGGGGCTCGTGGCTGCCGATCGGGCTGCCCCGACGGCCGAGGACAGGATCCGGGCGGTGTTCGCGGATGCCGGGTGCAGTGGGTGGCTGCATGCGCGGCGGTGTGACGGTTCGGCGGCGGAGATCTCGGTAGGTGGGCGGGATCGGGTGGTGATGGCGTCGGTGTACAAGTTGCTGTTGTGCGTGGCGTTCTATCGCGAAGTGGACCACGGGCGCATCGATCCGGCGGGCAGGCTCACCATCGATCCCGCCGACTGCACCCCGGGCCCGACCGGTATTGCCGCACTGCGCGATCCGATCACGCTGAGCCGTCGCGATCTGGTCGCCTCGATGATGACGGTGTCCGACAACGCGGCCGCCGACGTTCTTCTCGGTGAACTCGGGCTGGCCGCCGTCACCGACATGGCCGTCGAACTCGGCCTCACCGAAACCCGCGTCGTCGGCGGCACCGCCGATCAGCACCGAAGTCTGGTGCGCGACACCGACACCCACAGCACCGCTGAGGCGTTCGCGGCGCTGGCGGACAACGACGAGGCGTGGACGGTGTCGGCCTACGATCCCGCCTACGCCAGCGCGACCACTCCCGAGGAGATGACGCGTCTGCTGTGGCGTCTCTGGTCGGGCGGCGTGTTGTCGACGGAGAGCACGGAATTCGTACGCGCGGTCATGCGCAACCAGATCTGGCCGCACCGTGTCGCTGCCGGTTTCCCACATCGCGGTGTCGTGGTCGCGGGCAAGACCGGCACCGTCGGCATCATCCGCAACGAGGTCGCGGTCGTCGAATTCCCCGGCGAAATTCCGGTCGCCGTCGCGGTCTTCACCCGCGCCGCTCGCGCCGACCCCGCCCTCCCCGTCGTCGATGCCGCCATCGGCGAGGCCGCTCGCATCGCCGTCACCGAACTCCGCCGCCCCACCCCCTGACCCCCTCCTGGACAAACGATCACCACGCTCTGGTGGCGTTCGGCTCTCGCGTGATGCCGCCATCAGAGCGTGGTGATCTCGAAGTGACTGGGTGCGAGCCGGTTCGACGGCCTAGCATCGTCATTCGTGGGTGGAGATTCCGGCTTCGGCCGAGCGAAAATTGGTGGGATCGTGGCGGGGGCGCTCGGTTTGTTGCTGGCGGTTCTCGTCCCGCTGCTTCCCGTGCAGCAACAGCGCGCGAGCCTGGATTGGCCGCAGGACAAGTCGCTACAGGTCAGCGCACCGCTCGTGGACTACGTGCCGCTGAGCCTCGATTTACGCATCCCCTGCACCGCCCTACAAGGTCTCACCGGCGGAACCGTCCTGTCCACCGTCCCACCCCAAGCTCCCCGAGCAGGCTCCAAGGGCCTGGTCGCCCGCATCGAGGACCGCCCCGACCAGGGCCGCACGCTGTCGATGGTGTTGCGTGACCGCCTGTTGCTGAGCGTCCCCCTCACCAGCCTCCCGACCGATCCCGCAGCGCCTGGGGTTGGGGGAGCACCCTTGCCTTCGACGCCTGCCGCACCCTTGGGGGCGCCATCGGGAGCACCGTCAGGAGCGCCATCGGCAGCACCAGCGGGAGCGCCATCGGCAGCACCGCCGGCAGCACCGTCAGGAGCGCCATCGGGAGCACCCTCGGCAGCACCGTTGGGAGCGCCATCGGCAGCACCAGCGGGAGCACCTCCGGCAGCACCGTCAGGAGCACCCTCGGCAGCACCAGCGGGAGCACCTCCGGCAGCACCGTCAGGAGCACCCTCGCCAGCACCAGCGGGAGCACCCGCGAGCAGCACACCATCGGCAGTGCCTGAGAGTGGTGCGCCAGGCGCGGCAAACGGCGGCTGTGCGCTTGTCGTCTTCTCCGATGCGGGGCGCACCAGTGCCGAGATCGTCGGAGTGGCGGCGCGCGACGGCGCGGTGACGCGGACGGCTGTGCAGGGGGATGTGCGGCCGCAGGTTGTCGGTGTGTTCACCGAACTCGATCGGGGGCGGCTCGGTGATGCGCGGTTGCATGCCGAGATCGATGCGCGGTTCTCGTCGAGCCCGAGTGGGTGGAAGCTGGCGGCGATCATCGGTGCGGTGCTGTGCACGCTGGTGTCGCTGATCTGCTTGCACCGCAGTGACGTTCGGGACGGCAGGCGCACCCGCCGGCTACTTCCGATGGGCTGGTGGCGGTTCCGCGCTGTCGACGCGACCGTGGCGGGCGTGCTGGTCGTGTGGCATGTGATCGGGGCGAACAGTTCCGACGACGGGTACATCCTCACGATGGCCCGGTCCGCGCGCGAGGCCGGGTATACGGCCAACTACTACCGGTGGTTCCAGGTGGCGGAGGCGCCGTTCGGCTGGCCGTATGAGGTGCTCGCGTGGATGAGCAGGGTCAGCGAGGCAGGCGTGTGGATGCGGTTGCCCGCATTGCTCGCCGGACTCGTCTGCTGGTTGGTACTCAGCCGGGAAGTTTTGCCCCGCTTGGGCATTACCGCGAACCGCTGGGCGGTGTGGACCGGTGCACTGGTGTTCCTCTCGATCTGGCTGCCGTACAACAACGGTCTGCGTCCGGAACCCTTGATCGCCGTCGGGGTGCTGGTCACCTGGTGCTCGATGGAGCGGGCGGTGGCGACCCGGCGTCTGCTGCCTGCCGCCATCGCCGTGCTCGTCGCGGCCTTCTCGTTGGCCGCCGGTCCCACCGGATTGATCTGCACGGCAGCGCTTCTGGCCGCTTCACGTCCGGTTCTACGCACCATCGTCGCCCGCTCCGGCTCCACTCCGAGCGGATACGCGACCCTGCTCGCACCGATCGCCGCCGCCGGAACACTCGTTCTGGTTGTGGTCTTCGCCGACCAGACCTTGGCGACCGTTCTCGAAGCCACCCGCGTCCGCCAGCTCGTCGGCCCCGACATGTCCTGGTTCGAGGAACGCACCCGCTGGGACACCCTGCTGTCGGTGAACCCCGACGGTTCCCTCGCCCGCCGCTTCGGCATCCTCGCCATGCTGCTGTGCCTGATCATCGGTGTCCTCACCACCTTGCGCCACGGGCGCGTCCCCCGCACCGCCCGCGGACCGGTAACCCGCCTGCTCACAGTGGTTTTCATGGCACTACTGCTGATGATGTTCACCCCCACCAAGTGGACCCACCACTTCGGCGTGTACGCGGGCCTGGCCGCCGCCCTCGCCGCCGTCACCGCAGTCGCCCTGAGCCGCAAGATCATTCACGCCGCCTACATCCGCACCCTCTTCACCGCAGCGGTCCTGTTCCTCCTCGCGGTAAGCCTCACCGGCTCCAACGGCTGGTGGTACGTCTCCGGCTACGGCGTCCCCTGGCCCGACCGCGCCCCCACCCTCGGCAGCGTAAGCCTGTCCACCCTCGCCCTAACCGCCACCGCCGCAACCCTCCTCCTCGCGCTTTACCAGTACTACCGCGAACCCCGCCCGCGCGAGGGCGGCACCCAGACACCCGCTGGCGACCACCACAGCCAACCGCGCACCTCGGAGTGCGAGACCCGGCGAGACTCCGCCGAGCATGACAGCGCCCTTGCCGATTCCCAGCGCGACGACCATTCGCTGTCACCCGGGCATGACGGCCAGCAGACGGTGGACTATCCGCGCATATCCGAGCGCGACAACCCAGTGGTCAACAAGCATGGCGCACCACTTCTCGACGACGAGAACGACGGTGAGCCTCGAACAACGGAGACCGATAGAAGGTTGCCGTTTGCTGGGAAGTGGGCTGCGGCTGGTCGTTTCAAGGTCGCTCCGGTTGCGCCGCTGACTCTCGTAGCGGCAGCGCTGGTGCTGTTCGAGGTGGGTTCGCTTGCCTCGGCGGCGATCTCGCAATACCCCGCCTACTCGGTCGGCCTGTCCAACCTGCGTGCCCTCACCGGCAACCCCTGCGCCATGGCCGACGACGTCCTGGTCGAAACCAACACCGCCGACTCCCTGCTCACCCCGTACACCGGCACCATCGCCGACAGCCTCGCCGCCGAGAACACCGGCTTCACCCCGAACGGCGTGGGCAGCCTCGCCCCGGACCCCGGCCCCGGCCAGTCGTCCGCACCACCCTCCGGCTCCGGTCCCGGCGGCGGAGCGCCAGGTAGCGGCCCCGGCGGCGCACCGAGCGGTCCGAATGGCGGGGCAGCAGGTTCCCCACAAGGTGGACCCAGCGGTGGAGGACCTGGCGCCCCCATCGGCTCGGCACCTAGTGGCAGCGCAGGGGGCCCCGGCGCCGGCCAGAGTGGCGCCGCACCCGGCGGTCCAACTGGTGCCGCCCCCAGCGGCCAGAATGGTGCGGCGACCGGTCCAGCGCCAGGTGGTTCGGCAACCGGTGCCGGCGCAGGGCCCAGCAGCGGCGGCCCGAGTGGCAGCACGCCCGCCGGGCCGAATGGAGCCACGGCCGGTCCTCCGCAAGGAAGCCCCAGCGGAGGAGGACCCGGTGGCGGCCCCAGCGGCCCAGCACCTGGAAGTCCAGCACCCAGCAGCGCGCCTGGTGGCGGCCCAGGGCCCAGCAGCTCTGGCCCGACCGGCGCCGCACCCGGCGGACAGAATGGCGCCATCCCCGGTGGGCAGCCGAGTGGCAACGAAACACCGCGCGGGGCGAACGGCAGCCCGGCGGGCCCTCCCGGCGGGCCGAGCGATGGGCCAAGCGCTGCCGCAGGACCTGGCAATGGCGCACCAGCCGGTGTCAACGGGAGTACCGTGGCGCTTCCGTTCGGGCTTGCTCCGGAGCGGACGCCGGTGCTCGGAAGTTACGCCGTGGGTGAGCCTCGCGCCGGCAAGTTGGTCACCCAGTGGTTCCGGATGGATCTGGCAGCGGTGCAGCGTGATCCGGCTTATCGGGTGCTGATCCTCACCGTTGCCGGACGCATCGAAGGAGTGGGGCCTGATGGGGCGCCGATGCCAGGACAGCGGCTCCGCGTGGAGTTCGGTCGGGAGGCCGGGGGAACGTTCTCGCTGTTGGGCGAGGCAACCCCGCCGAGTGTGGGCGGCGCACCGGGGTGGCGGAATCTTCCAGTCTCTCTGGATGGAATTCCATTGGGCACCAACGCTGTTCGCCTCGTCACGGAGGGGGACCCCGATCCGATGCAGTGGGTGGCACTCACCCCACCACGCCTGCCGAAACTGACAACGCTGAACACGATGGTCGGCGAAGAGAACCCGGTACTCGCGGATTGGCATGTGGGACTGGCCTTCCCCTGCCAGCGCCCCTTCGATCATCGAGCAGGCGTGGCGGAGATGCCGATCTGGCGCATCCTCCCCGACAAACTCAACGCCCAGGTCTCCGAAACCTGGCAGGGCGACACCGGCGGCGGCCCCCTCGGCTGGACCGGCGTGCTCATGAAATCGCAAACCATCCCGTCCTACCTGGCCGACGACTGGACCCGCGACTGGGGCGAACTCCAACGCCTCACCCGCCTGATCACCGCACCCCCCGCCGAGATCACCATCGACACCGAACCCACCTGGGGCTGGTCGACCGCCGCACCGATCAGAACCAACTGACCGCAAACGCAACCAGCCGAAACGACAACCGCCGCTGTCCAGAAGGGCAGCGGCGGTCGGGTTGTGGGAGAAACTACTTCGGCGGTGCACCACCGGCCGGCGGCTCCGCGCCGGGAGCACCCGGGGGCGCGGCAGCGGCGGGTGGCTTGGCGCCGGCGGGCAGGGGCTTGCCGATGTGGGGTGCCATGTCCGGCATCAAACGGATCGCCACCTGCTCCCAGGTGCCCCAGTTGTGGATACCGATGTCGGGGAAGTCGTAGCTCACGTTGGTGTAACCCAGTGCGGTGAGGCGCTTTTCGAAGGAACGGGTGTTGGCGAGGGCGATCGCTTCCAGCGGCATGCCCTGGGTGATCGCGTCGATGGACGACAGATCCTGATCGGCGGGCTTGGCGCTACCGGCGGAGATGTAGAGGCGGGTGTTGTTCGCGATCAGCTTCTCGGCGAAGCCGTAGGGGTCCATCCGCCGCCACTTCTCGCTCCCCGCGGGCGCCATCGCCTCGATGTTGTACCCGCCGCTGGCGATCATGGCCGCACCGAGCGCCTCCCGCATACCGGGCATCGACATGTGCAGGTACCCCGACAGCGAGCCCGCATAGCTGAACTGCTGCGGGTAGTAGGCCGCCATCAACAGCGCCGCACTGCCACCACTGGACAGCCCGAGCACACCGTTGCGCGTGGAACTGAACCCCAACCGCGACTTCAAAGCCTCGGGCAGCGTCTTGGTGATGAAGGTTTCCCACTGGTAGGCGGTGGTTTTGCCCTGGGTGTCCTCCCAGCCGCCGATGGCCGAGCCGGAGTCGGCGCTCGGCAGCATCGACCCGTCGGGGTTCACCCCGTTGAAGCTGCTCGGCTGCTCCCAGTCGGCGTAGAAGCTGGACTGCCCGCCGACCGGCATCACCACATTGATGTTGAACTTCGCCATCTGCGCCGGGATGGAGGTGTGCTTCTCCCAGCCGTTGAGGTCGTTCTCGGCGCGTTCACCGTCGAGCAGGTACACCACCCGGTCGGTGTTGCCGTCGGCCGCGCGCACGATGCGCGTGTTGATGGTGCCCATCGACGACTCGACCGCGAAGTCGATCGCATTCGGATCGGCGTCGGCACCCGCCGGAACCGCCGTCCCGAACGGCAGCAACACTGCCGCCGTGACCCCGATCAGGGTCCGCCGGACCCGCCCGGATCGGCGCGCAGGCGCCCCTCCCCCGTTTACGCCACGCATGATCGACCTTTCGCTGACGCGGCCACGCCGCTCCCCACACGACCCGCCCCCACGGCGATGTCCTGCCGCGCAGCATAGCGCGCCCGGCTGCCACCGGCACATACCGAATTACGGTGCGACGCAGCCACCTTCACCGGCCTGGGCTTTCGGCCCGGCACCGGCGGCGTTGCGGGCGCTAGGCTGGTGGAGAAATTCGTGCCGCGACCCCGGCGGCCCCTGCAGAACGGGACCCCGTGAAGCTCGCTGTACGGCTGATGTTCGTGCTGATCCCAGCCTTGCTGCTGGCCCTGCCCTGGTGGACCCTTGTCTGGGCACCCACCGGCGGTACCGGAACGCTGTTCTGGATCGGGACCGCCGTCGTCGCGGCCCTGTTCGCCTGCCTGCCGGTGGCGATGTTCCTCGGGCACGGCCCGGCCCAATCCGACCCGGCGGTGATCGTCGGCGACGCCCTGCTCGGGGTGTCCTGGGTGTTCTTCGCCTGGTCGGTCATCGGCGTGTTCGTCCGCGGCGCGCTGACGGTGATCGGTGTCGACGACCCCGCCCGCCCGGTCGCCGCCGGGGTGGCGATCACCGCGCTCGCCCTCACCGGCTGGGGTGTGTACGAGGCGCGCCGGGTGCCGCGCGTGCGCACGGTCGACGTGGCCATCCGCGGCCTCGCCCCCGGCCTCGACGGCCTGCGGATGGTTGTCGTCACCGACACCCACTACGCCGCGCTGAACCGCGTGCGCTGGTCGGAGAAGGTGGTCGACGTGGTGAACAGCCTCGAACCCGACATCGCCTGCCACGCCGGTGATCTCGCAGACGGCTCGGTCGAGAAACGCCAGACCCAGGTCGACCCGCTCGGCAAGGTCGTCGCACCACTCGGCCGCTTCTACATCACCGGCAATCACGAGTACTTCGGCGACGCGCAGGGTTGGATCGACTACATGGCCGCCCTCGGCTGGCAGCCACTGCACAACGAACACCGCACCCTCACCCGCGACGGCGACCGCCTGGTCATCGCCGGAATCGACGACCCGACCGGGCGCGGACTCCCCGGTCACGGCCCCGATCTCCCCGCCGCCCTGACCGGCGCCGACCCCGGCCTGCCGGTGGTGCTGCTGGCCCACCAGCCCAAGCAGATCGCCGACGCCGTCGCGGCCGGGGTGGCACTGCAGATCTCCGGTCACACCCACGGCGGCCAGATCTGGCCGTTCCACTACCTGGTGCGACTGGACCAGCCGGTCGTGGCCGGACTGAGCAGGTACGCGAACAACACCCAGCTCTACACCAGCCGTGGCACCGGGTTCTGGGGCCCGCCGCTGCGGGTGTTCGCACCCAGCGAGATCACCGTCCTGGTGCTCCACCCGGAGCCCGTCTGAACCGTCAGCGGTGCGGCTGGGTGACCTCGCTCGGCAAGGGACCGCTCATCGCCACACCCGACCCGGTCCAGCTGTAGGTGATCGCCGCCGGGCCACCCTGCGGCGCCGCGAACGGTTCGTCACCGACGAGCCACTTGTAATTCACGGTCACCGAGTCGCCACTCGCCCCGGCGACATAGGTGAACGCGTAGGCCTCGGAAGTCGCTGTGCCCAGGTACTTTCCGTCGTGGAAGAACATGATGTGAATCGGTGCACCCGCCGAATTCCCACCGACGGCGCGCACCCACAGCAGTTCACCACAGCTGCCCGGCCGGTCCTCCGAGGCCTGCGAGGCGGCCCAGCCGTCACCGAGCCCGGCGAGCGCGTTGCGCACACCGCTGGAGCCCGGGTCGATGCACCGATCCGGTCCGCTGATGTCGTCGGCGGCCGGCGGCTCCGGATCCGACGGCACCGGTGAGTCGATCACCGGCGGCACCTCAGCCGACGGCCTCGCCGGCGACGGTGTGCCTGGCGACGGCGAAATGGTCTGCTCCACAGGAGGTTCCACCGGAACCGAAGAAGTGGCGGTGACCGAGGTCGTCGGGCGGGCAGTGCCCCCGTCGTCCCCGGTGCAGCCCGCGACCATCCCCGCCGCCACCGCGATCAGCGCACTCATCCGAACTGCGTTCTTCATGATTTCCTCGATTCCGAGTCCCCCGCACGCTGTCGGCGCGGACAACGACTCCATCGAGACTCTCGGCGGGCCCGTTAGGCGAAAAGTGCGAATCCCAGCCCTAGGGTGCGAAATCCACACCCTCCGCCCCACCGGCTGTGACGTGCCTTTTCGACATCCGCGCCGCGCAGTTCCCGGCGAGTGGTACCGAATGAAAGCATCGGCGCGCGATCGGTGGCACTGTTACCGTGAAACGGGGGCATTCGTACCGAAAAGGCTTGCCCCGCAAGCAGTGTGATGTGCGAGCGATGAGGAGACCTTGATGGACGACGTGGCACTGGTACTTGACCCCGCAGGCGCGGATATCCAGGGAGAATCCGCGCGGATTCGGGCACGGGGGCCGGTGACGCTCGTCGAGCTGCCGGGCGCGGTGCGGGCGTGGTCGGTCACCGACGCCGCCACGCTGAAGAAGCTGCTGGCCGACCCGCGGGTGTCCAAGTCCGCCACCAAGCACTGGCCCGCGTTCGCCGCGGGTGAGGTGCCGCCGGACTGGCCGCTGTTCCTCTGGGTGGCCGTGAACAACATGTTCACCGCCTACGGCGCCGACCACACGCGCCTGCGCAAGCTGGTCGCACCCGCCTTCACCCACCGGCGCACGGTGGCGATGCGCCCGATGATCGAGAAGATCACCGCGGGCCTGCTCGACGAACTCGCCGCCGTCCCGGCAGGCGAAGTGATCGACCTGCGCGAACGCTTCGCCTACCCGCTGCCCATCCAGGTGATCTCCGAGCTGATGGGTGTGCCGGATTCACTGCACGCGGGGCTGCGCAAGTGCGTCGACGGCATCTTCGACACCTCGCTGAGCCCGGAGGAGTCGCAGGCCAACTACATGAACATGTACGGCATCCTCGGCGAGTTGGTCGCCTACCGCCGCACCAACCCCGGCGACGACATGACCAGCCTGCTCATCACCCACCGCGACGAGGACGACGGCACCCAGCTCACCGAGCAGGAACTCGTCGACACCTTGCTGCTGGTGATCAGCGCGGGCCACGAAACCACCGTCAACCTGCTCGATCAAGCGGTGCACTCCCTGCTCACCCATCCCGATCAGCTGGCGGCGGTCGGCGACGGCAAGGCCACCTGGGCCGATGTGGTGGAGGAATCGCTGCGCTTCGAGGCGCCGGTCGCGCATCTGCCGCTGCGGTTCGCCGTCGAGGAGATCCAGCTCGAGGGCGTCACCATCGCGGCGGGCGACCCGATCCTCGCCTCCTACGCCGGGGCGAGCCGTGACCCGAACCTGCACGGCGACACCGCCGACGACTTCGATGTCACCCGGGTGAACAAGGAACACCTGGCCTTCGGCTACGGCGTGCACCGCTGCCTCGGCGCGCCGCTGGCCCGACTCGAAGCCGAGATCGCCCTACCCGCCCTGTTCGCACGCTTTCCGGGAATCCGATTGGCCGGTGCCACAGAGGAATTCGGTTCGGTGGCCAGTTTCATCTCCAACGGCCACGCGACACTGCCGGTGCGCCTGAGCTGAGGTTCCCCGCCTCCCATACCTAGATCTGTTAGGGTCATACCTAACGGTTCTAGGTATGGGAGTGCTGTGCGCATCGACAAAGACCTGGTAGCGGCTTCGGCGACGCCGCTCGTGCTCGGGATCCTCGCCGACGGCGAGTCCTACGGCTACGCCATTCTCGAGCAGGTGAACACGCTGTCCAACGGCCGCATGCAGTGGACCGACGGCATGCTCTATCCCCTGCTGCACCGGCTCGAACGGCTCGGCTACGTGTCCTCGGCCTGGCGCGTGTCCGACAGCGGCCGCCGCCGCAAGCACTACCTCATCACCGACGCGGGCCGCGCCGCCCTCGCCGAACGCCGGGCGCAGTGGACCGTCGTGGCCGAAGCACTCGACCAGGTCTGGCGCGGCCTCAATCAGCCGCCGGCCGCAGCACAGGGGTGGGCGTGATGGATGCCGAACTCGACGCCGCGGTCGACCTGTGGCGCGGTTATGTCCAACGGCACCGGGTGATCTCGGTGGCCGATGTGGACGAGATGGAAGACCATCTGCGCGAACAGGTCTCGACATTGCAGGACGCCGGTCTCAGCAGCGAGGAAGCGTTTCTCGTCGCGGTCAAGCGGATGGGCAATGTGGACTCGATCTCGCGCGAGTTCGCCCGTGAGCATTCCGACCGGTTGTGGAAACAGCTGGTGCTGATGCCCGAAGACGGTGGGCGCCAGAGCAATCGGGAGCTGATGATGGTGATCGCCATCGCGCTCGCCGCGGGCCTGGCGGTGAAGACCGGGATCACGTTCCTGCACGAGGAGACGCTCGGGCTCAATGTCAGCCTTCTCGTCCTGCCTTTCCTCACCGGGTATTTCGCCTGGAAGCGGCAGGTGAGCGCGGCTGTCGCCCTTGCCTTGACCGTGCCGTTCGTGCTGGCCGCGCTCGTATTGAATCTGTACCCGTTCGAGGACAGCGGTTCGACGGTGGTGCTGGCGGGCATCCACGCCCCGATCGCGCTGTGGCTGGTGGTCGGTCTGGCGTATGCCGGCGGTGACTGGCGCTCGGACCGTCCGCGCATGGATTTCATCCGGTTCACCGGCGAATGGTTCGTCTATCTCACGTTGCTCGCCCTCGGTGGTGGCGTGCTGATGGGTCTCACGGCCGCCGCGTTCGATGCCCTCGATTTCGATATCGAGCCGGTCATCACCCGCTGGATCATGCCGTTCGGCGCGGCCGGTGCGGTGATCGTCGCGGCGTGGCTGGTCGAGGCCAAACAGAACGTGATCGAGAACATCGCCCCCGTGCTCACCAGGGTGTTCACGCCGCTCACCATCCTGATGCTGCTCGCCCTGCTCGGCGCGTTCGCCACCACCCGCAGCTTCACCGGCATCGACCGGGACCTGCTGATCCAGATGGACCTCATCCTGGTCCTGGTGCTCGGCCTGCTGCTCTACACGATCTCGGCCCGCGACCCGCTGGCTCCACCGGCCTTCTTCGACCGGGTCCAGCTGGTCCTGGTACTGAGTGCCCTGATCGTCGACCTGATGATGCTGACGGTCATGGCCACCCGGATCGCCGAATTCGGTTCCAGCCCCAATAAAATCGTCGCGCTCGGCATGAATGTGGTGCTGCTGGTGAACCTGGCCTGGTCGGCCCACCTGAGTCTGCGATTCCTGCGCGGCCGAACCCCTTTCACCGCACTGGAACACTGGCAGACCCGTTACCTCCCGGTCTACGGCGCCTGGGCGGCGGTGGTCGTGGTCGTGATCGGGCCGCTGTTCGCCTTCGCCTGAAGGTTTTCGCAAGAAATTCGCTGGACCGGCCGTGACAGGATCGGTCTGTGCTGTTGACGATCTCCACGACCCACTCCCCGGCGACCGATCTCGGGTACCTGCTGGTCAAACACCCCGACCGGGTGCAGTCGTTCGCGACGACCGGCGGCACGGCGCATGTGTTCTACCCCCACGCCGACGCCGAACGGTGCACGGTGGCGCTGCTGCTCGAGATCGACCCCGTGGAACTGGCCAGGCCGGCGAAGGGCCAGCACAGCTCGGCGCTGGGGCGCTACGTCAACGACCGGCCGTATGTGGCATCGAGCCTGCTGTCGGTGGCGCTGGGCAAGGTGTTCCGGTCGGCGCTCAACGGCACCAGCCGGGACCGCGCCGAGCTGGCGGGCACGGCCATCCCGCTGGAGATCGAGGTGCCCGCGGTGCCGTGCCGGGGTGGGAGCGAGATCGTCGAGCAACTGTTCGCGCCGCTGGGCTGGCAGGTATCGACCACCACCGAACCGCTCGACCCGCAGTTCCCGGAGTGGGGTGACTCGCCCTACACCCGGTTGCGGCTCACCGGGACCGTGCGCCTGGCCGAGGCGCTGAACCACCTGTACGTGCTGCTGCCGGTGCTCGACGACGCCAAGCACTACTGGGTCGACGCCGACGAGGTCGACAAACTGTTGCGCGCCGGTTCCGGATGGCTCGGCGCCCACCCCGACCGCGAACTGATCGCCCGGCGTTACCTGGCCGGTCGCCACTCGCTGACCCAGTCCGCGCTCGGACGCCTGCGCGCCGCCGACGACCAGCTCGAGCCCGAAACCATCGAGGACCCGGTCGAACTCGTGGAGGCCACCGAGCGCAGGACACCGCTGGTGAAGTCGCGCCGTGACGCGGTGCTCGCCGCACTCGCCGAAACCGGCGCCACCCGCGTCCTCGACCTCGGTTGCGGGCCGGGCACTCTGCTGCTCGCACTGCACGCCGACCAGCGATTCACCGAGATCGTCGGCGCCGACGTGTCCAGCGGTGCGCTCGCCATCGCGGAGCGGCGCTTGAAGTTCCACCGCATGCCCGACCGGCAGCGGGCCAGGATCACCCTCGTCCAGTCGGCGCTGACCTACCACGACGACCGGCTGCGCGGCTTCGACGCGGCCGTGCTGATGGAGGTGATCGAACACGTCGACGAGAGCCGGTTGCCCGCCCTCGAACGCGCCGTCTTCGGGCACGCCGCGCCCAGCGCGATCATCGTGACCACGCCGAACGTCGAATACAACGTGCACTACGAAACTCTCGACGGTCACCGTCACGACGATCACCGATTCGAATGGACCCGTGCGCAATTCGCCGACTGGGCCGACCGCGTGGCCGAAACCTTCGGCTACACCGTCGATATTCGTCCCGTCGGCGAGCACGACCCGCGCTCCGGCTCCCCCACCCAGCTCGCTCTCTTCCGTAAGGCCGCCTGATGAACATCGACCTTCCCGAGCTGTCGCTCGTCGCCCTCGTCGGCATCTCCGGTTCCGGCAAGTCCACCTTCGCCCGCGAACACTTCAAGCCGACCGAGGTGCTGTCCTCGGACTTCTTCCGAGGCCTGGTCGCCGACGACGAAAACGACCAGACCGCAACGAAAGACGCCTTCGACGCGCTGGGGCACGTCGCGGGGATCCGTTTGCGTGCCGGTCGACGCGTGGTCGTCGACGCCACCAACGTGCAGAAGCATGCCCGCGCCGAGTTGGTCGCGCTGGCACGGTCTTTCGATGTCCTCCCGGTCGCGATCGTGCTCGACACACCGGAAGCCGTTGCGTGGGAACGGACTCGGACCCGCACGGACCGCACCTTCGAACGGCATGTCCTGCGGCGGCAGAGCCAGGAGCTGCGGCGATCGCTGCGGCAGCTCGGACGCGAGGGGTTCCGCAAGGTCTATGTGGTGAGCGACCCGGCCGATGTCACGATCTCCTACGAGCGGGCCTGGAACGACCGGCGCGAACTCACCGGACCGTTCGACATCATCGGCGACGTGCACGGGTGCCGCGCCGAATTGGAGTCCCTGCTCACCGAACTCGGCTGGGTACTGGTTCGCGACGAGGCCGGCCGCCCGGTCGATGCGACTCACCCGGACGGGCGCCAAGCCGTGTTCGTCGGCGATCTCGTGGATCGTGGACCGGATTCGCCGGGCGTGCTGCGGCTGGTGATGGGCATGACCGACAACGGACACGCACTGTGCGTGCCCGGCAATCACGAGCAGAAGCTGCTGCGCAAATTGCGCGGCAAGCAGGTGACGGTGTCGCACGGACTGGCCGAGACGCTCGAGCAGTTGGCGGCGGAGCCACCGGAGTTCGTCGACGAGGCGGCGCGGTGGATCGACAAGCTCGTCAGCCACCTGCGGCTCGACGGCGGGCGGCTCGTCGTCGCGCACGCGGGACTCAAGGAGGAATACCACGGACGCGCCTCCGGGCGGGTACGCGATTTCTGCCTATACGGCGAATCCACCGGGGAGACAGACGAATACGGTCTTCCAGTGCGTTATCCGTGGGCGCGCGACTATCGCGGCTCGGCGATGGTCGTGTACGGGCACGTGCCGACACCGAAGGTGGAGTGGGTCAACAACACCGTCTGCCTCGACACCGGTGCCGTCTTCGGTGGTGAGTTGACCGCGCTGCGCTACCCGGAGAAGACGTTCGTCGCGGTGCCCGCCGAGCGGATGTACTACGAACCGGTGAAACCGCTCGTCGCCGAACCGGTTCGCGACAACGAGACGCTGAATCTCGCCGATGTCACCGGGCGCAGGCACGTGCGTACCGACGACGGCACCGTCATCGTCGACGCCGAGAGTTCGGCGGCCGCGCTCGAGGTGATGAGCCGGTTCGCCATCGATCCGCGTCTGCTGCTGTGGTTGCCGCCGACCATGTCGCCGCCGTCCACGTCGTCGGTGGAGGGGTATCTCGAATACCCGACCGAGGCGTTCGCCGACTACCGGGCGGCGGGCGTGGACACGGTGGTGTGCGAGGAGAAGCACATGGGTTCGCGTGCCGTCGTGCTCGTCTGCCGCGACCAGGCCGCTGCCACAACACGTTTCGGCGTCTCCGACGGCAGCTCCGGTGCGGTCTACACCCGCACCGGCCGATCCTTCTTCAGCGACGCCGCCCTCACCGAAACACTACTCGCCCGGGTACGGGCCGCCGCCGGGACACTGTTCGACGAACTCGGCACCGACTGGCTGCTGCTCGACTGCGAACTGCTGCCGTGGTCGGCCAAGGCGGGCGGGTTGATCCGCACCCAGTACGCCGCGGCCGGTGCGGCCGCACGCTCCGCCCTCCCCCCGGCGCTGGCCGCATTGGACGCGGGCGTCGACCGCGGTCTCGACCTCACCGCCCTGCGTGATCGCACGGCCGACCGCGCCGCGAACGCCGACGACTTCATCACTGCCTACCGTCGATACTGCTGGCCCACAAACGATCTCGACGGCGTGGCACTGGCACCGTTCGCGCTGCTCGCCGCCGAAGGCACCACCTTCGCCGACCGCGACCACGGTTGGCACCTCGACATCTGCGACCGCCTGGTCGCCGCCGACCCCACCACGTTCCGGTCCACCGACCGCCGCGTGGTCGACCTGTCCGACCCGTCCGCCGAAGCCGAGGCCACCACCTGGTGGCTCGACCTCACAGGCGCGGGTGGCGAGGGAATGGTCATCAAGCCCTACGCGGGCCTGTCCACCCGCACCAAGGGCAAACTCGTCCAGCCGGGCATCAAATGCCGAGGCCGCGAATACCTCCGCATCATCTACGGCCCGGACTACACAGCCCCCGAACACCTCACCCGCCTACGAGACCGCAACCTCAACCGCAAACGCGGCCTGGCCCTCCGCGAACACAGCCTCGGACTCACCGCCCTGAACGCCCTCACCTCCGGCGAGCCGCTGTGGCGGGTCCACGAACTTGTGTTCGCGGTCCTCGCCATGGAGTCGACACCCACCGACCCCCGCCTGTAGACCCGCCGCTCGCGCCCAGCCGGCGCGGGCGGTGTCTCATCCGAGGACGGGGATGGGTTGGGCAGCAGTTCTGTGGCAGGGTCGCAGGAGCATCCGCGGAACCGCCGTGGGTGCGGCAGAACTGTTGAGAGATCAGAGAATTGACTGAGTTGGATCTGTTCCCGTTGCCCTTTCGCGCTGCCCATGTGGCGTGTGTCGCGCCTGTTCGGACGGTGCGGGAGCTCGAGATGATGGGGTTGAGTGCGAGTATCCGGGCCAAGCCGGAGTGGTATCGCAAGCGCGAGGATGCCGAGATCGTGGCGCGGTGGTCGCGGGAGGCGGCCGAGCAGGGGATGACGCAGGCTCAGATCCGTTATGTGCTCGACGAATTGGGGTATTACGCCGAGCTTCGTGATGCGGAGCGCGGGATCGAGGTGTCGGCTGTCGACGGGGTGTGGCAGTCGGACTCGGTGGTCGACGAGGATCTGCGCAAGCGGTTGGCCGAGGCGGTGCGCGTACTGGAGGAAATGCCTGCGGCGGAACTGGATTGGCATCCGGGATCCGACGGGCAGGTGCTCGATCTGGTGCATCCCTCGATGTACTGCCTGGTGCGTGGCGTGAGCCTGCCCGAGGACGCACCATGGCCCGCTCCGGAGAAGAACGCCGAGTCGGCCTCGCATTCGAAGAAGTTCCAGTGGTTGCCCACCGATGTCGAGGTCGGCGCCGAGGGTTCCGTGGCGTTCCTTTCCTACGTCAACAATGTCGACCCGGACCGTCATCAGGAGCTCGCCACCGTCCTGCCCGAGCTCTTCGGCCGGACGCTCCCGCTGCTGGAGAACGTGCTCACGGATCTGCGCGCCCCGAAACGAGTACGCATCGTCGCCGACCCGTTCGGCTGGTACGAGGACACCGAACCGCAACCCCCGGAGGACGACGACGAGGCGGCCGAGGAAGCCTACGAGGAAGCCATGGAGAAGTGGTGGGAGGAACGACGCCCCGCCATCCCCGACGCACCCGAGTTCCAGCCGCCCGAGCGGAACGACACCCACACCGTCACGCTCAGCGGCCGCCGGCTACAGGTGATCGTCAAACTCGCCAATATCCACCTCACCCCGGACAAGCCCGAATATCCCGGTGGTTCATGGCATGTCGAGGCCATGCTGAACGAACGCATCGTCGCCACCGCCATCTACTACTGGGACAGCGACAACATCACCGAAAGCCTGCTCGGCTTCCGCACCGCCATCGACGAGCCGTACTACGAGCAGAACGACCGCACCGGGGTTCGCGAAGTCTACGGCCTGGACGACGAGGACGCGCTCAACCAGGAACTGGGCTCGGTCCGTACCGTGACCGGCCGCTGCGTGGCCTTTCCGAACATCTACCAGCATCGCGTCGCCCCGTTCCGGCTCGACGATCCGACCCGAAACGGTCACCGAAAGATCGTGGCGTTCTTCCTGGTGGACCCGTCGGTCACCATCACCTCGACCGCCGACGTCCCGCCGCAGCAGCCGTGGTCACCCACCTCGACGATGACCAGGGCCCAGGCCGAGGAATTCCGTGAACAACTGATGCACGAACGCAAGTTCTTCGTCGACGAACACAACGAGGAATACTTCGAGCGGGAGTTCTACCTCTGCGAGCACTGACCTACTTCGCGTGGCGGCCGACCTCGTCGAGGTGGGTCAGGGCTTGCCGGTAGGACTCGAAAAGACTTGTCTCGCAGTACGGCACGCCGATCTCGTCGCAGAAGCTCGCGACGATCGGCTGTGCGTGCCGCAGGTTGGCGCGCGGCATCGACGGGAACAGGTGATGTTCGATCTGGTAGTTCAGGCCGCCCATCGCCAGGTCGACGAGGAAGCTGCCGCGCACATTGCGTGAGGTGAGGACCTGACGACGCAGGAAGTCGGTGTTGTCGCCCTCGGGCAGAACCTCCATGCCCTTGTGGTTGGGCGCGAACGTCGAACCCATGTACAGCCCGAACAGGCCCTGCTGCACGGCGATGAACACCAGCGCTTTACCCGGCGACAGCACCAGGAACGCCGCCGACAGCAGACCGACGAAGTGGGCGGCGAGCAGCGCACCCTCCCAGACGCGGTTCGCGATCGGCCACCGGAACACCGCGACAATGCTCTTCCAGTGCAGGCTGCCGCCTTCGAGCAGCAGCAACGGGAAGAACAGCCACCCCTGGTAGCGGAAGATGAAACGGCGCCAACCCTTGCCGGTCCGCGCCCGCTCGCCGGAGAACGCAAGCACCCCCATCGCGTCCGGGTCCATGCCCTCGGTATTGGGGTGGGCGTGATGGCGGGCGTGATTGCTGGTCCACCAGCCGATGCTCAACCCGATCGCGAGATTGCCCGCGATCAAGCCGTACAGGTAGTTGGCCTTGCGGCCCGCGAAGATCTGCTTGTGCCCGGCGTCGTGGCCGAGGAAGGCGATCTGTGAGAAGACCAGCGCGAGGAATGCCGCGACGAGCAGCGTCCACCACGAGTCCCCGATGACGAAAAACGCCACCCAACCAGCGACGAAAGCCGCCGCGGTGAGCGCACTCTTCCACCCGTAATACCGCAACCGCCGGTCCAAGAGGTTCGCCTCCCGGACACGACGCAACAGGACCGAGAACTCACTGCCACGCACGGGGACGACATCAGACGCTATAACCACCGCACAAGCATGGCGCATGGAGGCCACGGCCGGGTGAACGGGTTGCAGATCGATGGCGACCGAATTCCTCCGCGCATGCTGATGCGTCAGACGGACTCGTCGACGAGGTGGGCGTTCCACACGGCCGCGGCCTGCTCGTGAGAGTCGACACCGATGAAGAAGGCGTCGGCGATGGCGTCGTAGTCGGGTGCGTCGATTCCGCTGGTTTCGACGAACTTCAGGCGGTACACGGCGAAACCCTGCTCGGAGGTATGCGGTCGATACGGGACGGCCATCTCGATCGAGCGCCGCCGCGGTCCGTAGTCGATCGCCTCGATGACAAGCGCATCCGTCCGCCCGCTCGGCAAACGCAGGAAAGCGTCGACGACGAGCGCGGCGTGCGCCCACTCGGGCCGACCGGTTTTCCGCAACTGCTCGGCCCCCATCTACGCAGCATCGGCAACATCGTCGGCCTGGAAACGCACCAGCCCCTCGGCGCCGTCCGCACCGGCGTAACCGATCAGCGGAACCAACAACGCAGAGTCACAACGGTACGCCCTGACCGTGACATCACACTGGCGCGCGCCCAGGCGCGAACGGCACCGCAGACAACGCCGCACGACGGCCGACTATCGCCAGACCACAACCAATAAGATCTCCTCCCCGCTACCCATGACCGCCAGACGTGGCTCCGGTAGGTTCCGAGTGTCGACGATCAAACCTGAAGAAGGACGAGAAATCTTGATGCAGAAGAAAATTGGATGGAAGGCTGCCGCCGCTGGATTAGTCACGGGGGCGATGGTGATGTCCGGTGCGGGGGCGGCGACAGCGGCTCCCAGCAGCTGGGAGGTGACGATCTGTCGCGGGGTCAGCCCGAATATCGTCGACCAGCCCTACAGCGGTCAGGTCATCGGGGCGCAGCCGTACGGCGCCCCGGGCGTTCCGTACTTCACTATCCACGCGGGCGGCAGCCTGTGGGGTGGCTACACCACGACGGTCACCCTGAACTGGACGAACCTCACCACCGGTGCTTCCGGTTCGGAAACCCAAAGCGGCAACGTGGGATTCATCATCGGCAACGGCAGCACCCTCTACTTCCGTCCCCCCACCGGCACCGGCATCGTCCGCACCGACTTCACCGTGCACAACAGCGGCTTCGTCCCCCAGGTGGTCACCTGCTCGGGAACCTCGGAAATCGTCTAGGACTGGGCGGAACATCCCCGCCTCACCGTTCGGTACCAAGAACTTCCCTGCTCAACGCCCATCCAGAGTGGGCCTTCAGTAGCAACAGCAAACCCCCAGGTCCGGAGACCTGGGGTTTTACCTACGGTTGAGGACTGTGCCTGCGAGTTCGCACTGCACGGCAGCAGACGAGATCTTCGCGCGCCACCGCGACTACAGGCGTCCGCGGACTCGGTTTTCGACGCCGCAGACGTGGTCCGGGCGGCCAGATTGCATCATTGCTCATTTCGGCGGTCGGGTGCTGGGTCGGACTACAACACACAGCACGGCGTTGTGTCGGATGCGACCAAACATTTTGTGCCGCAGTAAAATTCGATGCAATTGCGGTCGCCGACGGCCGTCGCGGCCAATACAAGGGCGAACACAGCGAACGCGAAAGGCTGACCGTGCTTTTCTCGACGATCGCCATTCGTGGTTGACACCGGCGCTGAGCCCAGGGCCGATGGTGTTTCACGGCGCGGCGGAATCCCCCGGGACAGCGACGACATGGGCGATATGACCTAGCTTTGCGGGGTTGAACACCCAGTAGAGCCGGTCGATCGTCTCGTCGTCGGCCGCACCGACCGCGAGCCACGCGATGGCGACTCCGTCGCGGCTGATCACCACCGACGCGCGACCGTTGGCGTCGACCCAGTCGATGTCGACCCCCGTCCAGAAGTGTGAGGCGAACGCGGCCACGTACTTCGCCACGCGCGTGCGTCCGAATACCGGAATGCGCGAAGCATTGCGCACCGCGCCGCCGCCGTCGGAGTAGCTGGCGACATCCGTGGCGAAAAGCGCCTCGAGCTCATCGAATTCACCGGCGCGCGCGGCATTCAGGAAGGCAGCGAGCAGACGTCGCTGATGCACGGTGTCGACTGATACCTGCCGGTCGGACTCGATGGCCTGGCGTGCCCGGCTCACCAGCTTCCGGGCGGCCGGTTCCTTGATTTCGAGGACTTCGGCGATCCGGCCGTAGGGGTAGTCGAAAGCTTCCCGCAGGACGAACGCCGCCCGCTCGGTCGGCGTCATCTTCTCCAGGACCACCAGTACCGCGGTCTCCAATGCCGCGGCACGCTCCGCACCGAGCGAGGGATCAGCACCGGTGTCCACGGGCTCGGGCAGCCATGGGCCGATGTAGGTTTCCCGGCGGACCCGCGCCGTCTGCGTGGCATTGATCGCCTGCCGGGTGGTGATGGTGACGAGGAAGGCCTCCACATCACGCACCGAATCGCGGTCGGCGTAGGACTGCCATTTCACCCAGACGTCCTGGACGATGTCTTCGGCGTCGGCAACGGTGCCGAGCATTCGGTAGGCGATGCCGAACAGCCTGCCCTTGTGCGCCGAGAAATTGTCGACGGCTTTATCCAGGTCGGTACTCGCGGGTCTGCTCATCGCGCGGCCGTTCCGGCGCCACCGGCACTCGCGTGATTCATGTACCCCGCCTCGATTCGGCCACCATCTGCCACGACATTACTCGCGCCGGCCGGACGCGGTGGCGTGACATACAGCAGCCGAGCAGCACCGAACAGTGGGTGTCGAGTGCGCCCACACGACGCCTCATTCGACCAATTTGCCTTCCGTCGACACATCTCGCATGAGCCGCGCGATATCGCCGGGGACCGCGGGAATCTCTTCACGTTCGAGCTTGCCGGGACCCGACCACACCAGGTTCACCCGCAGCTCCGGATCCAGGTCGGGGTAATCGGACCGGTTGTGGCAGCCACGGGTTTCGCGGCGCTCCAGCGCGGCTTCCAGGGTGGCGCGCGCCGCGAGCACCGAGGACTTCAGATCGAAGGCGTGCGCCAGGTCCTGGAACCCGGCGGCGTCGGGGTGCACGCCGATATTCGTCATCCGCTCCTCGACTTCGTCGAGCTCGGCCAGGCCCGCCCGAATTCCGGGCTCGTCGCGCACCACGCCGGCGTGCTCGGTCATGGTGTCGCGCACGGCGCGTTGCAGGGCCCGCACGTTCTCCTGCCCGTCGACCGCCAGCAGCTCATCGATCTCGGCGCGGGCCTCGACGAGCGCGCCCCGGGAGCGACGCTGTGCTTCATGCTCGGCCGAGTACCGCGCTGCCGCCTCGCCGACGATCCGGCCGTAGACGAGCAGTTCGATCAGTGAGTTGCCGCCGAGCCGGTTGGCACCGTGCAGACCGCTCGACGCCTCGCCGATCGCGTAGAGGCCGTCGACGCCGGTGCCGTGATCTTCGGAGCGAACCCATACTCCGCCCATGGAGTAGTGCGCCGTGGGCGCGATTTCGATCGGATCGCGCGTGATGTCGAGCATCTGCAGTTCCAACATCGTCTGGTAGACGCGCGGCAGGCGCCGCATGATCGTTTCGCGAGGCAGGTGCGAAACATCTAGCCAGACAGCACCGTTCGGGGTTCCTCGCCCCTCCTTGATCTCGGTATAGGCGGCCAGCGCGACCCGGTCGCGGGTCGAGAGCTCCATGCGTTCCGCGTCGTAGCGCCGCATGAAGCGCTCTCCCGCGGCGTTGCGGAGAATGCCACCTTCTCCCCGTGCAGCTTCCGATACCAGTGTCCCAGCGGCATTCTCGGGTTCGATGAGACCGGACGGGTGGAACTGCACGAGCTCCGGGTCCCGAATCCGGCCGCCCGCGAGGACGGCGAGCCGGAACGAATCACCGGTGTTCTCGTCACGTCGGGAAGAAGTGCGACGCCAGATGCGGGTGTGCCCACCGGCGGCGAGGATCACCGCGTCGGCTCGGAACACATAGCGCTCGCCGCTGTCGAGATCGAAACCGTAGGCGCCGAAAACCACGTTGTCACGCACCAGGATTCGGGTCACATAGCAGGTATCGATGATCTGGATGCCGAGCTGCGCGGCCCGGTTCACCAGGGTTCGCTGGATCTCGAGGCCGGTGTAGTCACCGGCGAACGCGGTGCGTCGGTAGGTGTGCGCGCCGAAGAATCGCAGCGAGATCCGTCCGTCGGATTCGCGAGCGAAGGGCATGCCCCAGCGCTCGAGATCCTCGATTCCGCGCGCGGCGTTCTCGGCCACGATCCGAGCGGTATCAGGCCGCGCCAGCAGGTAGCTTTCGGTGATCGTGTCGGCCGCGTGCTGCTGCCAGCTGTCTTCGACGTCCATGGTCGACAGCGCGGCGTTGATACCGCCTGCGGCGAGGGTGGTGTGCGCGTCCGCCTTCGGCCGCTTTCCCACCACCAGGACGTCGATGCCGCGCTCGGCCAGTTCGATCGCCGCACGCAGGCCGGATCCGCCGGTGCCGACGACGAGCACCGACGTCGCGATCTGACGCTCCTCGGGTGTGAGCATTCGCTTCGTTCCCTTCCGAAGGGGACAGTTCGCGCGGGCGGGCCGATCGCCGCCCGCGCGAACAGTTCAGTTGCTGGTGAGCCACTCCGACAGCCGCGTCTGCGCCAGTTGCGCGTCGCTGCCGGGCAGCAGCTCGCGCTGCGGCACCGCCCCGAAATACCGGGCCTCGGGATCGGTGACCACCGTGCGCGCATCCGAGCGCGCGCTCAGCACGGTGCGGATCCATTCGTCGAGGGCCATGACCTCCGGGCCGCCGACCTCGATGGTGCCGTTCTTCGGCTCGCCCGCCGCGGTACGACCGACAGCCGCAGCCACATCGTCCGCGGCCATCGGCTGCATACTGGAAGCCGGCAGCCGCACCTGACCGTCGCTGGTCGCGGAATCCGCTATCCCACCGGCGAATTCGAAGAACTGCGTGGCGCGCACGATGGAATACGGCAGGCCCGATCCCTCGATCAGCTCCTCCTGCGCCACCTTCGCCCGCAGGTACCCGGAATCCGGCAGCCGTTCCGAACCCACCACCGACAGTGCGACATAATGCCCGACACCGGCCGCAGCGGCGGCCTCGAGCAGGTTCGTCGTGGAGGTCCGGAAGAACTCCAGCACGTCGTCGTCGGCGAACGACGGCGAATTGGAAACATCGATCACCACGTTCGCGTCCTGCAGTACTTCTTTGACGCCCTCACCGGTGAGCGAGTTCACGCCGGTGTTGGGTGCGGCCGGAACCGCCTGGTGGCCGTGCTCACCGAGTCGTGCGACGAGCTTGGAGCCGATCAGGCCGGTACCGCCGATGACGACGATCTTCATGCTCATTCCTTTCGTTCGGACATTGCCGCGGGGCCGGCGAGACTCCGCTACATCAAGGACAGGGCAGGCGGTGATTTTGTGACGGCGCGCGTGCCGAGGCCCTGTGACTATGCTCGGTCCTGCGGCGCGACGTATTCGAAGGTCGGCCCCGCGGTGGTGCGGCCGTCGCCGCTCGGCATCTTCATGAGAGCTTGGGCCTGGGACTTCAACGCGTACATCGTCCCCACCGCGTCCCGCATCTGCGACGGGCTGCCGTTGAAGGTGTCCTCGAGCAGATACAGCAGCAGGCAGTAGGTGTTGTTGAACTCCTCCTGCGCGAGGCGGACCGCGCTGCCCTCTGGATAGTCGGCGGTGCGGGGGTTGGGGCGCATCGGCAGCACTTTGTCGGGGTCGAACACGATCGGCTCACCGGTGGGCCCGGACTGCGGGGTGTCACCGAGTTGGAATCGCCTACCTTCCTTCAATTCCAGGAAGCGATAGAAGTGGGCGACCTCATCTCGATCGGGATGGAAGACGTCCTTCTCGCCGTCCCACACCTCGGTCCGCGCCGCGCCTTCGCCCTGCTCGACGATCTCGGCCAGCGCCGTCAGCGCCGACTTCAGGTCGTGCACGGGAACGACCTGTCCGCCACCGCTGTTGAAGTGCATCTCGTGGAGCTGGCGACCGGGGTCTCCGCAGAACACGACCTCCTCGCCGAGGGTGTCTACCAGCGTGACGAGACCGAGTTCGACGGCCGCGTAGAACTGCCCGATCGTGTGATAACCGTCGGATTCGGGTAGTGCGTCCGCCGAGGCGGGCTGTTCGATGTTCAAGAACAGTTCGAGGGCTTCGGAACCGAACGGCGCGAGCTGTATCTGTACGGATCGATCGCCGTGCGGCAGCGGATGCGGGTACGCGGGCAGCAATTCGGGCGCGTCGAGCTTGGGCTCACCGCCCACCGCATTGAGCAGATTCGCCGCCAGCGCCAGGTGCAGCATCTCCTCTACGAAGACGCTGCTGATGACCTGTGCCGCTTCGGCATTGGTGCCCGGCTCCAGCGAATACAACGCGCACATGTACGGCGGGATGGTCGCGTGCTCGAGCTCGATCGCCCACTGCAGATGGCGACGCAGATCGTCCATTGTCTCGATGGCGTGCCCCGTGCTGATGTCCATGACCGAACCTCGTCTCGACAGGTGTTCCTGTGGTGTCGACAACAAGGACAGTGCGCCCGGGGAAACTGTGACAAGAACGTATGACGCGCCGTCGACGGGCTCGGATCAAACGGACTCGTCGAGAAGGTGGGCGTTCCACACGGCCGCGGCCTGCTCATGGGAGTCGACGCCGGAGAAGAAAGCCTCCGCGATCGCGTCGTAGTCGGGATCGTCGAAACCACTGGTGCCGAGGAATTTCGCGCGGTACACGGCGAAACCTTCGGCAGTCGTGTGCGGGCGATAAGGAATGGCCATCTTTATCGACCGCCGCTGCGGGGCGTAGTCGGTCGCCTCGATGACGAGTGCATCCTGCCGCCCGGCCGGCGAGCGTAAGAAAGCGTCGACGACGAGCGCGGCATGTACCCAGCCCGGCCGCCCCGTCCGCAGTCGTTCGGCCCCCAGCCGCGCCCCGTCCGCGACATCGTCTACAAGAAACCGCTCCAACCCCTGCGACCCGTCGGCATCGACGTATCCGATCAGCGGAATCAGTAAATCCGAGTCGCTCACACTCCACACTGCGTGCGCCCCAGCAAATCCCGCATTCTTCGCGATGTCGTACACATCGAGGAGCCTAGCGGTGGGCCACAATCTCGGCTGTCGATCGTTGCCACGGCCGCACCTACCCACTCGCGCGGAACGACAAAAGGCCCGGCTGAAAAGCCGGACCTTTTGTTTCGGGTGGAGCTAAGGGGACTCGAACCCCTGACCCCCACACTGCCAGTGTGGTGCGCTACCAGCTGCGCCATAGCCCCGTGTTCTGTTGTTTCAGCTGCTCTCGCTGCTGCCTGAATGAAGTTACACCATGGTTCTCCGGGAGAACAAATCGGCTGGTAGATGGCGAAAACGGGGCGATTCAGGAGTGGGTTCGGGGCTCAGGGAGGTGGGCGGGCGGCGCGGAGGGGGTCTAGGATGTGCGCAACCTCACGTGGGTCAGGGGGCGAGGGTGGTGACCCAGTTCTCGTCGCGCCAGTCGACCGTGGTTGTTCCGTCGTAGATGGTGGGGGTGGCGGATTTGTTGCCGGTGCGGGCGTCGAGGTCGGCGAGGGCCGATTTCGCGGCGGCCGCGGCGGCGTCGCGCTGGGTGGCGTGGGTGATGCAGGCGGCGACGGATTCGGGGGCACCGGATTCGGTGGCCAGGGTGGCCAGGGCGGGGTTGCTCAGGTCCTCGGCGCCTTCTTCGGGCTGGCGGTCCACGAACAGGGCTTTGTGGAACTTGCCGTAGGTGGGGCCCGAACCTGTCTGGGCGACACAGAGATTGGCCGCGATGGCGCGGGTGGAGTAGTCCTTGCTCTTGGACTGGTCGTCGAGGAACGCGACGAGGTGGTAGTTCACGGCGAGCTTGCCCTCGTCGATCTTCTGGGCGAGTTCCTGGCCGTAGCTGGTCTCCATCACCCCGCAGGCGGGGCACAGCGGGTCTTCGAAGATGTCGATGGTTTTCGCGGCGTCGGGACGGCCGAGCCGGATCACCCCTTCGGGTGTGGTGGTGACCTGCACCGCCGCCTCGCGCACAGCGCCGTAACCGTCGTTGCGGACGGCTGGTGGTTCGGCGCTCCACTTGTAGACGGCGAACACGATCAGCCCGATCACGACGAGGGCCACCGCGCCGAGCGCGTAGGTGGTGTTGCTCGAGACGGGACGTGGATTGTGCGAAGAACCGGCTGTGCTCACCCGTCCACTCTGCCTCGAGCCGATATCGGCGCGCCGCCCGGGCACGCCGATATCAGCTCTACCAGCTTATTTCTCCGTGTCGACCGGACGACGGTTCGCGGGAACCATGCCGTCACGCACGACGGGTGACCCGTCGGGGCCGTCGCAGGTACATTGCGGGTCGAGGCCGTCGCCCGCGTGGTCGGGGTGCTGCGGGTCCTCGGGATGCACGATCCGCGACGGCTCGGGAGTGAACACCCACACCGTCGCCGACACCGCGAGCACCGCCCCGGTCACCGCCATGCCGACCCCGAACGACGTGCGATCGGCGACCTCACCGATGACGATCGGTCCGACGACCGCGCCCAGGTCGGCCGCCATCTGGAACGCCGCGAGAACCGGCCCACCGCGCGCCCGGCTGCCGAGCACATCGGCGAGCGCCGCCTGCTGGACCGGGCTGAACATGCCGGAACCGATGCCCGCGACGAACGAGGCGAGCAGGAACCACGGCAGCGACGGCGCGAAACCGAGCGCGCCGGTGCCGACCGCACAGATCGCCGAGCCGAGGATCAGGAACGGTTTGCGACCGAGCCGGTCGGATAATCGACCCGAGGCGAACAGCACCGCCCCGTTGCCCGCCGCGAACACGGTGAGCGCGACACCGGCCATGCCGGGTTCCTGCCGCAGGGTCTCCACCACCAGCAGCGGGACGAACGCCATCCGCACACCGAACACCGCGACACCGCCGGCGAAACTCGACAGCAGCACCGCGCGATACGCGGGCTCCGACCAGCCCTGCCGGAAGGTCAGTTCCGGCGTGGTCGTCGCACTGTCGTCCTTCAGGACCGGTGACTCGCGCAAACCGGCGAACACGATCACGCACACGACGAGCAGGGCGAGCGCGTAGATGACGAACGGGGCCCGCAATCCTAGCCCGGCCAGCGCACCACCGACCAGCGGACCGACCAGCGAACCGATCAGGAAACTCGTCGAATACACACCGGACACCCGGCCGCGCGCGGCAGGCGGCGACACCCGGATGATCAACGCCATCGACGACACCGTGAACATCGTCGACCCGATCCCGCCGAGCGAGCGCAACACCAGCAGTTGCCAATACGTCTGCGCCAGCGCGCACGCACCGGTCGACACCGCGACGATGAGGATGCCCGCCAGATACACCCGTCGCTCGCCGAGCTTCTGCACCAGGCGCCCACTGGCGGGGGCGAACAGCAAGCGCATCAACGCGAAGGCACTCACGATCGCCGACGCGGCCGCGATACCGACCCCGAATTCGCGGGCGTACTGCGGCAGCACCGGCGCCACCAGCCCGAAGCCGAGCGCGATCACGAACGCCGCCGCGATCAGTACCCAGATTTCGGCGGGTAGCCGAACCTTTGTCGCGGTACTCACTCGATCAGCGCCTGATTCACCATCTCCTCGGCGGCGGCCTGCACCTGGGTCAGATGCTCGGACCCGAGGAAGGATTCGGCGTAGATCTTGTACTTGTCCTCGGTGCCCGACGGGCGGGCGGCGAACCAGGCGTTCTCGGTGGTCACCTTCAGCCCGCCGAGCGGGGCTCCGTTACCGCGCGCGGTGGTGAGGATGCCGGTGATCTCCTCGCCGGCGATCTCGGTGCCGGTGATGGATTCGGCGCTGAGCCGCGCGAGCTTGGCCTTCTGCTCGCTGGTGGCGACGGCGTCGATGCGCGCGTAGGCGGGGCTGCCGTGCTGACGTTCGAGCTCGCCGTAGCGAGCCGAGGGGGTCTGACCGGTGACGGCCGCGATCTCGGCGGCCAGCAGCGCCAGCAGAATGCCGTCCTTGTCGGTGGTCCACACGGTGCCGTCCATCCGCAGGAACGACGCGCCCGCGCTCTCCTCACCACCGAAAGCCAAACTGCCACTGAACAATCCGGGCACGAACCACTTGAACCCCACCGGCACCTCGTACACATCGCGGCCGAGCACACCGACCACCCGGTCCACCATCGAGGACGTGACAACCGTCTTGCCGACCTTGGTGAGCGCGTCCCACCACATCCGGTTGGCGATGAGGTATTCGATCGCGACCGCGAGAAAGTGGTTGGGGTTCATCAGCCCGCCGTCGGGGGTGACGATGCCGTGGCGGTCGGCGTCGGCGTCGTTGCCGGTGGAGATGTCGTAGTCGTCCTTGATGCCGACCAGTCCGGCCATGGCGTGGCGCGAGGACGGATCCATCCTGATCTTGCCGTCGCTGTCGAGGGTCATGAAACGCCAGGTGGGGTCGACGAACGGGTTCACAACCTCGAGTTCGAGATCGAAGCGCTGCCCGATCTCCTCCCAGTAGTCCACGCTCGCCCCGCCCATCGGGTCGGCGCCCATGCGGATGCCCGCGCCGCGAATCGCGTCCAGGTTCAGTGCGTTCGGCAGGTCGGCGACGTAGTGGTCGAGGTAGTCGTAGCGCTGCACATGGGTCTTCATCGCCTGTTCCAGCGACACCCGCTTCACTTCGGCCAGGCCGCCGCGCAGCAGTTCGTTGGCGCGCGCGGCGATGGCGTCGGTGGCCTTGGTGTCGGCGGGGCCGCCGTGCGGCGGGTTGTATTTGAAGCCGCCGTCGCGCGGCGGATTGTGCGAGGGGGTCACCACGATGCCATCGGCCTGGTGCTTGGTTCCGCCCTGATTGTGACGCAGCACAGCATGACTCAGCGCCGGCGTCGGGGTGTAGCGGCCACGCGCGTCGATCACGGCGGTGACGTCGTTGCCCGCGAGGACCTCGAGCGCGGTGGTCCAGGCCGGTTCGGACAGGGCGTGGGTGTCGCGCGCCAGGTACACGGGACCGGTGATGTCGCGGGTGGCGCGGTACTCGACGATCGCCTGGGTGATGGCCATGATGTGCGCCTCGTTGAACGCGCTGTCCTCGCTGGACCCGCGATGCCCCGAGGTGCCGAAGACCACCTGCTGGCTCGGTTCGGCCGGATCGGGCACGCGGCTGTAGTACGCGGTGACCAGGTGAGCGATATCCACCAGGTCGGTCGGGCGGGCGGGCCGTCCGGCGCGATCGTGGGCCATGGTGGGTGTTCCCTTCCGTGTCGGCTGGGCGCGGCTGGTCATGAGGATCATGCGCACAACCAGTTGGTCAGGGACGCGGCGGCATACACCGAGGCCAAGCTCGCCGCGACACTGATCGCGACGTTGCCCAGGGCATACACGTAGGCGCCCTCGGTCACCAGACGTATGGTCTCGTAACCGAATGTGCTGAACGTGGTCAGCGCACCACAGAAACCGATTCCCGCGAACGCCAGCAGAGTACTGCCCGCGCTCGCGCCGATCAGGCCCCCGAGCAACGCCGAACCGACAATGTTAACCGTCAACGTCCCCCACGGCAGCCCGGCCGGGAACCGCGCCGAGACCGCCCGATCGACGAGGTAACGCGCGGGGGCACCGAGCATTCCACCCGCGAACACGAGTGCCGCGGTCATCGCCCGCCTCCCGCCGTGGGAGCCCACATCGCGACCATCGGATGGCCCCCTTCCGTCGTCGGATTCACGTGTTCTGCCCCACGCTGCCTGCCGCCCAGCGGGTCCCGATCATGGCGAGCGCCATCGCGCCGAGGCCCGCGAGGACCGAGAGACCGAGATAGGCCACGGCCGTGCCCGGCGAACCGGTGTCGATCAGTGTACGAAGCTCGAGGCCGAAGGTGGAGAAAGTAGTGAACCCGCCGAGCACGCCGATCCCGAGGAACGGGCGAACCAGCGTCGGCGCCGACCAGATCTCGGTGACCACGACCATCAGCACCCCGAGGGCGAAGCAGCCGACCACATTGACGGTGAGGGTCGACCACGGAATTGGCCCAGGACGCACCGGCCACCACTGGCCCACACCGTATCTGGCCGTGGCCCCGAGACCACCGCCCACCGAGATCGCCGCGAGGACGGCCGGGTCGAGCGCCGGGGGCCGCGATGCCATGCACTGCCCTCCCCTGCTAGTCCGACGGTGGTCGTTGCTCATGGTATCGAGTACCCCCGACAAACTAGCGCGCGGTGCGCGTCCGGCAAACCCCCAGCAGCCACCTCGCGCGAACGCCGATGGCCCGGACCGAGTCTCGGTCCGGGCCATCGGTTTACGACAGGTGGATCAGTGCGCGAGCACCATCTCGCCCTCGGCGGGGGCGGGCACCTTGTTCGGCATGAGCACACCGATCACGATCGCGCCGAGCACGAAAGTGGCCGCCGCCCACCAGAAGCTGGTGGTGTAGCTCTCGATCGCGCCCTGGGCCATGGTCAGTGGACCGGGCTCGTGCGCGGACACGTAGTCGGTCATCGCCGAGGCCGCGATGGTGCTGAGCAGCGCGGTGCCGATGGAACCGCCGACCTGCTGGCTGGTGTTCACCATCGCCGAGGCGACACCGGCGTCGTCGTGCTGCACGCCTGCCGTCGAGCCCTGGAACGCCACCGACATGGCGCCACCGAGGCCAAGGCCGAGCAGGACGAGCGCGGGCAGGATGTGGGTGACATAGCTGCTGTCGAGACCGATGAAGGTGAGCCACACCATGCCCGCCGCGGCGACCAGGAAGCCGCCGCTGATGACGACCTTCGGCCCGACCTTGGGCAGCAGGAACGAGGGCGCGGTGGTGGACGAGGCAACCATGCCGAACACCATCGGCATGAACGCCACACCGGTCATGATCGGCGAGTACTGCAGCGACAGCTGCATGTAGAACGTCAGGAACAGGAAGATCGCGAACATGCCGATGCCCATGATGAACACGGTCAGGTAGGAACCGGCACGGGTGCGGTCGGTGACGATGCGCAGCGGCAGCAGCGGGTGCGCGACGCGGGTCTCGATCCAGACGAACACCGCGAGCAGCACGGCGCCGCCGATCAGGAACGCCAGCGTGGTCGGGTCGCTCCAGCCGTGGGATTCGGCGTGCGAGAAACCGTAGACGATGCCGAACAGCGCCGCGGTGACGGTGATGGTGCCGGGCCAGTCGAGCTTGGGCCGCGAGCTGGCGTTCACATGCTTGGCCAGCAACAGCACCGCACCCACCAGCGCGACGGCGGCGAAGATCAGGTTCACATACATCGCCCAGCGCCACGACGCCCACTCGGTGAGCGCGCCGCCGAGCAGCAGGCCGATCGCGCCGCCGGCACCGGCGACGGCACCGAAGATGCCGAACGCCTTCGCGCGTTCACCGGGTTCGGTGAAGGTGACGGTCAGCAGCGAGAGGGCGGCGGGCGCGAGCAGTGCGCCGAACACGCCCTGGCCGACGCGGGCGGCGACCAGCATCTCGAAGCTGTTGGCGGCGCCGCCGATGGCGGAGGCGACCGCGAAGCCGACGAGACCGACGATGAAGGTGTTGCGGCGGCCGAACAGGTCGCTGAGGCGGCCGCCGAGCAGCAGCAGGCTGCCGAAGGCCAGCGCGTAGCCGGTGATGACCCATTGGCGGTCGGCGTCGCCGAAGCCGAGGTCGGCCTGGGCGGCAGGCAGCGCGATGTTCACGATCGTCGCATCGAGCACGACCATCAGCTGCGCGATACCGAGGACCGCGAGCACCCACCAGCGCAACGCGTGTGAGCCTCGCCGGTTCCCGGTGTCCGCACCGGACGCGGGACTCGTCCCCTTGTCGAGTGTGGTGGTCATGACTCCCCTTGCAGGTCTAGGTCGGTAGTTTCGGTGGCATAATCGGAGATATACCCTCCGCTTCAGTCGAAGCTACCAGAGTAACGGAGAAACCACCTCCACTTAATCCGGCAATGAGTAGGATGCACCTGTGAATCACGCCACGACGACTGCCGCAGCGCCCCGCAGGCTGCGCGCCGATGCCGCCCGCAATCAGCAGCGCATCGTGGTCGCAGCCAGGGAACTCTTCGCCGAACACGGCCTGGAAATCACCCTCGACGACGTGGCCGAGCGCGCGGGCGTCGGCGTCGGCACGGTCTACCGGCGCTTCGCCAACAAGCGGGCACTCATCGTCGAGGTATTCGAGCAGAACATGGTCGACTTCGCCGACGCGGCCGACGCCGCGACCCGCAACCCGGACCCGTGGCTGGCACTCGTCGAGTTCTTCGAACACGCCTGCAAGCACCTGGCGACCAACCGCGGCTTCGGCGAGGTGGTGCTCGAACTCGAAGAGGACCCGACCCGGTTCGCCGAGATGCGCGAGCGGATCCGCCCGTCGGTGGCGGCCATCGTCGACCGGGCGCGCGACGCGGGCGCGGTGCATCCCGACATCACCACCACCGACTTCTTCGCGCTGATCCACATGGTCAACTCGTTCATGGAGTTCGCCGCGCCGGTCAATCCCGACGTGTGGCAGCGGTACATGGCCGTGGCGCTGAACGGCGTGCGCACCGACGCCGTGCCGCGCAGGCCGCTGCTCGCCCCGCCGCTCACCGACGCCGAGGTGGAGCAGGCCAAATCGGCCGCCTGCCTGGGTCGTCGCCGCTGATTTTCGTTCCCTCAGTAGCGCGGGTCACACTTGGTCCTCTACAGTTGGACACATGACCAAGAACACCTGGGTGAACTGGGCTGGCGAGCAGCGCTGCGCACCCGCCGTCGTCGCGACGCCGCGTGACGTCGATGAACTCGCCGGGATCGTCACCGAATCCGCGGCGTGGGGCCGGACGGTGCGTGTCGCCGGTTCGGGCCACTCGTTCACCGACGCCGTGCTCACCGACGGCACCCTCGTCGACCTCGGCGCCATGAACAAGGTGCTCGACGTCGACACCTCGACCGGCCGCGCGCGCGTGCAGGCCGGGCTGACGCTCAACGCGGCGAGCCCGCTGTTGCACGAGCACGGACTGGCCTTCCCCAACCTGGGCGACATCGACACCCAGACCGTCGCGGGCGCCACCGCCACCGCGACCCACGGCACCGGCGCGCGGCTACGCAACATCTCGGCGGCGCTGCACTCGGTGCAGGTGCTGTGCGCCGACGGCAACGTGGTCGAGCTGAACGAGGAGACCGATCCCGAGGGGTGGCGCGCGGCGCGGGTGAGCATCGGCGCGCTCGGCATCGTCACCGAGGCGACCCTGCAGCTCGAGCCGTCGTTCGTGCTCGAAGGCGTGGAACGGCCGCTGCCGCTGGCCGACGTCCTCGCCGATCTCGACGAATTCGTCGACGGGAACGACCATTTCGAGTTCTTCGCCTTCGCGCACAGCTCCGTGGTGATGACCAAGGCGCTCAACCGCACCGACAAACCCGAGCAGCCGCGCGGCGCGCTGAGCGAGTGGGTCAACGACATCCTGCTGTCCAACTATCTCTACGACGGCCTGTGCCGGGTGGGTCGCCGCGTTCCCGCGACCGTTCCGCTGATCCATCGCGTCGCCACCGTCGCGGGCAGCAACAACCGTCAGCGCGACCGCTCCTACCGTGTGTTCGCCACACCGCGCCTGGTGCGGTTCAACGAGATGGAATACGCGGTCCCGCGCGCGCACGCGGCCGAAGCCGTTCGCGAGATGATCACGCTGGCAAAGAAATTCGGTACTCCCATGCCGATCGAGGTGCGCTGGGTGGCACCCGACGACGCCTTCCTCTCCCCCGCGAGCGGGCGCGACACCTGCTACATCGCGGTGCATCAGTACCAGGGCATGGAATGGGAACCGTACCTGCGCGCCTGCGAAGCGGTCTTCGACCGGTTCGACGGTCGTCCGCACTGGGGCAAACACCATTTCCAGACCGCCGAGACGCTGCGCGGACGCTATCCCGACTGGGATCGGTTCGCGGCCGTGCGCAAACGCCTCGACCCCACCGGGGTGTTCGCCAACGACTATGTGAACCGAGTGCTCGGTTCGCTCGACTGAGGCGGACACCGCAGGACAACACCGTAGCCGCGCCCACACACGCGCGGGTTGATGCGATGATGGCGGTGATATCCGAAGCGCCACAAGCACTTCGCCCCTGCACCGAAAGGGCGACCATGGCCCACACACCCTGCGTGTTGTTCGTCTGCGTCCACAATGCGGGCCGATCACAGATGGCGGCGGGCTTCCTGCGCGCCATGGCAGGCGATCGCATCGAGGTCCGCACCGCGGGCAGCCAGCCCGCCGACGAACTGAATCCCGTCGCGGTGGCGGCGATGGCCGAGATCGGGATCGACATCTCCGGTGAACGGCCCAAGCCGCTCACCGACGATGTCGTCGGGCTGTCCGACGTGGTGGTGACCATGGGTTGCGGCGAGGTGTGCCCGTATTTCCCCGGCATCAGCTATCGCGACTGGGTGCTGTCGGATCCGGCCGGGCAACCGATCGAGGTCGTGCGCGGGGTCCGCGATCATCTGCAGATCCTGATCGGCAACCTCATCGCCGAACTGGTGCCCGTGCCCGCGCGTTGATGTCCGATTCGTTCAAGACGACCGGCCTTCGCGCCGAATACGCTGCCGGACATGACTCCTCAGCTCGACGCCATCTCGATCATCGTGTCCGACATGGCCGCCTCGGTGGCCTTCTACCGTGCGCTCGGCCTGAACTTCCCCGAGGGGTGTGAGACCGAGGGGCACGCCGAGGCTCCCCTGTCCGGTGGGATGCGGCTGCTGCTGGACACCGAGGCGACGGTCGCCTCGTTCACCCCCGGTTGGCAACCACCCAGCGGCCCCGGCCGGAGCAGCCTCGCGTTCCGCTGCGCCGATCCGGCCGAGGTCGACTCGCTGTACAAGGAGCTGGTCGGCGCCGGATACCACGGTGAACTCGCGCCGTGGGACGCCTTCTGGGGCCAGCGCTACGCCGTGCTCGCCGACCCCGACGGGCACGGTGTCGACCTCTACGCGCCGTTGCCCAGCGGATAGGTCGACCAGCCGTGCGGGTCGCGCAGGCGCCGCCGATACCGGCCGAGCACCTCGCGGACCTCGTCGCTGACCGGCGGTTCGCCGTCCAGCTTGGTCCACAGGTGAGCGTCGTGCTCGGTGAGTTGCACGGGTCCGGTGGTGGCGACGTCGACGACGAAGGTGAACTGTCTGGTGCGCGCGCCGTTGCCGGACAGATAGTCGAAGTCGCCCAGGTAGTCGGTGATGCCGGTGACCTCGAGACCCGTCTCCTCGGCAACCTCACGGGCGAGGGCGTCGTCGAGCGCCTCGCCGTGCTCGACGACACCGCTCGGCAACTCCCACCGTCCGCTGAGGAAGTCGGATCGTCGTCGGCGCAGGATGAGTACCCGGTCGTGGCGCACGACGACGGCACCGACGACAAGTCGGCGTACTTCGTCTCGTTCGGCCTCGATACGCAGCGTGGTGAACACGGATTCGTCGATCATCGGGTCACATCCTCTCGTCGTGGTTCGGACTGGGCCTGGCACATGCGACGGGGCGTGCACAGTGAGCATAACTTCGTATCGCAGCTGAGCCGAATGAGACTTTCCGGGCACGCTCAGCCGGGTTGCAGGCTGCGCACCGTACATCCGCCCAGGTCACGGACCTCCCGGGAAAGATGTGCCTGGTCGGCGTAGCCGTGCAGGGCCGCTGTCTCGGCGGCCGGAGTCCCCGCGCGGATGGTTTCCAGTGCGCGTTGAAATCGAAGAATCCTCGCCAACATCTTGGGGCCGTAACCGAATGCCACGAGCGAGCGGCGGTGCAGCATGCGTGCCGACAGTCCCGCGCGGGCAGCGGTGTGGGCGACCGATTCGCCCGCGGCCATAGCCTCGGCGATTCCGGTGAGCAGCGGGTCCGGTGAGGGCGCTGCGGCCGCGAGGTCGACGGCAACGGATTCGAGAGCCACAACGCGGTCGGGCGCGTTGTCGACCCGATCGAGCAGTGCGCGGGCGGTGGCGGCGGGCACGATCGTGTCGAGTTCGACGCGCTGGTCGAGCAGTTCTACGGCGGGCACGCCGAGCACAGCCGGTGCGGCACCCGGGGCGAACCGGACGCCGACGAATTCGGCGGCACCGGCACGCACCCGTGCGGCACGGCTGTCCGGGCCCGCCACCATCAGGGTGCCCTCGGTCCAGATCAAGTCCATGCAGCCGTCGGGGAACACGCTGGCCTGGTCCGCGCCGCCGCCGGTGCGTTGCCAGACCACCGCGCGATCGACCCGTGACCGACGTTCCCGGTAGCCCATCCCCCGACGGTAGTACCGCGCACCGACACACTCGGTTCCGCCGGAGGCCGCCCGTCCGTAAGATCTGGCAACACAACGTTCGGCTCGGCGGAGGGGTGGCTGGATGCAATCGGCAGGCTCAGTGCACGGGCGACCGCGCGTGGCGGGGTTTCCCGGCGCGGATATCGACCCCGAACCCGACGTGTGGTCGGGCGCGGCGCTCGACGACGACCGGATCCGCGCGCTGGCCGTCGGCGCCTACTACGGGCGAAGCTGGGGCGCCTACTGCGACAGTGTCGCCTTCCTACCGGAGGAGCCCGGCAGTTCCGCCACGCGCCGTGAGACCGCGATCGAGGGCCTGCACGAATCGTGGGGCGTCGACCACGCCGAGGACGCGCGCGACACCATCCGCCGGCTGCTGGCGGGCATGCACGCGCCGCTGTTCGAACTCGTCCACCCGCTCGCCGTCGCCGCGGCCACCGACACCGGGCGGGTCGACCGGTCGGGGCTGGCCGACGAGCACCGCGAATTCCTGCACACGCTCTCGGGTTTCCGTGGCTACCGGGGTCCGGCCGGTATCGACCGGGACTACGACGCCTGGTTGCAGGCCATCAAACTCGGCATCACCGACAACCTGCCCGCACCGCTGCAGAACGACGCCACCGCCTGGGATCTGGCGCGGCTGGTGTTCATCGCCCGTGCCTCGTGTACCGCCGGCTATCTCACCGAGGACGAGGCCTTCGAACACATGCTCACCGGGCTCGACCGGGCACGTCAGCATTATCGCAACTGGCGTCAGTTCGGCGACGGCTTCCTCACCGGAGCCATCTTCTGGGCCGCCACCCAGGATCTTTCGGCCGCGAAAAGCCAAGTGGCGGAACGGCGCCGGATGATCGCGGGTCTGCACCTCCGTCCGTCGAGTCCCTGGCGGCGGGTGGCGCTGCACGCGGGGGCGCCGGTGTTCAGCCCGGCATGGTCAGCATGATGCCGACCGCCTGACGCCGGAACGGTTCGTCGGCGACCATCCCGAGTTTGCGCCGCTCCACCAGCAGTTGCCACTCGCCGAACAGGTCGGCCGACGACGGCAGCGACGGCGCGATCGATCCGTCGACGTGCTCGATCTCGCAGGCCAAGCGGATCGCCTCGGCCATCCGCTCGAAGTCGGTCGCGGTCCAGTCGTGGAAGTCCAGATCGGTGCCCGCACCCGAAATCCGCAGCGTCACCATGTTTTCCGCGCCCGACCGCACCGAGGCGCCGGTGAGTACGGACACCGGGAACTCGTACATCGCCCACGCGGAAACGAACAGCAACCGCAGGGTGGTGATCACGAGCAGGCCCGGCGCGCCCTCGTGCCCGGCCTGCGCCAGCTCGAGGACGTACTCGTCCGGGCGGGCGGCGGCGTGCAGGGTATCGATCTCGCGGGCGCAGTTGCCCGCGTGCCGCATGCGGGCCGCCGCCGCACCGACATCGGGTCGTCGCGGGCCGTTCGGGCCGAGAAGCGGGCGCGGCGGAACAAGACTCGGACGTGGCGGGAACACCCGGCGCAGACCGACGAGATCGCGTTCGACCGCGCGAACCAGCACCTGGGCCTGCTCACGCAACCCCGTCTCCAGGAACACCGGAACCGGATGCCGTTGCGTCGCTTCACCACCGACCACGAACTCCGCCGACCGGAAGAACAGCAGCAACGCCATCTGCCCGTCCTCGGTGGTCGCCAGGGCGATCCGCGCGAGTTCGGCCACACCGACGTCGAGGGCGATCTCGTTGTCGGCCCGCAGCGGCGTCGTCACCAAGCGCCCGTCCGCGTACCGCACCGCGACCCGCGCACCCCATACCTCGATCACGCCCGCGTCCCTCCTGCCCGGCCCCCGCCTGGCTGGATCGTACCGAGCTGGTAACAACGCCCTCACACAGATGGCAGGCTTACCCCATGTCCGAAGACGAAAACCCGACCGAGTCACCCACCGAGGCGACCAAACGCAAGTTCCGCGAAGCCCTGGAACGCAAGAACGGCAACGCCTCCGTGGCCGGCGCCGCCCAGAACGAAGCCAAGCTGCGCGGCACCTCCGCGGCTGCCGGTGGAAAGCGCACGTTCCGCCGCCGCGCGGGCGGCTGATCCCATGAAAAAGCCCCTCACCTGCGCGTCAGGTGAGGGGCCTCGAGTGGAGCTGCCGGGAATCGAACCCGGGTCCTCCGCCGCGTCTTCAGGGCTTCTCCGTGTGCAGTTCGCTATGTCTCTACTCGGATCTCCGGGTCTCGCGAACAAGCTCGGATGACGATCCCAGTCGCTGTTCGATGTCCCGCCCAGATCCGCGACCGACCTGGACGGTGATTCCCTCTAGCTGATGCCAGTACCCGGGTCGAGGGACGAACCCGGACTGACAGACACGCTTCGCTACTTAGGCAGCGAGAGCGTAGTCGCGCTGATTGGAATCGGCGCTTAATTGGTTGCAACGACGCTTACGGTGGTCTCTTGCCTGCACCGACACGCTTCCCCTGAATCAACGTACGCAGTCGAAACCGTTCAGCCCCGTACGTGCCCGCACCTTGCGGGCTAGTCATATTAACACCCGTGCTTCCGGGTTTCTTCCCCTTATTTCTGCCAGCGCGGGGTGGCGTCGTGGTGACCTGGTAGCGAACCGGCCAATTGGTCCGGCACAGTCGGTGGGGGCGAGTATCGTTCTCGATCGGTCGAACCGGGAGAAGCGAGATCGCCTGGGCGGCTGGACCAAGGAGTTGATTGATGGCATTCCCCCGTCGGCGTGGGCTGCGCCGGGTCGCGGTGATTCCGGCTGTTGCCGGACTGGTGCTCGCCGCGGCGTGTTCGGCCGGTGAGTCGGAACAGGCTCCCGGCGTGAGCAGTCAACCCTGTCCGGGTTCCGCGCACCCCGATCGCGGCTGCCTGTACCTCGGAGTGCTCTCGGACCTGGCCGACGGCCCGTTCTCGGCGCTCGGTTCGTCGATGAACGAGGGTCAGCTCGCGTTCTGGAACCAGGTCAACGAGTCGGGTGGGATCGGTGGCTACGACGTCGACATCACCACCCACAGCCGCAACACCTCCCTCGACCCGGGCAGGCATCGTGCCGGCTACGCCGAGATCGAACCGAATGTGCTCGCCCTCGCGATGAGTTTCGGCACTTCGCAGACCATCGCGATGCTCAACCAGATGGACGCCGACAACATGGTGAGCACCGCCGCCACCCAGTGGTCGGGCTGGAACTACCGCAGCGCCGACCGCAACCTGGTGCTCAGCGCGGGCTACTCCTACTGCACCGAAGCGGTGATGGGCCTGGACTGGTTCGCCGAGAACCACTACGCGCCGACGAATATCGCGGTGGTGTCCTACCGGGGCAATTACGGCGGCGACTACGCCAGCGGCGCGCTGAAGTGGGCGCTCGCGAACGGCGCGACCATCGCCGACCGCATCGACACCGGACCCAACGGTGAGGTGGGCAATCAGGACGGACCGGTGCAGGAGGTGCTCGCCGCCAACCCCGATCTGGTGATGCTGGCCACCGGCCCCGCCGAAACGGCCGAAATCGTGGGCAAGCTGGTGCGCGCGGGATTCACCGGCAGGTTCCTCGGTTCGCTGCCCACCTGGAACGCCGCACTGCACCAGACCGCCGCCGCCCCGGCGCTCGCCGCCCGCTACAACTACATGACTCCCGTCGACAGCTGGGCGGGCGACAGCGTCGGCGCGCAGAAGGCACGTGAGGCGACCGATCACGAACCGTCCAACTTCGGATATTCGCTGGGTTGGGCCATCTCCTACCCGCTCAGGGCGTTGCTCACCGAGGCGGCGGAGCGCGGCGAGCTCACCCGGGAGGGGCTGCGGCGGGCCGCCGAGGGGCTCAAACCCGACGGGGAAGGCATCGTCGCCATCCATCCGGTCGGTGCGGACGCGCCCGACCTGAGCAAGGAGTGGACCGTGGTGTTCCAGCCCGACGACAGCGCGCCGATGGGTGCGCGGCCGATCGCGGTCGGCTACCAGGGTTCGACGCTGCCCAGGCTCGGGCTGCACGAGCCCTGCACCCGGTTGTAGGTCTCAGCCCGCGGCGATCATCGCGACCGCCGCGAGCGCGAGTACCAGCCCGAATTTCTGGGTGCGGCTGATTCGTTCGCCGAGCAGCACCATCGCCAGCAGCACGGTCGCCGCCGGGTACAGCGAACCGATCACGCTGACCACCGACAGCATCGCCCCGTGGAAGGCGTAGAGCAGGGCGGCGTTGGCGATCACGTCGAGCACGCCGATCCACAACGCCAACCGCAGCGGTTCACCGTGCAGGCCAGCGAACTGACCGGCGGCCAGAGCGCAGATCCACACCACCGCCGTCGCGGCGCCGCGCTGGCCGAGCAGCGGCCACAGCCCGGCGGACGGGTCGGTTTCGTGCAGGAAGAAGAAGGCGAACCCGAACGCGGCGCCGGAACCGACGGTCAGCAGGGCGACGCGACGGGAGAAGCGCAGTTGCCGTCCGCCGATGATCTCCTCGGTGGTCTCGTCGGGTGCCTCACGGCTCACCAGCACCACCGCGACGAGCGCGAGCGCGATACCGGCGATCGCGGCCGGGCCCGGGCGCTCACCGAGGAAGAAGCCGGCGATCACCGGAATACCGGCCACCAATACCGCCGTGACCGGGGAGACCACCGCCATCGGCCCGTCGGCGAGCGCGGCGTAGAACCACCACACCGCGAGCCCGCTCGCCACACCGGCGGCCAGCCCCCACAGCATCGACGCGGTGTCGGGATGACCGCCGACCAGCGGTGCGATCAGCAGGACCAGCAGCACCGACCACGGATACGAGACGACGACGACCCGCAGAGCGGTGACTCTGCGGGCCGCGATGCCGCCGAAGAAGTCGCTGACTCCGTAACCCGCCGCCGCGATCAGGGCGAGGACGACGGAGATCAACGCATGCCTTTGACCCGCCGACCGATCTCGCGGGTGACCTCACGCTCGGCCTGGCGGCGAGCCAGATCCTGGCGCTTGTCGTAGTCCTGCTTACCCTTGGCCAGAGCCAGCTCCACCTTCACCTTGCCGTCGGAGAAGTACATCGACAGGGGCACCAGCGTCTGGTTGCCCTCGCGGGACTTGCCGACCAGGTGCTCGATCTCACGCTTGTGCAGCAGCAGCTTGCGGGTGCGCCGGGGCGCGTGGTTGGTCCAGGTGCCGTGGCTGAACTCGGGGATGTGCAGGCCACGAAGCCACACCTCGCCGTGGTCGACCGTCGCGAAGGCGTCGACGAGCGAGGCCTTGCCCTCGCGCAGGCTCTTCACCTCGGTGCCGACCAGCGCGATCCCCGCCTCGTAGGTGTCGAGGATCGTGTAGTTGTGTCGGGCCTTGCGGTTGGTCGCGATGACCTTCCGGCCTTTCTCCTTCATAACGGTCAACTGTAAGTGACGGCGCCAGCGGTTTATTCCATGGCCGGATCAGGCGCGGGCGGCGGCCCTTGCCAGTGCGCGGTCGCGTTGTTCCTCGAAGCGGGCGGCCTTGACCTCGAGATCGGTGAGATAGGCGTGCAGTTCGTCGCGGGCGCGTTCGCCCTCGGGGCCGAAGTCGGAGCGTTCGAAGATCCGCCAGGTGCGCAGGACCGGCTTCAGTACGGTGTCGAGGTGCTGGCGCAGGTCGTAGACGCCGTGCTTGGCGAGCAGGACCGCGTTGCGGCGGAAGTTGGGCTGGTTCAGGCCGGGCATCTGGAAGCGCAGGATGACATCGGTGATCGCGGCCATGGCGGCGTCGGGGGTGAGGTCGAGGGCGGCGCCGCACAGTTTGCGGTAGAAGATCATGTGCAGGTTCTCGTCGGCGGCGATGCGCGCGAGCATCCGGTCGGCGATCGGGTCGCCGCACAGGGTGCCGGTATTGCGGTGGCTGATGCGGGTGGCCAGTTCCTGGAAGGTGACGTAGGCGACGCCGCGCAGGAACTGGGAACCCTTCTCCGGCTTGGCGATACCGGCGGTCATGTGCGCCATCCGTGCCTGTTCCAGGGCGACCGGGTCGACCGCGCGGGTCACCACGAGGTAGTCGCGCATGACGATGCCGTGCCGGTTCTCCTCGGCTGTCCAGCGCCCGACCCAGGTGCCCCAGGCATTGTCGAGGCCGAAGGTGTCGGCCAGTTCACGGTGATAGGAGGGCAGGTTGTCCTCGGTGAGCAGATTGGTGATCATGGCCGCCCGCGCCACTTCGCTGAGCTTGGATTGCCCCGGTTCCCAATCGATTCCACCCATGGCGGCGAAGTTGCGACCCTCGTCCCACGGCACGTAGTCGTGCGGATTCCAGTCCTTGGCCTTGGCCAGGTGGTCGTTGAGGTTGTCCTCGGCCGTCGATTCGAGCTCGGCGAGGATGTCGCGGTCGGACAGGTGGAGCTGCATCTGGTGTCACCTCGAAGTTGCGGGAGAGGACTCGGAGTCCGTGCCCCTACGATCGGCCCAGGTCGTGACGGGCGTCGGCACAGTCGCGGAATACTGTGTGCGATCACAGTGGGCCGCACCGTCGGCTAGTCCGCGGGCAGCATGGGGCCGAACTGGTCGATGCTCAGCGGTAGGTGGGGCCAGGGGGCGGTGTCGGGCGTCAGTTCGCCGACCACGGTGACCCCGGCCGCGTCGAAGGCGGCTCGCGCCCGGGTGACGTGGTCGGCGGAGGTGACGAGGACGGCCGAGGTCAGGTTGTGCTCGCTCATCAGGGCGGCGGTGTGGTCGGCATTGCCGATGGTGGAGTCGGCGTGTGGCTCGCGCAGGATGCGGGCGGGGTCGATACCCGTGTCCTCGAGCCAGCTCGCCATGGCGTCGGCCTCGCTGCGACCCGCCTGCGGGTTGCCGCCGGTGACGATGATCGGCGACCACGGCGCGAACACCGCCTGCACGTAGCCGGTCCGCAACCGGCGCAGCAGTTCGTCGCGCATGGTGCCCTCCGGAGTGAGTCCGTACCCGAGGATGACCACCGCTGTGTCGCCGCCGTAGGTACCCGGCACGGTGGGCGCGACGATCCGGCGCAGATCCTGGATCACAGTGACCACCGCCGGTTCCGCCGACACCGATTGTGCTGCGGCACAGACGAATCCGGTTGCGGTGAGGGCCGTGCACACCCCTCGGATCGCCCACTTGGTCCAGACCATGGCCGTCGCCTCCTTGCGCGGACCGATCACCGTTCGATCGGTCGAGGAGGCCAACGGTGCGCCGTGGCAGGCGGCGCAGGAAGGGCTATGACGTGCGGCTACCGGAATTCACAAGGGCGTGGTGGGCGATGCTGGTCCGCGCCATCACAAACATTACGGTCTCCGCCGGGTCAGCCACCCGGACGCAACAGCAGATAGAGGGCGAGCGCGGACGCGAAGACGAGGACGAGTGCCACCGTCGACCAGCGCGGCCTGCCCCGGTGCACCGGGCGGTGGTGGCCGCCGAGCAAGGACGGTGCGACCGCCGGGTCGATATGCCGATGCGGCATCGGCGCGGGGGCATCCGCGCCACCCGAGCTCGACCCACCCGACGTCTCCGACTCGGAGCCTTCACCATTGGCCATGAATCGACACTAACGCGGCACCCCCTGATCCGTCGCGAGTTCCCTTCCCGCTAGTCGCCCGCCAGCGTGGCCAGCACCCCCTCCCCGTACCGGGCCAGTTTGTTCTCGCCGACCCCGGCGACGGTGCCGAGAGCGGCGAGGTCGCCCGGTTTGCGGGCCGCGATCTCGCGCAAAGTCGCGTCGTGGAACACCACGTAGGCGGGCACACCCTGCTCCTTGGCGGTGGCCGCGCGCCAAGCCCGAAGGCGTTCGAACAGTGGCACATCGGCGGCGGGCAGGTCGGCCGCGGCCTTCGCCGCCTTGGGGGCGCGCGCGGGCCGGGTGGGGCGTTCGGGTTCGCGACGCAACGCCACCTTGCGGCCCTCGAAGAGCACCTCGTTGCCCGCGTCGGTGAGGGCAAGGACGCCGTATTCGCCCTGTACCGCGAGGAAACCGCCGGCCAGCAGTTGACGGACCACCCCGCGCCATTCGGTGTCACGCAGGTCGGTGCCGATACCGAACACGGTGAGTTCGTTGTGGCGGTGCTGGGTGATCTTCGGGTTGGTCTTGCCGAGCAGGATGTCGACGAGGTGACCGGCGCCGAAGGCTTGTCCGCGTTCGCGTTTGAGCCGCAGCACCGTGGAGAGCAGTTTCTGCGCGGGGACGGTGCCGTCCCAGGTTTCGGGTGGGTTCAGGCATACATCGCAGTTGCCGCAGCCCTGTCCGGTGGGCTGTTGACCGAAATAGTTCAGCAGTTGCGCGCGTCGGCAATTGACGGTCTCGCACAGGGCGAGCATGGCGTCCAGGTGCAGTTGCAGTTGCCTGCGGTGGGCGGCGTCGCCTTCGCTCGAGTCGATCATCTTGCGCTGCTGCACCACATCGGCCAGCCCGTAGACCATCCACGCCGTCGACGGCAGACCGTCGCGGCCCGCGCGTCCCGTCTCCTGGTAGTAGCCCTCCACCGACTTCGGCAGGTCGAGGTGGGCGACGAACCGCACGTCGGGTTTGTCGATACCCATGCCGAAGGCGATGGTCGCCACCACCACCAGCCCGTCCTCGCGCAAAAACCGAGCCTGGTTCTCCGCGCGCACCCGGTTGTCCAGACCCGCGTGGTACGGCACCGCCCGCACACCGTTCTCGTTGAGCATGGCGGCGGTCTTCTCCACCGAATTGCGCGAGAGGCAGTAGACGATGCCCGCGTCGCCGGGATGCTCGGTACGGATGAACTCGAGCAGCTGCCGGTCGGGGCGGTTCTTGCCCTCGATCCGGTACTGGATGTTGGGCCGGTCGAAGCTGGCGACGAACTGCTTCGCCTCACCCAGATCGAGTCGTTCGACGATCTCGGCGGCGGTCTTCGCCGTGGCGGTGGCGGTGAGCGCGATGCGCGGAACGTCGGGCCAGCGTTCGTGCAGTAGCGACAGCGCGAGATAGTCCGGCCGGAAATCGTGGCCCCACTGCGACACGCAGTGCGCCTCGTCGATGGCGAACAGGGCGACCGTGCCGCGATCGAGCAGCCGCAGCGTGGATTCCAGGCGCAGGCGTTCCGGCGCCAGATACAGCAGGTCCAGCTCGCCCGTCACGAACTGCGCCTCCACCGTGCGGCGCTGATCGGGCGACTGGGTGGAGTTGAGGAACCCGGCCCGCACCCCGAGGGCACTCAGCGCGTCGACCTGGTCCTGCATGAGGGCGATCAGCGGTGAGACGACGACGCCGACACCCGGGCGGACCAGCGAGGGCACCTGGTAGCACAGGGATTTGCCGCCGCCGGTCGGCATCAGGACGAGTGCGTCACCGCCACCGATGACCTGTTCGACGATGGCGGCCTGGTCGCCACGGAAGCTGTCGTAGCCGAAGACCCGGCGTAAGACCTCGTCTGCCGTCTCACCGCGTGCGGGGGCCGCCGCCCGGCCCGGGGTGGCGGGGGCGAGGTCGTCGAAGTGGAAGCCGCCGGTGTCGTCGAAATCGTGTTCGGAGACGTAACCGCCGCCCGACGAGTAGGGGTCGTCGGGCGGGAAGTCTTCCGGGGGGAAGTCGTCGGGGGCTGTGGCGCCGGAATTGCTCACCGGGCCATCCTACGAGCGAGCGCCGGGACCGCGGCCCCTCCGCCGACCCCGATCACGGTCGTGACCGGGATCTGCTCACATGTGGATAACTCGCCTCTCACGCCCGCAAACGGGCAAGGACCTCGGAGTGCAGGGGACCATTGGTCGCCACCGCGTCGCCGCCGTGCGGGCCCGGGCGCCCGTCCAGGGAGGTGAACGTGCCGCCCGCCTCGCGAACCAGGATGTCGAGGGCAGCCAGGTCCCACAACGAGACCTCCGGTTCGGCAGCGATATCCACAGCCCCCTCGGCCACCAGGCAATAGTTGAAGAAGTCGCCGTACCCCCGGACCCGCCACACCTCGTCGGTGAGGTCGACGAACTTCTCCCGCAGCCCCCGCTCGTGCCAGCCCGACAGCGAGGAGAACGCCAAGCTCGCCGAATCCAGCTCGCCCACCGCCGACACCGTGATGGGTTTCGGAGCACCAGGATGAACCTGAGCCCACGCCCCCGACCCCGCCGCCGCCCACCAGCGCCGACCGAGCGCCGGGGCGCTGACCACCCCGACCACCGGAACACCGTCCTCGAGCAGGGCGATCAGGCTGGCCCACACAGGAACACCACGAACGAAGTTCTTGGTCCCGTCGATCGGGTCGACCACCCACTGCCTGCCGGTGAACTCGGCATCACCGCCGAACTCCTCACCGAGAACAGCATCGTCCGGGCGTTCGGCACTCAGCACCCGACGGATCACCCGCTCCACCGCGAGGTCGGCATCCGAGACGGGAGTGAGGTCCGGTTTCGAGTCGACTTTCAGGTCCACAGCGCCGAAGCGCTCCTTGGAGATGGCGTCGGCCTCATCAGCCAATCGAAGAGCAAGGTCCAGGTCAGCGGAGTAGGCAGCCACGAGGGGAGTTTATGGCGAGCCACACCAGCAACTCGAATGGGATTCCCCCAGTCCGCCACCAACGGCACTCCCAGCCCACGTGGCACCACCCGACTCCGCGACCAACCGCACTCCCAACCCACGCGGCACCACCCGACTCCACCACCAACCGCACTCCCAACCCACGCGGCACCACCCGACTCCACCACCAACCGCACTCCCAACCCACGCGGCACCACCCGAGTCCACCACCAACCGCG
>NZ_JBFAJZ010000018.1:0-356 GCF_040655475.1 Nocardia sp. NPDC050413 | reverse complement strand
GCACTCCCAACCCACGCGGCACCACCCGAGTCCACCACCAACCGGGCTCTCGTCCACACGGCACCACTCGAGTCCACCGCCTACGGCACACCCGGCCCCGCGGCACGAGTCCGCCACCTATCGCCTTCCCAGCCGCACGGCACCACTCGAGTCCACCGCCCGCACATCCAGCCCCGCGGCACTACTCGAGTCCGCCACCTACCGCCTTCCCAGCCACACGGCACCACTCGAGTCCGCCATGACCGCACTCCCAACCCCGCACGACCCGACCTCGAGGAGGGTCCGCCGCGAAGCGGCGCAGCGGCCCGGCCGCGCGAACAGCGCTCGAAGCGCATGCGCGAAGCGCGAGTCTCGAG
>NZ_JBFAJZ010000017.1:0-71058 GCF_040655475.1 Nocardia sp. NPDC050413 | reverse complement strand
CCGCGGCTATTCCAGCGCCCAGGTCACCCGCACATTCGCGCCGACCTCGGTCTCGCCGGGGACGACCGGCACCGGGGAACTGCTGCGCGCGAACACGCGGCGGACCCTCCTCGAGGTTAGGTCGTGCGAGGTAGGGGAGCGGGTTTACTCACCGCTGTAGGTGCCGAAGCTCCAGAGGTTGCCTTCGGGGTCTTGGGCGCTGAAGCCTCGGGAGCCGTAGTCCTCGTCGCGGAGTCCGCGGATGATGGTCGCTCCCGCGGCGGTGGCGCGGGTGTAGAGGGCGTCGGGGTTGTCGGTGACGAGGTAGATGTTGGCGACGCCGGGTGGGCGGGTGCAGAAGGGGGAGTCGTCGTCGCGGCCGGTGGAGCCGAACATGATGCCGCCGCCTTCGGGCCAGCGCAGTTCGCCGTGTTCGACGATCGACGGGTCGTCGTCGCGGGCGTAGACGGCGGTCGCCTCGAAACCGAAGGCGGTGGTGAGGAATCCGATCATGGCGCGGGCGTCGGTGAAGGCCAGGCACGGCCAGATCGTGCTGCGGGTGTCGGTGGAAGTAGTCATGTCCTCAGCCTCGCGCTTCGGCCGCCCCCGGGTCTTGGACGGATGGAATCTCCTCTGCCAGCCAGGCTGTCGGCGCCACGCCTGCCAGTTCGGCGAAGTCGCGATTCAGGTGCGCCTGGTCGTAGTAGCCGCAGGTGGCCGCGATCTGGGCGATCGAGACATACGACGGCGTGTTGGTGAGCATGCGGCGGGCGCGTTCGAATCGGATGATCCGCGCGGCCAGTTTCGGGCTCGCGCCGAATTCGGCGGTGAACTTGCGGGTGAGGTGTTGTCTGCTCCAGCCGATGCGTTCGGCGAGGGGATTGATCGGGCAGGTGCCGCCCGTGCCGACGAGAGTGCGCCAGGCCCAGGTCAATTCGGCCCCGGGGACCGATTCGGTGCGGGCCGCCGCGGTGAGCGCCCGGTCGCAGGCGGCGAATCTGCTCGGCCAATCATCGTGCGCGTGTACGGCGTCGGCGAGTTGATCGCCCAAAGACCTTCGCGCTTGCGAGCATTCGATCGTCACATCCCACATCTCGCTCGCGGGCATCCCGAACAGCACACGACTGCCGAGTGGGGTGAGCTCGATGGCGACACCTTCCTGGAAACCGGTGTGCGCGATCATCGCCGGGGCGGCTTGCAGTCCGCTCAGGACACATCGGTAGCTGCCGGGTGGTTGACGCCGATCGGTCTGCTCGACGACTTCGATCGGGGGGCCGGCGGCCACGATGAACGTCATGTGCCGTGAGGGCAGACCACGGTGCAATCCTGGTTTGTAGCCCGTCATCCGATAGCCCACGTACCGGTCGATGAACGCGGCGAGAACCGGCGCGGGGGCTGCGGTCACCACCTCCGTGGTCGCCTCCATACGCGTCACGCTACGCCGGAGCCGTGGTGGCGGCCAGAGTGCTCGATGGCGGGACCGCCGCAAGGGCGCCGCCGATCTCGCGTTCGTCGTTGGAGTTCCCGCGCGCCGCCTCGGCCGCCGTCGACGGTGACCGTCTTCGGGCCGTGCGTGCCAGGCGGCGCCGCAGCCGGTCCGCCGGGCCTGGTTGTCGACAGTTGATGTGTTCGCGGCGGTGTCGGTGCGGGATGCGAAGTGCGCCCGCAATTCGCCTTGCGGGGTGTGTTGTTGCGCACGCGTCCGAGTGCCGGGGACGGGGTAACCGAATCGAGAAGGTGCTCTCCGTGCCGTCATCGATGCGGTGAGATATCGCACTCGGCGGGTCGGAGCGTGTGGAAACACGAGGTCAGCCGGTTAATCTTGCGCCTTCGTCCAATTTTGTAGGAGGTGTCATGCGGCGGGTTCAGTACGAGCGCAGCAGTGGTCCGGAGGTGCTCGAGGTCGTCGCGGCCGAGGTGCCGGTGCCCGGTGCCGGTGAGCTGCTGGTCCGGGTGGAGGCGATCGGGGTCACCCTGTCGGCGATCCGGCGCATCAGCGTGGCGCAGCCGTTGCGGGCCGAAGTGGCCGGTGAGGTCGTCGCCGTCGGTGACGGGGTCGACGGGTACAGCGCCGGCTACCGCGTGGTCGGCGTCTGTGACGCCGACGCCTACGCCGAATACGTGCTGCTCTCGGTCGACCAGGCCTCCGCGATTCCCGACGGTGCCTCCGCCGTCGACGCCGTCGCCCTGATGCGCAGCGGGCTCGTCGCCCTCGGCGCACTCGACACCGTCGCCCCGCGCGCAGGCGAGACCGCGTTGGTCACCGCCGCCGCGGGCGGAGTCGGCCACCTCGCGGTGCAGCTGGCCCGCGTGCGCGGCGCGAGCTGGGTGGTCGCCGCGGTCTCCGACGAGAGCAAAGCCGGCTTCGTCCGTGAACTCGGCGCCGACGAGGTGTACACCTACGACCAGCTGCACTGCGGCAAGCAGGCCGACTACGCCCTCGACGGTGTCGGCGGCAGCGACCTCGGCAACACCCTCACCGGCCTCGCCGAGGGCGGCCGTGCCGTCACCTACGGCAGCAGCGGCGCGATCGACACCGAGGACCTGCTCGCGGGCGGCAAGACCCTCACCGGTTTCCGCATCGGCCGCCTCGCCCAGCGCGACCCCGCCCGCTACGAGGACCTGCGCCAGGAGGTCTGGCAGCACTACGCGTCCGGTCTGCTGCACCCCGTCGTGCACGCCGAGTTCGCCCTCGACGACGCGGCCGCCGCCCACGCCGTCATCGAGCAGCGCACCAACCTGGGCAAGGTCGTCCTCGTCCCCTGAGCTGGTCGCTGTTCCGCCTCCCCGCGACTCTGGCCTGATTCAGGTGCGTGGAGATTGTCCGGGCGAGACAAGGTCTGCCGGGGCGGGGTCGCGGCGTAGGGGCAGACCCGTAGACTCTGATCCTTGTGAGCCTCACCCTCGGAATCGTCGGCCTGCCCAATGTCGGAAAGTCGACCCTGTTCAACGCGCTGACCAAGAACGACGTGCTGGCCGCGAACTACCCGTTCGCGACCATCGAACCCAACGTCGGCGTGGTCCCGTTGCCGGACAAGCGGCTCGACAAGCTTGCCGAGATCTTCGGCTCCGAGCGGATCGTGCCCGCCGTCGTGTCGTTCGTCGACATCGCGGGCATCGTGAAGGGCGCCTCCGAAGGCGCGGGTCTCGGCAACAAGTTCCTCGCCAACATCCGTGAGGCCGACGCCATCTGCCAGGTGGTCCGCGTATTCGCCGACGACGACGTGATCCACGTCGACGGCCGGGTCGACGCCGCCGCCGACATCGAGGTCATCGAGACCGAGCTCATCCTCGCCGACCTGCAGACCCTCGAGAAGGCCATCCCGCGCCTCGAGAAGGAAGCCCGCGTCAAGAAGGACCGCAAGCCCCTGCTCGACGCCGCCAAGGTGGCGGAGGGTTTCCTCAACGAGGGCACCACCCTGTTCGCGGCGGGCAAGAAGATCGACGCCGAGCTGCTGCGTGAGCTGTCGCTGCTCACCATCAAGCCCTTCCTCTACGTCTTCAACGCCGACGAATCCGTCCTCACCGACGAGGCCAAGGTCGCCGAGCTGAAGGCCGCCGTCGCCCCCGCCGACGCCGTCTTCCTCGACGCCAAGGTCGAAGCCGAACTCCTCGAACTCGACGACGAATCCGCCCTCGAGCTGCTGGAATCCATCGGCCAGACCGAACCCGGCCTGCACGCCCTCGCCCGCGCCGGCTTCCACACCCTCGGCCTGCAGACCTACCTCACCGCAGGCCCCAAGGAAGCCCGAGCCTGGACCATCCACCAGGGCGACACCGCCCCCAAGGCCGCAGGCGTCATCCACACCGACTTCGAACGCGGCTTCATCAAAGCCGAAATCGTCGCCTTCGACGACCTGATCGAAGCGGGCTCCATGGCCGCCGCCAAAGCCGCGGGCAAGGTCCGCATGGAAGGCAAGGACTACATCATGGCCGACGGCGACGTCGTCGAGTTCCGAAGCGGATTAGCCTCAGCGAAGAAGTAGTGCTCAACGTGCGTCGTTTCGATCCAGGCGAGGAGATTGCCCAGTGAGGGCTCGGGATGGGATTGCTCGACTGGAGGAGCTGCAGTCAGAGGCATCATCCAGCGAAGAAATTCAGGTCGGAAAGTCGGCATTCACTGCTTGGAAAGCGAAGGTTCGAGGGGTGCTGGTGGCCTCCTTGGGCGAATCTGACGACCTGATAAGGCAGTTCGACCACGTTCGGTACACCCTCAGCATGTGGACCGATCAAACTCCTGCAAGCACCTTCCACGCCGCCCATCGCCGCGGAGTTCAGAATGCGTGCGGCATCATTGAAGCCGCGATCTACCAACTAAGGCTCGCTGAGTCGGCCAGCGATGAGGCCGTGGTCGACGTGCACTCGTTCGATGCTGAACTTTGGGATCACGTGCGGCAGCTGGTCGAACTGGGCGACTGGGGCAAGGTTGCGGCACAGACAGCAATCTTTGTCGAGAATCACGTTCGCACCTGGGCTGGGGATCCGAAGGACAAGAACGGCAACTCTCTTGTAGGGAAGGCGTTGTACCTCAAAGTGTTTGCTGACGATGGTGTTTGGCGACTTGGCGGTCAATCCGGGGAGTGGGAGGGATGGCGATATCTAGGCATGGGCTTTGCTCAGGCGTTGGGGAACGTGGATCGCCACCGCATCCAGAAGCGGCCGGACGCCCGACAGTACGCGATTGGCGTTTTGGGGCTCGGCAGCCTGTTGCTGACTCAGATGCGATATCAGCACCCCGAATTGGTTCCAGCGCTCTCGCAAGATAGTTGATAGCGCCCGGGCAGCGGAACGGCTACCTTACGGGCTCGCGACTCTGAGACCCACCGACGCACTGCGGTGGGCAGAATGACGTTATGACTTCCTTCGTGCTCTCCCCGGATCGTCGCGACCAACTGGCCACGCTTCTCGCGGATGAGGTGAGGCTGCAAACGGAGTATCCGAAGGTCGCTGAATATCTGGACACCGCAGCGGGATTGGTCGGCGGAGCCGATCCAGAGCAGGAGCGGCTGCTCGACCTGCGAATGCTGCACTTTCTGGCTGACGGTGACAGCCCGAATCCGTACTGGGCGATCGTGGAGCCGCTCGTCGGCGAGGGCGTGGAGCGGCGGCGTTGCGTCCCGGGCGGTGGTGCGGGCACGGCTCGGCTTGGTTACGCGCAGACTGTCCTACAAGAGACGTACGCGTACGCGATTCCTGCCCCGAGCACGCTCGACTGGATTGAGCGGGTCGCGGACGGTCGAGGAATCTGTGAGGTTGGAGCCGGACGCGGGTACTGGGCCGCGATGTTGGCCGACCGCGGTGTCGAGGTCGCGGCGTTCGATTCCGAGCCGCCGGTCGCATCGGCGAATCCCTCATTTCCGAACGCTGCTGGGCGTCGGGCGGAATGGCACCCGGTGGCTGGCCTTCCAGAGCTGGAGCAGCAGGGCTTCGGGGATCGAGCCTTGTTCTTGTGCTGGCCGCCCGGTTGGGGTGACCCGATGTCTGCCCAGACACTGCGGGAGTACATGGCGGCGGGCGGTGACCAGCTGATCTACATCGGCGAGCCCAAAGGTGGAAAGACCGGCTGTGACGAGTTCTTCGACGCACTGTCGGACGGCTGGACGCTCGAGGCCACGGACGACTCCTTCGTCTCATGGTGGAACCTGGATGACGCTGCTCAGTGTTGGCGGTTGCGCTGACGGTCCCGACACGGGACGCCGTCGCGCTGCGGGTGTGTCGCGCGGTTGAGGGTACATTCAGCTGCGTATACGCAGGTGACGTCCTGTGTCAGTGACCGAGAGGGGTGCTCGATGGCGGAACCGAAGTATGTGGCGATCGCGAACAAGTACGCGGCCGACATTCGAAAAGGAGTGATCCCTCCGAACGTCTGGCTACCTAGTCATGCCGAGATCGCCCGTGAAAACGGAGTGTCCGAGATCGTTGCTCGCCAGGCTGTTGGACAGCTGCGGAGGTGGGGGCTCGTGACGACGGTCGAGCGGAGGGGGACCCAGGTCCTCGCGCAGCGAGACGACACCCGGCTTTCTCCGGAGCGGCAGACAGAGAGTCCCGAAACGACCTATGAGACCGAAGCGACGGCGGGCGTCGAGGTGGTGATCGACCGGCAGTCGGCCGAGATCGTTGCCGATGAAGCTCTCGCTGACACGTTCAGTATCGACGTAGGTGCCGCCTTGATTCACGAGACGGTTCGCGCATCCGAAGATGGCCGGCCGATCTCGATCTCGGACTCCTATCACTTGCCCGGCCAGTCGCCGCCTGAGGCGGAAATCCTCGAGGAAGAACTGTCGGAGCGAGTGCCTCCCGAAAGCCATTCGGAGTGGCTGGGGGTTCCGGCCGGCGAGCCCATTCTGATGGTCAAGCAGCGCTACCTGACGTCGGCAGACCAGCTGCTGATGCTGTCGGACGTGTCGTACATTCCGGGCCGGTACCGGACTTTTTCCTTCCGGATGGTTCTGCCCCGCGAGTAATGCGGAGTCGCCGCGCGCCGGGGTAGCCCGGTGTCAAGAGCCCTGATCAGGCTTCTGATCAGGGCTTTTTGCTGTCTGTAGCACCTTGCGTATACGCAATGCTTGAGCGTATACGCAACTGCGTATACGCTCTTGTGTATACACAAGCCGCATATGTGGAAGGAGCTGCATAGATGAACACAGGGGAGAACTCGACAGGGCCTGTTCTGATCGGCCTGCGCGATGCCGGGGTGCTTGCCGGTGGCGTGCATCCCACGACTGTGCGCCGCTGGGTCAAAGCCGGACTGTTGCAGGCATTCCAGGTCGGGCCGCGTCTGATCAAGGTCGACCGCGCCGAGGTTCTGGCGCTGAAGCGCCCGCTCGTCGAGGGCGGTGCGAAATGAGTGCCCCGATCCGAAACAAGCGGCCGCTCGCGGGTTCCGTAACCTCGCCACGTCTGAAGAACGCGGAGGCCTGCGCAGCGAGCGTTGACGAGAGTGATGGACCGACTCGGCTGAAGCCGCGGAACGTCGCCGCCGCACCCGATGTCTCGGACTACCTCGAAGAGATCGTTGCTCAGGCGCCGCCGATGACAGCGCACGCCCGCGCCAAGCTCGCTGCACTGCTGGGTCGCAGCGCATCGCGGAGGGCAGCGTGATGCGGGGTAAAACGCTGATCACAGCGGTTGCCGTCATGTCCATCGGCTACATGGTTCTGACCGCGCCGGATGTTCTCGGGTTCGTCCTGATGGTCGTCGGCGCAGTGTGGCTGTGGCGTTCATCAAAGCGTGCGGGGGTGCGGCGATGAGCGGCGGAATATTCCGGGCGCCTCATGAGGACCGCAACGAGGTAGGACGCAGCGCACTCGGGTCGATGTCTCGCCCGGAGTTCGCCGGGGTCGGCGCGGTCTACGCCCCGGTGAACCACCTGCCGCCTGCTCTGCGTCTGTTCGTCCTGGCCGCGGCCGTCCTGATCGGAATGGTCGGCTGCTCGGTCGCCTGGGTTGACCAGCAGTCCTACGTCGAGTCCCCGAACATCTGCCGGGCACACGAGACCACGCGGACCGATTGCGTGCACGTGCAGCGTGTGCCGCCGGCTCAGGTGCCGCGATGAGCGGGAATCTGACGCCCCGGGAGATGCTGCTACTGACTGTTCTGGCTGAGATGTACGGCGCCCCTCTGGATTTGGTGGCGTTGATGTTGGGTGTCACCGAGTCACGCGCGTACCGGATCGTGCGCAAGCTGCGAAGTCTGAAAGTGGTGTCGGAGCTGGGGATGCGTCCGGTGCCGGGGCCGTCGTGGATCACTCCGACCAAGGCGACTGCGGACGCGTTGCTCGGTCGGCCGACGAAGTACTGGATGCCCAGCCCGAAGATGGCCGCGCACACGCGCACCGTCCTGGAGGTGCGCTTGGCGCTGGTGGGGCTGGATCTGGATCGCTGGATCTCTGAGCGGCAGCTGCGCGGCGAGATCCCGATCGCCAAGCCGGGCGAGACCCGCCCCCACATCCACGACGGCCGCTACATCAACAACCACGGTGAGCTGATCGCGGTCGAGGTCGAGCTGACCGCGAAGAACCTCAAGGCCGCGAAAACCGCAGTCGCCCAAGCGGTCCAGGCGGCTCGCGCCAGCGACTGTGCGGGCCTCATCTACTACTACCGCGGGCCCGCCGTGAAATCTGTCCTGACCAAGGCCGTCGCCGAGCTGAACGCCGCAGGCCACTTCGAGAACGCCGGGCTGCGGATGCGGTCGGCCGATGTCGACGCCGAGCTGCTGAAAAGGCCCACCAAGCCTGCTGCGTCCGATCTGCGACCCGGTCTCCGGGTGATCGCAGGCGGCGCCGCTGATCACGCAATCCCCCAGGTCACAGACCCGAACGAAGATGGAGAGGCGGTGTCGTCATGACCTGCACACCGATGATCACCCCGAAAGACTGTGCACCGTACGCCCCGGAGCCGGTGCTGTCGGCGCAGCCGCAGCCGACCGAAGCCCCGCAGATCCAGGTCGATCCGACGATGCCGCCGATCGGGCTGGAGACCGATCCGATCGGGTGGATGCCGAAGCTGAGCGAGATCCCAGTCGAGGGCGTCACCGATGCGGCCCTGTTGGCCGGTACGTGCTTGGTGGCGGTGCTGGTGCTCACCGTGATGATCATGGTTCCCGCGACGTTGTACGCGTGGAAGCCGACCAAGCTGCGCAACTGGCTGCTCGGGTCGCTGGCCGCGATGCCGGGTGCGACCGCGTTGTGGCACTGGGACATTCTGGCGCCGGGCACGATGGCCACCGAAGCGTCGCGCCAGTTCATGGCCGGGGAGTACGTGGCCGGCCTGCTCGGGATGGCGGTGGTCCTGGTCCCGGCCGCGTGGCTGACCGCGACGCTGGCCTACACCCATCTGCAGGTGAAGCTGTCCACGGTCGGGTTCCAGTCCCCGGCCAAGACCGAGCGGGCGCTGTGGGCGCGGTCGCAGCGTGAGCAGCGCGCCGCAGCCCGCCTGGCGCAGCGGCGCCTGCCGTTCCACACCGGTGGCTTGAACCCGGATGTGGTGATCGGGCGCCTGGCGCACGAGCAGACCCAGGCCCCGGCCAAGTCGATGCTGCGAACTCTGTTGGGCCGCAACGAGACCCGGCTGATCGTGCCGTGGATCGCGTTGGCCGAGCACATGACCACCGTGGCGTCGTCCGGATCGGGCAAGACCACCCTGATGCGCCGCGTGCTCGTGGCGTGGTTCGTGGCGACGTGGATGCGGCACCGCCAGTGGTGGAACCGCAACCGTCCCGGCCGCCCGCAGGTGCTGGTCCTGGACTGCAACGGCGGCCCGCAGAGCATCGCGGTTGCCGAGGGCATGGCCGAGTGGTTCCGCGCGATGGGCGTGCCCGAGGAGCGGATCGGGATCTTCCCGCAGGTGTCGCTGAACATGTGGGGCACCAAGGAGCGTGACGACCTGCGTTCGATCCTGTCGTCGATGATCTCCGGCGGCTCGGTGCCGACGTCGGACACCGAGAAGTACTTCTACGAGATCCGCGAGACGCTGATCCACCTGATCGTCGATGCCCCGGCCAAGGTGGAGCTCGTCGACGGCGTGCCGACCGCGATCGGGGAGAACCCGCCGCGCGACTGGTTCGAGTTCATGTCGCGCTTCGACGAGAAGAAGCTGGCGAAGCTGTGGGGCGGGGTCTACGACCCGGACGTCCCGTGGGCCGGTGTCCCCGGTGTCGACCACGAGATCGCCTCCACCATCGCGGGCAAGCAGAAGGTCCTGCACTCCGCCCGCGCGGAGTTCGGCAACCTGTGGCGCTCCCTCGGCGACGCGTTCGACGAGGGCAAGGCCATCACCGACTACGACTTCCTCTACATCGTGCTCGAAGGCGTGAAGACCCCCGACCGGGCCCGCGCCCAGTTCGGCGCCATCGGCTGCATGCTCGAGCAGCTCGCCGATGTCGACCACGGCCGCCAGATCCTCATGGCCGTCGACGAATTCAGCGCGGTGGCTGACGGTAAGACCCGCGCGGTCAAGTGGGTCGAGCGCCTGCGTAAGGCCGGTGTCGGGTCGTGGTGGATCGCGCAGACCTGGCAGGGCCTGGGCTACGACGACGACGCCCGCACCGGCCTTGTCTCCGCGGCTTCTGGTGGCTCGCTGCTGGGCCGCACGACCAACCCCGAACAGATCGCCAACATCTACGGCACCCGCCGCAAGTTCGACCTGTCCCGCAAGTTGATCGGCGGATCGAAGGTCGGCGACGAGGGCAACGTCCAGGCCAACGACGAATACATCGCCCCGCCGAACAAGCTGCGCGCCATGCAGAAAGGCGACGTCGTGTGGGTCGCCGGTGGGCGGACCCGGTGGGGCCGGGTGTCGATGCTCGACGACGCCGCCCTCGAGCGTCAGCGCCCGCTGCCGGGCATGACCGCATCCCTGGCCCCGGCTCCGGCCGAGGCGGACACCGCCGCGCTGGCGCCGGTGATCCCCATGACCAAGCGCCGCCCGGCCTGACACCGACTGACCTGCAAGGAGATTCATCATGGCTGTCCCGAACCCGCTACCCGATCCGGAAGAGCACGGCGAAGACCTGCTCGGAGGACTCACCCCGGCTCAGCAAGCTCAGTTGTCCGCCCTCGACGAGGACATGGACGGCAGCCCGGCCGCCAAGCTCGCCGCCCAGCTCGTGCCCGTCAAGCACGACGGTGGCCAGTTCGGTCGCACGGCCAAGCCCGTCGTCGACCGCGCCGCCCGCGCCCGTGACTGGGCCCGGATCTGGGGCCCGGCCGTGGCCGGTACCGGCGTCGCCGTCGCCGCGGTGACCGTGCTGCCGCTGCCCGGACCGCTGTCGCTCTACGTCCTGGCCGTCGCCGCTTTCGGGTGGTGGCACTGCGCCGGACGCCCCGGCATCACCGAGACCGCCCAGATGGTCGGCTACGCCATCGCCGACACCGGCAGCTGGATCCGCCGCCACGTCGAGGCCCTGGCCGTGCGCCGGGCCCGCTACGAGACCCGCCGCACCACGTCCGACCCCAAGCCCAAGCAGAGCTGAGCGTGCCCCGCGCTCATCACCCCGAGAAGGAGAAACATCATGACCAGCAACAACATTCGTCCCGCCGCCGCCGGTTTCGTGGTCGGTGCCGCGAGCCTGCTCACCGTCATCGCGGTGCTGGAATCCGACGCCGTGCACCGGGTCGAGCAGTGGCAGCGCCGCCTGCGCATGGACCCGGCCGAGCGTGCCGAGTTCGACGCGCTGGCCGAGCAGATCCGGTTGGACCGCGACCAGCACCTCGCCGAGGCCGAAGCCCGCAAGGCCCGAATCCGCGCGAAGTTCCGCCCCGACCAGGTCGTCACGGTGACCGACCGCGAGATCACCGATCTGTCCGAGTTCACCGTGGCCGAGCTGATCGGCGAGATCACCGAGTGCAAGCGCCGAATCCGCCAGACCCGGCAGACCCGCACCACCTTGCCCTCGACCGCCGACCTCGACCAACTCGCCGCGCTGATCGCGGAATTCGACGCCCGCCATTGGGACCAGCACCAGAAGCAGACGCGACTGGACCGTCAGCGTCTCGACGGGGCCTCGCGCCAGGTCCACGACGGCAGCGAGTGGATGCCGCAGCCCGCCGAACTCTGACCAGAAGTTCCAGCAATTCACCACTCACACAAGGAGATTCACGATGTTCATGTCGAACGACAACAACACCACCGCTCACGCTGACGGCCCGGCCGTCGAGGACGAGATCGTCCGTGAGACCGGGCGCACCCTGGGTCAGATCATGGCCGTGGCCCGGTCGTGGATGCAGAGCCGTAAGGGCCGCCAGAGCGGTGTGAAGCCGCCGAAGCTGTCGCGTAAGGAGCGGCGCGAGCTGGCCGAGGCCATCCGTGAGCAGGTCGGCGAGCAGCGCATCGCCGAGGCTTGGTACACGAAGCGGGTCAACGACTACCACTCCGAGGTGGTCGCGGCCGGCCTGCGCCGCCATCAGCCCGGTTTCACCGCGGCTGACGCCGAGAACGACGCCGCGCGGTTGGAGGGTATCCGGTACGGGATCGAATCGACCCTGCACGAGACCGCTGTGCTGCCGCTGGAACAGCGCGGTCAGGTCGCACTCGCGCTGAATGCGGCCCAGCGCAATCCCGACCGGCCGTATGGCGCGATCTTCAAGCCGATGGACCGCCAGCAGGAGCGGGTCGCCCGCCAGGTCGCGGTCCTGTCCGAGAACTGGGTGGCCGAGCGGCGCGAGGACAACGCCCGCCTGGTCGCCGAGCAGCGCGAGCGGGCCGCCAAGCTGGCCGAGGCCCGCCGCGAGGCCCGTCCGCCCCGTAACTACGACGAGCTGGATCAGGCCCAGCGCAACGCGGTGCAGGCGCTGCGCAGCGCGCATGTGGATATGGACCGGGCAGGCAACGAACTGGCCTCCGAGGCTGCCGAGAAGGCCCGGGAGCAGGCGATCGAGGCCGCGCGGGCGGCTGGGCTGACTCGCCGCGAGGTGGGCCACGAGATCGACTACATGTACGAGCACACCTACTACGCCGCGACCTACGGGGTGCCCGGTGGTGTCCAGGTGACCAATCACTACCCGTTCCGTGAGGAAGCACTGTCGGAGACCGCTCGGGAGATGAGCTGGGATCGCCGCCTGCCCAGGGACGGGACCGTGTTCGTCGAGGTAGGGGCTCGGCACGACGGGTTCGCCGCCGACGACGTGCAGCGTCGCAGCGCGATGGGCCCGCGTCATGAGGCGATCAACGCGGTCGGGCGCTGGTCGCGGGAATCCGAAGGGGTGATCGAGTACTTCGACACCCCGCACGAGGTGGCGGTGGCTCGGATCGAACCGGGCACCGGCAAGGTGCTGGCCAGCGAGATCGCCACGGTCACCAGCGAGCAGGCCGCGCTGGACTTCGCGCACAACAGCGTCCGCTCCGCGAGCCCCGACACCGCGCGGATGCGGGTCGAGGTCACCGACCCGAAGCACCCGGAGTCCCCGCGCTACTCCGAGTACGGGCTGCCCGGCACGCTGTCGAACAAGCTGGCCGATCAGCGGGTCGCCTCCCGTGAGGAGTTGTTCCGCGCGCAGCTGGACACCTATCACGCCCGGACAGAGGAGTACTCACAGGAGTACCACAGCCTCGACCGTCGTCACCGGCTCTCGATCGAGCACAACGCCGATCTGACCGACCGCAACGCGGATCTGACCCGGCAGCTGGCCACGATGATCGCCGAGCGCGACCAGGCCCTCGCCGAGGCCAAGCAGCTGCGCGGTGAACGCGACCAGGCGGTGCAGAAGCTCGCCGAACGCACCCCGAAGGCCGAGCGGTTCGGCAGCCCCGAGCGCCAGGCCGCTGCGGCCCGCGAGACCGCCTCGGCCAACGCGTTCGCCAACGCGCCCGTGAACGCGTTCGCGGCCGCAACTGAGCGAGACGGGATGGAGCGGTGAGCCCCCGCGACGACGACCTCGACGATCCGTTCATCGCCCGCTACGCCGACCGCATCACCGACGACCGAGAGGTGTTGTGGCGGGCCGACTTCGCCAGGGTCGTCGAGTTCGAGGACCGCGGTCCCGACGAGGACGCCAGCTTGCTGCTGCGGGCGCGGGAGATCCGCGCCCGGTGGTCCGCTGACCCGGTCGTCGGCCCGCACTGGGTCGAGCTCGACGAGATGCATCAGGCCTGGACCGACGCGCCAGCGGTGATGAAGCGGGCCCACGAGGTGTTCATGCCGGGCGGATTGCAGCCGCCCGGCATGAGCGACACCCGGTGGTCGTCCCACATGCAAGCACGAGAGATGACCGGCCACGGCGCCTGGCCCGGCCACGAACCCACCTTTTCCACAGACGTTTCCGTGAGGCACGAACCAATGACTGAGACTACCGACCGCACCGAGATCGACGAGTTCGCCACCGAGTCCGACACCGAGCAGCTGATGCGCTCGGATTTCACCCACTGGGCCTCGATCGGGGACCACCGCGACCCCGAGGACTACGACCCGGCCTCCGAGATCGAGCGCGGGGAGTGGTCGTCGACCTGGATGCAGCACGGCGATGATCGCTGGCTCGAGGAGTGGATCAACCTCTCCGACGCCTACCTGGACTACCGCGACAACATCGAGTACGCCGATGCCAAGCGCGCCCAGCTGGGCGACGCGATCGGTCCTGTGGAGGCGCGTAGCTGGGATCAGGCCCGCGACCTGGCCGTCAACGGCATCAGCCGCGACAAGTGGGGCGTGGTCAACTCGCCCTACGTGACGCGGATCGAGGATCGTGTCGATGAGATCCGTCGTCAGCAGCCGACTCTCGACGATGCCCGCCGCCAGCAGTCCGCAACCGTCGAGCAGCAGAGCAGTGAACTGGCTGCAACCCCGTCGCCGGGCCTCTCCGGGCCGATGGTGTCGCTCGACGACCGGGCCCGGTACACCCCGCAATACCCGGTCCCGTCGTTCGGGGCCAGCGTCGCGGCCCGGACCCAGTCGCTCAACGCGTTCTCCCACGCCAGCACCGCGGTGAACGCGTTCGCCGCCGCCACCGAGCGAGACGGGATGGAGCGGTGAGCGCCGCGGCCGAGATGACGATGCCGTCGACTGCCGTCGTCGAGCACGGCCAGGCGGTGACGCTGGCCAAGGTCATCGCGCTGCACCCGTCGCGCCCGGAGACCACGACCGAGCAGACCGATCCGGCCGCCCGCATCGCGCAGCTCGAGGCGATGGTCGCCGACCTGCAGGACCGTAACCGCGAGCTTGCCAGCGACTTGGACAACGCCCTGGACCAGTTGGCCGGGCACGCCCTGCACGACCACCAGGAGCGCCTGGTGCGCACGCCTGTCAACGCATTCGCCGCGATCGAGTGGCGGGAAGGACTGGACCGATGAACACCGTGTCTACCGCTGGACAGCCCGTCAAGCGCCCGTCTACCGGCGGTATCGACTGGGCCGAAGGCACCGCATTGGCGATGACAATCGTTATTGCTTTGGGTGCGTTCGCGTGGTCGTTCGCAGCGCTGTCGGATTTGGCGGTCATGGCCGGGATCGACGCCCGTCTAGCGTGGGTCGGCCCGATCTTCGTCGACGGTGCGATTGTCCAGTCGGCTGTCGCGCTGGTGTCGTTGCAGCGCCGGGCCGCCCAGCGCATCGAGATCCCGACCGCGACGAAGGTGTTCTTCTGGGGTGAGCTGTTCGCCGCCGAGCTGATCAGTGTGGTCGGAAATGGCCTGCACGCTGCGGAATCCGGTCAGCGCTTGCTCCCTGCTGCCGTCGCGGCCGCAGTCGCCGGGGCGGCCCCGCTGTTCGGTCTGGCCGCCACGCACGGCCTGACCGCCCTGATCGAGGTACCGCGCACCGCCCCGAAGCCGGTAGACAGCCCCGCGACCGGACTGGACAGCGATTCGACACCGGTAGACGCCGAGTGGACAGCACTGGACACCGACCGGACAGCACTGGACAGCGGCTCGACAACCGGGCTCGCGGCACTGGACAGCGCCCCGGCGCCGGACCCGCTCGCCGAGCGCGATGCGGATATCCGCCGCCGCCACGCAGCCGGTGAGTCCACCCGTCAGATCGGTGCCGCGGTCGGTCTGTCGCACTCGCGTGTAGCGCAGATCCTGGCGTCCACCGAGCCGGTGGACACCGGAGCGGAGGTGCTGACGCTCATTCGCTGACCGATCGCTGACGGGGCGGGCGACCGCGTCCGCCCCGTCGAACTTCCCGACTTCTCAACACACGCACCACTCCGAAGGAGCACCATCATGACCAGCACGCTGACCGACCTGGACCAGATCAACGCCGAGATCATGACCGCGGGCGCGACCAACCCGTTCGGCAAGGACATCGAGCCGGGCACCGGGGTGTCGGGCGAGATCATCGCCGTGATCCGCCGTCACCGCCGCAACAGCAAGGGCCTGCCGCTGTACTGGGTCGACCGCAAGCCGATGGCCGTCGAGGCCGGCGACCCGGTGATCGACTCGCAGCTGGTCGTCGAGATCGACCAGGCCGAGCTCGTCGACGCCCAGGACGAAGGCCTGCGGCTGATCACCCTGGACCGCGACGTGCAGCGCGCCCTGCGCGCGGGCCTGCGTAAAGCGCGCGTGGCCGGTGTCGCGGTCGGCGGCCGGATCGAGGGCCTGCTCTACGTCGGTCCGGTCGAGGGCGGTGGCTACGGCCGGATCTACGACCTGGGCGCCTACGTCCCGCCCACCGCGTAACCGCGGTCCCCTCGAGGAAGCCCCCGACCTACTGGGTCGGGGGCTTTTTCGTGTCCGGAGTCGGTCGGCTGCCGTGGAGCGGCACGCTTTCCTCACCGACTGTTCCCCGGCCCTTCCTCCGAAGGCTTCGTTAGCCCGGTGGTCGGGTCGGTCAAGGGTGGCCGCCAGGCCATCGGCGAAGCCGACGCGCAGCGCCCTTGAGGGGCCCGGGCGCCGGGCGCACAATGTCCGGCCGAGGAAGGGCCCGGCTCGTCGTGTTTTCGACGATCGTGGAGTCGATCTTGCTGCAGGTCAGCAGCGCGAAAAACTAGCCAATCTCTCGGCAAACGCCGAGACAACATGTGTCAGGACTTGTGGTTACCTTTTGGCGCCCACCACCCACCACCTCACCCTCTCTGACCAGCGCGTTCGCGCACAGATTTTCGCTCGATTCCCCCCACCCCCTTCCACATCTCACCGCCACTTCGTGACAGTGAGATGTGGAAGGGGGTGGGGGAAATCAATCAAAAATCTGAAAAAGAAGTCAGAGAGGGTGAGGTGGTGGGTGGTGGAAAAGAGAAAAGAAAAAGACATGGGTTGCGTTGGGGATACCTCGGAAAGTTGGGAGCGTGGTGCTTTGGGCAACGGTGGCGGTGGTGGCGTCAGGTGCGCGTGGCTGCGGTCTAGAGCCGCGGCTGTGGAGGTGGGTGGTGTGGCGTAGCGCGTGTGCCGGTGGGTGCGTGGTGCGCGGGTCGTGCAGCTGCTCGGCGAGGCCGGAGCGGTGGCACGACCGGAAGGGTATCGCGACCTGCGGTCGCGCGGATCATCGCGGGGGACGTGGTGTCTGTCCCTCTCGGCGTGGCCTGATCTGGGGCTATCACACGGTCACCGAGCATCAAGGGCGCCTGCGGCGTCGCTGCGCGATGGCTGCGCCACCCTTGACGCCCGGCGCCCGCGTGATCGAGACGCCCCAGGCCACACCGAGAGGGACAGACACCACAACAGACCAGGCCATCGCTCAGATCCGGAGATCGCGCCCAGGGGGCGCGGAAGGGCATCCGCTCGCCGCGGGGGCAGGCCGCCCAAAAGGGTGGGCAAGGCACCGACCGATAAGCCGGTCTACCGCAGCCACAAGGAGGCGGCCCAGTCGTCGACCGGGCTGGGTAACGAGTCCGCCAGCAACCTTGCAGCGTCGAAGTCAGTTACCGATGGGCGGTCTACCGCAGCTCCGTACATTCGGACAGCAGCCCGGCCGGGTCGCATTTGGCGGCGCGGCCTGCGAATGCCGCCGGCGACGAGATCGTGTGATGGGAGGACTGGTACGACCGCGGCGTCATCGTGGACACGGTGCCGCGCAGTCCGGCCGATCCAACCCGGAGTCTCCTGCGGCGTGTTCGGGACGAGCAAGCTGGGCCGGTACGCGCTCACCATCTCCGTCGCTACCTGGGGCAGTAGCCGGTGCGCGTATCGGAGCATCCGTAGATGACTGGTGCTCCGTGACCCACGACACAGCGCAATTATGACTTGCATCACGCTCCGATAGGCGATGGTCCTCGACTTCTTAGTGGCGCTGGTTCAGCCACTGCCGGTAGGCAGGCGGACTGCGAAGTCCAGGTCACCGCGTGCGGCGCTGGTAGGCACTATTCAGTCGGAGCCGTAGTGAGCGAGCCCACATGCAGGTGTCGGTGGCACCGTCCTTTCACCGCCCTTTGGCGCCTGGCTTGTATACCTTCGCGGCCTGAATCTGCTCCAATATGCGGAGCCGTCCGAGCACGCCTCAATCGCCTCGAAAACGGCGCTGCCCCCGTCCTGCTGGAACAGGACGAGGGCAGCTGGTTCCACCAATAGCAATACATGAGACTGCACGCCACGAGCGCCGAGTGATCACTCGGCGGATAGGAACTTGCCTTGACCATATCGACCTTTCCGGCGGGCGCCAACAGCGAGCCGCCGAGAAATCGACCGAACGCCGATCCGCGTGTCGTTCTCGCGTTGGCCGTCACGCTTGCGGGCGTGTGCGGGGTGGCTGGTGACTGGGCCACGGCCACCTTGGTGTTGAGCCAGGTTCTGGCTCTGTTCACGCTGCCGGCGGCCAGGCGGTAGCCGAAGTCCGCGCCGGACCTGCTGATAGGCGAAGTGACGGTCAGTCACTTCGCCTGCAGTTCTCGGGAGCGGATCATGTTGTCACTCCGTGAGTGCGCCATCAATGCGGAGGACCCGATGCCGATGCCCATTGCCTCGGCGTCTACCCGTGCGCCGCGTGCTGGACTATCGGGGAGTGATCTGAATGGAATTGGGGTCCAGTGTCTTTCGGCCACGCGGTGCGGATGTCAGCCGAACTTCGCAAAGTAGGTCGATGATTGCTCGTTTCGCAACCAGGTCCGCCGCCTCAAAAGCCTCTACAGGAGAAGGTGCTGACAGGATCGCGGAAGCGGTCGGTCCTGCGGTGATGACCATCCGCTCTGCTTCGAGGCGCGCGATTTCTGTTTCGGCCTCATCGCGAATCTCGGAATAGAGATCACCGTCGATGAGTTCAGCCTTATAGTCCGCGCGAGCGCGCTTGATTCGATCACGTTGCGCGGCCACCTGTTCGGCGAGATTGGAGACCTGTTCGTCGTCAGTCTCCACTAGTAGGTCGGCGAGGTCAGTCCGCGCGAGTCGTAGGCGAACGAACCCGAGAACCACCGCATCGACGACCGATCGCGATCGCATGACGTGGCCCGCGCAGCGATAGCGAGTGCCGTGCGACTTCACGAGCGAGTCGCACACTGCGCACATGTAGAGGCCTGAACCGAGGTGCCGTCGATCAGTTCCAACGCGATTCGTAGCGCGGTTCGGATCGTCCAAGCGACGCTGGACCTCGAGCCAGACGCCGTCCGGCACGATTGGCTCCCACTCAGCACGGACTGGTGCGCCGGTTTCGTCGCGAACTATCTCACCGTCAAGCATGCTCCATCCGGCATATCGTGGATTCCGAAGGATTCCGTGAACCGTCGACGGATTCCACGGCTTTCCCGTGCGAGTTGGTAGCACCGGCACGGAGCTGGGAAGGTCTTGGACCAACGTCAGGTCGCCAGCTGCGCGAACGACGGGTTCGGCCCCGGACAGTGCGGCGGTGATCGAGCGCAACGATGCGCCCTCAGCAAATGCCTCGAACACCGCGCGGATGGCTGCGGCTTCCTCAGGCACCAGCTCGCCGTTGAGCGTGTATCCGGTGGCTCGAATTCCTCGGGGTGGCCGGCCTTTCGCAGCCCGCTGCAACTGGGCACGGCTCTGGCGGGCGCCCTTTCGTTCCATCTCGGCTCGGGCTACAGCCGCCTTGATTCGGGCGTACATCCGGCCGCCGTCGGTTTGCAAGTCCGCCTCGCCGTTCGCAGTGACCAAGCGCAGGCCTTGGCTTTCCGCGGCGTCGATCCAGTCCTCAAGCTGACGTGGCTGCCGCGTGAGTCGGTCGAGGTCCCACGTCACCAGGGCGTTGAACCGGCCAGCCGTGAAGTCTTCGACCATCCGGTCATAGGCCGGACGTGACTTGACCTTGTTGAACGCCGAGATGCTGTTGTCGGTGTAGACCTCGACGAGTTCCCAGCCGCGGCTGCTGACGATCTGCATGCAGTCCTCGCGTTGGCGCTCAACGGCCAGACCTTCGCCAGTATGGTCGAGGCTTACGCGCAGGTAGATCGCCGCACGGACGGGGATGAGAGGCATAGAGGTTATTCTACTTCGCGACTCGGTCGAGTTCCGCTTCAACGTGTAATCCATTGCGCCTGAGCTGACTGAAGGAGACCGGCGTCGATCATCGACGCCGGCCTCGGATAGATGCGCTGAATCAGCGTGCGTTTACGTGCGCCTTCTCGCTCGCCTGTTGCCGACGCTGCGCCATCAGAACCACGGCCACCGCCGCGCTTGTGAAGACCGCGCTGCACAGCCATGCCGTGGCGGGACGGGCGGTGAGGTCGACGACGAGGCCGGCGGTGATCGGGCCGAGAACCGCGCCGACGTTGAATGCGGTGGTTGCCAGGGCGCCTGCGATGCGCGGCGCGGTGGGGGCGGCGGTTCGCACGATTGTGGCGATCAGCGTCGATCCCACGCCGAACGCGACCGCGCCGGTCACCACTGCCATGATCATGACCCCGATCAGCAGGTGCGCGGTGAGTGCGGCCAGTAGCCAGACCGCGAGGAGCGCAATTGTTCCGGTGGTGATGATCCGTTGGCGATGGGTGTCGCTGTAGCGGCCCGCGATCGTGACGCCGGCGAACGAACCGAGGCCGAACAAGGCGAGGCCGAGGGGAACCCACCGGCCGTTCGCGGCGGCGTCGTTCGTGATGGTGCCTAGGTAGGTGAACCCGGCGAAAGTCGCTGCGTTGACGAGGATTCCGGCGGTGACAGCTACCTGGACCTCTGGCAGCCGCACGACCGACCATTCATGACGCATCGACAGCGCTTGCGGGTCGGGCCGGTCGTCGCGACCGAGCATGAACCACACCGGAACCAATGCGGCCGCGCTGATCACGGCAACAGCCCAGAACGTCGATCGCCAGCCCCATGCCTGGCCCAGAAGAGTGCCCGCGGGCACACCGGCGATGCAGGCGACCGTCACTCCTGAGATCACCACAGATGTCGCTCGGCCGACCGACGCCGGGCCGACCAAGCGCGGCAACGCGGCCAGGGTGACCGCTAGGAACCCGGCGTTGGCGACGGCGGCGACCACCCGCGTCACCAGCAGCACCCCGAACCCGGTCGCGACCGCCCCCACCACGTGGGCGGCACAGAACAGCGCCAGGAACGCGGTGACCGAATACCTGACCGGCATCCGGCCCGCCGCCGTCGCCATCACCGGTGCGCCCAGCACCATGCCTGCCGCGAACAGGGAGGTCAGCAGACCTGCGGCGCCGAGGGAAATTCCCACGTCACCCGCAATCTGCTCGAGCAATCCCGACACCATGAATTCGGATGTGCCCTGCGCGAACACCGCGACAGCCAGCACGAAAACCACAACGGGCATAAGAGAAGACTCCCCGGAAACAAGGGCACCACCATCACCACGACGGCACCCGGGATGAGTGCGGAAGCGGGTGATCGGTCACCCGTCCGCGAGAAGCGACATCATCCGGCGTCGCGAGATGGGCGAATACCGCCGGGCGCACGGCGACCAGCGGGAACCACACTCACAACGCCGCCCGGCACAGGCCGAGCGGCTACCGTCTTGACGCCTCCGGGGAATTCACGCCGCCACCTTAGCAATCGGCGAGCCGGCCTGCCGAAGACGACGTCGAGGAATTCCGTTTCGTCGTCAAGCGTTGACAGGCGCTGTGGAATCCGAACGCTTACCTCGTTACCGCTTGCTGACCGGCCCCGACGACTCGAGTTTCTGCCGACGGGTCAGTGAAGCGCTGGATATGGGCTACGAGTTGCACGGTGGACCGGCCGCGACGCATGACGGGGAGCGCGTCGTCGTGGCTCAAGCTGTCATCTGGACGCGCGACGAGCCGACGCCTGGCGCGTGACTGCCAGGGCACCATATGGCCGAGACGCGTCGAAAGCGTGTGGGGTGAGGCGGTCGAGTTCGGTGAAGCCTGCGGAGGTGAGGACCTCGGCGAAGGTGTCGACGGGCCAGCGGTAGGCGGTTGTCACCTTGTGTGGAAACGGTTCGACAGCGGTTTCATCGGTGAAGAAGCCGACGACGAGTCGGCCCCCGGGGCGAAGAATTCGCCGGAGTTCCGCCAGCACGCCAGGGATTTCGTCCGGCGGCAGATGGATGAGGGAAAACCACGAGAGCAAGCCGGCAACGGATTCGTCCGGCGCGTCCACGGCGCGGATCGAGCCGACCTCGAACGGAATCCCGGGGTAGGTCGCGCGGGCGTGCTCGATGAATTCGGGGACCATGTCGAGGCCCTCGGCCGCGATACCGGCTTCGGTGAGGATGTGTGTGAAATGCCCCGGCCCGCAGCCGAGGTCGAGGACGGGACCCTCGGTGAGGTGGCGGAGGACGAAAGCGGAGTCGTCGGGGTCGACGGCGGCGGGAGAGCCGCAGACCTCGATGTAGAGCTCGTGCAAGTCGCTGTAGGCCGCGCGGACGGTGTCATCAATCACGATGCGACCGTATCAACGCGAAACAGGGCGGTCGGTCTGTTGTTCGTTTGTGCGGAGGGGGACAGGGTAAGGCGGGAAGCGAGGAACCGACAAGCCAGACGAAGGGACCCGACCATGCCGATCAGGCCTGTCCGCCGCATTGCCCGCACACTGCTGGGGACGACGTTCATCGCCACCGGAGTGAACGGTTTGATGAATCCGAAGCCGCGTGCCGAGGCGGCCGCCGCCCTTGCCGACAAGGGGCGCGACAGCCTGCCCGACGCGCTGGCCGCCAAGGTCCCCGACGACCCCGGCAAGATGGTGCAGATCAACGCGATGGTGCAGGTGGCCGGTGGTCTGCTGCTGGCGAGCGGCCGCGCACCCCGCCCCGCCGCCTTCCTGCTCGCCGCGACCGTCGTCCCGGGCACCGTGACCGAACAGGACTTCTGGTCCGAATCCGACCCCGATCGTAAGGCGGTGAAGCGGGCGGGGTTCCTGAAGGACCTCGGCCTGCTCGGCGGCCTGATGATCGCGGCGGCCGACACCGAGGGCAAGCCGTCGCTTAGCTGGCGGGGTCGCCGTGCCGCCCACAAGCTGATGGATCGCAGCCCGAGCCTGGCCGAGCAGGTGCGCGACGAAGGAGTGGTTGTCCTCGACGCCGCCAAGACGCGCGGGTCGCAGCTGGCCGAGGTCGCCAAGGAACGTGGCCCCCAGCTGGCGGAGCTGGCTCGCGCCCGCAGCGAGCAATTGGCCGAGCTGGCCAGGGAACGCGGCCCGCAGATCGCCGAAGCCGCCCGCGAACGTGGTGCGCACCTCGCGGAGGTCGCCCGCGACCGGGGGCCGGAGGTGGCCGACGAGGCGCGCGGTCGAAGCTCGCACCTTGTCGAGATCGCCAAGGAGCGCGGGGCACAGCTGGCCGAGGTCGCCAGGGAACGGGCCGAGATCGCGCGCGAACGTGGCGCGGAGGCGGCCGAGGTCGCGCGTGAACGTGGCGAGGAAGCCAAGGTTCGCGGCAAGCGCGCCGCCAAGCTCGCGCGCAAAGAGGCCAAGATCCGCGGTAAGTACGCCGCCGAGGTTGCCCGTGAACGCGGTGAAGAAGCCAAGATCCGTGGCAAGCACGCCGCCGAACTGGCCCGCGAACGCGGTTCGGAGCTGACCAACGGCAAGCGCCGCCCGCTTCCCTCCGCAGCCGCCGACCTCGCCGACCTTGTCGAAAAGACCACCGCCACAACGGCATCCGCCGTCCGCGAGCGCTCCGCCCGCCGTTAGAATCCGGCGAAGGCCGTAGCGGCGACGGCTGGCTGCCGCTCGACTACCGCACCGCAGCACCCAACCGCCGCACCGCCCCGAGCCGGTGCGGCGGTTGTGTGTTGCCAGCTGTTGGAGACCGAACCCGCGTGGCAGTTGGTTGCACCCCGATCCGACCGCCTTGCCGCCGTGAACCTTTGGGACAACGCACAACGATCTGCCCCGATATCCGTGGTCTGTCGGACCGGTCCCGCATGGCGGACCATGGAACTCGCGCGGGAGATCGGGTAATCCCGGCGAATCGGGTTTGATGCCGCGCTCAGGTGTGAATACTGGGCTTTCGCAGTTGTTTTCGGAGAGTGGGATTCATCAGATGTTGTCCGGTCGTGAAACGTCCAAGCCGTATGCCGTTCGAGTCGCGTTGGTCGCGGCGGCGGTGACGATCGGGGTGCTCGGTTCGGCGGGCCAGGCGGCCGCGCTACCGGGCTCGGGTTCGGCGAGCGGGTCGGCCGATCTGGCGACCGGGTCGGCCACCGGTTCGGCGAACCTGGCGACGGGTTCGGCGGCGGGCTCCTCGGATACCGGTGCCGCGGGCGGCTACTTCGCCTGGCAGTCGTCGCAGTTCCTCAACAACACCCTGCGGTTCCTGCTGTCGCTGCCGCAGGGAAACCTGCGGTAGGGGCCACCTACTTCCAGGCCTTTTCCCAGCGCTCGGCGGCCCAGTCGCGCACATCGGGGCTCACCAGGATCGCGGGTAGCAGCAGGGCGAAACCGATCGCGAGCACCGCGAGCCGCACCCACACGCTGAGTTCGGCGAGCGCGCGCAACAGCGCGGGCAGCACGCACAGCGCCGCGAGGACGACCAGGATGATCGCGGCGAGGTTGCGGCCGGGGCCGGCGATCAACGCCGCGCAGGTACCGAAGCACAGTCCGAGTACGAGCCCGACGACGCCGACGAAGTAGTTGTCCCAGGCCAACCAGCCTGGGCGCGCTGTTCGTTGCGTGGCCACGGCCGCAGCTTAACTCGAGCAGCTATTGGTTTGCGGCGTCTCGGACGGAGCCGTCGAGAAGCGGGCAGAAGGTGACGAGCGACCATTCCCGCCGGGGCACGATCGAGTCGTGCACCTGCATGGTCATCGCTACGGCCGCGCCGGTGTCGGGGTGCCGGAACCGCTGCACGGGCCGGTCGAGGTGGGAGGGCACGTCGGGCTCGGTGGTCCAGAACCGTTCCCATTCCTCGGCGACCGCGCAGGCCGCGAAGAGCCGGTCGATCCGCTCCTTGGGCACGACGCCGGGACTCATCACCCGGAATCCGTAGACGCACAGGTGAACCTGCTTGTCCCAGTCGAGCATCACCTCGCGTGAACGCGGGTCGAGCAGCATCCATTCCAGCAGCGTGGTGCTGGTGTCGAGGCCGGGAAAGTACCGTGTCCAGGCCGAATTCGTGGCGACCACGTCGTAGGTCGTGTACATCTGCAGGCTGGCGGGATACGAGATCGAGTTGAGCAGCACGAGATCGGCGGTGGGGATGTCGCTCGGAATGTCGACCGCCGGGCTGCCGTAGCGGTCGGCCAGCGACAGCGACACCAGGTGATCGCGGAAAAGAGCCGGCACGTCGAGTGCGTCGAACAGCGCGGTGAGCGCCTCGAGGGTCGGTGTGCGCGAACCCTGTTCGATCTTCTGGATCAGGGCGGGGGAGATGCCCGCCCGCGCGCTGAGTGCGACGCGGGTGAGTCCTGCCGCCTCGCGACGTTCGCGCAGGTACCTGGCGATCGCCAGGTGCGGGTCTTCCACGTCCGATCCTCTTTCCTGCGGTGGGACAAACTGGGACAGTCGTCTAGCTTGACCGACCGTACGGCGTTCGCGAAAATTCTCACAGCCGGGCGGGGCAGCGCCGGGCCGACTAGTTCCGGAGCGGAACGGTCGCCGGAGGGGACGGCACGCGTGGTTGTCGCGCGCGCCGAGAGCGCCGTTGCCTGTCGAGGCGTCGATACCCGGGTGGCGCAGGGGTCCACCCGGTGATCACGATCCGCGTCCGCTCCGGGACCACGCCGCGAGATTCTTCCGTATACAGGGAACCGTCGGCCCTCGCGATTCGTCTAATGAAGCAGAGACCGATGAAAGCGGGGGGCGATGACGCAGCTGCAGACCGGGCGGACCGGGCGCGGTTCCAGATGGATCCTAGGTATTTCCGGGGTGCTCGCGGCCACGGCGGTGCTGGTCGCCGGGCTGGTGTGGTGGCAGCACGACTGGGGTGAGCCGTTCCCGGCCCTCGACAGCGAACACCTCGACGAACAGCAGATCGCGCTGGTCGACGTGTTGCGCCGCGAATACGAGAAGCCAGGTGACGGGCCCAAGTACGCCGAGGGCGTGAAGGAGGCGTGGTGCGCCGACTTCGTCAGCTGGACCATGCGCGAAGCGGGCAGGCCACTGAGCAACCCCAACTCCGGTTCCTGGCGCATCCCCGGGGTGTACACGCTGCAGGAGTACTACGAGACCGTCGGCCGATTCACCCGTCCCGACGTGGGGTACCGGCCGCGCACGGGCGACGTGGTGCTCTACGGTCCCGACAGCCCGCTCGGTCAGCACACCAACATCGTGTTGAAGGCCGAGGGTGACACGATCACCACCATCGGCGGCAACGAGATGGGCACCATCCGGATCCGCACCATCGAGGTGAGCGAAACGCCCGACCTCGTGGGGTACGGGCGATTCTGAAAGTTACTGTCGCGCAAGGTAACCGACCCCACCGACGCGGCACGACCGGGCCGGTGCACGTACGATGGACCACGCGGCGCCCGGCAGCGCCGCAGCCGACCCCTCCGTCCTGCTTCCCCCTCATCGGCAGGACGGGGGAGTTGCGCCGACACCTGGCCGCGCACTCCGATCACGTACCGTGTTCGATGTGCGTGTGAAGGTGACCGGAGAAGCACGTCGTGACCCGAAGCGAATCGAGTACGCCGATTTCGGCGAGCGATTCGTCAGGTACGCGGTGACCGAGGACCGGATCGCCGCCGCCGTCGCGGGCATGACCGGGCGTGGTGTGCAGATCGGCCCGTTCTCCCTCGGCCCGGCGGGATTGGCCGGCTTCGCCGCCGAAGGCACCCTGGGCACCCCGGTGGTCACCCGCAATCCCGGTGACGCGCTCACCTTCGGCGTGAAGGTCCCCCTGAAACTCGCGGTGAACCTGATTCTCGGCGGCCGCAAACTCGGTGTGGCCGCCCTCGTCGAGATCGCCCTCACCCTGCACGCCCGCACCGCCGCACCGCTGCTCCTCGTCATGGATGTCGGCACGGTGACGGCCAAGGACGTGAGTTTCACCCTGCGGGCCGAGGCCATCGACACCGCCTGGGAAATGCTGCTCGACCCCATCGCGGGCCTCGTTCAGCGCGAGGTCGCGGGCCGGGTGAACGCCATCATCAGCGATCCCAAGGCGCGAGCCGAGCGCGTGTTCGACATCGAGGCGATCCTCGACGGTTACCGCTCCCCGCACCGCAACGACACCGTGTTCGACTGGATCGACCACCGCGAATTCGGTCTGCGCTTCTTCACCCAGATCGTCACCCGCGACCGCGTGCACAGCGTGGTCGCTCAGATGGCGGGCGGGGAGATCGCGATCGGACCGCTGTCGGAGGGCCCGCGCGGCGCGGCGACGGTGACCGTGCGTGGCGCGATCGAGCAGCCGCGCGTGGTCGAGCGCGGCGCGGCCGTGCCCGGCGAGCTGCGGGTGTTCGACATGACCCTGCCGGTCGGCCTCGACATCACCGTCGACGTGCTCAAGGCCAACCACTACCGCGCCGACCTCGAGATCCCCCTGGTCCTCACGGCGCGCGCCGCCGAACCGCTGCAGATCGTGATCGAGGTGCCGCCGCCCGCCATCGAGGACATCTCGATGGAATTCACCGCGAAGGGTTTGCGCGCCGCGACGCTCGCCCGGCTGGCAGGCATCAAGAAACAGGTGATGGCCCAGGTCGTCGCGGTGGTGAGCACCGAGCTCGCCGACCCGTCGGGCCGCACCATCGACGTCGGCGCCGCCATCGACGGCGCGACCTGAGCTGTGACCGATGGTGCTGCTGTGATTACTGGGTCTAGCGGTGCCGGTGTGGGCTGTGGTGAAATGAGTCGCACGTTCTAGGCTCCCGGCGCGTACGGGGTTGACGCGCCGGGCTCGCTTGCCGGTTGTAGTCGGGTTGCGCGAAGGAGTCCTGTGATGCGTTCTGGTTCGGTCACCCGGCGTGAGTTCTTCGGATTCGCCGCCGCCGCGACAACTCTCGGCCTCGGACTGGCTGCCACGCCTGCCGCGGCACAGTCCTACGGCACCCTGGTCGACTACGCGGCGGGCGTTCCGTCGGCCGCGGCGATCAAGGCCGCGGGCCACATCGGTGTGATCCGCTACGTCTCCGACCGCAGGCCGGGCGCCGAGTGGATGGAAGGCAAACCGCTGCTGCCCGGCGAGGTGGAAGACCTGTGGGCGCACGGGTTGTCGATCGTGTCGAACTACCAGTTCGGCAAGGGCCCGACCGCCGATTGGCGCGGTGGCCTCGAAGCGGGCAAGCAACACGCCGAACGTGGCTGGGAACTGCACACCGCCGCAGGCGGTCCCGACACCGCCCCGATCTACGCCTCCATCGACGACAACCCCTCCGAGCAGGAGTTCGACGAGATGATCGCGCCCTACATCGAGGGCTGGCAGTCGGTGCTCGGCCCCGACCTCGTCGGCATCTACGCCAACACACCGACCATCGACCGCGCCCTCGCCGCAGGGCTCGGTTCCTGGTTCTGGCAGCACAATTGGGGCACCCCGAGAGGTTTCGTGCACGACAACGCCCACCTGCACCAGTTCGAGATCGACAAGCGCGCCATCGACGGCGTAGGCGTCGACGTGAACACCGTCCTGGCCTCGGACTACGGCCAGTGGTGACCCCCTGAAACAACGCGAGCCCGGCGCCGTTCGTGAGAACGGGCCGGGCTCGAGTGCTGCTTTGCCTAGACGGTGAAGAAACCGAGGGTCGGCATGAAGTTGCAGGTGCGCGGGGCGGCGCCCTCGGCGGCGGTGGTCAGCGACCCGGAGATCACCGCGACCACCCGGCCGTGACCGGTGTTGGCGATGGTCGACAGCGTGGCGGGCCCACCGGGGTTGATCTTCGCCTCGTCGGTGAGCGTCTGCACGCCCGACTGACGGGTGTCGAGGTTGAGCCACTGCACCGTCATCGGCGGGTTCTGTTCGGTGGTCGGCGCCTTGGTGCCGAGCGCGGTGAACACGAAACCGGCCTGGCCGGCGGCGGGTCCGGGCGGGGGCAGCTGCGCCGGACCGGGGACCGCGAGCGCGGTGCCGACCGAGTCGGCGCCGTCACCGATGCACGCCTTGCCGATGGTCGGGTAGAGGAACTGCGCGATGACCGGGCCGTTCTCGGGGATGTCGGGGCCACCGCCGCCGCTGCCGTCGAGGAAGGTGATGATCCGCTCCAGCGTCGCCTTGATGGCGGGCGGCAGATTCATGGTCGCCAGCAGCATCCGCGCCTGATCGAGCAGGGCGGTCTGCGGGCTCGCGACATCGGCGGGACCGGCGATCAGGCCGGTCACAGCGGGCGCGAAAGCGGCGAGCGCGTCGACCGGGACGCCCTCGGGCACCATCGGCACGCTGACCGGGGCCGCCTGCGCGGCGGGCGCGGCCGTTGTCGACGCGGGCACGGCGAGCATGGCGCCTGCCGCGAGGGCGAGAGCGGTCGTTGCGATCCGCGATGCTCGGCTACGAAGCACTTGTCCAGCCGTCCTTACCTCGGTGTTGCGATGGGCGAGGGTTGTCGGTCCCCATGACGGGGTCACTCTAAGGACAACGCTGCCGTGTTGTACAGCCGCCGGGCCCGTGGAGACTTCCCGGCCGAAAATACTCTGCATCGAAGCTAGCCCTGTGAAGTGTTACACATGGGGACGTTGATGCAACTGTGACCAGCGGTGTCGCGCAGGAGCATCACTGGATCCGGTTTTCGGCCCGCCTCGATTCTGGAGCGACGGAGCGAAGGAGCGAAGCGACTGAGCGGAGGAGTGAAGAATCGAGGCCCGCCAGGGCCGAAAACCCGCGGCGCCAGCCGCACATCCAACACAGCTATTGTGATCTGGCACCGCGTACGCGCCATTTCATACGACCGAAAGCACGGCCTTGAACCGACACCTCCGATGGGCTCTCGCGCTGCTCGGATTGTCCGTGCTCGCCCGGCTGGCCTGGATGCTGTTCGCGCCCAACGGGCTCAACGTCGTCGACCTGCACGTGTACGTCGATGGTTCGGCCTCGCTGCTCACCGATCGTCTCTACGACTTCACCTACGCGGAGAAGACACCCGACTTCCCGTTGCCGTTCACGTATCCGCCGTTCGCCGCGCTGGTCTTCTTTCCCCTGCACTACCTGCCGTTTCCGGTGGTCGCGGTCGGTTGGATGCTGGCGACGGTCGCCGCGCTCTACGGCGTGATCGCGATCGGTTTCGAACTGCTGCTGGGTAAGGAGACGGCGCGGGAGACGAAGTGGGTCACCGCCGCGGTCGGCTGGACCGCGCTCGGTGTGTGGCTCGAGCCGGTGCGCACGACCATCGATTACGGCCAGGTGAATGTGTTCCTGGTGTTCGGGGCGATGCTCGCGGTGCGCAGCTCGCGGTGGTGGGTCTCCGGTGGGCTCGTCGGTGTGATCGCGGGGATCAAATTGACGCCTGCGATCACCGGCCTCTATTTCGTCGCTCGTCGCCGATGGGCGACCGTGGTGTGGTCGGCGGCGGCGTTCGGTCTGACGGTTGCTGTGAGTTTTCTCATCAATGCACACGAGGCGAAGCGCTATTTCGGCACGCTGCTCGGTGACGCCGACCGGATCGGCCCGGTGGGTTCGGTGTGGAACCAGTCGTTGCGCGGCGCGCTGAGCCGGATCCTCGGTTACGACGTCGGTTCGGGCCCGTGGTGGATCGCTGGTGTGCTGCTCACCGCTGTGCTGGGGTTCCTGGCGTGGCGCACGCTCGGCCCCGACGACCGGCTCGGCACCCTGGTGCTCGTGCAGTTGTTCGGCCTGATGATCTCGCCGATCTCCTGGTCACACCATTGGGTATGGCTGATCCCCACTGTGTTGTGGCTGCTCTACGGCCCGCTGAAGGCCGAGCGCATGGCACGCGCGCTCGCCGCGTTCTGGGTGCTGACGATGCTGGTCGGCGTGCCGTGGGTGCTGTCGTTCGCACAGCCGACGATCTGGGAGATCCCGCGTCCGTGGGCGCTGGCCTGGCTCGGCGCGGTGGATGTGATCGGGGTGTTCGTGTTGCTCGGCTGGTTGGTGTGGCACGGCCGCGACACGCTCGCCGCGCAGGTGCGTGGCCGTCGCGCGGTGGAGGTCCGGGCGGGCTGATTCAGCCCGCGACGATGTCGTCGATCGTGTGCGCCATCGCCGTGTCCTGCCCGGTGAGCCCGCCCGCGGAATGCGTACTGAGCGTGAAACGGATTGTGCGCCAACGGATATCGATGTCGGGATGATGATCGGCCTGCTCGGCGGCGGTGGCGACCCGGCGGACAAGTTCGATTCCGTCGAGGAAGCTCGGGGCTTTCACTGTCCGGGTGATGGCGTCGCCGTCGCGCGACCAGTCCGGCAGCGTGGCCAGGGCGATGGTGATCTCGGGGTCGGAGAGCAGCGGAGTACCCATAACTGCAGTTCTACGCCTCATCGGGGCACGGCGCATCGCCCGTCGTCGGATGCTCAGGCGGCGCGCGCCTGTTTCAGGGCCTTTTTGAGATCTTTACCGCACATACCGGCGGCTTCGGCCTTCTTCATACGCATGATGACGACGGGGCATTTGAAGCAGCGCGTCTTCTTCCTGCAGCACTTTTTCTTCGGCTTGAGGCTGGAAACCTTCTTCGCCTTTACCTTGCCCACGCGGGTTAGCTTACCCTAAGTACAAAGGCTGACACGTGCCTGCCACTTCGGTACCGGTAGTCTGGAACAGGCCGCGAGCAAGATTCATGCGTGCCAAATACATCAACAGCAGGAGGATCCAGGCGTGTCGTCTACACGCGATTTCCGCAACGTCGCCATCGTGGCCCACGTCGACCACGGCAAGACGACCCTGGTCGACGCCATGCTTCGTCAGTCGGGCGCGTTCGCTGAGCGAGCCGAACTGGTCGACCGAGTCATGGACTCCGGTGACCTCGAGCGCGAGAAGGGCATCACCATTCTCGCGAAGAACACCGCCGTCCATCGGCACCACCCCGACGGTTCCGTCACCGTCATCAATGTCATCGACACCCCGGGCCACGCCGACTTCGGTGGTGAGGTCGAACGCGGCCTCTCCATGGTCGACGGTGTCGTCCTGCTCGTCGACGCGTCCGAGGGCCCGCTTCCGCAGACCCGCTTCGTGCTGCGCAAGGCGCTCGCGGCCAAGCTGCCGGTGATCCTGGTCGTCAACAAGACCGACCGGCCCGACGCCCGCATCGCCGAGGTCGTCGAGGAGTCGCACGATCTGCTGCTCGACCTGGCTTCCGACCTCGACGACGAGGCCGCCGAAGCCGCCGAGCTGGCGCTGGACCTGCCGGTCCTGTACGCCTCGGGCCGTGAGGGCAAGGCGTCCAAGGAGCAGCCGGAGAACGGTTCCGCTCCCGCCGCCGAGAACCTCGACGCCCTGTTCGACGTGCTGCTGGAATACATTCCGGCGCCGAAGAGCAACAAGGACGCGCCGCTGCAGGCGCACGTCACCAACCTCGATGCGTCGGCCTTCCTCGGCCGTCTCGCCTTGGTCCGCATCTACAGCGGTGAGCTGCGCAAGGGCCAGAACGTGGCCTGGATCAACGCCGACGGCGTCAAGACCGTCAAGATCACCGAGCTGCTGCAGACCGTTGGTGTCGAGCGTCAGCCGGGCGAGGTCGCCGAGGCCGGTGACATCGTCGCCATCGCCGGTATCCCCGACATCATGATCGGTGACACCCTCGCCGACGTGGAGAACCCGGTCGCGCTGCCGCGCATCTCGGTCGACGAGCCTGCCATCTCGGTGGTCATCGGCACCAACACCTCGCCGCTGGTCGGCCGGGTGCAGGGCCACAAGCTCACCGCCCGCATGGTGAAGGCGCGCCTGGATCAGGAACTGATCGGCAACGTGTCGCTGCGCGTGCTCGACATCGGCCGTCCCGACGCCTGGGAGGTGCAGGGCCGTGGTGAGCTGGCGCTGGCCATCCTGGTGGAGCAGATGCGCCGCGAGGGCTTCGAGCTCACCGTCGGCAAGCCGCAGGTGGTCACCAAGCAGGTCGACGGCAAGACCCACGAGCCGTTCGAAGAGCTGACCATCGACTGCCCCGACGAGTACCTGGGCGCCATCACCCAGCTGCTGGCCGCCCGCAAGGGCAAGATGGTGCAGATGAGCAACCACGCCGCCGGTTGGGTGCGCATGGAGTTCATCGTCCCCTCGCGTGGCCTGATCGGCTTCCGCACCGTGTTCCTCACCGAGACCCGCGGCACCGGCATCGCCAACGCCGTGTCCCACGGGTACGCCCCGTGGGCCGGTGAGATCCGCGCTCGCCACACCGGTTCGCTGGTGTCGGACCGCGCGGGCACCGTCACCCCGTTCGCGATGATCCAGCTGGCCGATCGTGGTCAGTTCTTCGTCGAGCCGGGTGCGGACACCTATGAGGGCATGGTCGTCGGTATCAACCCGCGTGCCGAGGATCTCGATATCAATGTGACCCGCGAGAAGAAGCTGACCAACATGCGCAGCGCGACCGCGGACACCTTCGAGACCATGGCCAAGCCCCTACAGCTCGATCTCGAGCTGGCGATGGAGTTCTGTGCCGGCGACGAGTGCGTGGAGGTCACCCCCGAGGTGGTCCGCGTGCGCAAGGTCGTGCTCGGTGCCAACGAGCGGGCGCGTGACCTGTCGCGCCGCAAGGCCCGCGACAAGGCCGCCGCCTCGAGCTAGCGGTCGGTAGGTGTTTCACGGCGTCGGCCGGGTACCGGAAACGGGCCCGGCCGACGCCTTTTGTGCAGTCCGGCAACGGATCGAGGGGTCAAGTAGAGTGCGCAGGGTGAATTCGGGGTGGCGCGCGATGTGGCGCGCGATGGTGCTGGCGATGATCGCCTCGACGGTGGTCGTGGCCGGGTGCACCGCGAATCCGCCGCCGCCGATCGAGAGCACCGATTCGCCCAAGACCACCCAGGCCAAGCCGGGCAAGAACACCGTCGTCGTCGCCATCGACGACATCGGGATCGGGTTCAATCCGCATCTGCGTTCGGATCAGTCGCCTGCGACCAACGCGGTGAGTTCGATGGTGTTGCCGAGCCCGTTCCGGCCGGTGCCCAATCCCGCGCACCCCGGTGTGGTGGATTTCGTGCCCGACTCGGCGCTTATCGTGTCGGCCGATGTGACCTCGCAGGAACCGTTCACCATCACCTATACCCTGCGTAATCAGGCGAATTGGTCCGACGGCGCGCCGATCGCCGCTGAGGACTTCCGGTTCCTGTGGCAGCAGATGATCTCCCAGCCCGGTGTTGTCGATCCGGCGGGGTACCGGCTGATCTCCGACGTGGCGTCCTCGGGTGGGGGCAAAACGGTCACTGTGACGCTGACCCAGCCGTATCCGGCATGGCGTGAGCTGTTCGCGAACCTGCTGCCCTCGCATCTGGTGAAGGACTCCCCGGGGGGATTCACCAGCGGACTCGTGGACCGGATTCCGGTGTCGGGCGGCAACTTCACGATCAAGTCCGTGGATCGCGGGCGCGACGAGATCCTGCTCGAACGCAACGACCGGTTCTGGGGCACCCCGGCCGCACCCGACCAGATCCTGTTGCGCCGCGGCGGATCTCCCTCCCAGCTCGCCGAATCCCTGCGCACCGGCGACGCGCAGATGGCGCTGGTGCACGGCGGTGTCGCCACCCAGGCGCAACTCGCCGCCATCCCGTCGGTGCGGACGACGATCATGCCGCAGGCGCGGGAACTGCAACTCACCCTCAACGGCCGCTCCGGCGACCTGATCGACGTGCGGGTGCGCAAGGCGCTGCTCGCCCTGCTCGATCCCGCCCTGCTCGCCACTGTCGGCGCGCAGAGCGGTGGCTGGGTGGAACCCGCTCGCGCCCAAGTGCTTCCACCCTCGAGCCCCGGCTATCTGCCGACCGCCCCGCCCCGGCTCAGCGCCGACGAGGCGTTCGCCCTGCTGGCCGAGGCCGGTTTCGGGCGGGCCCCGGAGACGCCGCAGACGAGTTCGCCCACTTCGCCCGCACCGCAGCCACGTTCGGTGGCGCGCAACGGCAAGGGTTTGTCGGTGCGCATCGGCGCGGTCGCCGAGGACGAGGCGGCACTGGCCGTCGCCAATACCGCCGCCGACCAATTGCGCAGTGCCGGAATCGATGCCACCGTGCGCGGCATTCCCGCCGACGAACTGTACGGTCGCGAACTCACCGAGTCGTCGGTCGACGCGATCATCGGGTGGGAACTCGCGGGCGGTGACCCGGCGACGGTGCTCGCCTCCCGGTACGGATGTCCGCCGGTCGAGCCGCCGGGTGCCGAGGGCCCGGTGCTGGCCGCGGCCGAGGCCTACCGGCAGGCGCCGAGCAATGTCGGCGGCGTCTGCGATCCGGGCTTGCAGCCGTCGATCGACGAGGCGCTGCGCGGAATCGATGTGGGCCGGATCGTCGCCGAGGCCGAGCCGAAGCTGTGGGAACTGTCGACGGTGCTGCCGATCGTGCAGGACAACGTCGTCGCGGCGGCCGGCCCGCGCGTGGACGGTGCGTCGCTGTCGGGCGCCATCCAGGTCGGCATCTTCGGTGATACGGCACAGTGGCGGAGGATCCCATGACGCGCGAGACCGGCGGCCTGCTCCTGGTGCACGCCCACCCCGACGACGAAACCCTCACCACCGGTGGCACTATCGCGCACTACCGTCGTCGCGGTGTGCCGGTGACGGTGGTGACCTGCACCCTCGGTGAGGAAGGCGAGGTCATCGGCGAACGCTGGGCGCGCCTGGTCGCCGCGGAGGCCGACCAGCTCGGCGGTTACCGCATCAGCGAACTCACCGCCGCCCTCGCCGCGCTCGACGCGGGCGAACCGCTGTTCCTCGGCGGGCCGGGCCGCTGGCGGGATTCCGGGATGGCGGGCACGCCGTCGGCCGAGCATCCGCGCGCGTTCGTGAACTCCGGTGACGCGGCGGTCGACGAACTCGTCGCGGTGCTGCTGGAACTGCGCCCGCGCGTGGTCGTCACCTATGACCCGCGCGGTGGCTACGGCCATCCCGACCACATCCGGGCACACCACGTCACCACCGCCGCCGTGGCCGCGGCCGCCGAACAGGGCTACGACGTGCCCAAGTTCTACTGGACCGTGACCGACGCCGACCTGCTGCGCCAGCACACCGCCGCCCTCGCCCGCCGCACCGTCGACGGGCTGCCCGGCGCCCTGCCGGAAGGGTGGCGGTTGCCCGTGGAGGCGGAGCTGGCGGCGATGTCGACCACCGCCGGGGTGAGCACCGTTGTCGACGTGTCGGACGTGCTCGCCGCCAAGCGTGCGGCCATGCGCGCGCACGCCACCCAGGTGACCCTCGCACCGAGCGGCCGGGAGTTCGCGCTGTCGAACAACATCGCCCTGCCGGTGCTGCCGGAGGAACATTTCACCCTGGTGCGTGGCACCCGGGGGCCGGTCGGCGACGACGGGTTCGAGCACGACCTGTTCGCCGACCTCGAATGAGCCGACCGGCCGAATAGACTCGCCCGCATGGTGACCTCCGACCAGTCCAGCGCGCGCCGTGGCGTGCGTCTGCCCGCACCGCCCGATCCCCTCGTCGCCGGGCTCATCGTCGTGTTGCTCATGGTCGACGCGCTCATCACCCTCGCGCTCGAGGTGCTGTTCCTGCCGCTGTACATCGGGTCGGTGCCGCTGCCGATCGCGGCGTTGGTGGCCGGAGTGGTGAATGTCGGTCTGGTGTACGGGATGGCGAGCGTCACCGATCGGCTCGGTTTCGTCTTCGCGCCGATCGTGTTGTGGCTCTTCGGTTTTCTGCTGTGCGCTTCCCGGGGTCCGGGTGGTGACGTGATGCTCGGCAACGACGGTCGCACCCTGCTGTTGCTGGCCTGCGGGGTGCTCGCGCCCATGGGTTACCTGTATTCCCGGGCGAATTCGCCCCGCGCCCGCCGAGCGGGCTGATCACCCTCGACGGGTCTCGATCCCGTCGAGGATGAGGTCCAGTTCGCGGGTGAACTTGTCGAAGACGGCCGGATCGGGCTTGTCCCGCAACCGTGCGAGCTGGTCGGTGTAGCGCTGGTGCAGGCGGGGGAACGGGCGGGCGGCGGCCTCGCTGGCGGCCAGCACCTGGGTGGCCCACTGTTCGCTGGATAGGCCGCTCTGCGCGATCGTCATCAGCATGGCGGCCTCGCCGCCGCAGGAGCCGACGACGAACTGGAAGACGGCGTTGCCCGCGATGTCGACCACGTCGTCGGGCAGGCCAGCGGCGTCGAGGATCGCGATCATCGAGTCGGTGAGTCGCATCATGTTGGGGCCGAGGTACATCAGCGCGGCGGTGCTGAGCACGACGGTGATCCACGGGTGCGCGAGCAGCGTCTTGCGCACTCCGGCGGCTTGTTCGTGCATCACCTCTCGCCAGCGGTCGCCGTCGGGGGCGGGGACGGGAACCTCGCCGATCACCTGGTCGACGACCAGTTCCAGTAGCTCGTCCTTGTTGGCGACGTGGGTGTAGAGCGAGGTGGCGCCCGCGCCGAGCCGGGCGCCGAGTTTGCGCATGCTCAGGGCATCGAAACCCTCCTCGTCGAGCAGGCGGATCGCCTCCGCCACGATCTGGTCGCGGCTCAGCGCGGGTTGGTCGCGGCGTTCGCGGGGCGGCCTGGTCCACACCGACGGGATCCCGGTCGGGCTCGCTGCCATCGCTGCCTCCTCTTCTGTGGCGGGTCTCGTTCAGCATAGCCGGTTCATGAACAGTGTTCGGTTGCCGTACAACGTTCCTCTTGCGCACATCGATCTCCCATCCGTACAGTGTTCGCAACGACCGCACAGTGTGCGGAGAGCTTCGGAAAGGGGAGCAAAGATGTCAACGCTCACGAAGGTGCGCGATCCGCGCCGGTGGCTGATCCTGATCGTGCTGTGCCTCAGCAGCCTGGTGCTGGTCGTGGACAACATGGTGCTCACGGTCGCGATCCCGCAGATCGCCACCGACCTCGGCGCGAGCGCCCAGCAGATCCAATGGATCATCGACGCCTACCTGCTGGTCTTCGCGGGCCTGCTGCTCACCTCCGGCAGCCTCTCCGACCGGTTCGGCCGCAAGCTGGTGATGATCATCGGACTGGTGATCTTCGGCGCGGCCTCCCTGCTCGCGGCCTACGCGGGCAGTCCGGAACTGCTGATCGCCGGGCGCGCGCTGATGGGCATCGGCGGGGTGCTCATCATGCCGAGCACGCTGTCGATCCTGATCACCGTCTTCGACGACGACGAACGGCCCAAGGCGATCGGCGCGTGGAGTGCGGTCGCGACCGTCGGTCTGGTGGGCGGCCCCGTGGTCGGCGGCGTGCTGCTCGAACACTTCTGGTGGGGTTCGGTTTTCGTCATGAACGTGCCGATCGTCGTGGTCGCTCTCGTTGCCGCGCTCGTGCTCATGCCCGAATCGAAGGGGCCATGGCGCACGCCCGATTTCCCCGGCATGCTCACCTCCATCGTCGGCATGACGGCGCTGGTCTGGACGATCATCTCGGTGCCGCACGCGGGCTGGACCGATTCCGGTGTGCTCGCCGGTTTCGCGGTGACGGTCGTTGCCCTCGCCGCCTTCGTCGTCCGTGAGATGCGCACCGACTGCCCGATGGTTCCGCTGCACTTGTTCCGCGACCGCACCTTCACCGGGTCGAGCTTCTCGCTGGTGCTGGTGACCTTCGCCAACGGCGGGCTCGTGCTCGTGCTCACCCAGTACCTGCAGTTCGTGCTCGGCTACACCCCGATGCGCACCGCGCTCGCCTTCACGCCGATGGCGGTGACGCTGCTGCTCGCCAACGGGATCGGCGCGGTGCTGGTCGGCAAGCTGGGAGCGCGGATCGTCACCATCGCCGGACTCGTGGTGGTCGCCGCCGGTTTCGCGGTCCTCGCCACCCTCGACGCCGGGGCGAGCTTCACCCTGCCCGCCGTGGCGATGGCGCTGCTCGGCGCCGGTGGCGGTCTGGCCATGCCCGCCGCGATCGGCGCGCTGATGAGTGCGGTTCCCGAGGACCACGCGGGTGTGGGTTCGGCGCTCAACGACACCATCCAGCAGGCGGGCGCCGCGCTCGGTGTCGCGGTGCTCGGCGCCATCCTGGCGGGCACCTTCGCCGGCGCCATGCCGGACTCCGCGCCGGACGCGGCGAAGGAGTCCATCGCGGGCGCTCTCGGCACGGGCGACACCGGGCTGATCGGAGTGGCTCGCGACGCCTTCTGCACCGCCATGCAGGTCACCTTCGGTGTGGGCGCGCTCGCCTCGATCGCTGCCGCGGTACTCGCGGTGGTGCTGATGCGGGACGTGAAAAAGCCTGAGGCCGAGACTGATTCGGCGCCGGAGGCGGTGGGCGTCTGACGCAACGGGCGCATTGCACGACATCACCGCGCGGCCGGAAGTCCTCCGACTTCCGGCCGTTGCCGGTGTCTCGAGTGTTCAGCGGCGCGTTTGCAGCGAAGCGCTCAGGTTCTCGGCCGCTGCAGTGTCACTGTTTCAGCGATTCCCTTGCAGCCCGGGGGTGACGGCGTCGATCAGGGCGACCGCGTCGTCGTAGGGAATGTCGACCACCGAGTACGCCTTCTTGCCCGCGGCCGTCGCGGCGACCACCGTGGCCAGGCCTGAGCGGCGCTGCCAGAAGGTCTGGCGGATGGTCCAGCCGATGATGCCTGGGGCTTCGAGGCAGTCGCGATTGCGGTCGAGGCTGCCGCGGCGGGTGATGAGCCAGGTGGGGCCGGTGTCGGCGGGGAGGACGCGGTGACCGAGGCTGCGGTACCTGTCCTCGGCGAGCGCCGCCATCAGCCCGGCGAACACCACGGGCACGACCCAGATCCACACAGGTAGTGGGCCTTCGACCAGTGCGAGCACGATCATGGCGACCAGCAAGATGCCGACCGGCCAGGCCGCCCTGACATACCGACGCCGATGCGCCGCGCGACCGTGCGAGATCAAGTCGACAGTTCCCAGCATGGTGCCGGAAATGCCTTGCGACACAGCAGGGTCGGGCTTGGTGAGCTGTGGTCGTCGATGAGTGCGCAGGAGTTCGTCGAGGGTGCGTTCGACGGCCGCGCGCGGCGCCTGGGGGAGCACCTTCTGACGCGGATTCTCCCCGGTCATGATCATTTCCAGCTGGGCGGCGCGGGCCGCACGCAGCAGCAGCGGATCGTTGAGCGTGGCGCCACGGAAGCGGGCGAGGTCGAGGGTGATCTGGCGGGTGGTGAAGAGCCCGTGTCGCAGGTGCAGCGTCGAACCGTTGTCGAGCACACGCAGTCCGTACCACGTGGCCAGGTACTGCCCGCAGGCGGCGAGGCTCACCAGCAGCAGGGTGAGGACGACCATCGCGGCGATCACGAGAGCGACCACGGCGACGCTGTCGTGCCCGATCTCCTGTGCCGGAGCGGATTTCACGATCCACTCGAGCACCCCGTACTGCGCCGCCAACCCGGCGATCGGGGCGACGATGGCCAGCCCCGTCAGCGACAACGGCGCGTACCGAACCCACGCGGGTCGCCAATGCCCGATCTCGACACCGGATTCGTGGACTGGCGTGGCGTCGTCGGTCGGCCGTTGTTCGGATCGTCCGGTGTGCGAGAGCAATTCGGTGCGCAAGGTGGGAATCCGGCTCGTGTCGAGCGCGTCGAGCTTGAACTCCTCGTCCTTGGCGGTATCGGTTCCGGTGCCGATGGTCAGCACCGCAAGACCCAGAACCCGGTGCAGCAGATCGGCTTCCACGTCCACCGAGCGGATCCTGGGCCGTGGCACCGACAGCGTCCGGCGGCCGACGACCCCGGTGCGCAACTGCACGTGGTCGGCGTCGATGCGATAGGTCGTGGTGAACCACCGCAATACGCCGAACGCGGCGACGAGCAGCACCGGGATCAGGCTCCACAGCGGATTGCCGCTGGTGGTACCGACGATCACCGAACCGAGCAGGACCGGAATGTATTTCACGATCTCGGTGACGGGATACACCAGCAGCATGCGCGGATCGAGCCGCTGCCACGGTGTCTCGCTCATGTGGCGTCTCCGCGATGCTGGGCGGCGATGGCGGTCAACCGAAGCACCGTCTGCTCGGCGACGGGCAGGTCGAGCGCGCTGATCTTCACCGCCCCGGCCGACGACGCCGTGGTGACCGTGACCGTGGCCAACCCGAGTATCCGCTCGAGCGGGCCGCGCTCGGTGTCCACCGTCTGCACCCGCGAGATCGGTGCCACCCGGGACTCCTGATCCAGCCAGCCCACCCGCGTGTACACGGCCTCGTCGGTGACCTCCCACCGGTGCACCGCGAACCGCCACAGCGGAACAACGACCAGCCCGAGCACCGCGAGCGCGACCAGCGCCAGCCCGGCGACCAGCTGCCAGCCGCGCCGGTCGTCGACGAATATCCACACCGCGAGTGCCACCGCGAGCACCACGATGCCGACCGCGTTCTCCAGCGCCCACAGCAGTTTCGCCTTGGGACTGGGCCGCCAGGCCGGGTTGGCGAGGATGGTTGAACGCGGCAACGACATGCTGACATCGTGGCACGAGGGTGCGACGAGTTCGCCCGGCTCGGGAATATGTGCCCGCGCGGCCGAGGTTGTGGCCGAGGAAGACGACCCTCGCGCGCCCGCAACGGGCGGCGTGACCAGCCCACCACACGTTCGGGAGAGAAGTAGCGCATGATCGACGGGGTGAGCGACCTTCCACTGCCGAGCGTTCCGCCGAACCCGCCGAGTGCCTCGGCCATGCGCCGGGCGCTGCGACGGGCCCGCGACGGCGTCACGTTGAACGTCGACGAGGCAACCGTCCTGCTGCACGCCACCGGCGACGACCTGGCCGATCTGTGCGCCAGCGCCGCCCGGGTCCGCGACGCCGGGCTCGAATCCGCGGGCAGACCACGCACCATCACCTACTCGCGCAATGTGTTCATCCCGCTCACCCGCCTGTGTCGCGACAAGTGTCACTACTGCACCTTCGTGACCGTGCCGGGCAAGCTGCGGGCCGAGGGCAAGGGGATGTTCCTCGAACCCGACGAAGTGCTCGAGATCGCCAGGCAAGGCGCGGCGCTCGGCTGCAAGGAAGCCCTGTTCACCCTGGGCGACCGCCCCGAGGACCGCTGGCCCGAGGCCGCACAGTGGCTCGACGAACGCGGCTACGACTCCACCCTCGACTACCTGCGCGCGGTGTCGATCCTCGTGCTCGAGGAGACGGGGCTGCTGCCGCACCTGAACCCCGGCGTGATGAGCTGGAACGAGATCGCGCGGCTCAAGCCGGTCGCCCAGTCGATGGGCATGATGCTCGAGACCACCGCCACCCGGCTGTTCACCGAGAAGGGCGCCTGCCATTTCGGCAGCCCCGACAAGGACCCGGCGGTGCGGTTGCGCGCCATCACCGACGCGGGCAGGCTCTCGGTGCCCTACACCACCGGCATCCTGGTCGGTATCGGTGAGACGCTCGCCGAACGCGCCGACTCGATCATGGCGATCCGCAAGCTGCACCGCGAGTTCGGGCACATCCAGGAAGTGATCGTGCAGAACTTCCGGGCCAAGTCCGACACCGCCATGCGCGACACGCCCGATGCCGATGTGGCCGAGTTCCTCGCCACGGTCGCGGTGACCAGGCTGCTGCTCGGCCCGGATGTCCCGGTGCAGGCGCCGCCGAACCTGGTGTCGCACAGCGACTGCCGCGCCCTGATCGACGCGGGCATCGACGACTGGGGCGGTGTGTCGCCGTTGACGGTCGACCACGTGAACCCCGAACGTCCCTGGCCCAATCTCGACACGCTGCGCGAGATCACCGAGGCGGCCGGGTTCACCCTCGCCGAACGCACCTCGGCGCATCCGAAGTATGTGTGCGCGGGCCATCCGTGGATCGATCCGCGCATCGGCGCGCACGTCGCGGCGCTCACCGATCCGGCCACCGGGCTGGCCAGGTCCGAGGCGATGCCCGTCGGGCTCGCCTGGCAGGAACCCGACGAGTCGTGGGACTCGGCGGGCCGGGTGGACCTCAACACCGCCATCGACTCCGAGGGCCGCATCACCGACAGCCGCAGCGACTCCGGCCTCGGCCAGGAGGTGGTCGGCGCGTTCGGCGACTGGGAGACCATTCGCGAACACGCCCGCGACCTCGCCGTCACCGCACCCGAACGGCTCGATTCCGAGGTGCTCGACGCGCTGCGTGCCGCCGAGAACGACCCGGCGGGGCTGACCGACGACCAGTACCTCGCACTCGCCACCGCCGACGGTGTGGCGCTGGATGCCGTTGCGGCCCTTGCGGATCAGCTGCGGCGCGAGGTGTCCGGCGACGAGGTCACCTATGTGGTGAACCGCAATATCAACTTCACCAACATCTGCTACACCGGCTGCCGGTTCTGCGCGTTCGCCCAGCGCAAGGGCGACGCCGACGCCTTCACCCTGAGCACCGACGAGGTGGCCGACCGCGCCTGGGAAGCCCACGTGGACGGCGCCACGGAGATCTGCATGCAGGGCGGCATCGACCCCGAGCTGCCCGTCACCGGGTACGCCGACCTGGTGCGTGCCATCAAGGCCCGGGTCCCGTCGATGCACGTGCACGCCTTCAGTCCGATGGAGATCGTCAACGGCGCCTCCCGTGGTGGCCAGAGCATCCGCGACTGGCTCGCGGCCCTGAAGGAGGCCGGGCTCGGCTCGATTCCCGGCACCGCCGCCGAGATCCTCGACGACGAGGTGCGCTGGGTGCTCACCAAGGGCAAGCTGCCGACCTCGGCCTGGATCGAGGTGATCACCACCGCTCACGAACTGGGCATCCCGTCGAGTTCGACCATGATGTACGGGCACGTCGACAACCCGAAGCACTGGGTCGGTCACCTGCGGGTGCTGCGCGAAATCCAGGACCGCACCGGCGGTTTCACCGAGTTCGTGCCGCTGCCGTTCGTCCACCAGAGTGCCCCGCTGTACCTGGCGGGCGCCGCGCGTCCCGGCCCGACCAACCGCGACAACCGCGCCGTCCACGCCCTCGCGCGCATCATGCTGCACGGCCGCATCCACAACATCCAGACCAGCTGGGTGAAGCTGGGCACGGTCGGCACCCAGATGATGCTCTCGGGCGGCGCCAACGACCTCGGCGGAACGCTGATGGAGGAAACCATCTCCCGCATGGCGGGCTCCCAGCACGGCTCGGCCAAGACCGTCGCCGAACTCACCGAGATCGCGGCGGGCATCGACCGCCCGGTCCGCGAGCGAACCACCACCTACGGAACGGTCGACCACACGCCCCACGCTCTCCCGTTGACGGTGAGCTGACCCTGGTCAACGGAGCGCACGGAGAGTATCGTTGGCGCCAACGACCACATTGGCGCCAATGACTGCATGCCGGGAGGTTGCGATGGCGAGATTGACGGTTCGCGATCTACCGGACGACGTCCGGGAAGCGCTGCGAGTGCGCGCGGCGCAGCACGGGCGCAGCACCGAGGCCGAAGTGCGTCAGATCCTCATCGACGTGGTATTTCCCGGCACCCAGGTGCAGATCGGTTCACTGCTCGCCGACATCGGTCGCGAAGCGACCTTGACCGACGACGAGGTCGACCAGCTCGCCGCACGGGACCGGACTCCCGCCACCCCGCTGGAGCTCGGATGATCGTCCTCGACACCAACGTGGTGTCCGAGCCGCTGCGCGCCGCGCCCGATCCGCGAGTCGTCAAGTGGCTCGATACCCAGCAGCTGCACACCCTCTACCTCTCGGCGGTGACTGTCGCCGAACTGCGCTTCGGCATCGCGGCCATGCCTGCGGGGCGCCGTCGCGAATTGCTGGCGGAACGGGTGGAGTCGAAGGTGTTGCCGCTGTTCACCGGTCGTGTGCTGCCCTTCGACCCGGCCGCATCGGCGGCGTACGCCGAGCTCATGGCGACGGCTCGCACACGCGGATGTGCGATCGCTGCGGCCGACGGCTATATCGCGGCAATCGCCGCCGCGGCGGGAATGTCTGTCGCCACCCGGGACGGCTCTCCGTTCGTCGCGGCCGGAGTGCCGGTGGTGGACCCATGGGCCTGAGCAAGTTCGATGAACTAGTTAGGGCAGGCTGACCTGGGGGTAGCGTGTAGTTCGGGATAGGGTTCGGGGGGCGGAGTTGGCCCCCGCAGCTGTGGACAGACTAGGAGAACGGCAGTGCCGTACATCATCGCTGAACCGTGCGTTGACGTGAAGGACAAGGCGTGCATCGAGGAATGCCCCGTGGATTGCATCTACGAGGGTGGCCGCATGCTCTACATCCAACCCGACGAGTGCGTTGACTGTGGTGCGTGTGAGCCGGTCTGCCCCGTGGAGGCGATCTTCTACGAGGACGACACTCCGGACCAGTGGAGCGGCTACATCAACGCCAACGTCGACTTCTTCGACGAACTCGGGTCGCCCGGCGGCGCGACCAAGGTGGGCAAGGTCGACTACGACCCGGCCTTCATCAAGGCGCTGCCCCCCATGGCCGAAGAATGAGCGCAGGGGTGCCGACCCGTGGCCGGGTGAGCAGCCTGCTGCCCGACTTCCCGTGGGACACCATCGCCGCGGTCAAGCAGAAAGCCGCCGCGCATCCGGGCGGGCTGGTCGACCTGTCGGTGGGTACACCGGTCGACCCGGTCGACCCGCTCATCCAGGCCGCACTCGGCTCAGTCGCGGCCGTCCCCGGGTACCCGACCACGCACGGCACCCCTGAACTGCGCGCCGCGGCTGTCGCCGCGCTGGCGCGCCGGTTCGGGATCACCGGTGTCGACCCGGCGGCCGTGCTGCCGGTGATCGGCACCAAAGAGCTCATCGCCGGGCTGCCGCGCCTGCTCGGCATCGGCGCCGACGACCTCGTCGTCATCCCCGAGATCGCCTACCCCACTTACGAAGTGGGCGCCCTGCTGGCCGGTGCGAAGCCGTGGCGCGCCGACGGCCTCACCCAGATCGGTCCGCAGAACCCGGCGCTGATCTTCGTGAACTCCCCGTCCAACCCCACCGGCAAGGTGCTGCCCGTCGAGCACCTGCGCAAGGTGGTCGCCTTCGCCCGCGAACGCGGCGCGGTCGTCGCCTCCGACGAGTGCTACCTGGGCCTGGTCTGGGAGGGCGAGGCGGTCTCCATCCTCGACCCGCGCGTCTGCGACGGCGACCACACCGGCCTGCTGGCCATCCACTCCCTGTCGAAGACCTCGAACCTGGCCGGCTACCGCGCCGGTTTCGTCGCCGGCGACCCCGAACTGGTCGCCGAACTGCTCGAGGTGCGCAAACACTCCGGCATGATGCTGCCCTTCCCCATCCAGGCCGCCATGACCGCCGCCCTCGCCGACGACGCCCACGAGGCGGCGCAGCGCGAGCGGTACCGCGCCCGCCGCGACACCCTGCGAAAAGCCCTGGAGCAGGCCGGTTTCCGCATCGACTTCTCCGAGGCCGGCCTCTACCTGTGGGCCACCCGCGGCGAAGCGTGCCGGGTCACCCTCGACTGGCTCGCCGACCGCGGCATCCTCGCCGCCCCCGGCGACTTCTACGGACCCCGCTCCCCGGAGCACGTCCGGATCGCCCTCACCGCCACCGACGAACGCATCGCCGAAGCGGCCGCCCGGCTCTCCTGAGACGTCCGGGTCCGGTTGCCCCGCATGCTGTCTCGCGCGCGAATCGGTTAGTGTCCGCACAGTCGGATTCGGCGCGAACAGGATCGAAAGGCTCGCAACACATGCACGGGGTGGATTTGGTCGCGGGCACGGTGTTCGCCGGATATCGGATCGAGCGGGTGCTCGGGCGCGGTGGGATGGGCACCGTGTACCTGGCCGCACATCCACGCCTGCCGCGGCGGGTCGCGCTGAAACTGCTGAATCGCGACCTGTATTCGGACCAGGAGGTGCGGGCCCGGTTCGAGCGCGAGGCCGACGTGTCGGCCCGCCTCGACCATCCCGGCATCGTGTCGGTGCTCGATCGCGGTGTCGAAGACGGGCTGATGTGGATTTCCATGCAGTACGTGGACGGCACCGATGCCTCGGTGTTCCGTGGTCGCCCGCTGGACCCCGTTCGCGCGGTCGACATCATCGCCCAGACCGCCGAAGCACTCGACTACGCCCACGAGCGCGGTGTGCTGCACCGGGACGTGAAACCCGCCAACATCCTGCTCTCGGCGGGCCGGGGCCGGGATCGCGTGCTGCTCACCGATTTCGGGATCGCCCGCCTGCGCGGCGACGCCCGCCAGCTCACCCGCACCGGCGACTTCCTCGCCACCCTCGCCTACGCCTCGCCCGAACAATTGTCCGGTGCGACTGTGGATCACCGATCCGATCAGTACTCGCTCGGTTGTTCCCTGTACACCTTGCTCACCGGCGAAAGCCCCTTCCCCGCAGACAATCCCGGTGCTGTCGTCGCCGCGCATCTGACCAAGCCCGTGCCACGGGCCTCCGACCGGGTAGGCGGTCTGGCGCCCGGCCTGGACGCGGTGATCGGCCGTGCCATGGCCAAGGATCCGGCTGAAAGGTTCGGCAGTTGCGCCGAATTCGGTCAGGCGGCGGCCGCGGCATCGGACGGCACGGCTGTCGCTCCGGCGCTGATCGGCGCCCCGCAGCGCACCGGACCGGCGCTGTCTCCCGGCGAAACGCGGCGCTACCCGGCCATGAGTGCTTCCGCCGCACCGTCGAGTGCTCCCGCCGGAGCTTCTACCTCTCCAGCCGACCTGCGAACGGTTGCCGCGGCTCACCCGGGTTCTCGCGCGACGCGTCCGCGCGCGACCGACGCTCCGGGCAAAGCCGTCTCGTCTCGATGGCGGGCGCTCGCGGTGAGTCTGCTCGTACTCGCGATGATCGCCGGTGTCGGCGTTGTCGGTGCGGGCGCGGTCTACTGGAAATTCGTTCGGCCGCAGCGTATTCCACCTCCGCCGACCTGGGGCGAACACTCTTCGATCGCCTCGGCGTTCCCGAGCTTGATCGCCTCGAATCCGGCCGGTCGTGGCTGGCGCGATGCCGCCTGTTCGCCGACGTCCACGTTCGTGGTCGCCCCCGGCGACCCCGCGCCCCTTCGCCAAATCTCGTGCACCGACGCCGACGGCGTCATCACCTGGTTCACCGCGTACCCGTCCGCCGCCGACGTCGAGAACTATTTCTCCCGCCACACCGTCGTCCACGACGTCCGGACCCACCCAGCGCGAAATTCGGCCGTTGCCGTCGCCCGCCCGAGCGACCCGGGCGCCCCCTTCACCCTCGCGGTGCGCGAACGCGATCACAGCGCCACAGCCGACATTCTCGTCGAGGTCTCCTGGCCCGGCCACACCTTCTACGAGACCTACGCATCCTGGTTCGAACAAGCCCCACTCTGAGCCGGCGGATCAGCTCAGGGGACCAGCCATGCCCCTACATCTGAAACATGCGTTGGTCAATGCCCCTCAACGCGGGACGGCGGTCCCGTAAGCGGCGAACCTGGAGCGATGACGTTTCCGGTGGCGAAGCGGTCGGCGAGGTGACGGCGGGGTGCGGCGTTCTGCGATCACCCAGGTGAGTGGCTCGGTATAACAGGTTCTCATTTGCAGTCTCGATGAGGAGCCGCACGGTGCGTGAATTCTTGTATGAAAACCCAGGTCGAACCCGATACGCGGGAGGGTTCACGCGGCGGCGGTTCCTAGCTGCAACAGGTGTCACTTTGGCGGTGGCGACCGTGGGGAGTCGGGCGCTCGCCTCCGCCGCACCGCTGGCCGACGGGGATACGGTTCCCGCATTGGTGATCGGCAGCGGGTACGGCGGGGCCGTCGCCGCGTTGCGATTGGCGCAGGCGGGCGTGGACGTGGCGATCGTCGAGATGGGGATGTCGTGGGATGCGCCGGGCCCCGATGGGCGGGTGTTCTGTCCGGTGCTGAAACCGGACGGGCGGTCGTACTGGTTGCGCGAGCGCACCGATCAGCCGGTCGGGTACTTCATGGGCGGCTCGTACAACAAGGACATCGACAGGTACACAGGCGTTCTCGACTCCGAGGACTTCGGCGGGATCCGGGTGTACCAGGGGCGCGGGGTCGGCGGCGGATCGCTGGTGAACGGTGGGATGGCGGTGACGCCGAAACGGGAGAATTTCGCCGCGATCCTGCCGTCGGTGAATGCCGAGGAAATGTATTCCACCTATTACCCGCGCGCGAATACCGCGCTCGGCGTCAATCACATCGACAAGACGTGGTTCGAATCGGCGGAGTGCTACCAATTCGCGCGCGTGGGCCGCAAGCATGCCGAAAGATCCGGTTTCGGTTGGACTTTCGTACCCAATGTCTACGACTTCGAGTACATGAAAAAGGAGCAGGCGGGCACGGCGACCCGCTCGGCCCTGGCGGGTGAGGTGATCTACGGCAACAACTACGGCAAACGCTCGCTCGACCGCACCTACCTCGGTGCGGCCGCCGCCACCGGCAAGGTGCGGATCAGTCCGCTGCACAAGGTCACCACGGTCACGCCCGGCGCGGGCGGGTACCGGGTGGAAATGGCCCAGCTCGATTCGAGCGGCCAGACGGTCGCCGTCAAGAACGTGACGGCCCAACGGGTCTTCTTCGCGGCGGGCAGCGTCGGCACGAGCAAATTGCTGGTGGCGATGCGGGCGACGGGCAAACTGCCCGACCTCCCGGGCGCGGTCGGTCAGAAATGGGGCAACAACGGCAATGTGATGGTCGGCCGCGCCAACCACATGTGGGACGGCACCGGCAGCCTGCAGTCCTCCATGCCCTGCCTCGGCATCGACAACTGGGCGGACCCGGGTGGGCCCGCCTTCGCCGAAGTCGCGCCGTTCCCGGCCGGCCTGGAGACTTACGTGAGCCTGTACCTGGCGATCACCAAGAACCCGAACCGTGCGGCGTTCAGCTTCGACTCCGGCACCGGAAAGGTGAACCTGAACTGGCAGAAGTCGTGGAATCAGTCGTCGATCAACGCGGCGAAACGCATCTTCGACAAGATCAATGCCAAGGAAGGCACCATCTACCGGACCGACCTGTTCGGTGTCACCAAGACCTGGGGTGACGACTTCACCTACCACCCACTCGGCGGGTGTGTGCTGAACGAGGCCACCGACAACTACGGCCGCCTGCACGGGTATCCGGGCCTCTACGTCATCGATGGTGCCCTGATCCCCGGCAATACCAGCGTGAACCCGTTCGTCACCATCACCGCGCTCGCCGAACGCAATATCGAACGGATCGTCGCCGACGACCTCTGAGCCCGCGCGAGCTGCCCGGCACCGGGCAGCTCGCGATGCCCTCAGATCAGCGGCTTGCCCCGGCGCCGCCTGCGCCGCATGTCGGCGAGGGTGGCGTTGAAGGGGAAGCTGCGGATGGGGCGTGGCATGCGGCCCCAGACCGCGCCGGTGGTGCGCAGCAGGCGGGCAAGGCGGCGTTCGTCGCGCTCGGTCCAGGTGAGTCCGAGTTCGTCGCGCAGGTGCTCGGGGAGCAGGCCGGTGGTGAACCAGCGATGGAAACGGGCGAAGACCACGCGCAGGGGTGGGTAGAGCATCCGCAGGTCGAGCAGGCCGTCGAAATAGGCCTTGATGGTGTCGTCGACGGTGGTCTTGGCCAGGTTCTCGGTCCAGTACGCCTCGAAGGCCGCGCGGTCGGCGGGCCACATCTCGCGCGGCACCTGCAGGGTGGTGCCGAAGCGGTGGGCGTACTCGTAGAAGGAGTCGGCGGTGTCGTCGTCGATGGGGCCGTGCAGGCGCTCCATCAGGTCGACCGAGCCCCAGTACAGGCAGGCGGCCACCCACATCTGCAGGTTCTTGTCGAAGGCGTTGTACTTCACCGGGCTCTCGGGCGTGGAGTGCACGTGCCGGTGCGCGCCGTTGATCGCGGTGCGGTAGGCGGCCCGGTCCTCGTCGGTACCCATCATCGCCACCGACAGATAGGTGATGGTGGTCCTGGTTCGCTTGAAGGGGTGCAGCATGATGCTTCCGCTGTGCACGCGCGATTCCGCGACGCCGTAGCCGACCGGGGCCAGACTGAGCTGCATGATCACATTCGCCGTTGCGCCGAAGAAGACGGCGGCGCCGTCGACGTGATCCCGGATGTCGAAGTCCGCGGGTCCGGTGTGGCTGGACCGCGAATGCGCGAGGCTGGTCATCGTTGACCCCAATTCGTCGGTGAGAGAGTTGTAGGTTGAATGTCTCATTCTGTCGTCGGGGTGTCAACGGGCGGTGCCGCGTGCCGTCGGAACGCGCCGGGCTAGCGTGGACGGATGTCCTACGGTCCGCCGCTGCTGCTCGCCTCGTTGAATCCGCTCGCCGTCGCTGCCGGGGACGACCTTCCCGATGCCGTCACCATCGATGATGCCACCGTCTCGCGCAGTGATCTGCTGGGTGCGGCCACCTCGGTCGCCGAACGGATCGGGCGCGCCGAACGGGTCGCGGTGCTGGCCGAGCCGACCCTGCGGACCGTGCTCGCCGTGGTCGGCTGCCTGATCGCCGGGGTGACGGTCGTCCCCGTCCCGCCCGACGCGGGAACCGCTGAGCGTGAACACATCCTGCGTGATTCCGGTGCCCAGGCCTGGCTCGGAGCCGCGCCGGCGGACGCCGATCTGCCGGTGGTTCCGGTGCGCCTGCACGCCCGGTCCTGGCACACCTACCCCGAGCCCGACCCGGCGGCCATCGCCTTCATCCTCTACACCTCGGGCACCACCGGCGCCCCCAAGGGCGTGATGCTCAGCCGGGGCGCCATCGCCGCCGGGCTCGACGCGCTCGCCGACGCCTGGAACTGGACGCGCAAAGACACACTCGTACACGGACTTCCGCTGTTCCACGTGCACGGCCTGATCCTCGGCCTACTTGGACCCCTGCGTTTCGGCAGCCGTTTGATCCACACCGGCAAGCCGACCCCCGAGGCCTACGCCGCCGCCGAGGGAACGCTGTACTTCGGGGTGCCGACGGTATGGTCACGCATCGCCGAAAAGCCGGAAGCGGCCAAGGAATTGAGCCGGGCACGGCTCCTGGTTTCGGGCAGCGCGCCGCTGCCGGTTCCGGTCTTCGAGAAGCTCGCCGAACTCACCCTGCACGCGCCGGTGGAGCGGTACGGCATGAGCGAAACCATGATCACTCTGTCGACCAGGGCCGATGGTGAACGCAGGCCGGGCTGGGTCGGTACGCCGGTGCGTGGCGTCGAGACCCGGCTGCGCGACGAAGCGGGCAATCCCGTTCCGCACGACGGCGTGAGCATCGGCGGCCTGCAGGTTCGCGGCCCGATGCTGTTCGACGGCTATCTCGGCCGCCCCGACGCCACGGCCCGTGACTGGACCGAGGACGGCTGGTTCCGCACCGGTGATGTGGCCGTCATCGACGCCGACGGTTTCCACCGCATCGTCGGCCGCGAGTCCATCGACCTCATCAAGTCCGGTGGGTACCGGATCGGCGCGGGGGAGATCGAGACCGCCTTGCTCGGGCATCCGGCGGTCGCCGAGGTCGCGGTGGTCGGACTGCCCGACGACGATCTCGGACAGCGGATCGTCGCCTTCGTCGTCGCCCGCGACACCGGCTCCGACGACCTCGCGACCGAACTGATCGCGCATGTGGGCGACCAGCTTTCGGCCCACAAGCGGCCGCGCGAGATCCGCTTCGTCGACGCGCTGCCGCGCAATGCGATGGGCAAGGTGCAGAAGAAGTCGCTGACCTAGCGGTTCGTGCTGCCCCGCGCGCTCAGCCGGCGAATCGGCCCGATCAGGGCGTGATACACCGGGCGAACCACGCGCCCCGGCAGATACCGGTGCCGTTCCTCGGCCCACACCCGTGCCCTGGCGTGTGAGGCCAGCGGCGACCACTTGTCCGGGTCCGGCGGGGCGGCGGTGTGAACTTCGATGCGGCACAGGTGTTTTGTGTTGACGAACCCGTACTGCTTCGGGCTCACCAGCCGGATCGGGGCGCCGTGGTCGCTGTCGAGGGGTTCGCCGTCGAGGCGATCGGCGAGGAAGACGTCGTCGGCGAGGGCGTCTTCCAACTGCACGACCGAGCGGAACTCGTCCAGGCCCTCGAAGCTGAGGTGGGTGATCGTCGCACCCGGTGCGAGCGCCGGCTCGATCACCAGGCGGTAGAAGTCGCGGAACGGTGTGCCCTCCCACAGCAGGTCGGTCGCCGACCATCCTGCGACGCAATGGAAGTCGGCTTTCTGCTCGCGCCGGGGCAGCTGCGCCAGCTCGGTGAGCGCGATGGTGACGGGCTCGACCACGGCCCCGCAGACCTCGATCACGGGGTGCTCGGGAACCGGCGGCGGCGGGTGATGCAGATGCGTACCGAAGCGGGGGAACCCTTCGACGGCGCGTTGGCCCGGGGGAAGAAGTGCCATGCCGATCCTCCTGTTATACGACTCCGTATAACAGCTGAAACTACTCCGTGCCGGTGGCCGCGTCGAGTATCGGCTTCGTCACCTGGGCAACGAAAAAAGCCCCGCACTCGAGCGAGTGCGGGGCCTTTTCGGTTCAGCGGATCAGGGCTGGCCGGTCGCGAACGCGATCACCGCGTCCAGGAACTCCTGGCCACCCATCACGTAACCACCGATCAGCATCCCGGCGGGGATGGTGAACAGCCACAGGAACGGGAAGAACGCGCCGATGATGCCACCGATCGCGATGCCCGGCAGGTTCTTGTTGACCTGGGCCATCAGGCGGTCGTAGGAGCTGATGTCCTTCAGTTCGGCGATATTGCCGAGCTTGGCGGTGTCCTCCGGCGTCATCGAGGCGGCCAGCTTCACGCTACGACCGTCCTCGGCGATCTGCGGGGTCACCGAGATCGGCAGACCCGCGACCTCCGAGCGCAGCGCCGTCTGGTCGACGGTGACGCCCTCGGCGTTGCGCAGCAGCACGGCCGAGCCGTCGGCGGCCAGCTCGAAGCGGCCGTTGTCGACCGCCCAGGTGATGGTCTTGTCGGTGGGCGACACCGCGGTGGTGTAGTCGATCCCGTTGCTCACACCCGAAGTCACGCCCCCCGCAGCCACCACCGCGGGCTGTTCGGTCGCCACGGCGGGCTGACCGTTGGCGGTGGCCGCGGTAATCCCCACCGCGACAACCGACATCACAACAGCAGTAGTGAACTTTCCGAACTTCATACTTGAATCCCTCCACATTCGAAAGCCCCCCGACCGGGTGGGCGAATTCAAGCTAGCGGACCCGAAAAGCCTTGCCGCACCGGGATACCCGTCGTCAACAAACCGCAATAAATGCGATATTGCCGAATGCGGGATTCAGTCGTTGGCGTGCAGCGCGGCATTGAGCTCGATACCGGTGCCCGAGCGCGGCACCACTTCCACCGCACCGGTGGTCGAATTACGGCGGAACAGCAGATTGTTCTGCCCGGCCAGGGTGGCGGCCTTGACGACGGTGCCGTCGGGTGCGGTGACCTTGGTTCCGGCGGTCAGGTACAGGCCCGCCTCGAGCACGCAGTCGTTGCCGAGCGGAATGCCGAGACCCGCGTTGGCGCCGAGCAGGCTGCGCTCACCGACCGAGATGACGGTGGTTCCACCGCCCGACAGCGTGCCCATCGTCGACGCGCCACCACCGATATCGGAGCCGTCGCCGACCACGACACCGGCCGAGATACGGCCCTCGACCATCGAGTTGCCGAGGGTGCCGGCGTTGAAGTTCACGAAGCCCTCGTGCATGACGGTGGTGCCAGAGGCCAGGTGAGCGCCGAGGCGGACGCGGTCGGCGTCGCCGATGCGCACACCCGAGGGCACCACGTAGTCGACCATGCGGGGGAACTTGTCGATGCTGTACACGGTCACCGGGCCGCGGGCGCGCAGCTTGATCCGGGTCTGCTCGAAACCCTCCACCGCGCACGGGCCGTGGTTGGTCCACACCACATTGCTGAGCAGGCCGAACTGGCCGTCCAGGCTCAGGCCGTGCGGCTGCACCAGGCGGTGCGAGAGCAGGTGCAGGCGCAGGTACACATCGTGGGCGTCGGTGGGGGCCGCCGAGAGGTCGGCGATGGTGGTGCGCACCGCGACCACCTCCACGCCGCGCGCCTTGTCGGGGCCGAGCAGGTCGGCGAACTCCGGCGCGTCGGCCGCGTCGAGGCGCTGGGAGCCGGTCTCGGTGAACTCGCCCAGCTCCGGGCTCGGGTACCAGGTGTCGAGGACGGTGCCGTCCGAGGTGATGGTGGCGATACCGACTGCGCTTGCTCCTTGAGTGCTCACGAGACCACATTTTGCCGCCTCGATCCAGGTCGAGGTGGCGCGGGGGCTGTGCGATGGACCACCCGGTCCGATTCCCGCACCCGGACACGGCGTCGTACGCGCGTACTACTGTCGAGATGTGACTCTCGATTTGCGCGCCGACCCCGTTCAGTTGACCGCCGCCCTGGTCGATGTGCCGAGCGTTTCCCGCGACGAGGCCGCCATCGCGGACCTGGTCGAGCAGGCGCTGCGCGATCAGACCACCGGTTTCGAGATCAAGCGGCACGGCAATGTGGTGCTGGCGCGCACGAACCTCGGTCTGCCCACCCGGGTGATCCTGGCCGGGCACCTGGACACGGTGCCCATCGCCGACAATGTGCCGAGCAGGCCCGCCGAGGTGGACGGGGAGCCGGTGCTGTTCGGCTGCGGCACCGTCGACATGAAGTCCGGGGACGCGGTTTTCCTGCACCTGGCTGCCACCATCACCGACCCGGCCCATGACCTCACGCTCATCTTCTACGACGGCGAGGAGATCGCCGCCGAGTTCAACGGCCTCAACCACATCGAACGCGATATGCCCGAGTGGCTCGACGGCGACCTCGCCGTGCTCGGCGAACCCTCCGGCGGCTGGATCGAGGCGGGCTGCCAGGGCACGCTGCGGGTGCGGTTGAGCACCTCGGGTGTGCGCGCGCATTCGGCCCGGGCCTGGTTGGGGGAGAACGCCATTCACGCGCTGGCGCCGGTGCTGGAACGGCTGGCCGCCTACCAGGCGCGCCAGGTCGACATCGACGGCTGCGTGTATCGCGAAGGGCTCTCGGCGGTGCGCGTCTCCGGAGGCGTCGCGGGCAATGTGGTGCCCGACGTGGCCGAGGTGGACGTGAACTTCCGCTACGCCCCCGACCGCACCGTCGAGCAGGCCATCGCCCACGTGCGCGAGGTCTTCGATGGGCTCGACGTGGGCTTCCAGGTCACCGACTCCTCGCCCGGCGCTCTGCCCGGTCTCACCGCGCCTGCCGCGCGCAGCCTCATCGACTCGGTCAACGCCCACGGCGGCGGCGGAGTGCGCGCCAAGTACGGCTGGACCGACGTCTCGCGCTTCGCCGCCCGTGGCATCCCCGCCGTGAACTTCGGCCCCGGCGACCCCAACCTCGCTCACAAGCGCGACGAACACGTCCCGCTCAGCCAGATCACCGCCGTCACCGCCATGCTGCGCACCTACCTCACCGCGGGTGCCCAGTAGCGTGGAGGACATGTCGAGCGAATCCGTGGATGAACAGGTGGGGAAGGCCAAACCGAAGTTCCGTGGGCCGGTGATGTTCCGACGCGAACGCAAGCCGGGAGCACGGACCGCGGACCGCAATCTTCTCGACACCCGTCAGGACAGCGAGTGGGTGCACACGGACCCGTGGCGGGTGCTGCGGATCCAGGCCGAGTTCGTCGAGGGCTTCGGCGCGCTGGCCGAGGTGCCGCCCGCCGTCACGGTGTTCGGCTCGGCGCGCACACCGGTCGACCACCCGGAGTACGCGGCGGCACGGGCGATCGGGTCCGCGCTCACCGACGCCGGTTTCGCGATCATCACCGGCGGCGGACCGGGGGCGATGGAGGCGGCCAACCGCGGGTCCTCGGAGGCGGGCGGCTACTCGATCGGCCTCGGCATCGAGTTGCCGTTCGAACAGGGTCTCAACGACTGGGTGGACCTGGGGATCAACTTCCGCTACTTCTTCGTCCGTAAGACGATGTTCGTGAAGTACTCGCAGGCCTTCGTCTGCCTGCCCGGCGGTTTCGGCACCCTCGACGAACTGTTCGAGGCGCTCACCCTGGTGCAGACCCGCAAGATCACCCGCTTCCCGATCATCCTGTTCGGCACCGCCTATTGGTCCGGACTGGTGGAGTGGATGCGTAATTCGCTGGCCGGGTCGGGCAAGATCTCGCCGGAGGATCTCGACCTCATCCAGGTCACCGACAGCGTCGAAGACGTGGTGCGCATCGTCAAGGAGGCGACCGGCGGACGCGGCGGCGACATCGAACGGCTCGGCACCGAGGACGAGTGGTGAGCTACTCGATCTGCGTCTACTGCTCGGCAAGCACCACCGAACCCGAACTGATCGACCTGGCCGCCCAGGTGGGCACCGAAATCGCCCGTCGCGGTTGGCAACTGGTGTCCGGCGGCGGTCGGGTGTCGATGATGGGTGCGGTCGCGGCGGCCGCGCGAGCGGGCGGCGCGCACACCGTCGGGGTGATCCCCAAGCATCTGGTGCATCGCGAGGTCGCCGATACCGCCGCCGACGAACTGCTCGTCACCGACACCATGCGCCAGCGCAAACAGCTGATGGAGGAACGCGCCGACGCCTTCCTCACCCTGCCCGGCGGCGTCGGGACGCTCGAGGAATTCTTCGAAACCTGGACCGGCGGTTACCTGGGCGAACACACCAAACCCGTGGTCGTGCTCGACGCCGACGGTTTCTACAGTGGGCTGTTCGGCTGGTTGGACGAGCTGTTCGAGCGCAAGATTGTCACACAGCAGGCGCGCGACCGCATCGTCGTGGCCGCCGACCTGCCAGCCGCGTTCGCCGCGTTGACACCGGCCGCGGCCCGAGGGTAGGAGATCGACGTGAGCAACGACGCCCGCGACACCGTCAGCGTGTTCGACCTGGCCAAGAAGCTGCCCGGCATGGCCATGGACGCACCGCGCATGCTGCGCAACGCACCGGGAATGCTGGTGGGGCCCAAGGACAAAGCCTCGATCGGCAAGTACTTCCAGCGGCTCGCCCACCGGCGGCCCGACCGGGTGTTCCTGCGCTTCGAAGGCCGTTCCTACACCTATCGCGCCGCCAACAGCGAGGTGAACCGGTACGCCGCAGTGCTTTCCGCGCGCGGAGTCGATCGCGGCGACGTGGTCGGCGTGCTCATGACCAACCGTCCCGAGACGCTGTTCACGGTCCTCGCGGTGCTCAAACTCGGCGCCACCGTCGGGTTGCTCAACTACAACCAGCGCGATCAGGTGCTGGCCCACAGCATCGGTCTGCTCGACAGCGTGCTGGTCGTGGTCGGCGAGGAATGCCTGGAAGCGCTCGATTCGCTGCCCGAGGCACCGGCGAACGTGCTGATGTCCGAGGAACTCGCCGAATCCGCGCGTGGCGCAACGGCTTCCGACCCCGCGGTCTGTGAGCAGGTGACGGCGGGCGAACGCGCGTTCCTGATCTTCACCTCCGGCACCACCGGCATGCCGAAGGCCAGCGTGATGACCCACCTGCGCTGGACCAAGAGCATGGCCGGGCTCGGCGGGCTCGGTGTGCGGTTGCGTGGGGACGACGCCCTGTACTGCTGCCTGCCGCTGTACCACAACAACGCGCTCACGGTGGCGCTGTCGGCGGTGCTGGCCGGTGAGTCGACCTATGTGCTCGCGCGTAAGTTCTCGGCCTCCGGTTTCTGGGCCGAGATCGCCCGCGAAGGGGCGACGGCGTTCATCTACATCGGTGAGCTGTGCCGCTACCTGCTCAACCAGCCCGTACACCCCGAGGAGAAGAACAACCGGGTACGGCTCGTCGTCGGCAACGGGCTGCGGCCGGAACTGTGGGACGAGTTCCGGCGCCGCTTCGGCATCGACCGGGTGGTGGAGTTCTACGGGTCGAGCGAGGCGCCGCTCGCCTTCGTCAACGCCTTCGGTGTCGACCGCACGGCCGGGCTGTGCCCGCTGCCGTACGCGGTGGTCGAATACGACGACGAGACCGGTAAGCCGCGTCGTGGACCGGACGGGAAGCTGCGCAAGGTGCGCTCCGGTGGCGTCGGACTGCTGCTGGCGAAGGTGAACAACCGTCAGCCCTTCGACGGTTACACCGATGCGAAGGCCTCCGAATCCAAGCTGGTCCGCGACGGGTTCAAGAAGGGCGACTGCTGGTTCGACACCGGCGACCTGGTGCGCGACCAGCACTTCTGGCACATCGCGTTCGTCGACCGGCTCGGTGACACCTTCCGCTGGAAGGGCGAGAACGTCGCAACCACCGAGGTGGAGGGCGCGCTCGATCAGCACCCGAGCGTCGAGCAGGCGGTGGTGTTCGGTGTGGACATCCCCGGCACCGACGGCAAGGCGGGCATGGCCGCGATCACCCTGCACCCCGATGCCGAATTCGACGGCAAGGGGCTGGCCGCCACCGTCTACGAGCGGCTGCCGCTCTACGCGGTCCCGCTGTTCGTCCGGGTGGTCGCCGAACTCGAGCAGACCTCCACCTTCAAGAGCCGCAAGGTGGAACTGCGCAAGCAGGGCTACGCCGCCGACGCCGAGGGGCAGCTGTACGTGCTCAGCGGACCGACCGAGGGCTACGTCCCGGCCTACGACGGCTACGCCGACGACGTCGCCGCGGGTAGAGCTCCGCGATAGCGATGCCTGAACCCACCTTCTGTGGTCGGCCCGTGCCGACCGATCGCGCGCTGGTGATGGCGATCGTGAACCGCACCCCCGACTCGTTCTACGACCGGGGCGCCACCTTCACCGACCGGGCCGCGATGGACCGGGTGACGCGGGCCGTCGACGAAGGCGCCGATCTGGTCGACATCGGCGGGGTGAAGGCCGGGCCGGGCGACACGGTCGACGCGGCCGAGGAAACGCGACGGGTGGTTCCGTTCGTCGCGGCGATCCGGGCGAAGTACCCGGAGCTGTTGATCAGTGTGGACACCTGGCGCGGCAAGGTCGCCAGGGATGCCGTGGCGGCCGGCGCCGACCTCGTCAACGACACCTGGGCCGGGGCCGACCCCGAGCTGGTGCACGTGGCCGCCGACCTGGGTGCCGGGATCGTCTGCAGCCACACCGGTGGCGCCGTGCCGCGCACCCGTCCGCACCGGGTCCGCTACACCGATGTGGTCGCCGAAGTGACCGCGACCGTGTCCGCCGCGGCCGAACGCGCGGCCGCCGCCGGGGTGCGTCGCGACGGAATCGTGATCGATCCCACTCACGATTTCGGAAAAAACACCTATCACGGGCTCGAGTTGTTGCGTGGAATCGACAGTCTCGTAAAAACCGGGTGGCCAGTGCTGATGGCCCTGAGTAACAAGGACTTTATCGGGGAGACTCTAGGTGTCGGTCTGACCGAGAGGGTCGAGGGCACACTGGCGGCAACCGCGTGGGCAGCCGCCGCGGGCGCTCGGGTCTTCCGGGTTCACGAAGTCGCCGAAACCCGGCGGGTCGTGGACATGATCGCCGCGATCCAGGGCATCCGGCCCCCCGCACGAACTCTGCGAGGTCTGGCATGAAAATCCAACACCGCGAGCCCGCCTGGGCCACTACCCACACCTGGGACACCCCTGACTGGACGGTCGGCGACCTGGTCGCCGCCAAAGCGGGTCGCACCGTTTCGGTGGTGCTGCCCGCCCTCGACGAACAGGACACCGTCGCCGACGTGGTGGCCAGTATCCGGCCGCTGCTCGGCACCCTCGTCGACGAACTGATCGTGCTCGACTCCGGATCCACCGATGCCACCGCCGAACGTGCGCGGCGCGCGGGCGCCGAGGTGGTGACCCGCGAGGAGGCCGTGCCCGAGCTCGAACCGGTCGCGGGCAAGGGCGAGGCACTGTGGCGGTCGCTGGCCTGCACCTCCGGTGACCTCATCGCCTTCGTCGACTCCGACCTCATCGATCCCGATCCGGCGTTCGTGCCCAAGCTGCTCGGCCCGCTGCTGACCATGCCCGGCACCCACCTGTCCAAGGCCTACTACCGGCGCCCGCTGCGGCAGGGCGAGTCCGTCGACGCCAACGGCGGTGGCCGCGTCACCGAACTGGTCGCCCGTCCTCTGCTGGCGGCGCTGCGCCCCGAACTGGTCCAGGTGTTGCAACCCCTCGGCGGTGAATACGCGGGCACCCGCGAACTGCTCACCGCCGTCCCCTTCGCCCCCGGCTACGGCGTGGAGATCGGCCTGCTGCTCGACACCTACGACCGCCTGGGCCTCGACGCCATCACCCAGGTGAACCTCGGTGTCCGCACCCACCGCAACCGCCCCCTCTCCGACCTCGGCGTGATGAGCCGCCAGATCCTCGGCACCGCCCTGCGCCGCAGCGGCGTCCCCGACTCCGGCGCCCCCCTCACCCAATTCCCCCTCATCGCAGGCGAATTCATCCCCCACACCACCGAGGTCTCCCTCGAAGACCGCCCCCCGATGAAAACCCTCCGCCCCGAACAGGTCGCCGCCTGACAATTCCCCCCGACCGCCTCGTCGTCCTGCGATGAGGCGGTCATCGGCGCGCCCACACCCCTTGCCGCGTGGCTCGACTGTGCGGGGCTGCCGACGACGCTGTCCGCCCACTCCGAGCGGGAGTTCCTTGTGTGTACCGGTCCACGTAACCGAGTGGGCGCGGTCGACCTTTCCCGCGCGACCGACGCCGAACTCGACGACCTACGTACCGATCGGCCGCGGCGCGGTTATCGGAAGCGGAGACGGTCCGCGCGGGATCAGTGGCGAGGGGCTCAGGGTGTGCGGGGGTGGATGGGGCCGGTCAGGGTGGTGAGGGGGCGGGCCGAGGTGTTGGTTCGGGTGGCGAGGATCTGGGCGAGGATGGAGACGGCGGTTTCCTCGGGGGTGTGGGCGCCCAGGTCGAGGCCGAGGGGGCTGTGGATGCGGGCGATGGTGGTGGGGGAGAGGCCGTGGTCGCGGAGGCGGGTGGTGCGGTCGCGGTGGGCTCGGCGGGAACCGAGGGCGCCGATGAAGGCGACCGCGGGCAGGTCGAGGGCGGTGGCCAGCATGGGGACGTCGAATTTGGGGTCGTGGGTGAGGACGCAGACGACCGTGCGGTCATCGATGCGGTCTGCCGCGGCTTCGGCGGCCAGGTAGCGGTGGGGCCAGTCGACGACCACCTCGTCGGCGGCGGGGAAAAGTGCAGGGGTGGTGAAGGTTTCGCGGGCGTCGACGACGGTGACGCGGTAGCCGAGCTGAGTGGCGGCGGTGGTGAGGGCGCGGGTGTAGTCGTTGGCGCCTGCCAGGATCATGCGGCCGGGCGAGCGGAACACCTGGACGAAGGTGCGGGGGCGGGTCGCGGCCGCAGGCGTGCAGTCCTGGGCGCCGACCATGCCGTTGTGGCCCGCGGTGAGCAGCGCGGCCGCATCCTGGTCGAGGTTGCGCCACGGCGTGACCTGCCCGGGCCGCAGCAGCCGGCGATCCGGGGTGGATTCGAGAGTGGTGGCGTAGGCGATGGGCTGGTGTGCGGTGAGCGCGGCACGCAGCTCGCGAAGCAGCGAAAAATCGGCGTGGTCGAGCCGTTCGACGAAGACCTCGATCTCCCCGCCACACGGCAGTCCGACGGTGAGCTCGTCGGCTGCCGCGAACCGCTCCACACAAGCAGAGCCGTCGGCGAGCACCTGTTGGGCCGTCACCAGTAGCGCCGCCTCCACGCATCCACCCGAGAGCGAGCCGACGACCCGACCACCAGGGGTGACCACCATCGCGGCCCCGGTATCGCGCGGCCCCGCCCCGATCCGGTCGACGATCCGGGCCAGCGCCACCGGCCCCTCGGCGAGCAGATCGAGCACCTGCCCGAGCAGATCGCGCATCGCCCACCGGCCTCTCCACCGACTGTGACCTTTCGGTCCAGCCTAGCTAACCGCGAGCATCCCGGCGCGCTGAAAGCTCAGTCGAGGATCTCGCGGTGCTGCAACCCGGCGGGCACGGCGCCCTGATGGAAGAACTCGTGGAAGATCTGGGCCGCGTATTCGGCGGTGAAGACCTCCTCCGGGTAGACGTAGGTGTCGTCGTCGCCGTGCGGCACGTACACCGTGGGCAGCCCGAGGCGGCTGCCGGGGAACCCGAGGGTGTAGCGGCGCGGCAGATGATCGACCGTGATGCGCAGCTGCAGCGTCATCGCGTTGGCGGAGCCGGTGCAGCGCAGCGCCAGATCGCCGCGGGCCGCGCTCACCGATGCCGTCACCTCGGTGGCGGGCATGGGCTCGGGCAGCACCGTCAGATCGAGCGCGAAGCGCTGATGACCGTCCATCCGGCGCAGCGGGCGCAGGAAGCTGTCCACGTCCTCGTGCGGGCCGATGAAGACCTTCAAACGGTCGCTGTAGGTCACGCGGTGGGTCGTCACGACCACCTCACCGCCGACGGAGTCGATGTCGGACGTGGATACAGGCCGGGGGCCCGCGACGCCTGCCGCGCGCACGGGCAGGACCCGGCAGGCATTGGCCTCGGGAGACGAGAACATGTGAAGCTCACCTACTCACACTCGGTTACTCGCTAGCAATCTAACCATCGGGCTCGGGTTGTGATCCATAACATTACCGTGATGCAGATCACAAAGTGCCCGTTGTTTAGATGCAGTTATGGGCGAGTCCGGTTCGCAGCGGACTTTTGGTCGGTTTCGTGCCGATAAACCGGGGTGAGTAGGTCCGCATCGACCGGTTCGCCGGTCGTGCGGTCGTATCGCACGGCGATGAGAACCGAGAACAGATGCGTGCTCGCCCGCTCGTGCAGCGTCGCCAGCCGGGTGGCCAGCAACCGGATCGCACCCAGGGAACCCGGCGGGTGCAGCCCGTCGATGAGCATCACGGTGCCGCGCCGGTCGGGGCGGGGCAGCCTGGCCAGGTAGGCGATGTCGTGTGGTTCGGTGCCGCCGGGCCTGTAGACGCGGCGCGCGGCCCGGTCCTCGATGCCGCGCCGGGTGTCGCCCGCGCGGGTGACGGTGCGCCGCAGTCGTGGGTCGGCCGCCACCAGCTGGCGCAGGCTCGGCGACAGCTCGGGCCCGCCGAGGATCACCAGGCCGTCACGGTTGAGATCGATGGGTCTGCCCGGCAGGAAAGTTTCGACCGTCGCCACGAAACCGAGCTGGCGCAGCAGCTCGGCCAGCCGTTGCGCGGCCGCCGGATCGGGTGCGCCGAGCAGCCTGCCCGTGCGGACCTCCGGGGCCAGCACGGTGAGCGTGCCGTGTCCGAAGAACAGCCCTTCGGGCACCGGGCCCTGGGTGCTCACCTGGTGGATGCGCGCCCGCGACAAGCCCGCGGCGGCGCCGATGCGGGCGAACGTCCAGCCCTCGGCATGGAGTTCGCGGATCACGGCGCGGCGGATCCTGGTGAGTTCGTTGATGGTCTGCTGGGCAGCCGCCACCCCGTCGGTGGCTGCTTTGAGTCTCTCGACCTTGTCTTCGATCGCGAAGACTCGTGCCACGTCATCGGCCGACATGTGCGAAGTCTAGACAGCTGGACGGCGATTCGTGTCTATAACGATTGACATCGAATGTCTTGGCGCACAACGCCGATGGCGATATGCCTGTCGGCAACCACAAAGACGGCGAGGTCGGCGCGGACATCGGCGGTACGCGCGATCGGGTGGCAAATGACGACCGTGTGGTCTGTTCGCCGGAATCAGGTGGCGTCGGAGTCGATCGGCGGCCGCTCGTTGTGCTCCAACGGCTTCGGCGCCTTCGACAACGAGGGCCCGCTGCCGGGCATTCCGCTGCTCGTGCCGAACAGCTCCTTGCGGTCCGGCACGGCCTTCTCCAGATCGCGCAGCACCGAGTCGTCGCCGCCCAGCAGGTGCTTGGTGACCGCGGCACGCGGTGTCATTCCGCGCAGCTCGTTGAGTTCGGCGAGCGGTTTGCGCAGCTCGTCGAACTCCGGGCCGAGTTCCTGCTTGAGCGTGGAGGTGGCCCCGCTGGCGTAGTCGCGTACCTGACGCAGCGACGACGTGGTCCAGCGGATCGCCCCGGGCAGGCGCTCCGGGCCGAGGATCACGAGGGCGGCGACGAGCAGGATCATCATCTCGCTCCACCCGATGTTGCTGAACACGATCCCAGGTTACCCGGCGCGCGTCGTCGCAGCTCAGTCGGATTCGAGGGTGACGGGCACGTCCACCTGCCTGCCATCGCGGATCAACTGCACGTTCACCCGCTCGCCGATCTTGTGCGACTGCACGGCGACGACCAGTTCGTCGGGGCCCTCGACGATGCGGTCACCGACCTTGACGATCACGTCGCCCTCGACGATGCCGGCCTTGGCCGCAGGTCCGCCCGCCACCACGTCGGCCACGGCGGCGCCGCTGCGCAACTCGTTGGCGACGGCCTTGGTGCGCGCGCTGAGCCCGAGTTGCGGGTGGTTGACCTTGCCGTCGCGGATCAGGGTCTGCGCGATGGAGGTGACCACGTCGATCGGGATGGCGAACCCGAGACCCACCGAGTTACCGGTGTTGCTCTTGATAGCGGTATTGACGCCGATCAGCCTGCCGTCCATGTCGACGAGGGCGCCACCGGAGTTGCCGGGGTTGATCGAGGCGTCGGTCTGCACCGCGTCGATCACGGCATTGGTGTCGGTGCCCTCGCCGCCGAGGCTCACCGGACGGTGCAGCGCGCTGACGATGCCGGAGGTGACGGTTTTCTCCAGGCCGAGCGGCGAACCGATGGCGAGCACGTCGTCGCCCACCTGCACGTCGTCGGAGCGGCCGAGGTTCGCCTCGGTGAGGTTGTCGGCGTCGACCTTGAGCACCGCGAGGTCGGTCTTGGGATCGCGCCCGACGATCTGGGCAGGCACCCGGGTGTTGTCGGAGAACTCGATCTGGATCTTGGCGTTGCCGGACTTGTCGGTGGCCGCCGCCGAGATCACGTGGTTGTTGGTGACGATGTAGCCCTCCTCGGCGTCGAGGACGACACCCGAGCCGGACGGCCCGCCGTCACCGATGATGACCTGGATCGACACCACCGACGGCAGCACCGCGTCGGCGACGGCCGCGATCTTGCCGTGCGGCGAATCTGAGCTCTCGCTCTGCTGGAGGGTGACCTTGCGCGAGGTGAGGGTGGACGCGGTCTCGGCGGTGATCCGCCCGACCAGCCCACCGACGACGGCGATACCGAGCGCGATCACGGCCAGCAAGGCCAGTGCCTTGGGCGCGACCCGGGAGCCGAACAGCACCTCGCGGGCCGATAGTTTGGGAGCGACAGGCAGCGGGGCGGGTTCGGGTGTCTCGATCGCCGGGGCGCCGAGGCGCGCGCCCGCGGCCGGGTCACGCCAGGGGTCGACCGGACCCGCGACGACGATCTTGCGTTCGCCGGAATCGGGTTCGCGCTGCAACAGTTCGTCGGAGCCCTCGGGGCGGGCGAACGCCTCGGCGAGCACACCGTCCGGCGGCCGGCGATCGATCAGCTCGCCGTCGTCGGAACGCTTGCCATCGCGCATCGGGTCGTGCGGGGCGAACGAACCCGTCTGGCCGTTCGGGCGGCGGAACGCGTGCGCGGTATGGCTGTCGATGTGCGGCCGGTACACCGGACGCGGGCCGAGGGTCGGCGCGTCGGAGGGCCGCAGATTCCCCCGTGACGCCGCCGAATCCGAGTTGTCGGTCGATCCGGGATTCGTCGATTCGCCTGTCACGCCCGTGACTCTACTTGCGCCGCCATGTAGTCCACCGGGCTGCGGGGAACGAATCGGTCAGGAATCCGAGAAATGCCTCGTTACGGCGGGGAGGTTCGGGTGCGGCGGCGGGCAGTTCGGCCAGCGGGATGCGGCTGAGACTGTCGTGCAGGCTGCGTGGAACGGCGATTTCGCCCGCCCGGCGCAGCGCGATCCGCGCCTGCTGCTGGGCGTCGACTTCGGCGGCGCATTCGGGGCACACCGAGAGATGCTGGGCGGCACGCAGATAGGCGTTCATGCGCAGCTCGCCGTCGACGTAGGCCGCGATCGCCTCGCTGGCCAGATGCTCGGTGGGCTGAAAGCGCGGTGTGCGACCTGAGGATGCTGGATCCACGCTCATGCGGAGTTCTTCCTTCCGACCGACATCAACCCGACCAGGCCGGGTGTGGCCGCTCGCGGCCGTCACCCTGCGTAGGCGTCAGCGGAGTATCGCTGCTCTATTCCATTATGCGCAAGGTAGTCGCGCAGTGCCTGGCGCCCGCGGTGGATGCGGCTGCGCACAGTGCCCAGCTTGACGCCGAGCGTGGCGCCGATCTCCTCGTAGGACAGGCCCTCGATGTCACACAGCACCACGGCCGCGCGGAACTCCGGCGCGAGCGCGTCGAGCGCCTTCTGCAGGTCCGGGTCGAGGCGCGAGTCGTGGTAGGCGTCCTCGGGTGTCGGTCCCTCGGCGGGCACCCGGTCGTAGTCCTCGGGTAAGGCCTCCATGCGGATGCGATTACGCCTGCGGACCATGTCGAGGAACAGGTTCGTGGTGATGCGGTGCAACCAGCCTTCGAACGTGCCCGGCTGGTAGCTCTGCAGGGATCGGAACACCCGGATGAAGGTTTCCTGGGTGAGGTCCTCGGCGTCCTGGGCGTCGCCGGACAGCCGGTAGGCGAGGCGGTAGACCCGGTCGGCGTGCTCGCGGACCAGTTCGTCCCACGACGGCATCACCGTGCGGTCACCGGTGGCGTCGAAAGCCGCGGTGCCGGTGAGTTCGGCATCGAGATCGTCCTCGACGGACGGCGGAAAGTCGGTGGGAAGGGTCTGGGCGGGCAGTGTGGCGTCGGAACGCGCCGTGTCTACCATCGGGATGGGACACCTCCTACTCGGGACCGCCGGCACGAAACCGAACCGGTCCGGGTCAGCGGACCTTGTCTTGTCAGAAACAACCGCCGGATGTCTGCGGTTGTTCCCGCGTCTCGTACCCGCCGCGATCGGCTGGTGTGGCAACTATTTCCTGTCGCGATATGGGGCACGTGTGGAGACCCTGAGTGGCGCCTGAGAATCCTGATGTGCCCCGACACTCACCCCGCGTGGGCTGAATACACAGACCCGGTCGGTGACATAGCCTCTTAGCTGTGGCATCGAACGTGGAGCGGAACCTGGCCTATGTGGAGGAGTCCGTCGTCGAGGACGAAGTCCTCCTCGACGCGCGCGAGCGGGCCACCGAATTGGGCGCCGCGCCCGTGCCCGCCTCGGTCGGCGCGCTGCTGAGCATGTACGCGCAGATGCTCGGCGCCCGCTCGGTCGTCGAGGTGGGCACCGGCGCGGGGGTGAGCGGATTGTGGCTGCTCGACGGCATGCGTGAGGACGGAACCCTCACCACCATCGACTCCGAACCCGAGCATCAGCGGGCCGCCAAGGAGGCCTTCCGCACCGCCGAGATCGCGCCCGCGCGCACCCGGCTCATCAACGGCCGCGCCCTCGATGTGCTGCCGCGCCTGGCCGACGGCGCCTACGACCTGGTGTTCGTCGACGCCTCGCCCATGGAGCATCCGCTCTACGTGGAGCAGGGGGTGCGATTACTGCGCGAGGGCGGTGCGTTCATCCTGAACAACGCGCTGCTCGGTGGCCGCGTCCCCGATCAGTCCCAGCGCGACCCGGCCACCCAGGCGGTGCGTGCCGCGACCAGGGCGATCGCCGAGAATCCCGAGCTCACCAGCGTGCTCATCCCGATCGGCGACGGGTTGCTCTGCGCGTCGCGTGGGTAGTCAGCCCACCCAGATGCCCTTGCCGACGGTGACGACCCCACCGTTGCTCACGGCGAATCGTTCCCGGTCGCGATCCAGGTCGACGCCGATGATCTCGCCCTCGCCGACCACCACGTTCTTGTCGAGGATGGCGTGGCGGACCACCGCGCCACGCCCGATACGCACACCGGGCATCAGCACGCTGCCCTCCACGGTCGCGCCGTCGTCGATCATCACGTTGGAACTGAGAACCGAGTTGCGCACGGTGGCGGCCGACAGGATCGAGCCCGCCCCGACGATCGACTCCTGAGCGAGCCCGCCGCGCGCGAACTTGGCGGGCGGCAGGTTCTCGGCGGCGCCGCGGATGGGCCAGTGCTTGTTGTAGAGGTTGAACACCGGGTGCACCGAGACCAGGTCCATGTGCGCCTCGTAGAAGGCGTCGATGGTGCCGACATCGCGCCAGTAGCCCCGGTCGCGAGCGGTGGCACCCGGTACGTCGTTGTCGGCGAAGTCGTAGACGGCGGCCTGCCCGGCCGCGACAAGCGACGGGATGATGTCGCCGCCCATGTCGTGATCGGAATCGGAGTTCTCCGCGTCGGCGCGGATCGCGTCGACCAGCACGCGAGTGGTGAACACGTAGTTGCCCATCGACGCGAAGGTCATGTTCGGGTCGTCCGGTGTGCCGGGCGGATGGGCGGGTTTCTCCAGGAACTGGGTGATGCGGCCGGACTCGTCGGAATCGATGCACCCGAACGCGCTCGCCTCGCTGCGCGGCACCCGGATCCCCGCGACGGTGACGCCCGCGCCCGAGGCGATATGGCTGGCCACCATCTGTTCGGGGTCCATCCGGTACACGTGATCGGCGCCGAAAACCACGATGTAGTCGGGGTCCTCGTCGTAGATCAGGTTGAGCGACTGCATGATCGCGTCGGCGCTGCCGGTGTACCAGCGCGGTCCGAGCCGCTGCTGCGCGGGCACCGGGGTGATGTACTCCCCGGTGAAACCCGACAGCCGCCAGGTCTGGGAGATGTGGCGGTCCAGCGAATGCGATTTGTACTGGGTGAGGACGCACAGGCGCAGATATCCCGCGTTGACCAGGTTGCTGAGCACGAAATCGATCAGCCGGTAGGCCCCACCGAACGGAACCGCGGGCTTGGCGCGGTCGGCCGTGAGCGGAAACAGTCGTTTGCCCTCGCCACCGGCGAGCACGATCCCGAGTACGTGCGGCTGGCTCCTCACCCTGTCAAAGTACAGGCCCCGGGCCCACCCGGTGGCCCATGTCGACCCGAGCGTCTAATTTGGACCGCGTGAGTGATGGCACCGACGGGGAACGAGCGATCGCGGATCCGTTGCGGGTGGCCATGCTGACCCGGGAGTATCCGCCCGAGGTGTACGGCGGTGCGGGCGTGCACGTCACCGAGCTCACCGCGCGGCTGCGCGCGCTGTGCGAGGTGACCGTGCACTGCATGGGCGCGCCGCGCACGGGCGCGGTGGTGCACCGGCCCGATCCCGAGCTGTACGCCGCCAACGCCGCGTTGCAGATGATGTCGGCGCAGCTGCGGATGGCCGACGCCGTCGGCGCGGTGGACGTGGTGCATTCGCACACCTGGTACGCGGGCCTGGCCGGCCATCTCGCCGGTGCGCTGTACGGCATTCCACACGTGCTCACCGCGCATTCGCTCGAACCGCGCAGGCCGTGGAAGGCCGAACAGCTCGGCGGCGGATACCGCCTGTCGTCGTGGTCGGAACGCAACGCCATGGAACAGGCCGACGCCGTGATCGCGGTGAGCGAGGGCATGGCCCACGACGTCCTCGACGCCTATCCCGCCATCGACCCCGGCCGGGTCCACGTGGTGCACAACGGCATCGACGCGGGCGTATGGCATCCAGGCGCCCCCACCGGCTCCGAGCAACCGGTGCTCGACCGCCTCGGCGTACGTGCTGATCTGCCGATCGTCTCGTTCGTCGGCCGCATCACCCGGCAAAAGGGTGTCGGCCACTTGCTCGCCGCCGCAGCCGATTTCGACCCCGACATCCAGCTGGTGTTGTGCGCCGGTGCGGCGGACACGGTGGAACTCGAACAGGAAGTGGCCGCCGCGGTCGACGAGCTGCAGAACCAGCGCGGCAATGTGTTCTGGGTGAAGGAGATGCTCCCCACCGAACAGGTGCGTCAAATCCTCACGGCATCAACAGTTTTCGTCTGCCCATCGGTATACGAACCCCTCGGCATCGTGAACCTGGAAGCGATGGCATGCGCCACCGCCGTCGTCGCCTCGGACGTGGGCGGGATCCCGGAAGTCGTCGCCGACGGTGTCACAGGGCAATTGGTGCACTACGACCCGGTCGCCTCGGGCGACTACGAACGCGCCCTCGCCGACGCGGTGAACGCGGTGGCGGCCGACGCCGAACTGGCGACGCGCTACGGGCAGGCAGGCCGCGCGCGAGCCATCGCGGAGTTCGATTGGGCGAGGATCGCGGAGCAGACTGTGGAGGTCTACCGCGGGGTCATCCGCTGAGAGGGCCCGGCTGGCCGTGCCCCACCCGCCTCGGATACCTGGACAGCCGATCACCACGCTCTGGTGGCGGGAGCTACTCGGCCGGTGCCGCCATCACCGCGTGGTGATCAACGGTCCAGGTCTGCTCGGTTTTCGGGAGCATGACTTAGTTCGCCGCCTGTGCTTTTCGGCCGCCCGGCGCCAGCCGCGGTTCGCCACCTACCGCGTTCCTAGCCGCACGGCATAACCCAAGTGCGCCGCTCACCGCATTCACAGCCATTCTGAACCGCTTAAGTCCGCCATGACCTCGTTCTCAGCCACACGGCTCAACCCAAAGTGCGCCACCTGTCGCCTTCCCAGCCGCACGGCACCACTCAAGTCCGTCACCTTCCGCACTCCCAGCCGCTCGGCACCACTTAAGTCCGCCACCTACCGCACACCCAGCCGCTCGGCACCACTCGAGTCCGCCATGACAGCATTCCCAGCCCCGCACGACCCGACCTCGAGGAGGGTCCGCCGCGAAGCGGCGCAGCGGCCCGGCCGCGCGAACAGCGCTCGAAGCGCACGCGCGAAGCGCAAGTCTCGAGCGCTGAGGAA
>NZ_JBFAJZ010000016.1:0-84490 GCF_040655475.1 Nocardia sp. NPDC050413 | reverse complement strand
CCCACCCCCCGCCTTGGTGGTGGTTGCGCCGCGCCGGGGGGGTCGGCGGCCGTCCCGACGATCAGGTGCCGGTGCGTAGGCGACGAAGGAGCAAGCAACGGCGCCTGATCGTCGGGACTTGCGGGGCCGCCGACTCGAGCGCGCCAGCGCTCCAACCAACACTGTCGGACCCCTTCCTTACTCTGCTGTCCGTGCCCGACCCTGTACTCCCGGCCGCGCGGCAGCTGGCCTTCGACGAGCTCGATACGCCGTTGTATGCCACCACTTTCGTCGTCGTCGACTTGGAGACCACCGGGACCAGCCCCGACGGTGACGCGATCACCGAGATCGGGGCGGTGAAGGTGCGTGGGGGAGAGGTGTTGGGGGAGTTCGCGACCCTGGTGAATCCGGGGTACGAGATTCCGCCCGCGATCGTGCAGATCACCGGGATCACCACGGCCATGGTGTATGCCGCGCCGCGGATCGAGGCAGTGCTTCCAGGGTTTCTCGAGTTCGCGGCGGGGGCGGTGCTGGTGGCGCACAATGCCCGGTTCGACACGGCTTTTCTGAAAGCCGCTGCCGCGCGTCAGGAGATTCCGTGGCCGAATCCGCAGGTGTTGTGCACGGTGAAGCTGGCGCGGCGGGTGCTCACTCGGGACGAGGCGCCGTCGGCGCGGCTGGGGGTGCTGGCACAGATCCTCGGTGCGTCGACCACGCCGACGCACCGCGCTCTCGACGATGCCCGCGCCACTGTCGACGTGTTGCACGCGCTGATCGCCCGCGTCGGTAACCAGGGTGTGCAGAGCCTGACGGAGCTGCTCGACTACCTGCCAGGTGTCACCGGAACACAGCGCGCCAAAAGGGCATTCGCCAACGATCTACCTGCCGCGCCGGGTGTGTATCTGTTCCGCGGCCCCTCCGACGAAGTCCTCTATATAGGGACGGCGGTGAATCTGCGCCGCCGCGTGCGCAACTACTTCACCGGTTCGGAGACGCGCGGCCGCATGAAAGAGATGGTCGCGCTGGCACAACGCGTCGACCACGTGGTCTGCGCGCACGGACTCGAAGCCGGTGTTCGCGAACTGCGACTGCTCGCCGCCCACGCCCCGCCTTACAACCGCCGTTCGAAGTTCCCCAAGCGTGGCTGGTGGCTCACACTCACCGACGAACCCTTCCCGCGCCTGGTCGCCGTTCGCACGCCGACCCGAACTGCTCTGGGCCCGTTCAACTCTCGCGCCGACGCCGTAGATGTCGGCCTGACCATCGCCGAATTCGCGGGTCTGCGCACGTGTGCGACCCGGCTCACCCGGGCCGCGAAACACATGTGCCAACCTGCGATCGTCGGCGGATGCCCGGCCGCCGGTGACGACGGCGCGGATGCCGCCACCTACGCACCCGCCGCCCATTCGGTCCGGGATCTGCTCACGGGTCGCTCCGACACCCTCCTGCGCGCCATGCTCGAGCGCATCGAAACCTATTCCACGGCAGAGCATTTCGAGGCGGCTGCCCGCCTGCGTGATCGCACCGCCGCCGTGGTCACCAAACTGGCTCGCACCCAACGACTCGCTGCCCTGGCCCGCCTCGCCGAACTGATCATCGCCCTTCCCGACGGCGCGGGCGGCTGGGAATTCTCCGTCATCCGCCACGGCCGCCTCGCCGCCGCGGGCGTCGCCCGCCGCGGCACCCCACCCATGGCTGTCGTCGATCAAATCGTGGCGGCCGCGGAAACGGTCGTGCCCGACCTCGGCGACGCGGCCGCGAGCAACGGGAGCGCACTGCACCGACACGCGATGCCGATCCCCGGGATTCCCGACGCCGCAACGACAACCGCGGACAGCGCGGATCGGCAGCTCATGTTCTCCGACGACGTACCTCCACTCCTCGGTGCGCCGCCGGAGGAGGTCGGGGTGATCGCGCGCTGGCTCGCCAAACCCGGCGCCAGGATCGTCCGGACCAGCGACGGGTACTGCGAACCGCTGCACGGTGCCGCCCGCTGGGTCGCCTGGGCGCAGCTGGCCCGGGAGGCGGCGGAAGTGCGGTCCGAGCAGGAGCAGTATCTGGCGGAGCGGTGAACGCGACCGGCGACGTTCCACCGCCCGGACCGACACGCACCCGGCCCGTCCTGGATCATGGATGGTGGCGTTCACGGTGGAAAGGACTGGTGGCGGTGTTCGTGAAGGTGTGTGGCTTGACCACCGAGGAACAGATCGACTGGGCGGTCGAGCTGGGCTATTCGGCGATCGGCGTCATGGTCACGCCCAAGAGCAAGCGGTACCGCACGCCCGAGCAGGCCCGTGCCCTCGCCGACTACGCGCGCGGTCGCATCACCACCTTCGCGGTCGCGCTGGAACACGCCGAAGTCGCCGAGGTGGCCGACGCCTTCGACGTCGTGCAGCTCTACCGGTGGGCCGACCTGCCGAACCTGGCCTTCTGCTCCTCGACCCCGCCCGCACCCGAGCAGACCAGCGAATACTTCTTCTACGACGCCAGCGCGGGCAGCGGGGTCTTCGAGGACTTCCCCGACTGGGTGCGCGCCCAGCCGGGACGGGTGGTCCTCGCCGGTGGCCTCGACCCGGACAATGTCGCCGACGTCATCGCCCGCCACCGTCCCTACGGCGTCGACGTGTCGAGTTCGCTGGAAACGGCACCGGGTGTGAAGAGCTACGACCTCATGCGACGGTTCAAAGCGGCCACCGAGCGGCCCGAAGTTCTAGGCTGATCCCATGATTACCGCGATCGTGCTGATCCAGGCCGAGAACTCTCGCATCCCCGAGACCGCACAGGCGCTCGCCGATACCGCAGGAGTCGCCGAGGTGTACTCCTGCGCCGGCGATGTGGACCTGATCGCGATCGTGCGGGTACGCGATCACGAGCGCATCGCCGAGGTCGTCACCGAAGGCATCGACAAGGTCGACGGGGTGGTCCGCACCACCACCCACATCGCCTTCAAGTCGTATTCCAGTGCCGACGTGGAAGCCGGATTCTCCCTGGGGGAGTAGGGCTTTCAGTTGTCGTCGAGGACCTGGGTGAGTTCGGCCCAGGTCTGCAGCAACTTCGCGGACGCGCCGCTGTCCACCGCGGCGGCGGCGCGTTCCATCGCCGCCGAGAGCGCGGCGTCCAGGTCGAGATCGACATCGCCCACACCACGTGACAGGTCGTAGGCGACGATCGCCGCGGCCGAATTCAGCAGCACCGCGTCCCGCACCGGCCCCGGCGTCCCGGCGAAGACCTCCCGCGCGATCCGCGCGTTCTCGGCCGCATCGCCGCCGCGCAACTCGTCGAGATCGACGCGGGGGATGCCGAGCGCGGTCGGGTCGAGCACTGTCTGCTTGACGCGCCCACCGCTGACCACCCACACATCGGTCAGATCCGAGGTGGTGATCTCGTCGAGCCCGTCGCGCCCGCGCACCACCAGCGCACTGGCCCCACGCTGGGCGAACACACCCGCGATCACCGGCACCAGATCCGCGAACGCGCACCCGATCAGCCCCGCGCGCGGCTGCGCCGGATTGGTCAGCGGGCCGAGCACATTGAACACGGTCGGGATGCCGATCTCCTTGCGCGCCGCACCGGCGAAACGCAGCCCCGAATGGAACAGCGGCGCGAAGCAGAACCCGATGCCCGCCTCGCGCACCGACCGCGCCACCGACTGCGGGCCGAGCGCCAGTTTCACGCCGAGCGCCTCGAGCACGTCGGCGCCACCCGCCTTCGACGAGGCGGCCCGATTGCCGTGTTTGACCACCGGCACACCCGCAGACGCGACGACCACCGAGGACATAGTGGAAATGTTCACCGACCCGGAACGGTCACCGCCGGTGCCGACGATGTCGACCGCGTCCCCGTCGACGTGCACCAGCCGCGCGTGCCCGAGCATCCCCGACACCATGCCCGCCAGTTCGGTGGGAGTCGGGCCCTTGATCTTCATGGCGACGCCGAAGGCCGCGATCTGGGCGGCGGTCGCGTTGTCGGTGAAGATCTCGTCGATCACCCAGGTGGTGTCCTCGGCGGTCAGATCGCCGCCGTCGGCGAGGGTCCCGAGCACCTGGGCCCAACTGCGCACGCTCATCTGCTCTGCATCTCCGTTTCGACGACGGGCGCAACGAGGTTGCGCGAACAGGTCGCGTCATCGCACGGCGCGACCGGATGACCCCACCGAAGTGGTGCCGGGTGGCCAGTTTAGGCCGCGGGACGTGGCGGCTGCAGCGCGTCCCACCCGTCGGCGACCCCGTCGTGGCGTTGCGCGAGGCCCGCCATCCGCGAACGTTCCTGCGAGATCGTCAGCGGGTCGAGCAGCTGTACCCGCTGCAGCAGCACGGGTACGAGATCGTCGGAGACCCCGCGCACCGCCTCCGCGCGCTCGTATCCGTCGTATCCGGCTATCTCACAGGCCTCGTCGATGCGATCGGCGGGCAGCCGCAGATGGTGCCGCAACACCGCCTGAGCGCCACGGTCGAGATCGACGGCCCGGTCGAGCGCCACCGAGGACGCCTCCGCGTCGTCGAAGCTCGACGCGACGACGACCAGATCCTCGCGCGTGGGATCGAGCCCACCGGGTTGCCCACCGAAGAGCCGCCGCCACATCCGCACTACGACCATCGTCGCCTCCTCGTCTCAGCCTATCCACATCCAACGCTGTCACAATGGGTTGTCACGCGAAGAGTCGCCAACACGCCGACGGTTGCTTCGGACCCCCTCTGTACGTGGGTTTTCCGGTCCGCGCGACAAACTTTCGTACCCGGGTACAGCTGTCGTACTACGAAGAGTCATACTTACCCCGTGACGACCGCAGTAGGCACCCCAGGATCGGCCATTACTCAGCGTGTGCATTCGCTGAACCGGCCCAACATGGTCAGCGTCGGAACCATCATCTGGCTGTCGAGCGAGCTGATGTTCTTCGCCGGCCTCTTCGCCATGTACTTCGTTGCGCGCGCGCAAGCGCACGGCAACTGGCCCCCGGAGCCCACCGAGCTGAACCTCGCGCTGGCTGTTCCGGTGACGGCCGTGCTGATCGCATCGTCGTTCACCTGCCAGATGGGCGTGTTCGCCGCGGAGAAGGGCGACGTGTTCGGCCTGCGCCGCTGGTACACGATCACCCTGCTGATGGGTGCCTTCTTCGTCGCCGGTCAGGCGTACGAGTACTACCACCTGGCGCACGAGGGCACGACCATCGCGGGCAGCTCCTACGGCTCGGTCTTCTACATCACCACCGGCTTCCACGGTCTGCACGTGATCGGCGGTCTGATCGCGTTCGTGTTCCTGCTCATCCGCACCACGCTGAGCAAGTTCACCCCCGCTCAGGCCACCGCCGCCATCGTGGTGTCCTACTACTGGCATTTCGTCGACATCGTCTGGATCGGGCTGTTCGCCACGATCTACTTCGTCAGCTAGCCCGCGGGCACACAAGCTTTTGCACAAGTCGGTTCCGTCTACTCCAAAGGGACTACAGATGAGTTCATCTCCCCCGTCGGCCCCCGAGCCCGCAGGCGCCGGTCAGGCTGCCAAGACGCGCAAGCAGCGTCGCGCCCGCCGTCGTATCGCGGGTGCGCTCGCGCTGATGGTCGGCCTCGTCGGAGCCGGCTTCCTGGCGAGCGCGCTCACCCCCGAGCCGCAGATCGCCACCGCGAACGAGGACCAGTCCGCGCTGATCCGTGAGGGCAAGCAGCTCTACGAGACCTCGTGCATCACCTGCCACGGTGCGAACCTGCAGGGTGTGCCCGATCGTGGTCCGAGCCTGATCGGTGTCGGTGAGGCCGCCGTCTACTTCCAGGTCTCCTCCGGCCGTATGCCGATGGTGCGCAACGAGGCCCAGGCCATGCGTAAGCCGGAGAAGTTCGACGCGCATCAGACCGACGCGCTCGGCGCCTACGTCGCCGCCAACGGCGGTGGCCCCTCGGTGATCCGCGACGCCAACGGCGAGATCGCCCAGGAATCGCTGCGCGGCGACGACATCGGCCGCGGTTCGGAACTGTTCCGCATGAACTGCGCGTCCTGCCACAACTTCACCGGCCGTGGTGGCGCGCTGTCCGGCGGTAAGTTCGCTCCGCCGCTCGAGCCGGCCAACGAGCAGCAGATCTACGACGCGATGCTCACCGGCCCGCAGAACATGCCCAAGTTCTCCGACCGGCAGCTGACGCCGGAAGAGAAGCGCGACATCGTCGCCTACGTCAAGAATTCCGCCGAGGAGAAGTCGCCCGGCGGATGGGATCTCGGCGGTTTCGGTCCGGCGACCGAAGGTCTCGCCATCTGGGTCATCGGCATCACCGCTGTGGTCGGCGCCGCTATGTGGATCGGTTCCCGGACATGATCGGTCAGCGTGCGGAGGTGGTGGCGCAGCGTAACCACGCGGCGCGCCCGAGCATGTCCAATCGGACACAGCACGTGATCGGGCAGGTCGCGCTCGGCGCGTCGGATAGGACACAGTCATGAGTGGACAGGAGCGAAGCGACATGGGTCGCGAACCCACCGAAGACGAACTGGACGCGATGTCGCGTGACGAGCTCGTCGAACTCGGTACCGCGCGAGACGACGTCGAGGTCGTGTACCGCAGCGAGCGCTGGCCGGTGCCAGGCACCCGGGCCGAGAAGCGGGCCGAGCGTGCCGTCACGTTCTGGTTCGCCATCTCCGGTCTCGCGGCCGCCGCGCTGATCGGTGTCTTCCTGTTCTGGCCGTGGGAGTGGAAGGGCAAGGGCGACGAGGGCCACGAGGCCTACTCGCTGTTCACCCCGCTCATCGGTCTGACCTTCGGCATCTCGGTGCTGGTCATCGGTATCGCCGTGGTGCTGATCCGCAAGCGGTTCATCCCCGCCGAGATCTCCATCCAGCAGCGCCACGACGGCCCGTCCGACGAGGTCGAGCGCCGTACCCTGGCCGCCGAGCTGCAGGACGCGCTCGAGACCTCCACCCTCGGTCGCCGCAAGATGATGCTCGGCACCGCCGGTGCCGGTGTCGGTGTGCTCGGCCTCGGTGCCGCGATGGTGTTCATCGGCGGCATGATCAAGAACCCGTGGGCGAAGAAGGACAAGTCGCCGCTGTGGGTGTCGGGCTGGACCCCGGACTACCCGGGCGAGACCATCTACATCCGCCGCGACACCGGCCGCCCCGACGACATCGTCCTGGTGCGCCCGGAGGATCTCGACGCGGGCGCGATGGAAACCGTCTTCCCCTGGAAAGAGAAGTGGCGCGGCGATTCGCACGCCACCCTGCAGTCGCTGCGCGGCATCCGTAACTCCGTCATGCTGATCCGTCTGCGCACCGAGGACGCCGAGAAGGCGATCAAGCGCAAGGGCCAGGAGAGCTTCAACTACGGCGACTACTTCGCCTACTCGAAGATCTGCACCCACCTCGGCTGCCCGACCTCGCTGTTCGAGCAGCAGACCAACCGGATCCTGTGCCCGTGCCACCAGTCGCAGTTCTCGGCGACCGAGTGGGGTAAGCCGGTCTTCGGTCCGGCCGCCCGTGCGCTGCCTCAGCTGCCGATCACCGTCAACTCCGAGGGCTTCCTGGTCGCCGCGGGCGACTTCATCGAGCCGCTCGGCCCGGCCTTCTGGGAGCGTCGTTCATGAGTGCTGGAACTATCATGGCCAACCAGGCCGACGAAATGGACGAGCGGTATCGTGCCGCCGCGTTCGTGAAGCGGTCGATCAACAAGGTCTTCCCGACCCACTGGTCGTTCCTGCTCGGTGAGATCGCGCTCTACGCGTTCATCATCCTGCTGCTGTCGGGTATCTACCTGACGCTGTACTTCGACCCGTCGATGGCGCACGTCGTGTACGACGGCGCCTACCAGCCGCTGCGCGGTGTCGGCATGTCGCGGGCCTACGAGACGACGCTGAACATCTCCTTCGAGGTGCGCGGTGGTCTGTTCGTCCGCCAGATCCACCACTGGGCGGCCCTGCTGTTCGCGGCGTCGATCATCATCCACCTGTTCCGCATCTTCTTCACCGGCGCGTTCCGCAAGCCGCGTGAGGCGAACTGGGTGATCGGCTCGCTGCTGCTGATCCTGGCGATGTTCGAAGGCTTCTTCGGTTACTCGCTGCCCGACGACCTGCTCTCGGGCACCGGTCTTCGTGCCGCGTTCTCCGGCATCACCATCGGTGTCCCGGTGGTCGGTACCTGGCTGCACTGGCTGATGTTCGGCGGCGACTTCCCCGGCGACATCATCATTCCGCGCCTCTACATCGCGCACGTGCTGCTGCTGCCCGGCATCATCCTGGCGCTGATCGGTGCCCACGTGGCGCTGGTCTGGTACCAGAAGCACACCCAGTTCCCCGGCCCGGCCCGCACGGAGACGAACGTGGTCGGTGCTCGCATCGTCCCGGTGTTCGCCGCCGACCAGGGCGCGTTCTTCGCCTTCACCCTCGGCATCGTCGGCATCATGGGCGGTGTCCTGCAGATCAACCCGGTGTGGAACCTCGGTCCGTACAACCCGTCGCAGGTGTCGGCGGGTTCGCAGCCCGACTTCTACATGATGTGGACCGACGGTATGGCGCGTCTGATGCCTGCCTGGGAGCTCTACCTCGGCCGGTACACGATCCCGGCGGCGTTCTGGGTCGCGCTGGTCATGGGCCTGGTGTTCACGCTGCTGATCGCCTACCCGTGGATCGAGAAGCGCCTCACCAACGACCACACCGCGCATCACAACCTGCTGCAGCGTCCGCGCGACGTGCCTGTGCGCACGGCGATCGGTGCGATGGCCATCGCGTTCTACGTGGTGCTCACGCTGTCGTGCGTCAACGACATCATCGCGCTGAAGTTCGACATCTCGCTGAACGCGACCACCTGGATCGGTCGTATCGGCCTGCTGCTGCTGCCGCCGCTGGCGTACTTCATCACCTACCGGTTCTGCATCGGCCTGCAGCGCAGCGACCGCGCGGTGCTCGAGCACGGCATCGAGACCGGTGTGATCAAGCGTCTGCCGCACGGTGAGTACATCGAGGTGCACCAGCCCCTTGGTGGGGTCGACGCGCACGGCCACGCCATCCCGCTGGAGTACCAGGGTGCCCCGGTGCCCAAGAAGATGAACCGCCTCGGTTCGGCGGGCAAGCCGGGTACAGGCAGCTTCCTTCGCCCCGACCCGCGCGCCGAGGGCCAGGCTTGGGCCGAGATCGAGGAGGCCGAGGAGCACAAGATGCTCGGCGCCCTCGCCGAGCACCAGGCTCGCACCGGCAACGGTGACCACAGCGGTCACTGATTCCGCGAACAACGAAGGCCCCGAGTCGGTTTCGACTCGGGGCCTTCGTCGTTCTCAAAGGCGCGGCGTGCGGCGGTGGGATTCGATGGCCTCGAACTTGGCCAGGTTGTGGCGGGCGTCGGCCAGCGCGTCGTGCGCGTCGTCGGGGATGGGCGGCAGTTCGGGGCTGCCGTGGGCCACCCAGTGCTGGCGCAGTTCGTTGGTGTAGCGGGGCATGTTCTTGGGCAGGGCGGTCATGTCACCCCACAGCTGGCACAGCGCCACGTGGTCGTAGGCGCCGACCCAGGCCCACAGCTCCGGATACACGCCGGGCCGGGGCAGGAAGAACTTGAACAGGTCGTCACGGATCTGTGCCCGAGTGCGATACAGCGGCGAACCGGCCGGTGGCAGCTTCGGCAGCACATTGCGGCGCACCCAAGGCCCGGCCCGTCCGGCGTCGAATTCGGTGGAGACGGCGTAGTACTCGCGTCCGTCCTCGCAGACGACACCGATCGAGATCAGATCGATCGTCACGCCGTCCTCGACGAATTCCGAATCGTAGAAATATCGCAGGGAGATCGCCTCTTCGTGCCGGTGGGCGCCCGTCCCGTCCGGCGCGACGAGGCAGGCGGACCCACGATGAATTGAGTGAAACCCTATGCGGGCACTTCACGCGTGGTGCGCAGGGGTCGCCGCCGGGGTCCCGTCGGCCCGTCGCAGGTACGCCGGATATTCGCCCGCTTCGTTGAGTCCGTATTCTGATCTGGTGACCTGGACCGTCGACGTACCGATTGACCGCCTGCCGGAACTGCCGCCGCTGCCTGACGATCTGCGCAGGCGACTGGACGCCGCTCTGGCTCGCCCCGCCCTGCAGCAGCCGTCCTGGGACGCCGACGAGGCCACCACGATGCGCACCGTGCTCGAGAGCGTGCCGCCGATCTGCCTGCCCGCCGAGGTCGAGGACCTCAAGGCGCAGCTGGCGCAGGTGGCGCGCGGCGAGGCCTTCCTGATGCAGGGCGGTGACTGCGCGGAAACCTTCGCCGACAACACCGAACCCCACATCAAGGGCAATATCCGCACCCTGCTGCAGATGGCTGTCGTGCTCACCTACGGCGCGAGCATGCCGGTGGTGAAGGTGGCGCGCATCGCCGGTCAGTACGCCAAGCCGCGCTCGGCCGACATCGACGCGCTCGGCCTGAAGTCCTACCGGGGCGACATGGTCAACTCCCTGGTCGCCGACGAGCAGCTGCGCCGCCACGACCCGTCACGCCTGGTCCGCGCCTACGCCAACGCGAGCGCCGCGATGAACCTGGTTCGTGCCCTCACCAGCGCGGGCACCGCCGACCTGCACCGCCTGCACGACTGGAACCGTGACTTCGTCGCCCAGTCGCCCGCGGGTGCGCGCTACGAGACCCTGGCCGAGGAGATCGACAAGGGTCTGCGGTTCATGGCGGCGTGTCAGGTCAACGACCCGAGCCTCAAGACCGCCCGCATCTACGCCTCGCACGAGGCGCTCGTCCTCGACTACGAGCGCGCGATGCTCCGCCTCAGCGAGAGCGAGACGGGCGAACCACTGCTCTACGACCTCTCGGCGCACTTCCTGTGGATCGGTGAGCGCACCCGTCAGCTCGACGGTGCCCACATCGCCTTCGCCGAGTTGCTGGCCAACCCCATCGGCCTCAAGATCGGCCCGACCACCACCCCCGACCAGGCGGTGGAATACGTCGAGCGGCTCGACCCGAACAACGAACCCGGCCGGCTCACCCTGGTGGCACGCATGGGCAACGGCAAGGTGCGCGATGTGCTGCCGCCGATCATCGAGAAGGTGCAGGCCACCGGCCACCAGGTGATCTGGCAGTGCGACCCGATGCACGGCAACACCCACGAGTCGTCCACCGGGTTCAAGACCCGCCACTTCGATCGCATCGTCGACGAGGTGCAGGGGTTCTTCGAGGTCCACCACGCGCTCGGCACCCACCCCGGCGGCATGCACATCGAGCTGACCGGTGAGAACGTCACCGAATGCCTGGGTGGTGCGCAGGACATCTCCGACCTGGATCTCGGTGGGCGGTACGAGACCGCCTGCGATCCTCGGCTCAACACTCAGCAGTCGCTGGAACTGTCGTTCCTGGTGGCGGAGATGCTGCGCTGAGCTGGTTTCGGTAGAGCCCGGTCAGCGGTTACCGCCGCGGCCGGGCTTTTCCTTGTCGCCGTCCTTGTCGGGCTTTTCGTCCTTTTCCGGGGCGCGATCTCTTCAAGGTAGGGCGGTGAGCGATACGACGCTGCCCGCCTCCACGTTCGTGTTGATGCCGGGGACCTGGCCGATCACCAGGGAGCTGTCGGAGTCGGTGAGGGATTTGACCTCTACCCGCAGGCCTAGCTGCTGGAGTTTGGCGCGGGCGTTGCCGACGTTCTGACCCATCACGTTGGGCACCTTGATCGCGTTGGAGACGAGCAGGGTGACGCTGTCGCCGGACTGCAGGGTGGTGCCGACGGCGGGGTCGGTGCCGATGGCCTTGTCGGCCTCGATGCTCTTGTCGAACTGCACCTTCACCTCGCGGACGGTGAGTCCGGCCTTGGTGAGCGCCTGGGTGGCTTCCTCGGTGGTCTTGCCGCGCACATCGGGCACGTTCACCGGCTGGGAGCCCTTGCTGCGGTACACCTTCACCTGCGCGCCCATCGGCAGCACGGTGCCGGGGGCGGGCTCGACCCTGGCCAGTGAGCCCTTGGGGGCGGTGCTGGCCGCTTCGCCGCTGTCGATGGGTTGCAGGCCCATGTCGCGGATGGCGGCGTTCACGGCACTGATCTGGTCGCCGGGCTCGATGTCCTCGGGTACGCGTGGTTTGCCGTTGGAGATCAGCACGGCGATGGTGGAGCTCTTGGTGACTCGTGAGCCCGCCGACGGGTCGGTGCCGACCACGCCGCCCACCGGGATCGTGTCGGACGCCTTCTGCCGCAGTACGGTCTCGAATCCGGCCTGTTCCAGCACGGCGACGGCCCGCTCGCTGTCCATGCCCGCGATCGGCGGCACCGCGGTGTAGCGACCGACGCCGAGCCACCAGCCACCGATGCCGACCAGCAGCGTCAGCGCGGTGACGATACCCACCCACACCAGGCCGGTGCGGCGGGTATGGGTCTCGGCCGGGACGAACGGATTGTGCAGGGGCGCGGGCGGGTTGGCGTGCTCGTCGAGCCGCGGCCGTTGCGCGGTGACCACCCGGGTGTGCTGCGGCTGGGCGACCGGACGCGGCGGTGCGGGTTCATGCGGGGGTGCAACGGGATTCGCCGCGGCCACGGGTGCGCGAAAGGCCTCGCTGAGATGCTCGGCCGAATCACGGGGTGCCGGAACGCGATACGGCGGCAGGTTCAAGGTCATCGCGACGGCCTGCAGGTTGGCCGCCATCTGATTGGCGTCGGCGAAGCGCTTCGCGGGGTCGCGGGAGGTGGCCTCGGCGACGAGGGCGTCGAATTCGGCGGGCACACCGTCGATGAACTGACTCGGCGCCGGTACGTCGTTCTCCACGCGCTGATACGCCACCGACAGCGAATTGTCGCCGGTGAACGGCACGCGGCCGGTGAGCAGTTCGAAGATCAGGATGCCGAAGGAGTACACGTCCGAGCGCGCGTCGGCGGTGCCGGTGGTGACCTGCTCCGGCGACAGGTAGGCGGCGGTGCCGAGGATCACGCTGGCGGAGGTGGTGTTGGCGGCGGCCACGGCGCGGACCAGGCCGAAGTCGGCGATCTTCACCTCGCCCGCGTCGGAGATCAGCACGTTCTCCGGCTTGATGTCGCGGTGCACCAGGCCGGCGTCGTGCGCGGTGCCGATGGCGCGCAGCACCGGTTCGGCGACGGCCCGCACGGCGTGCGGGGGCATCGGGCCGCGTTCGCGCAGCAGCTCACGCAGGGTGCCGCCCTCGACCAATTCCATGATGAGGAAGGGGTGTTCGCCGTCGACACCCTGGTCGTACACCGCGACGAGCGACGGGTGCTTGAGTTTGGCCACCGCGCGCGCCTCGAACTCGAAGCGGCTCAGGAACTGTGGGTCGCTCGCGAACTTGGGGTCCATCACCTTGATGGCGACGGGACGGTCGAGCCGGGTGTCGGTTCCGCGGAACACCATCGACATTCCGCCGCGCGCGATCGGCGCGTCGATGCGATAGCGCCCTTCCAGCATCTGGCCGATCACAGGTTCCTCCGGCGTACGACAAACTGGCCACGGTGGTGCGGCCCCCACGATCGTAACCGGGTGCGACGGCATGCCCGCCGATGGATGCGCCACGTCACGTACTACCGTTGTGCGGGTGAGTGCCTTCCCCTGCAGCGACGACGTGCTGCCCGACACCGAAACCCTCGTCTCCCTGCCCGAGGCCGCCGAAATACTCGGCGTCCCGGTGACCTCGGTGCACCAGATGCTGCGCGATCACCAGCTCCTCGCGGTGCGACGGGGCGGTGTCGTCGGCATTCCGTCCCGCTTCTTCGACGACAACGACGAGATCGTCCGCATGCTGCCCGGCCTGATCACGGTGATGCGCGACGGCAAGTACAGCAACGAGGACATCCTGCGCTGGATCTACACCGAGGACGACTCCCTGCCCGGCCGCCCGGTCGACGCCCTGCACGGCCCGCTGGCCCGCGAAGTCGTCCGCCGCGCCGCCGCCGAGCCTTTCTGAGGACCTGCCGAACAGGCTGAGCGGACGCGCCCGGCGGACCGGATGGCCAGTGCGCCCTTGCGGGGCGTCGGCTTCGGGGTGGGTTACCTCGCGCGGGAGCCGAGCCCCGGCCGGTCTCGGCGCTGAGTCGCTAAACCCTTGGCGGCGACCACGATTCGGCGGCGGTTGGGAACCGTCGCGCGGGTGGCGAAGACCTGGTAGTCGGCTGCTTCGATCTGGTCGAGGATCTCGGCGTAGAGCACGGCGGCGGTTCGGATCGCCGGACGGACCCGGGGAGCCAGCAGATCGATCCCGGGGACCGCGCGACGGTAGATGTCGCGGTTGACGGCGATCAGATGGGCCAGGGCGCGTCGCGTCGGCTGATCGGTTCGCCCGGCCGTCCGGCACGCGCGCAATCGCGCCTCGTCGACACCGAACGCGGCCAGTTCGTCGGCGGGCAGGTAGATGCGGTTGCGATCGAGGTCTTCGGCCACATCACGCAGGAAGTTGGTGACCTGGAACGCCTCGCCCAACGCGGCGGCAGCGGGTTCGGCCTCGGCCACCGGGACCACGGTGCCGAGCACCGGCAGCAACTGCAGACCGATGGCGGCGGCCGACCCACGCATGTACTCGCCCAACTCGGCCATGCTCGCGTAGCGCCTGCGGTGAACGGTCGTACCGGGGACGTCCATGCGCATGGCATCGAGGAACGTCCAGATGTGGGCGTGCGCGATGTCGTAACGGGCGATGGTGTCGGCCGTCGCGGTGATGATCTGGCGGCGCCGCGGGTCGGCGGTATCGACGTTGCCCTGCTCGATGGCCAGCCGGAGCTGCTTCTCGACCAGATCGAGGTGCTGAGCGGGGGAGATGCCGTCGCCGTCGTGGGCGAGGCGACGATCAGGACCGTGTGCGCTTGGGGTGGCGCGGGACGGGAGCGCTTGCGGCCGGTCGGCCGGGTCCAGGACCCACGCGGGGTCGTCGGTGTGGTCGACGATGTCGTCCACCATTCGTGCGAACGCGTACAGCGCGTGCACGGCCCGGCGCCGCTCCGGGCTGAGTAGGGCCGTGGCGAGGAAGTAGGTGCGTCCGTGCTCGGCGGCGATGCGGCGACAGGTCGCGTAGGCGTCGTCCAGCGCGGTGGAAACACTCATGCCGTGACGGGCGGTGCGTGTTCCTTGGCTATCGCGCGGGAACTCGCTGAACGCAGGTGCAGCGGGTCGACGTGGCGCAGCGACACGGCGGCCACCACGGCGGCGAATGTCGCCAGCGCCACGTGCCAGAAGTTGTAGAGGCCGATCGAGCCGTCCGGCTGGAACACCAGCATCAGCCAGGTGCAGATACCGACCAGCCACTGCAGGGTCACCGTCGACAGCGCGAAACCGGCGGCCAGCGCAAGCGGCCACGAGTAGTACCAGGGCAGGGCGGCGGGGGAGAGCAGCACGATCGCCACGAACGCGACGATGATGCCCATCACGGCCTCGCGCTCGCTGTGGCGGAACCGCCACCAGGTCGCCACGAGCAGGACCACCAGCGCGACCTTGCACAGTTCGCGGGTGACGGACAGCACCGAATCCAGCGACCACGGCGTCACCCAGGTGACCATGTGGGCGAGGATCGTCGGGAGCGACAGCCAGTTGATGATCTTGTTCGAGCCCTGCAACGCGGTCACCCAGCCGAAGCCGACGCCGGCGATCACCGATGCCGCACCGAAGACCAGTGCGAAGACGCCGATGCCGATGCCGGCGATCTTGGTGAACACGAGCAGTGGGTGCGGCATATCGGCCGAGGGCCGCGCCGCGTCGGGATGCTTGAGTTCCTCGGCGAGACCGGCATCGGAGTCGGCTCGGGCCCGACGTTCGGCCGCCCGCCGTTCCTTCTCGTGCAGGATCCAGATCCACACCAGGAACGGCAACGCCACGCCTGCCGTCGCCTTGATCGCGACACCGATGGCGACCACGACGATGCCCGCCACATGATGACGCTCGAGCACCAACGCGATACCCGCGCACATCAGCCCGACCATCAGCATCTCGTTGTGCACGCCGCCGATGAGGTGCACGAGCACCAGCGGATTGAGCACCGCCAGCCACAGCGCCACGGTCGGTTTACCGCCGAGGTGCTTGGTCAGATAGGGCACCGCCCACACCATCAGTGCCAGGCCGGGCAGCATGACGAAGCGCAACGCGATGGTCCCGGCGATCACATTGTCACCGGTGAGCGTGGTGATCGCGCGGCCCATCAGCAGGAACACCGGCCCGTACGGCGCGGTGGTGGTGGTCCACACGGGGCTCACATTGTCCAGCAGCACACCGGGATTGGCGACGGGACCCACCTGGTAGGGGTCGAAACCGTCGCGCAGGAGCGCACCCTGGGCGAGATAGGAGTAGGCGTCGCGGCTGAACATCGGGGCCGCGAAAAGCAGTGGGGTGATCCAGATTCCGACGATCACCCGCAGCTCGTTGAGCGTGACCTTCGGTTCACCGTTGCCGATGAGGGTGCGGCCCAGGCGCACCCACGCGGTGATCATCAGCAGCACACCGGCCCAGATGACGATCATCGACAGGGCGTAACCGTGGCCGAATCGCAGCCACGACAGGTGCAGCGCCTCGAGCAGCGGATCGCGTTTGCGGACGGCGCCCGCACCGAAACCGCCGAAGGTGATCATGATGGCGCCGAAGAACCCCATGAAGGCCGCGTGGCCTTCGGGGCTCCGGGCGAAATCGCCGACAGTGCGCAGCCGCGACCGGGCGCCGGGATCGGTCCCGGCGGGCAGATGGCGCTGCGGTTCGAGGGTGCGCGTGGTGTCCATGGGGCCTACGGTCGTCTCGGGGGGCGGCATCTTCGGTCGGTCCCCCCGGATGGTCGGCGGTCGCAACCGCGAGCTGATAAGTCGGCCGTCAGTTTACGGCTTCAGTTCCGAACACTAACCCGGTGGTCGCTACCGGTGTGCGCCCGGCTGCCGGTGATTCGCGCCGCCGCCAGTTCGCCCGACAGCAGCGTGGTGGGCACACCGACCCCCGGAGTGGTGCCGCAACCTGCGAGAACGACATTGTCTACGCCCCTTGGCAGGTTGCGTGGACGGAGCGGCCCGGTTTGCCGGAAAAGGTGCGCCACCGAGAACGGTGTGCCCGCGATCATCCCCTGGGCCGCCCAGGTCGCCGGGGTGTCGAGGTGATCGACGCGGAAGTACTCACCGATTCCGGTGTAACCGCGCTGCTCGAGCGTCGCGAGCAGTTCGCGCAGGTAGGCCGGGCCGATGCGGTCCCAGTCCAGCGGCGCCGAGGCCAGGTTGGGGCACGGTGCGAGCAGCGAGAGCGGCTCCCAGCGGCCGTCGGCGCGGTCGACGAACTGGCCCGCGTCGGTGAGCGCGGGGCGGGTGAGCAGCAGCGACGGGTCGCTCATCAATTTGCCCCGGCCCTTGCCCGCGGCGATCTCGCGGAAGGTCTGCTCCCAGGCGGCCCCGAACTCGATCGTGTGATGGGCCTGCACCGGCCACCGCGCGGCAACCTCGGCGGGCACGGTGCCGTGCGCGACGACGGCCGACGGCGAAGCCCGCAACCCGCGCCGGTTGCGCAGCCCGAAGCGGCGGATCGAGCCCAGGTCGGCGGTGATGACCACCGCGTCGCAGGCGACACTTCGCCCGTCGACCGTGCGGACGGCCTCGGCGTGGCGGGCACCGGGTGACGCGGTGCCCTTGCGGGTCGCGTACTCGATGCCGGTGACCTCGGTGCCGAGCTCGAGCCGCCCGCCCGCGGCGGTGAACGCCTCGGCCAGCGCGGCGGTGACGGCTCGCATTCCGCCCTCGGGGAAGTACACCCCGAGGCAGGTGTCCATGTTCGGGATGGCGCCGTAGACGGCGAGGGCCTGGTCCGGTGCCGTCCCCGCGTAGAGCGCCTGGAAGGTGAAAAGCCTGGTCAGCCGCTCGTCGCGGAGGTACGAGCGCACCCGCGGCCCGAGTTTGCCGAGCCCGCCGAGGCGCACCACCCGGGCCAGCGCCGACCGGGCGGCCGGTGTGCGGACCATGTCGAGAGGTGAATCGAAATCGGCGTTCATGAATTCGTCGAACTCGGCCTCGTACATCCGGCCGAGCCAATCGCGCAGACGCCGATAGCCACGTGCCTCGCGGGGACCGCACGCGCGGGTCACCTCGGCCGCCATCTGCTCGGCGTCGTCGAAGACCCGGATGTCGCTGCCGTCGGCGAAGCGCGCGTGATAGGCCGGAGCCAGGCGATGGATGCGCAGCCCGACGTCCTCCCGGGTCTGCCCGACCGCCGCGAGGGCGTCATCGATGGTTTCGGGCAGCGTGAGCACCGTTGCGCCGCTGTCGATCTCGTAGTCGGCGAAGCGGTAACGGCCCACCCGGCCGCCGGGGTGATCGGCGCGCTCGAGCACGGTCACCTCGAGCCCGGCACCCCGCAGATGCAGCGCGGCGCCGAGCCCGGCCAACCCGGCTCCCACGACGACGACATGATTCGCTTGTCCCACAACAGTTTTCACAACGTCCTCAGGCGGTACGGCGAGTGGCGGCCAACGCCATATCGTGCAACAGATGCTTGGCGGCGGGGGTGGCGGCACTGTGCGCGATCGCGGCCAGACCCGTTTCGGTGAGCTCGGTGATGCGGCGCTCCACGTCGTCGACGGCGCCCAGGTCGATGAGCACCGTGCGCAACCGGTCGACGGCCTCGTCGTCGAGGTCGGTGCCCAGTCCGGTGCGGATCAGCGCGGCCGACTCCGGGTCGGCACGGCGCAGCGCCTCCGCGATGAGCACGGTGCGCTTGCCCTCGCGCAGATCGTCGCCCGACGGTTTGCCGGTGACGGCCGGATCGCCGAACACCCCGAGCAGGTCGTCGCGCAGCTGGAACGCGATACCCACATCCGTTCCATAGGTGCGCAAGGCCGCGACCAGAGCGTCGTCGGCGCCGGCCAGCGCGGCACCCAGGTGCAGCGGCCGTTCGATGGTGTAGGCGGCGGTCTTGTAGCGGTTGATGCGCAGCGCGGCCTCGACCGACTCGTCGCCACCGGCCTCGCCATTGATGTCGAGCAGTTGCCCGCCGAGCACTTCGGTGCGCATCCGCGCCCATACCGGGGCGAACCGGGCGAAGGACGCGGTGTCGAGTCCGGCCGCGTTCACCAGGTCGTCGGCCCAGGCCAGCGCCAGATCGCCGATCAGAATGGCGACCGCCGACCCGTATGCCTCGCCGTCACCGGACCAACCGGCCGTGCGGTGCCGATCGGTGAAGTCGATGTGCACCGTCGGGAAGCCACGCCGGGTGCGGGAGGAGTCGATGATGTCGTCGTGCACCAGCGCGCAGGCCTGCACCAGTTCCAGCGCGGCACACGCGGTGAGCACCGAGGCCGCCTCGGGGGCGGACGGGTCGCCACCGGCGCCGAGCCAGCCGGTCCAGGCGAAGCCCGGCCTGGTGCGTTTACCGCCGCGCACCACGAACTGTTCCAGCGCCTCGGCCGCGTCGACGAACACCGGACCGAGGGGTTCGACGATCTCGCGGCGGCTCGCGAAGAACTCCGTGAGCACCTGTTCGACCGCCGCGACGAAGGCCGGTGTGCCGGGGGTGAGCGCGACTAGGTCGACCGAGGTCAGCACGTCGGCGGCGGACCGGGAGAGCGGGGTACCGATTCCGGCGGACAGGGCGGCCTCCAAATGGCGAGCGTCAGGATCCGATGACGCACCCTCGCGGTGCGTGCACAGCGTCGTCTCGACGATACGCGGGCCGCGCGGAGCGTCAGCGGGCGCACAGGGCCGCTGCGACCGATCCCACACCCGGCGTTTCCTCGGGCCCGGGGCTCTCCGGTCCATGTGTCCATCCGGCTTGACATTCTCCGCTCCGAACAGGGGATTTCCCCTCGGCGGGTGCCGCGGCCTGCGGGGTTGTGCCCGGCGGGGCCGTGCCGTGACCGGTATCGGAGTTCCCCGGTCGGCGCCGTGGGCCCGGAACGTCCCACTAGACTGAGCCGGTGACTTTCGACAGTGGACGGGGACGTTCGACCCCCGATCGGCCCGCCAAGCAGCAGTCGATCGTCTCGAACACGCCCTCGGTGGTGCAGAGTCTGCGCACCCATTCGGGCACGGGCGTGCCGTTTTCGGTCGAGTTCAACCCGCCCCGCGACGCGGCAGGCGAGGCCAGGCTGTGGCGCGCGGTGCGCGAGTTCGAACGCATGCACCCCGCCTTCGTGTCGATGACCTACGGCGCGGGTGGCTCCACCCGCGACCGCACGGTCCGCATCACCGGCGCCCTGGCGCAGGAGACCACCCTGCTGCCGGTCGCCCACCTGACCGCCGTCGGCCACAGCATCGCCGAACTGCGCTCGCTGGTCGGTTCCTACGCCGACTCCGGCATCTGCAACGTCCTCGTGCTGCGCGGCGACCCGCCCGGCGACCCGCTCGGTGAGTGGCGCAAGCACCCCGAGGGGGTCGAGTACGCCGAGGAACTCGTGCGCATCGTCCGCGATCTCGGCGACTTCCATGTGGGTGTCGCGTCGTTCCCTCAGGGCCACCACCGCTCACCCGACCTGGACCACGACACCCGTCACCTGTGCGCGAAACTGCGTGCGGGCGCGGAGTATTCGATCACCCAGATGTTCTTCGACGTCGAGCACTACCTGCGCCTGCGCGACCGCGTGATCGCCATGGACCCCGCCGAGGGCGCCAAGCCGATCATTCCCGAACTGATGCCCATCACCTCGCTGCGCACGGTCGCGCGCGCCGAAGAGTTGTCCGGCCGCCCGGTGCCCGCCGACATCGTCGCCCGCCTCACCCGCGCCGCGGGCACGGGCCCCGAGGAGGACCGCGCCGCCGTGCGCGCCGAAGGCATCCAGATCGCGACCGAGATGGCCCAGCGCCTCATCGACGAAGACGCGCCCTGCCTGCACTTCATCACCCTCAACTTCGCCAAGGCCACCAGCGAGGTCCTCACCAACCTCGGCTACGGCGTCACCGCCGCCCCGCTCAGCGCCTAGTCGGCAGCTGGACTAGCGGCTTTCCGCGCGTTGTCACCGCCTCGCGGCGGCGAGGGTCTGCCAGGTTCGTTCCCAGTTGCGGGTCATGGCCGGGTAGACGACGAGGTAGCGGAAGGGCTTGATGAGGGCCATGTAGAGGCGTCCGAGGCGGCCGTTGGGTTTGACCAGGACGGCCATCTGCAGGTGGTAGCCGGTGTCGTCGGGCACCCAGCCCAAGTGGGCGACGCCGTGCATGGTGCCGTTGGCGATTTCGGCCGCGTACTCGTTGTCGAGGACGTAGAGGCTGGTCAGCGGGCTGTCGCTGTCCTCGGGAGTCGGGGTGTCGCGCAGGTCGGCGGGCAGGCGGTCGCGCAGGGAGCCGACGCGGGTGCCGGTGCCCGCCGATTCGTCGTCCCAGCCGAAGATCTCGCCCAGTTTCCAGCGGATCTTGAACAGCATCCCGCTGATGCCCGAGCTCTCGGACGCCTTCTCCGCTTGGAGTGCCGCGAGGAAGGCGGGGAAATCGTCGGGGCCCGCGCCGGGAGTGCGGAACTGCCAGACGTCTTCGGTATCGAAGTCGGGCGCGATCTCATGGATGCGCCACGGCTGGGCGGAGTGTGCGGAGGCGGGAAGTCGCATGACATGACCTCGATCTGTACGGGGGCGTATAACAACTGAGGCTACCGCTGTTATACGCCCCCGTACAGCTCTGCTCGCCGTGCCGTCGCACACTTCGGCTACGCGGCCAGTGACCCCTGTAAACCCCATGCGCCGGCCAGCAACCGATGCGATTCGAGCCGGTCGGCGTGCGCGTGGGTGATGGTGGTGACCAGCAGCTCGTCGGCGTCGCTCACCCGGCGCAGGGCGTCGAGCCGTTCGACCACGGTGGCGGGTGAGCCGACGATCTGTGCGGCCAACCGGTCCTCGACCAGGCGGAACTGGTCGTCGGTGAGCGGTGCGGCGGTGGCTGGATCGAGGTACTCACCCGCGCCCGCTCCGCTGCGCACACTGTGCACCCAGTGCCCGTAGGTGCTCGCGTGCCTGCGGGCGGTGTCGTCGTCGGCGGCCACGACCACGTCGGCCGACACGATGACGTACGGCGCGGCGAGCACCCGCGACGGGCGGAATGCCGCCCGGTACGCCGCCACCGCGTCCAGCGCGGTCCCCGGTGCCACGTGGTAGGCCGCCGCGAACGGCAACCCGAGCCGGCCTGCCAGTTCCGCGCTCTCCCCGGCGGAACTGCCGAAGATCCACAGCTCGGTATCGATGCCCTCGCCCGGAACAGCGTGCAGCGCAACGCCATCGGAGGTGGTGTAGGTGCCGTCGAGCAGGGCTCTGATCTCGGCGACCTGGTCCGCGAAGTCCAGGGATCGCGCGCCGGGCTGCTGCAGCGCCTCCAGCGAGGCGAGGAATTTCGACCGATCGAGGACCCGTCGCGGGTCGAACGGTGGTGGCACGACCACCCCGTCACGCACCTGGGTGCGTCCGACGACCGCGTCGAGCACCGGCCGCCCGCCCTTCGCGGTGGTGGTCGCGGCGCCGTACTGGGTGCGCCGATGTCCGGACCGGCCGAGACCGAGATCGAGCCGACCCGGGTGCAGCGCGTCGACGGTGCCGAACGCCTCGACGATCGAGGCCGAGGTGTGCTGACCCACCTGCACCGCGCCCGTGCCGACCCGAATCCGGTCGGTGGCCGCCGCGACCAGACCGAGCAGCGTGAGCGAGGCGGAACTGGCCACCGACGCGAAATGGTGCTCGGCCAACCAGAACCGGTGATAACCCCACTGCTCGGCGTGCCTGGCCAGATCGATGCTGTTGCGCACCGCCGCCGCGGCGCTCGACCCCTCGCTGATCGGTGCCAGATCCAGGATCGAGAGCGGCACACTCATGATCTCGGATCCTGTTCTCCCGCTTCCACCGCCACCCGCAGCCGGTTCTCCCGCGGGGCCACCGGGCAGGTGGCGTAGTCGGTGAACGCGCACGGCAGGTTCACCGCCCGATTGAAGTCGAGGGTGACGGTGCCGTCGGCGGCCACCGCGCCGATCGCGAGCGAGCGCGCCGCCGGGTAGGTGGTGATCCCGCTGGTGGCGTCGGTGAACAGCACCTTCAGATCGTCCGGGGTGCCGAAGGCCAGCAACGCCTCATGGCTGTCACCGAGGCGGAACTCGATGATGCCCGCCGCCGGGTGGTGGTGTTCGAGCCCTTCGACCACCGCGCCGGTGGTGACGGTGCGTGGCTGCTCGAACGCGGTGAAGCGGCCGGTCACCACCCAGCGCGGGTCGGCCGGGTAGGCGGGCACGCCGGTGAACTCGACCAGGGTGGGTGCGGCCGGATCGTGCACGCGGACCGCGAATTGCCCGGAGCGCCGGATCACTTCGAGGACGCGCTCCTCGTTGAACACGCTTACTCCGGGCGCGCCCTCGCCGGGTTCGAGGATGCGGACTCCGGCGATCCGGTCGCCCTCCACATCGAGCCGGTCGGCGGGCTGGGCGGTGACGAACACCTTCTCGTCGGTGACCCACCAGGTACCTGGCACGCCGTCGAGGCGTTCGGGACGATCGGTGAGCCAGTGCAGTCCGGCGAGGCTGAGCCAGCCGAGCGGGTCGCGCAGCCCGTCCTCGCGGGCGTGGTGCCAGCGGGCCCAGTCGTCGGCGAAAGTGGTTGTGGTGTCGAGGTTGTCGATGGTGACGGTCATGACGCGCGGGCTCCTTCGGTGACGGTGCGGTGACGGGGATGGCGCAGACCGAGGTGGTCGCGCAGGGTCGTGCCGGTGTAGGTGGTGCGGAAACTGCCTCTGTTCTGCAGTTCCGGCACCACGGAGTCGACGAACTCGTCGAGTCCGCCGGGGGTCAGGTGGGGGACGAGGATGAATCCGTCGGCCGCGTCGGACTGCACGTAGTGGTCGATCTGCTCGGCCACCTGGGCGGCGGTGCCGACGAACTGCTGACGGGCGGTGACCTCGATGACGAGTTCCCGGATGCTGAGGTTGTCCGCCTCGGCGCGTTCACGCCACGCCTTGGCCACGGCCAGTGGGTCTTTCGCGTGCCTGACCCGGCCACGGGTGATCTCGGTGGCGGGGTCGGGTTCCACGTCGGGCAGCGGTCCGTCGGGGTCGTACGCGGAAAGCTCTCGGCCCCAGACCTGTTCGAGGAAGGCGATGGCGGTGGCCGGGCTCACCTGCTGGTAGCGGATGTGGCGGGCCCGCTCGTGCGCGTCGTCGGCGGTGTCACCGAGGACGAAGGTCGCGGCGGGGAAGACCAGTAGCTCATCGGGTGTGCGCCCGTATTTCGCGAGCCGCCCCTTGATGTCGGCGTAGAACCGCTGACCCGCCTCGAGGGTGCCGTGCGCGGTGAAGATGGCATCGGCCGTCTTCGCACCGAACTCACGCCCTTCGTCGGAATCGCCCGCCTGCAGCAACACCGGGTGACCCTGCGGTGCGGGTGGGACGACGAACGGCGCGCGGATGTCGAATTGCGTACTCCGGTAGGAGGTTTCGGGGACCTCGCGAGCGAACACACCGCGCTCACGGTCGACCACCAGGGTGTCGGCGGGCCAGCTGTCCCACAGCGCCCGCGCCGCCTCGACCACTTCGGCGGCGCGCTGATACCGGGCGCCGTGCTCGAGATAACCACCTCGCCGGAAGTTCTCGCCGGTGAACGCGTCGGAGGAGGTGACCACGTTCCAGGCCGCCCGGCCACCGGACAGGTGATCCAGGGCGGCGAACTGCTTGGCCAGTTCGAACGGTTCGTTGTAGGTGCTGTTGATGGTGCCCGCCAGTCCGAGCCGTTCGGTGACCGCCGCCACGGCGTTGAGCACGGTGAACGTGTCGGGACGGCCCACCACGTCGAGGTCGTGGATCCGGCCGCGATGCTCACGCAGCCGCAGCCCCTCGGCCAGGAAGAAGAAGTCGAACAGGCCGCGTTCGGCGGTGCGGGCCAGGTGCTCGAACGAGGCGACCTCGACCTGCGATTTCGAGGCCGGGTCGGCCCAGACGGTGGTGTTGTTCACGCCGGGAAAGTGCGCGGCGAGATGGATCTGTTTGCGCGGTTTCGAGGTCACAGCGCTGCTCCTGCGGCGTATCGGCTGATGGGGCGGGGGAGACCGAGGCGGTCGCGAAAGGTGGGGTCACGGCGGTGTGCCGAAGAGGCGGAGTCCGCAGGGGTGGCCTCCCGTGCGTCTGCTGCCGCGGTATCGACCGATCGGGAGCCGTCCGTCTCAGTTCGCGCACCGTTCGGTGTGGGGGGTCGGCGGTTGGCGGTGAGAACCGTCAAGGTGGCATGGACAGCCAACGGTTGCAGCACCACACCGTCGGCAGCCCCGGACCGCACGATCTCGGTGAGCAGATCGTCGAGGGTCGCGGCTGTGCCCACGTGCCGCAGCCCACCGCTTCCCGCGACATCCCCGGCCGAGCGATCCGTCTCCCTGCCGAGCGCGTTCCGGATGCGACCGGCCGTGCTCGTCCGATCGACTCCGCCGTGTGCGTCTTCGGGCGGGTTCGCGTGATCCGGCGCGGCGGTGGCCTGCGGCCGGTCCAGCTGGTGTCGTTCACTCCCGGGCGCGGATGACGGCCCTGCGTGCTGTGGCGACTCCGCCCAGCGGTCGAGTTCGTCGATGTCGGCGTGTGCAGCCGCGACCGAATCGGCCAGGTGCACAGGTAGATCCAGCAGCACCCGAACCGCGTCCGGGTCCCGTCCGGCGTTCGCCAGTGCGGCCCGCAGGGCGGACCGGTGGGCGGCGGCGGTGGCGAGGTCGGGTGCGGCGATGCGGATGAGGTCGGCGCGGTGGACGGCGATCTCGGTCGAGGACGGGTCGGCACGCACCGTGACGATCGGCTGACCCTGGGGTGAGCGCGGGGTGATCGCCGGGCCCTTCACCGAGAAGTTGTCACCCTCGAAGTCGATGTAGTGCAGGCGGTCGCGGTCGATGAACCGGCCGGTCGGCACATCGCGGATCTCGGCGTCGTCCTCCCAGCTGTCCCACAGCCGCGTCACCACCTCCACCGCTTCGTCGGCCTCGTGCCAGAGCGAGGCCGTGTCCTGAATCTTCTTGCGGCCGAACGCGGCTGCCTCCGTCTCGCCGGTGGACACGGTGACTTCCCAGCCCGCACGACCGAGACTCGCGAAGTCGAGCGCGGCGATCGCCTTGGACACGTGGAAGGGCTCGGTGTGGGTCACCGGCACCTGCGGGACCAGGCCGATGCGGCGGGTCAGCGGGGCGGTGCGGGCGGCGACGGCCACCGCGTCGAGCCGCCCCCGCACCACCTCGGGCCCGCCTTCTTGGAGGGCGAACGAGTCGGGCAGGAACACCGCGTCGAACCCGAGTGTCTCGGCGGCGGTGACCACCTCGGTCCAGTAGTTCGCCGTGAACAGGTCTTCGGCGCGGGAATCGGGACGCCGCCAGGACGCGGGGTGGGTTCCGGTGCCCGGTGTCTCGATGCCGAGGAACAGCGCGCTCATCGGGTCTCCTTTCCGTCGATGTCGAAGTCCGGTGCGGGGATGGCCGCGAGCAGTTCCCGCGTGTAGGGGTTCTGCGGGGCGGTGAACAGCGACGCGGTCGGGCCGGTTTCGACGATGCGCCCGTGCCGCATCACCGCCACCCGGTCGCTGATGCGCCGCACCACGGCCAGGTCGTGGGAGATGAACAGGTAACCCAGGTCCAGTTCGGCTTGCAGGCCGTCGAGCAGGTCGAGGATCTGGGCTTGCACCGAGGCGTCGAGTGCGGACACCGGTTCGTCGAGGACGAGCAGGTCGGGCCGCAGGGCCAGCGCGCGGGCGATCGCGACCCGTTGCCGTTGTCCGCCGGACAGTTCGGCGGGTTTGCGCCGGGTGAAATCCGTGGGCAGCGCCACCTGGTCGAGCAACTCACGCACCCGCTGGGGGCGGTCGCCGATGCCGAAGGCGCGCAACGGTTCGGCGATGATGTCGCCCACGTTCCAGCGCGGGTCGAGGGAGGAATACGGGTTCTGGTACACCACCTGGAACCGTCTGCGCAACGCGCGCAGGCGTTTCCGGCGAGCGCCGGTGAGATCGTGACCGTCGAAGGTCACCGTCCCGCTGTCGGCGTCGGTGAGCCGCAGGGCGATGCGCGCGGTGGTCGATTTGCCGGAACCGGATTCGCCGACCAGTGCGAGGGTTTCGCCTCGGTCCAGCGAGAATTCGACATTGTCGACCGCGGTGATACCCGCCTGGTGAAAGCGTTTGTGCAGCGCGTGTACCGACAGCAACGGTGTGGCCGCCCTGGCCCGGACCGGCCGGAAAGGCGTGGGGGCCAGCGCGGGCGAGGCCGCGAGCAGACGCCGGGTGTAGGGGTGTGCCGGGTGGGCGAGAACCTGCGCGATCGGCCCGGATTCCACGACCTCACCACCTTCCAGCACCACGAGCCGGTCGGCCCGTTCGGCGGCCACGGCCAGATCGTGGGTGATGAGCAGCACCGCGGTCCCACGTGCGGCGATTCGTTCCGCCAACCGGTCGAGGACCTGGCGGGCCACGGTGGCGTCCAGTGCGCTGGTCGGTTCGTCGGCGATGATCAGGTCCGGACCGCAGGCCAGCGCGATCGCGATCAGTACTCGCTGTCGCTGCCCACCGGACAGTTCGTGCGGGTACTGGCGCGCGCGTTGTTCGGGCCGGTCCAGCCCCACTTCCTCGAGCAGATCCAGGGTCCGCAGCCGTGCGGTGCGCTTGTCGGCGAGGTGGTGCACGAGCAGGGCCTCCGCCACCTGGTCGCCCACGCGCAGAACGGGATTCAGGGACAAGCCGGGATCCTGCGGAACGAAGCCCACACGTCGTCCGCGCAACCGCCGCAGCGACTTCTCGTCAGCGGGATCCACATGCTCGCCCCCGAATTCGACACGGCCGGAATCGATGCGGGCGTTGTCACCGAGCAGGCCGATCACCGCATGGGCCAAGGTCGACTTCCCCGAACCGGATTCGCCGACGAGCGCGACGACTTCACCCGCACCCACCTCGATGGACGCACCGCGCAGCGCGGCCACGGGACCTGCTCCCGAGCGGTAGGAGACGCGCAGGTCGTCGACCCGCAGCAGCGTCGCCCCGTCGTCCGAGACGGGCACTGTCGACGGCGAGATATCCGCCGCCGAACCGGACGTAGTGGGAGTCACGGCCGACTCGTTCATCGCTGATCGCTCCTTCCGGCGAATCGGCCCACCCGCTGGGCGGCCAGCACCACGGCGACGATGACGAGGCCGGGCAGGGTGGTGAGCCACCAGGCGGCGGCGAGGAAGTTGCGGCCTTCCGAAATCAGCGAACCCCATTCGGGCGTAGGCGGTTTGGTGCCGTAACCGAGGAAACTCAGCGACGAGACCGCGAGCACCGCCATCCCGAACTCGACGGCGGCCAAGGCCAGCACCGGCTGGACCGAGTTGGGCAGCACATGTCGTAGCAGGACCGCGTACCAGCGCACGCCCGACGCGTGCGCCGCCTCGACGTAGGGCGCGTGCCGCACCCGCAGCACCTCCGAACGCATCACCCTGGCGAAGTTCGCGATCAGCGAGATACCCACGGCGAGAGCGACATTGCGCGTGCCGAAGCCCAGCGCGGTCACCAGCGCCAAGGCCATCAGCAGCGACGGGATCGACAGCAGCACGTCTACCACCCGCATGATCGCGGTATCGACGATCCCACCCGCCGCCCCCGACAGCAGCCCGAGCAGCGAACCGACCACCAGCGCGATCCCGACCGCGGTGAGGGTGGCGGTGAGGGACAACCCCGCACCGTGCACCATTCGCGTGTACAGGTCGCGACCGAGATTGTCGGTGCCGAACCAGTGCGCCGCACTCGGCGCCTGGAACTTCTCGCCGGGCACCCCGGTCAACGGATCACCCGGCGCGAACACCGACGGCACCACCGCCCACCCGACCGCGATCACCAGCACGACAGCGGACAGCGCGAGTCCGAGGTGCCCGCGAATCCACCCGCCGATCACCGCCCCACGACGGCTGATCACCGCCCCACGACGGCTGATCACCGCCCCACGACGGCTGATCACCGCCCCACGACGGCCGATCAGCGCCCCACGACGGCCGATCGGCGCGGCAGGGCGGTCGGTCTGCCTGCCACGGCGGCCGATCCGCGCGCCACGCCGGTCGGCCTGAGCGGCACGGAGCTCGGTCTGCGTGCGAGGCCGGTCGGCCTGAGCGCTACGGGGCTCGGTCTGCGTGCCAAGGGGGTCGGTTTGCGCCCCACGGTGACCGATCTCGGCGCCACGGTGACTGGTTCCAGCGCCGGCGTGGGTGATGTCGGTGCCACGGTTGGCGTTGTCATCCCCACGGCGGATGTCGCCGTCCCCATCGCGGGCGATGCCGACATTCTTCGCGTGCGGCTGGGTGACCGGCTGGGCCGGTGGATCGGCGGATTGCCCGTCACGCTGTCGGTCGGCGCGCTGCAGTATCGACATCGTCACTCCCTTCGCCCGCCGTGCGGGGCAGATCGCGGCGAACCGCTCGAGCTTTCAGCTGCCGCTACGAGGCCGCAGGTGCGCCGCGCGGCACCGTGACGACCGTGTCCGCGGAGGTCAGACATCGCGGGCCACCTTCGTGTCGGTGACGTTCGGAAGGGCGCGAGCGGCAGGCGCGGATACCGGCTCAACGATGGACGGCGCGTCGGCCGCCTTCGCGACCCGACCGGCGCCGGTGATCCGCGGATCGAGCAGCGGGTACAGCAGGTCGACGGCCAGATTCACGACGACGAAGATCAGCGCCGACAACAGCACCACCCCCTGCACGACGGGGATGTCCTGATTGAGCACCGAGGTCTGGGTGAGCCGCCCGACGCCCGCCCGGGCGAACACCGACTCCACCACCACCGAACCGGCCAGCATGGTGCCCACCAGCACTCCGGCGATGGTGAACGCGGGCACGCTCGCCAACCGCGCCACGTGCCTGCGCTGCACCCACCAGCGCGAAGCGCCCTTGGCCAGCGCCACCTCGGTGAACGGCTGGCGCCACATCTGGGTGAGCCCGGCGGCGAGCACCTGCGCGATCACCGCGCCGATCGGGAGGGCGAGGGTCAGCGCGGGCAGGATCGTGCCGCGCAACCCCGTGCCGCCGAAAGCCGGGAACCAGCGCAGCTGAAACGAGAACAGCTGCAACAACAACAGCCCGGTCCAGAAGGTCGGCACCGAAACACCCAGCGGCGGAAGCGCACTCAAGGCGTTGCGCAGCCACGGCCGACGCGTGTAGGTGGCGGCGAACGCCAGGGCAGTTCCACCGATCACGGCGAAAAACAATGCGAGCGATGCCAATTCGAGCGTAGCGGGCAGCGCGTCACCGAGCGCCTCGGTGACCGGCTGTCCGGTGTTGACCGAGCGGCCGAGATCGCCGGTGACGGCATTGCCGAGCGCGGTGACGTACTGCTCCCACAGCGGTTTGTCCAACCCGTAGCGGGCCTGCAGCTCCGCGATCGCCGCCTTGTCGACGGGGGTGCCGGAACCGGAACTGTCGGCCGCCATCGAGACCGGGTCGGCGGGCAGCAGGTACAGCACGACGAACGACACCGTGAACGCCGCCCACAGCACCCAGATCGCCTGCAGTACTCGCGAACCCACGTACCGCACGATGGGTCGCCGGATCAGCTCAGTCATCGCCGTGACCGCTCAGCCAGGTGTCGAAGAACTGCAGTCGCGCCGAGGCCTCGAACTTCAGGTCCTGGGTGTGGGCGGCGGCACCGATCGCCTGCGACAACTCGATCGTGGGCACGTAGAGCCCGTTGTCGAGGATCTCCCGCTGCGCGGTGGCGATGAGCGCCGCCCGCGCCGCCGGATCGTTGGTGGCCAGCTGCTGATCGAGGGCGGTGTCGAGAGCCGGAACCGGCCCGCGCACCGACAGATTGCGGCCGGTGAGGGCGAACGAGGTGCGCAGGATGTCACCGTCGGCACGGGTGGAGTTGCCGTAGACGGCGTCGTAGTCCTTGCTGTTCTGCCGGGCCGTCTGCTCCGAGAACGACACCAGGTCGAGCCGCAGATCCACCCCGACCTGCCGCAACTGCTGCTGCACCAGTTCCAGAATCGCCTGGTTGCCTGCGAATACCTGACTGAAGGTCACCCCGAAGCTCAGGCGCTCACCGCCCTTCACCCGGATACCGTCGGCGCCGGGCAGCCAGCCCGCCTGATCCAGAATCGTCTTCGCCTTCGCGGGGTCGTAGCCGAGCCGGGCCGAGAGGTCGGTATAGGCCGGGGTCGACGCGGCCAGCACCGAGGTGGCGGGTTCGAACTGTGGGCTCAGGACCGTATCGATCAGCTGACGCCGATCCAGCGCGGGCAGCAATGCCTGCCGCACCGCCGGATCACGCAGCGGCCCACGCGTCACATTGGGGTGGAAACCGAAGACCAGGCCCGGGTTCGACGTCGAGAGCACCCGTCCGCCGACCGCCTCGATCTGCGGCGCGTCCTGCGGCAGGGCATCACTGATCGCGTCGAGCTGACCGGAAGCCAGACTGCCCGTACGCACCCCCGACTCCGGCACGACGGTGAACTCGATCCGGTCCAGATAGGCCTCACCCTCGTGGGCGAAAACCTGCGAGCCCCAGTGGTATCCGGCGCGCTTGGCCAACGTCACCGAGACGTCCTGCTTGTACTCGGCATAGGTGAACGGTCCGCTGCCGATGTTGTCGCCCGCGCAGCGCGCCTCCGCCGGCTTCGCGTTGGTCGACGGGGCGAGGATGCCCAGCTGCGAGGTCGAGGACGCCTGCAGGAACTGCGCGTTCGGCGCACTGAATTCGACCCGGGCCGTGAGCTTGTCGACCACGGTGGTGCCGACGTAGTTGGCCAGGTAGCTCACGCCGAGCGGCGCTTTGGCCCCACCGAGCCGGACCACGGCGTCGAAGGTGTCGCGCACCGATTCGGCGGTGAGCGGCGTGCCGTCGCTGAAGGTGACCCCGTCGGTGAGGGTGAAGGTGAAGACCTTCGCATCGGGGCTGACCTCCCAGCTGCGTGCCAGCCACGGGGTGATCGCCCCGGTCGCCGGATCCTGATCGGTGAGCGAGTCCACGATCTGCCGGGTCACGTAGATGGTCTGATTGCTCCCGGCCTGGGCGGGATCCGAGCACGACGGTGCCTGCGAGAGCCCGTAGCGCAGGGTGCCACCGGGTTGTGGGGGACCGGCTTGTCCGCCGCCGACGGTGTCACCGCCGCCGCAGGCGACGACCGTCGCGGTGGCGGCGAGAACACCGGCGAACGCGGCGATGCGATGTCGAATCACGAAACAACTCCAGCGAATTCACGGCCTGCGGCCAGGGGACGGCTCGGGATGCGGCGGCGCAACTCCGGCGCCACCTCGGCCTGGAACAGTTCGAGACTGTCCAGGTAGTCGGACTCGGCTCGGCCCTCACGATCGGCGGACAGGTGGATCACCTCGTGCCCGAACTGCTCGTGGTACCGGCCGACCTTGTCGATCACCTGCTCCGGGCTGCCGACCAGGGCGGAGGAACGGGTGAGGAAATCCTCGAGGGTCTCGAAGACCACCGGGTTGCCCACCTGCCGCTGCAACGCGGTGCGGGCCTCGTAGAGCGGGCGATACACCTCGACGGCCTCCTGGGAGGTCCGCGCCACGTGCAGACCGGCCGTACCCGCACCGACCAGAGCGTCGGCGGGGTCGCGCCCGTAGTCCACCCAGCGCTGCCGGTAATGGCGGATCAGCTCGGCGTACGGCTCGATCGGGTGCGTTACGTTCGCCGAGAACACCGGATCACCGTGGCGCGCGGCCAGTTCCACCGATTCCCGGCTCGTCGCGCTGCCATGCCAGATCCGCAGCTTCGGCTGCAACGGGCGCGGCAAGGCTCGTGCGTCGGTGAGCGGCGGCCGGAACCGGCCCGACCACGTCACTTCGTCGCGGTCCCACAGCGCGCGCAGCAGTTCGTATCCTTCGCGGTTGCGGTCCCACTGATCCTCGGTCGTCACGTGGTAGAGCTGCGCCTGGGCGGTGCCGTTGCCCTTGCCGATGATCAGCTCGAGCCGCCCGTCGGACAGGTTGTCGAGTGTGGCGTAGTCCTCGAAGGCGCGCACCGGGTCGAGCAGGCTCAAGGTGGTGACCGCGGTGAACAGGGTGATCCGCGAGGTGACCGCCGCCAGGTGGCTGAGCACCACCGGGGGAGCGGCGGACAGGAACGGGTCTTCGTGCCGTTCGCCGACCGCGAACCCGTCGAAGCCCAATTCCTCGGCGCGCCTGGCCTGTTCGACAACCTCACGGAAGCGGTCACGGGTGCTCGGCACGACACCGGTCACCGGATCGGGAACCCGGGTGATCAACGTCATGAGCAGGAATTTCATCGATCTCCTCCATCGAACCCGGCAGAAGCACCCACACCCGGACAGACCGGGCGGGTTGCTGCGACGTCGTAGAGCCAGGTCTCTCAGTCGCTCTGGATGGTGCGCCCGCTGCCGAAGCGTCGAGCCGGATCAGCATGTGGCACAGCTGTGATGGCGCACAACGGTAGAAATCAGCGTGAGCGCAGCGGTTGGAATCGGGTACGGGTGCGGGCACAATCGCCGACGTCGGGCCCGGTCGACCCACCCCAGGACCCCACTGTGGCGGTACACGACGCGCCGAATGCTCGGTCACTTCACCTGCGCGGATTCATCGGCTCGCCGGAGTAATCTCGGCCTTCTCAGCGTCGATGAGGAGTTCGCCGTGACTGTTGCGCGTCGTCTGACCACACTGGCCTCGCTGACGGCCTGCGCCGCCGCCGTGCTGCTTGCCGCCCCCGTCGCCGCCGATCCACCGGTGCGGCCCGCCGTCACCCGCGACGCTCCCGCCACACCCGCCGCGGGCCCCGGCGACCTCCTCGCCGCCTATCAGACGGTCGTCGAAACCCTCGAGACCCTCGGCATCCAGCCCTTCCTGTACCCGACGGTCGCCGCGAACTGTTCCGGTGACGGTCTCGGCCTGGTCCCGGCCGTCGCGGGTGCGGTTCCCGGCCCGTGGCCGACGAACACCCTCCCGATTCCGGGACTCGACCTCACGGCCGTGAAATCAGGCCAGACGCTGTTCACCTTCCTCCCGTACGGCCTGGCACCGGACACGGCCGCCACCAAGACTTCCGGTATGCAGGTGGCCTGGCTCAATATCAGCACCGGGCGCGGCGGGATGGCCTCGATGGGGACGATCGCCGACATCGTCCGGGCGATGGTGCCGCCCGAGGTTCCCGCCGAACTCCGGCCGCTAGCCGAGAACGTCATCCGCGATTTCCTGCGCACCGCCATCCCCGTCGGCGGTGTGCGCGCGGTCCCGGTCGACACCGGGAAGGGCACCGTCCTCGCCGCCGTCTTCGGTACCACCGACAACGCGGGTCGCTCGTGCTTCTTCTTCCCGACCGTCGGCATCACCGAGGTCGCCTGATCCGGTTTCCGCGAGGGCGGACCGTCGACAGCGCACGTCTTCCGGTGGACCCACCGAGCGGCGTGGAGTACCTGACCGCGTGGGTCAGCCGTGACGAGCGAGCGGCGTTTCCGGTGCGACGAGGGGACGCTGCTTCCAGCGCAGCCGCCCGGTGCGATGCAGGCGGTGCGAGCGAGCCCACAGGGTGAGGTAGTAGCCGACGGACACCGGATGGGCCAGTGCCGAGCCGAGGTCGGCGCCGGTGGGTGGGCGCCGGGTTTCGACGGTTCGCGCCGCGAGCCGACCGGTGACGGCGGCGAGATAGCCGAGCAGACCCGCCCGGCGCACCCGGCCACGACCGACGAGAACCGCCAGCGGCGGAACCCAATAGGCAAGGGCGGCAAGGACACCGATGGCCGCGCCGGTGTCGACCCGGCCGCCGTAGGCCGACCACAACCAGCGGGTGTAGCCACCGGCGAGATCGTCGGCGCCGGTGTACATGCGGGTGCGGGCGGCAGGCCCGGCGGTGACGAGCGCGGTCCGATGACCCGCCCGGCGCAGCGCCCGCGCGAGATCGAGATCCTCGGTGGCACTGGCCGCCACACCGGCGTGACCGCCACCCGCCCGGTACGCCGCGGCGTCGACGGCGAGGAACTGCCCGCACGCCACCGCCGTCGACGGCCGCAAGCTGTGATTGGCCGGACCCACCGGGAGCGTCGACGCCCACGACCAGGCCAGCAGCGGCTGAACCAGCTGCTCGGCGACCGAACCCGAATCCTGCGTCGGCCACGCCGACACCAGACCCGCGCCGCGCTTGCGCAATTCGGTCACCGCGGCGGCGATCGCCTGCGGTTGGAGGCGCACATCGGCATCGACGAAGACCAGTGCCGCCGCATCGGTCCTGGCGGCCAGCCGCGCACAGGCGGCGGCCTTCCCGGTCCATCCCGGCGCCGGGTGGGCGGCCGAGCGGAGCACGGTGAATCGTTCGTCGCCGCCGATCGCGGCGAGCGCGGCCTCGTAGGTGCCGTCGGTGGAGGCGTCGTCGAGGATCAGCACTCGCAGCCGCGGTACCCCGGTCTGGGCGCGCAGGTCGGCGATGAGGTCGGGCAGCCGCTGGGCTTCGTCACGGGCGGGCACGCACACGGTGACCGGTTCGATCACCCCCGACACCTGCCGGGGCAGGGTGCGCAGGGTGGCGAGGTTGTAGGCGGCGGTGCCGGCGCCGAGCACGGCGAGACCGGTGCCCGCCCAGGTCAGGTAGCGTCCCGCCGCGCCCATGTCAGCGGCCCAGCCTGCGCTGGGTGATCTCGCGCCACATCTCCGACGGCGAGAAGTTGGGGCGCGGCGCGTTCGGCGGGCGCGGGTTGCGATCGCGGTAGGCGAGACCGGCGATCATCGCGGCCACGGCCAGGGTGATGCCGCCCATGATGCCCGCCCAGCCGGCGAACGAACGGGTATTGGGGTCGGCGTATTTGACCTCGGCACGCAGGGTCGAGGACTCACCGGCGGGCAGCTTCCACGACACGGTGTTGTCGCCCTCGCGGGTGCCGTTGGTCTTGGCGACACGCGACGGGAACGCGATGGAGAACTGCACGTCCGAGCCGTGCGGCGGCACCGACTCGAGGTCGACGCGACCGGTGAGGCTCACCAGGTCGCCGTTGCGTTTGAACTCGAGGGTGAACATGCCCTGGGTCTGATCCGACAGGCTGCCGAGCTGGCTGACCTCACCGAAGGTCAGGTCGTCGAAGAACACCTGGGTGCCGACGTAACCGTCCTGGTTGTACGGGTCGACGCGCACCTTCGCGGCCAGCGATTCGGGCGCCTTCAGCTGCGGGCCCTTGTCGTCGGGGCCCTGCGGGGCCACGGCGGCGACGATCCGTCCCGATACCCGGTCGTTGGACGACACCCCCATCGACACCTGCACCCGCAGGCATCCGGTCAGCGCGGGCACCAGCAGGGCCAGCAGAACGGCGACCGCCGCGACGCGCCGGGCGGGCCCGGAACGGCGCGAGGGGGAAGGCATGTCGGCGACGAGACTCGGCTGCACGGTTGACATCGTGCCAGGCTCGGGCCGCAGAACCCACACGACGGGCCCAACCACCTCCCGCCACCCGCCGCGATCAGGGATTTCGCCACCGTGCGGCAGCCTGGCGAGTCAACGGGATTCCGAGCAGTCCCATCCCGGCGAAACCCCAGGCCGCCGATGCGGGAAGGCCGAGGAACACCGCGTGCGCGAGGGCCGAGCCGAGCCAGGTCCACGCGAACACCGCGACCGGCACCGCCACCGACGGATCGTGGGCGCGGGGGAGCAGCAGGTCGAGTGCGGTGAGCAGCGCCGCCATCACCGACGCGACGAGCATCCAGCCCAGATAGTTGGTGTAGGGGATCTGCGCCAGCCCCGGCAGACCTGCGTCGGTGACCGCCCACGTCCACTGCCCGTCGGCGACCATCTGCGGATCGAGAAACAGATCCCATCCCACCGCCCCGACAACAAGCAGTGCGGCACGTTTGACGCGGGCTCGCGCGGTGACCCTGTCCGCCCCGGCGGCTCCCGCTCCGAGGCCACCGGTGCTTGCCGCATCGATCCCGGCGAGCAGGCCCGCGACGACCCAGATCGGATACAGCCCGCCGGTCCATGCCAGCGGCACCACCAGCGGCACTTCCGCGAGCGCGGGCCCGAGCCGATCCGCCGCGTACACGTAGGCACCGTAGGGCACCCCCGTCGCCGTCCCCACGATCTCGGACCCGAGTCCTATCCCGGAGACGATGACGAAAAACCCTGCTGCCCAACGCCACCCACGAGTAGTTACCGCATGCAGCAGCGCGGTCGACACCGACAACACCACCACGGCCACCGTGACCCGATCCCGCGCCACGCCCGCACTCAACGGATAGGCGATCTGTACGAGCACCAGCGCCACCGCCGCGAACGCTGGGATCATGCGCTGACGACGGACACCAACCCATTCCTGGGCAGTGGCTGCGATTCGGCCGAGCGTGCGGTTGGTAGTCACGACCTCTGCCGATCGGTCTCGGTGTCACACGGCGGCGATTCGCGGGCGTCCCGGGGACGGCTGCTCCACGGGGCACGCGGATCGGGCGCTGTCATCGCCTGCGCGACAAGGGGAATCGGCGGGTGCGTCGGTCGCCGAGTACCAGGTGGGCGGCACTGCGTCCGCTGGCTCCTGACACCCCGCCACCCGGGTGGGTGGACGCGCCCGTGAGGTACAGGCCTGGCGCGCCGGGCACCCGCTGACCCGACAGCTCCGGCAGCGGCCGCCACAGCATCATCTGGTCCAGCGACATCTCCACGTGCATCACATTGCCGCCGCGCAGGCCCATCTCCCGTTCCAGGTCGACCGGGGTCTGGACGAAACGGCGCAGCACCGAATCGGCGAATCCCGGTGCGTACCTGTCGACTTCGGCGATGATCCGGTCGGCCTCGCGATCGGCGTGCGCCGACCAGTCACTCCTGTCGGCCAGCTCGTAGGGATGCCACTGCGCCCACAGCGACAGCTGGTGTTCACCGGGTGGGGCGATGGTCGGGTCGAGCGCGCTGAAACTCATCGCCAGCACCACCGGCCGTGGCGGCAGTGCACCGGCTGAGGCCGCGCCGTGCGCCGCCCGTAACTGCCTGCGGTCCGACACGAGGAACTGCAGGCCGTGCGCGGACTCCGCAGCCGATGCGCCGGGGTAGGACGGCAGTCGGTCGGTGGCCAGGCGGACCACCATGCCGATGCCGGGACCGACCCGGATGCGGCGCTGCCAGTCGTCGAGCACCGCCTCGTCGAAACCGCCCGCGCGCAACAGGTCGAGGGTGGCGAGGATGTGCGAGCCCGCTATCACGGTGTCGGCGCGCAGCTCACGCCCCGATTCCGTGCGCACCTGCCACCCGCGCCCCGACCGCCGCAGCTCCGTGACGGCATCACCGGTGTGGACTTCACCGCCGTCGGCACGCAGCCGCGCGATCAGCGCCGCGCTGAGCGCCCCACTTCCCCCCACGGCCCGCCCCGGCGGCAAGGTGTGCATGAGCGCGGCGAAACCGGCCATCGGCGCGGTCCCCGGTTCCGACATCGGCGGACCCGACTGCGCACCGAACCACGCCAGCGACGCCTTGAGCCGTTCGTCGTCGAACCAGTAGTCCAGCAGCGCGTCGCCGGTCTGCAGAAATTCCCGCGACAGCGCCGACCCGCCGTCGCGCGCGTCCAGCCCCCAGAACGCGCGAACCAGCCTCCCCGGCGTCGGCGGACCACCGAACGCCCGCATCACCCGCGCGCTTCGCTCACCCCACACCGCGACGAAACGGCGGTAGGCCTCGGCGTCTTTCGCCCCGCACGCCGCCGCGATCGACGCGCAGGTGGCGTCGAGATCGCGATGGAAGACGATCGGTGGGCGCACACCGTCGGACGGCGTGAATCCCCACGGATCACAGTCGAGATAGCGCAACCCGAACCGCTCGAGCTCGAGTTCCTCGATGATCCCGGTGTGCCGGACCATGATGTGCGCCGAGGAACCGCGATCCACAAGGTGGCCGGGGAACCGTTCCACCGTCGACACCGCCCCGCCGGGCACCGTGTCCCGCTCGAGCACCTGGACCCGCTGCCCGGCCCGCGCCAGGTAGCAGGCGGCGACCAGCGCGTTGTGCCCCGATCCGACGACGACCGTTGTCTCGCTCCGGCTCACGCCCGTTCGCCCGCCGGTGGCATCGGCAGCCTGCGGCCGAGGATCGCGAACGGCCGGGTATCACCCGCGAAGACGAAATTGCGGATCACATCGGTGAATCCCGCCCGCCGGTACAACCGCCACGCTCGGTTGTCCTCCTCGGGAACCTCCGGCGTCGACAGCAGCACCGCCGCCTCGGGACGGTCGGCGAGCAACCGCTCGAGCAGCGTCGCCCCGATCCCGCGACCCTGCGCGGCCGGGTGCACGTGCAGTTCGGTGAGCTCGAAGTAGTCGGCGAGCAGCTCGCGCGCGGCCGCCTCCGGCCAGCCGCACCGACGCATCCCGGTGTGTACCTGCTGATGCCACCACTGCCGTGGTGCGCCGCTGTATCCGTAGGCGATGGCGAGCAGCGGGGCGGTGCGCAGGTCGACCGCGCCCGCGTCGTCGGGCAGCACGGCGGCCACCGCCCGCCAGCCCGCCCGGGTGGTGTGCTCGTTCCACATCGGGGCCCGGTGATGTTCGGTGCCGCGCGGATAGTCCATCGCGGCCACATACACCGAGAGGGCGTCGTGCAGGCGGGCCCGCAGGGCGGCGACGCTCAGGTCGACGACCACAGGTGCTGGAGTGTGGTGATTGGGCTTGACGGCTGTCATCGCTCTCGTCGGAACTTGTCGGTGGGTGTCCCTATATTCAATCTCAATTCAAACGTTCGAATGGTTGTTCGATCTGTGCGAGGGGCGAAAGGGGCAGCAGATGCCTGGTCACAACGATGGTCGAGCGCACGCGGGCCACGACGGCCGCGCCGGCGGGCTGCTACGACAGGCCGATGCGCTGCTCACCGACTCGGCCTGGGAGCACGAGCCGGGGGAACGGTTCCGCACCGCCTATCTGGCCGCGCTGCGTGGCGCGGGTGCGATGATCGCGCTCACCGGCGCCGACCGCGCGCCGCGGGCCCGTTCGCGCAGCGCCTGGGTATTACTGAGACGCGCAACGCCGGAGTTCGCGATGTGGGCCGACTACTTCGAGGCGCACTCGCCGCTGCGGGCCGCCCTGGAGGCCGGATTGGACCGCACGATCACCGACACACAAGCCGACGAGTTCTGTTCGCGGGTGGGCGCGTTCCTCTACGACGTCGACGATGCGCTGGTCGCCGCCGCCAAGACACGCCCGCAGCCGAGTCGCGACCGGGACATGACCGCTTAGTTATCACCGAGTAGGTGGTACGGCCTCGATCGAACTCGTATCATGGGGAGCAGATAGCCGCCAAGGTCGGCTACCCGTCGCCTACCCGGAGGCGACCAGCCACGCCTAGTGCCGGGGGAGGTACCGTGCCACTCTCCGAGCACGAGCAGCGCATGCTCGAACAGATCGAGAGCGCTCTCTATGCTGAGGACCCGAAGTTCGCCTCGTCCGTCCGCGGCGGACGACTTCGCTCCACGTCGAGTCGACGTAGGCTCCAAGCTGCGGCGTTGTTCGCCGTCGGCCTGTTCCTGCTCGTCGCCGGCATCGCCGCCCCGTTCAAGCCGGGCGGGTTCCCGATCATCAGTCTCGTGGGCTTCATCGCCATGTTCGGCGCGGGTGTCCTCCTGATGATCGGCAGCTCGCGTCGGCCGGGTGCGGCAGACGCCCCCGGTGAACCGTCGGCGGGCGCGAGCCCGTCGGGCGGGCGCGGCGGCCAGCGGCCGCGCAAGTCGGGCGGCTTCTCGGAGCGGATGGAAGATCGATTCCGCCGCAGATTCGAGCAGGAGTAGCCCTGCTCCGACCGTGAGGTCGAGCACAACGGCATAGCAAGCGGTGTCGCACCCGGTCGCGGGTGCGGCACCGCTTTCGCATGCCCTTGTCCGGGTCGGCGCGGATCGCGCGCGCAGGGCGGTTCCCCCACCTTCCCCACCATCCCCCACCAGGGCAGTCTCGTACGCCGTCGAACGACAGGTCCGCCGGTGGCACCTGGGAAGTTTGCTGAACGTTGTCGGAACCGGGGATTGCCGACCCGCGCGGGTTGTCCTAACACGCGATAATCCCGAATCTCATTGATAGCTGACATGACCTGCGGAATTGTGTTGGCGGGGAGCAGGATCACCCAGGGTTTCGATTGAAAGTGGGGGAAAGTGGGGTAATGTGGGTCGCGCACTACAGGAGAGGCCGTACGGCCAGGTGATCCAGTAGGGAGGTGGCCGGGAATGTTTCTCGGTACCTACACCCCCCGATTGGACGACAAAGGGCGACTGACGTTGCCTGCGAAGTTCCGAGACGATCTGGCGGGAGGGTTGATGGTCACGAAGGGTCAAGACCACAGCCTTGCCGTGTATCCGAAAGAAGAGTTCACCGCGCTCGCCCGGCGGGCCGCGGCGGCGTCTCGAAGCAACCCGCAGGCAAGGGCTTTCGTCCGGGCACTGGCGGCCGGAACCGACGAGCAGCGTCCGGACGCGCAGGGCCGGATCACGTTGTCGCCGGACCACAAACGCTATGCCGGACTCACTCGGGATTGCGTGGTCATCGGTTCGGTCGACTTCCTCGAGATATGGGACAAGCAGGCGTGGGAGTCCTACCTCGCCGAGCACGAGGAGGACTACGCGCAAGCCAGAGACGAGTCGCTGGGCGGGATCTTCTGACCCCGCAGCACGCGAGTGCTGCGAGGCCTCTGCCCGGGCGTGGACCCTGACGTACTTCCCCGACGCCAGGTGCCGCGCCCCGGTCAGAGACCTCGACGCATTCGCACTCATCCGAGTAAGCAACTCATTCCAAAAGCACTGTGTGGCAAGGCGACCCGTCTGCGACGCGAGGCAGTATCCCGGGAGGTCGAGGTGAACCATGACACCGAGAACCCCCGTCATGTGCCGGTGCTGCTCGAGCGTGCCGACGACCTGCTCGGTCCGGCACTCGACGAGCCGGGCGCGGTCTACCTCGACGCGACCCTCGGCCTCGGCGGGCACGCCGAACACTTCCTGCGCACCTACCCGAACGCGCGGCTGGTCGGACTCGACCGCGACACCAACGCGCTGAAACTGGCCGGCGAGCGCCTGGCGCCCTACGCCGACCGGATCACGCTGGTGCACACCCGCTACGACGGCATCCCCGAGGCGCTCGCCGAGGCGGGACTGGCCGAAACCGGTTCGGTGTCAGCGATTCTCATGGATCTCGGCGTGTCATCGATGCAGCTGGACGAGGCCGAACGCGGCTTCGCCTACTCCGTCGACGCGCCGCTGGACATGCGGATGGACCCCACCACCGGCATCACCGCCGCCGACGTGCTCAACACCTACAGCCACGGCGACCTGGCCCGGGTGCTGAAAACCTATGGCGACGAACGGTTCGCGGGCAAGATCGCCTCGGAGGTGTTGCGCCGCCGCGCCGTCAAACCGTTCAGCACCAGCGCCGAACTTGTCGAGGTGCTGTACGCCACCATCCCGGCCGCCGCGCGGCGCACCGGCGGGCATCCCGCCAAGCGCACCTTCCAGGCGCTGCGGGTGGAGGTCAACGGAGAACTCGACTCGCTGCGGGCCGCGCTGCCCGCGGCGCTCGACGCGCTGCGCGTGGGCGGGCGGATCTGCGTGATGTCGTACCAGTCGCTCGAAGACCGGCTGGTGAAGCAGGAATTCGCGCCACGGATCGTGTCCCGGTCCCCGATGGACCTGCCGGTCGAACTGCCCGGCATGGGACCGGAGTTCAGGATGCTCACCCGCGGCGCGGAAAAGGCGACCGAGTCCGAGATCGAGGCCAACCCGAGGTCCGCTCCGGTGCGGATGCGTGCGGCCGAACGGATCACGGAGAGGTCAGGGAGGACACAGGAGGGGACACGATGAGCGTGCGGACGAGCACCGTTGCCGTGCCGGGGCGTACCGCCCGGCGCGTGCAGGCGGCCGAACGAGTGAAGTCCGGTGCCGCGCAGCGGGCCTACGCGCGCAAACGCACCCGCCAGCAGCTGCTCGACGGGATATCGCTGCCCGATCGTTCCTCGACCATGGCCGGGCGCATCCCGTTCGTCACCGCGATCATCGGTCTGCTCGGTTGCGGTCTCGCGCTCACTCTGCTGCTCACCACCCGTGCCGCCGAGGACAGCTACCTGCTCGGCGACATGCGCGCGGACAACCGAACGCTGGCCGACGAGCGGGCCGCATTGCAGCGCGAGGTCGCGGCTGCCGACTCCGCTCCCGAACTGGCCGCGCGCGCACGGGAACTCGGCATGATCCCGGCCAAGGATCCGGCGCGTCTGGTGATCGGTCCCGGCGGGGAAGTGACCGTGATCGGCACACCGACGCCCGCCCAGGGCGCACCCGCGCCGCCGTTGAACGGGCCGCCGACGACCACACAGAACCCGGCGCCGGGTCAGCAGGCACAGGGCGAGCGGGTGGTTCCGGTACAGCCGGGCACCCCGGCCACCGACCCCGCCGCTCCGAACAACACTCCGCCCGCGGTGCTCGCGGCACCGGGCGGCCAGGCCGGAGCGCCGAGCGCACCTGTGGTGAATCCGCCTGAGGCCCAGCCCGAACCGCCGCAGGATGTACCGGGTTCGCCGCAGGCACAGGTCCCGCCCGCGGGCGAGGGTGCTCCCGTGGCACCGTCGGAATCGCCGGTTCAGGCACCGGCACCCCAACTGGTCCCCGATCGGGTGGAGGTTGCCGCGGCACCGGCCGACACGCCGCCCCCGGCACCGGATGTCGCGCCGTTACCGGACGCGGGCCCGCCGAGCGAGACGCCGCAGATCGTCGCTCCCGAGGCAGGCCGATGAGGCAGAGCGGGCCCGCGTCGCAACAGCGACGCGGGCCGGTCTCGTCGAGGGCCCGGCGCAGCGGGTCGCTCTCGCCGGACCGGCCGATCCGGCTGCGCCTGGGCGTCGGCCGGGTCACCATGCTGGCCACCCTCGCGGTGGTCGCGCTGCAACTGCTCTACATCCAGAGCATCGCCGCGCCGGGACTCTCCGCGCAGGCCGCCTCGCAGCGCACGACCAAGGAGACCGAGGCCGCTGTGCGCGGCCCGATCACCGACCGCTACGGCAACCCGCTGGCCTTCACCATCACGGCGAAAGCGCTGACGTTCCAACCGGTCCGGGTGCGCCAGCAGCTCGCCGACGCGAAGAAGACCAAGGAGAACGCGCCCGACCCCGAGCAGCGCCTGAAGGACATCGCGAAGTTCGTGCACGACAAGCTCGGCGCAAGCGGCCCGAAAGAGGAAGAGCTGCTCGACAAGCTGCGCAGCGACAAGCCCTTCCACTATCTGGCCCGCAATGTCGATCCCCGGATCGCCTCCGAAATCACCACCAAGTTCCCTGAGGTCGGTTCCGAACGTCAGGACCTGCGCGAATATCCCGGCGGGGCGCTGGCGGCCAATGTGGTCGGTGCGACCGGCTGGGACGGGCACGGCCAGATCGGCCTCGAATCGGCACTCGACTCGGTGCTCGCGGGCACCGACGGTTCCCGCACCTACGATCGTGGCTCCGACGGCGCGGTGATCCCCGGCAGCTACCGCGACCAGCAGCCCGCGGTGAACGGGCACGGCGTGGAGCTCACCCTCGACGAGGACATGCAGTACTTCGTGCAGCAGCAGGTGCAGCAGGCCAAACAGCTCTCCGGTGCGGCCTCGGCCTCGGCGGTCGTGCTCGACGCCAAGACCGGCCAGGTGCTGGCCATGGCCAACGACAACACCTTCAATCCCGCACTGGGACCTCAGCACTGGGCCTCGGCGAACATGAGCAACCCGTCGGTGTCGGAGCCCTTCGAGCCGGGTTCGGTGAACAAGATCGTCACCGCCGCCGCCGCGCTCGAGTACGGGCTGACCAACCCCGACGAGGTGCTGCAGGTGCCGGGTTCGATCAGGATGTCGGGCGTCACCGTCAACGACGCCTGGCAGCACGACGTGGCGCCCTACACCACCACGGGCATCTTCGGGAAGTCGTCCAACGTCGGCACCCTCATGCTCGCGCAACGGGTGGGGGAGGACCGCTTCGCCGATATGATCGACCGCTTCGGTCTCGGTAAGCGCACCGGCATCGGCCTGCCGGGCGAGAGCCCGGGGCAGGTGCCCGCCCGCGACCAGTGGTCCGGCGGCACCTTCGCCAATCTGCCCATCGGTCAGGGCCTTTCGATGACGACGTTGCAGATGACCGGCATGTACCAGGCCATCGCCAACGACGGCCTGCGCATCCCGCCGCGCATCGTGAAGGCCAGGATCGCCCCCGACGGCACCCGCACCGAGGAACTGCAGCCCGAGCCCGTGCGAGTGGTCAGCCCACAGACCGCCGCCACCTTGCGCACGGTTTTCCAGGCGACGGTGCAGAAGGACCCGATGGGTGTGCAGATGGGCACCGGGCCGCAGGCCGCCGTGGAGGGATACCAGGTGGCGGGCAAGACCGGCACCGCGCAGAAGGTCGACCCGGCGTGCCGTTGCTATTCGACCTCGTCGTTCTACATCACCTTCGCCGGGATGGCGCCCGCCGACAATCCGCGCTACGTGATCGGGATGATGCTCGACGCGCCGGTACGCAGCTCCGACGGGTCCGGTGGCGGGTCGGCCGCGCCGCTGTTCCACACCATCGCTTCCTGGGCGTTGCAGCGCGACCGGGTGCCACCGTCGCCGGAGCCTAGGCCGCTGGTGCTGGAGGCCGGGCTCTGACGGTAACCTGACTCGTCGTCTTGCCCACGCGCTCGATCACTCTCAGAGAGGAGCCTTGTGCCCGCGCAGCCCAGCCCGCACGCGCTCCGGCCGAACACCCCGCCGTCGACGCCGCTGCAGGCCCTGCTGGAGCTCACCGGCGCCACCACGCTCACCCCGGCCCCGGCCGAGGTGACCGTCACCGGCATCGAGCAACGATCCAACGCCGTCCGTCCCGGTGACCTGTTCGCCGGCCTGCCCGGCGCCACCTCGCACGGCGCCCGTTTCGCCGTCGACGCCGTCGCGCGCGGCGCGGTCGCGGTGTTCACCGACGCGGCCGGTGCCGAACTGATCGGCGAGGTGGCGGTACCCGTGCTGGTGCGCGAGGACCCACGCGCCGTGCTCGGCGAGCTGTCCGCCGAGATCTACGGTCACCCCAGCGATCGCCTGCGCATCGTCGGCATCACCGGCACCTCCGGCAAGACCACCACGTCGTACCTGGTGGAGGCGGGTCTGGTCGCGGCGGGCCTGTCGACCGGGCTGATCGGAACCATCGAAACCCGCATCGGCGGGCAGCGGGTGCCGAGCGCGCTCACCACTCCCGAGGCGCCGCAACTGCACGCGATGTTCGCGGCCATGGTCGAGCAGGGTGTGCAGGCGGTGGTGATGGAGGTGTCGAGCCACGCGCTGGCTCTCGGCCGGGTCGACGGTGTGCGCTTCGCCGTCGGCGCGTTCACCAACCTCTCCCAGGACCACCTCGACTTCCACAAGGACTTCGAGGACTACTTCGCCGCGAAACGCCGCCTGTTCGAACCGGACTCGCCGATCGCCGCGCGCACCTCGGTGATCTGCGTGGACGACGAGTGGGGCCGCCGCCTGGCCGCGGATCTGGTCGACCCGGTCACCGTCGCCACCACCGAGGTCGTTGCCACGCACGATGCCGCCGCCCCGGCGCCCGAGGCCGCTACCTGGCAGGTCGTGGGTGAGGTGAAAGCAGCTGGTGGCGAGCAGGAATTCACCGCGAGTGGGCCCGACGGCGAGCTGACCGTCCGCCTGCGCCTGCCCGGCCGCTACAACGTCGCCAACGCCCTGCTCGCCGTGGCCACCTGCGCGGCCGCCGGGGTCGATCCGGCGATCGCCGCGCCCGCGCTGGCCACCGTCGACGTGCCCGGGCGCATGCAGCGCGTCGAACGCGGACAGGACTTCCTCGCCGTCGTCGACTACGCGCACAAGCCCGCCGCGATCGAATCGGTGGTCGCCACCCTGCGCGCGCACCTCGCCGACGCGGGCCGCGGCAGGCTCGCGGTGGTCGTCGGCGCGGGCGGCGACCGGGACGCGGCCAAGCGCCCGCTCATGGGCGCGGCGGCGGCACGCGGTGCCGACCTGGTGATCGTCACCGACGACAATCCACGCACCGAGGACCCGGCGGCCATCCGCGCCGCCGTGGTCGCCGGTGCGCACGAACTCCCGGCCACCGACCGCGGCGAGATCCGCGAGATCGGTGACCGCGCGGCGGCCATCGCCGCCGCACTCGCCTGGGCGCGTTCCGGCGACGTGGTGCTCATCGCGGGCAAGGGCCACGAGGCGGGTCAGGAGATCCAGGGCGTCAAGCATCCCTTCGACGACCGTGAGGTCCTCGCCGCGGAGCTGGATTCTCTACTGGCACAACACAGTCCGCACACGGACTCGGAGGACTTGACGGTTTCATGATCGAGATGACACTGCGGGAGATCGCGGACGTCGTCGGCGGCGAGCTGCACGACGTACCCGACCCCCAGGCACTGGTGACCGGGTCGGTCGAATTCGATTCGCGCCGAATCGGTCCCGGTGATCTGTTCCTCGCACTACCCGGCGCCAACTCCGACGGACACGACTACGCGGCGAACGCGGTCGAGGCCGGAGCTGTCGCCGTGCTGGCGGCACGCCCGGTCGGCGTGCCCGCCATCGTCGTCGCGCCGGACGCGGGCACCGTGCCCGCCACCTCGGTGGCCCTGAGCCACGACGGCGACGGCTCCGGTGCCGCCGTACTCGCGGCCCTGGCCGACCTGGCCCGCGTGAGCACCGAGCGGCTGGCCGAGCGCACCGGTCTCACCGTCGTCGGCGTCACCGGGTCGTCGGGCAAGACCTCGACCAAGGACCTGCTGGCCGCCGTGCTCGCACCGCTGGGTCCCGTGGTCGCCCCGCCCGGTTCGTTCAACAACGAACTCGGCCACCCGTGGACGGCCCTGCGCGCCGGCGCCGACACCAAGTTCCTCGCCCTCGAGATGTCGGCGCGCGGCGTCGGCCACATCGCCGCCCTGGCCCGCATCGCGCCGCCGCGCATCGGTGTGGTGCTCAATGTCGGCACCGCCCACCTCGGTGAGTTCGGCAGCCGCGAGGCCATCGCGCAGGCCAAGGGCGAACTGGTCGAAGCACTCCCGGCCGAGGGCCTGGCCGTGCTCAACGCCGACGACCCGAACGTCGCCGCCATGGCCTCGCGCACGAAAGCCCGTGTGGTGATGGTCGGCCTGTCCGGCGACGCCGATATCCGTGCCACCGACGTGACCACCGACGACCAGGCCCGCGCCCGCTTCACCCTGCACGCGGGTGGCGAATCGGTGCCGGTGCAGCTGGCCGTGCACGGTGAACACCAGGTGGGCAACGCGCTCTCGGCCGCCGCCGTCGCCCTGGAATGCGGCGCCGACCTGGCCACCGTCGCCCAGGCGCTGTCCGGGGCGTCGGCCGCGTCGGTGCGCAGGATGGACGTGCGGACCACGCCCGACGGCATCACCGTCATCAACGACTCCTACAACGCCAACCCCGACTCGGTGCGGGCCGCGCTCAAGGCGCTGGTCACCCTCGCCAAGTCGGGCCCCGAACCGCGCCGCAGCTGGGCCGTGCTCGGGGAGATGGGCGAACTCGGCGACACCTCGGTCATCGAACACGACGCGATCGGACGGCTCGCCGTGCGCCTCGACGTCGACCGATTGATCGTGGTCGGCACCGGACGACCCTCCCGGGGAATGCACCAGGGAGCGGTGATGGAAGGCTCATGGGGCGAGGAGTCGATCCTCGTACCCGATATCTCGGCGGCCATCGCGCTGCTCGACGACGAAATCGCCGCCGGCGATGTGGTACTGGTCAAGGCGTCGAAAGCGGTCGGTCTCTGGGCCGTCGCCGAACACCTGACCAGGGCAGGGGAAGGTAGCTCGGAGGCAGCTCGATGAGGCAGATTTTGTTCGCGGCGGGGATCGCGCTCGCGGTGTCGATCCTGTTGACGCCGTTCCTGATCCGGGTCTTCGCCAAACAGGGCTTCGGCCAGGAGATCCGGGTCGACGGCCCGGCCAGCCATCAGGCCAAACGCGGCACCCCGACGATGGGTGGCGTCGCCATCCTGATCGGTATGTGGGCCGGGTACCTCGGTTCGCACCTGATCGGCCTCGGCTACGACGCCGAGGGTCCGACGGCCTCCGGCCTGCTGGTACTCGGGCTCACCACCGCACTCGGTGTGGTCGGCTTCCTCGACGACTTCATCAAGCTGCGCAAACAGCGCAACCTCGGGTTGTCGGCCGCCGGTAAGTACATCGGCCAGATCAGTGCCGCGGTGATCTTCGCGGTGCTGGTGCTGCAGTTCCGGGCCGACAACGGGCTCACGCCCGGCAGCAAGCACATCTCGTACGTGCGTGACTGGTCGACGGTGTCGATGGGCGCGCTGGTGTTCGTGATCATGGTGTGTCTGCTGGTCGTGGCCTGGTCCAACGCGGTCAACCTGACCGATGGCCTCGACGGTCTCGCCGCCGGATCGATGAGCCTGGTACTCGGCGCCTACGTCATCATCACCTTCTGGCAGTACCGCAACGCCTGCGCCACCAGCCCCGGGCCCGGGTGCTACAACGTGCGCGACCCGCTCGACCTCGCGCTGGTCTGCGCGGCGGCCGCCGCCGCGTGCATCGGCTTCCTGTGGTGGAACGCCGCGCCCGCCAAGATCTTCATGGGCGACACCGGATCGCTGGCCCTCGGCGGCATGCTGGCCGGTCTGTCCATCACCACCCGCACCGAGCTGCTGATGGTCGTCATCGGCGCGCTGTTCGTCGCCGAGGCGGCGTCGGTGGTGCTGCAGGTGGCGGTGTACCGCACCACCCGCAACCGATTGTTCAAGATGGCGCCGTTCCACCACCACTTCGAATTGAGCAAGTGGGCGGAGACTACGGTGATCATCCGGTTCTGGATCCTGGCAGGCATCGCGGCCGCCGTGGGTCTCGGACTGTTCTACAGCGAATACCTGTCCCAGGTCGGGTGAGAGCGGAAATGGTAGAACACTCGCCCCGTGCCCTGCGTTCCCCGGGCCCCATGCTCGAATTCCTGCGTGGCCGTGACGTTCTCGTCGCCGGCTGGGGTGTCTCCGGACGCTCCCTGATCGAACCGCTGCGCGATATCGGCGCGCACCCCGTCGTCACCGACGGCGGCGCCAAGGCCCTGGCCGAGGCAGCCGAACTCGGGCTCGAGATCGCCACCACGGTGGAACTCGAGCACGCCGACCTCACCCGGTTCGCCCTCGTCATCACCAGCCCCGGCTGGCGGCCCGATTCGCCGGTGCTCGTCTCGGCGGTCACCGAGGGCATCCCGGTCTGGGGTGACGTCGAATTCGCCTGGTGGGTCGATCAGGCCCGCATCTACGGCCCGGTCCGCAAGTGGCTGGTGGTCACCGGAACCAACGGCAAGACCACGACCACCCAGATGACGCACTCGATCCTGCGCGCCGCGGGCATCGCCAGCGTGGCCTGCGGCAATATCGGCCTGCCCATCCTCGACGCCCTGCGCCGCAATCCCGGTCCGCAGGTGCTCGCGGTCGAGTTGTCGTCGTTCCAGCTGCACTGGGCGCCGTCGGTGCGGCCCGAGGCCGGCGTGGTGCTCAATGTCGCCGAGGACCACCTCGACTGGCACGGCGGGCTCGACGCCTACGCCGCCGCCAAGGCGCGTGCCCTCACCGGCCGCATCGGCGTGGTCGGCCTCGACGATCCGGTCGCCGGTGCGCTGGCGCGCAAGTCCAAGGCGCGGCGCACGGTCGGGTTCCGCGTGGGCGTGCCCGCCGACGGCGAACTCGGCGTGGTCGACGGCAAACTCCTCGACCGTGCCTTCACCAAGGCCGCGATCCTCGCCGAGACCTCCGACATCAGCCCGCAGGGGCCCGCGGGCATCGCCGACGCGCTCGCCGCCTCGGCGCTGACCAGGGCCATCGACGTGGCACCGCAGTTCGTGAAAGAGGGCCTGGCCGAACACAAGGTCGGCCCGCACCGCACCGCGTTCGTGCGGGAACTGGGCGGCGTCGATTTCATCGACGACTCCAAGGCGACCAACCCGCACGCCGCGCGCGCATCGATCCTCGCGCACCCGCACGTGGTGTGGGTCGCCGGTGGCCTGCTCAAGGGCGCGACCATCGACGACCTCATCGAGGAGGTCGCCGACCGGCTCGTCGGCGCGGTCCTGTTCGGGGCCGACGCGCCGGTGATCGCCGCCGCATTGGCGCGACACGCGCCCGAAGTCCCGGTCATCGCACTGGACGCGGGAGACGATGCAGACATGGAGTCGTCGAGATCGCAGCGTGCCGAAGCGGTGATGGGCCGCGCCGTGCGCGCCGCGGCGGGCATGGCACGGGCGGGAGACACCGTGCTGCTGGCACCCGCGGCCGCATCCCTGGACATGTACGACGACTACACCCACCGCGGACGCTGCTTCGTCGACGCGGTCACGGCACTGGAAGACGGTGACATCGGGCGGGCCCTATGACATCGACGGGCCAGACCACCCCGACCGGGGGGCGCCGGAAACGGATCGCCCCGCAGCCGGGATGGGCGGGGGAGCGTTTCGGCGCATGGCTGGCCCGTCCGCTCGCCTCGTTCCACCTCGTCGTCACCATCGCCACCCTGCTGACGGTGCTCGGCCTGGTGATGGTGCTCTCGGCCTCGAGCGTCGAGGCCTATGCCGGTGGTGGATCGGCGTATTCGCTGTTCATCCAGCAGGCCATGTTCGCCGGGCTGGGCGCCGTCGCGTTCTACATCGCGTTGCGGTTGCCGCTGCGGGTTCTGCGGCAGTGGTCGTTCCCGGCGTTCAGCATCTCGGTGATCGCGCTGGTGCTCGTGCTCATTCCTGGTATCGGCGCGGTGCACGGTGGCGCGCGGCGCTGGTTCGACATCGGGCCCATCTCGATCCAGCCGTCCGAGGTCGTCAAGGTGACCCTGGTGGTGTGGGGTGCGCACCTGCTCGCCTCGCGGCGCGGGGCACACCTCAAGGACATCCTGGTACCGCTGGTGCCCGCCGGTCTGCTGGTGTGTCTGCTCGTGGTGCTCGAGCCGAACCTGTCGACCACGATCGCGCTCGGCATCGTGCTGATGGCGCTGCTGTGGTTCGGTGGACTGCCGGTGCGGTTGTTCGTCGGGATCATGGTCAGCGGCTTGGTCGTGGCGTCGGTGCTGGCGCTGTCGGCCGGGTACCGGTCCGACCGGGTGCGCGCGTTCTTCAATCCCGGTGACGATCCCCAGGGCGCCAATTATCAGGCACGCCAGGCCAAGTACTCGCTGGCCGACGGCGGCATCCTCGGTCGCGGACTCGGGCAGAGCCGCGCCAAGTGGAGCTACCTGCCCAACTCGCACAACGACTTCATCTTCGCCATCATCGGCGAGGAACTCGGCTTCCTCGGCTGCATGGCGGTGCTCGCCCTGCTGGCGATGTTCGTCTACACCGGCATCCGCATCGCGCTGCGCTCGGTCGACCCGTTCCTTCGCCTGCTCACCGCCACCGCGACCACCTGGATCACCGCGCAGGCCCTGATCAATATCGGCTACGTCGTCGGCCTGCTGCCGGTGACCGGTCTGCAGCTGCCGCTGGTGTCGGCCGGTGGTTCGTCGCTGGCGATCACGCTGTTCATGTTCGGCATCATCGCCAGCGCGGCCAGGCACGAGCCCGAGGCGGTCTCGGCGCTCAAAGCGGGCCAGGACGGCAGGCTCAGCAGGCTGCTGCGGCTTCCGGTGCCCGAGGTGTACACCCCGGCGCCGCGCAAGCCCGCGCCGCGCGCGAAAACCGAACGCCCACGTCAGGCCCCACGCCGCCAACCCGATGCCCCGCGCAGACGACGCGCGCCGGAAAGCCGCGGCACCAGTTCGCTACGGTCGACCAGAGCATGGGAACCGACCTATCCGATGCCACACGCTAGAGAACGAGGTAGATCCAAGTGAGTAGCCCGCGATCCGGGTTGTCGGTGATCGTCGCAGGCGGGGGAACCGCAGGCCACATCGAACCCGCGCTGGCGGTGGCCGACGCCTTGCGCAGACTCGACGATTCGATCCGGGTGACAGCACTCGGCACCGAGCGCGGACTCGAGACGAAACTGGTGCCCGACCGTGGGTACCCGCTCGAGCTGATCCCGCCGGTTCCGTTGCCACGCAAGCCGTCGGCCGACCTGCTTCGCCTGCCCGGACGGGTGTTCTCCTCGGTGCGCGCCACCCGCGCGGTGATCGACCGGGTGCAGGCCGATGTCGTCATCGGCTTCGGCGGCTACGTCGCCCTGCCCGCCTACCTCGCCGCGCGCGGCATCGGCAGGCAGCGCCGGATTCCGGTCGTCGTGCACGAGGCCAACGCCAAGGCGGGCATCGCCAACAAGGTCGGCGCCAAGCTGGCCACCAAAGTACTTGCCGCCGTACCCGACTCCGGCCTGGCCGGGGCCGAGGTCGTCGGCATCCCGGTGCGCGCCGCCATCACCGAACTCGACCGGTCCGCGCTGCGCGCGCAGGCCCGTGCGCACTTCGGTCTGCCCGCCGAAGGCCCGGTTCTGCTGGTGTTCGGCGGTTCACAGGGCGCGCGCAGCCTCAACGAGGCGATCTCCGGCGCCGCACCGCAATTGGCCGCCGCCGGGATCTCGGTGCTGCACGCGCACGGCCCCAAGAACAGCGTCGAGGTGAGTACCGCCGACGCGCCCGCACCGTACGTGGCGGTGCCGTACCTGTCGCGGATGGATCTGGCCTACGCCGCCGCCGACGCGGTGGTCTGCCGCTCCGGCGCCATGACCGTCGCCGAGGTGTCGGCGGTCGGGCTGCCCGCGTTCTACGTGCCCCTGCCGCACGGCAACGGCGAGCAGGAGTTCAACGCGCGCCCCGTGGTGACCAAGGGGGGTGGCAGAATTGTCCCCGACGCCGAGCTGACCCCGAAATTCGTGATGGACGAGGTGATTCCGCTGCTGCTCGACCCCGCCCGACTCGCCGAGATGAGCCGCGCCGCCGCAGGCGCCGGTCACCGCGACGCCGCCGACACCGTGGCACGCATCGTCGCCGGGCTCGCCCGATGAGCGGTCAGCGGCCGGAGGCGGAAGCCGAGCGTGACCAGCCGGGCCGCCCGGGCACGGGCACCGCGGTGAACGCCGCGGGCGAGCCGGTGGGTTCGGCGTTGCCCGCCGAACTCGCGCGGGTGCACATGGTGGGGATCGGCGGTGCGGGCATGTCCGGTATCGCGCGAATCCTGTTGGCGCGAGGCGGTGCGGTGTCGGGATCCGATGCCAGGGAGAGCCGTGGCGTGCTGTCGCTGCGGGCCCGCGGCGCGCAGGTGCGCATCGGGCACGACGCCGACGCGCTCGACCTGCTGCCCGGCGGCCCGACCGTCGTCGTCACCACCTACGCCGCCATCCCGAAGACCAACCCTGAACTGGTCGAAGCGAAACGGCGCGACATCCCGGTGCTGATGCGTCCCACCGTGCTCGCCGCCCTGATGCGCGGGCACAAGACCCTGCTCGTCTCGGGCACCCACGGCAAGACCTCGACCACCTCGATGCTGATCGTGTCGCTGCAGCACTGCGGCGCCGACCCCTCGTTCGCGGTCGGTGGCGAACTCAACGAGGCAGGCACCAACGCCCACCACGGCAGCGGTGACATCTTCGTCGCCGAGGCCGACGAATCCGACGGTTCGCTGCTGCAGTACGACCCCGACGTCGCCGTGGTCACCAATATCGAATCCGACCACCTCGACTACTTCGGCACCGACGAGGCCTACATCCAGGTCTTCGACGACTTCGCCGACCGGCTCGCCCCCGGTGGCCTGCTGGTGGTCTGCCTCGACGATCCCGGCTCGCTCGCCCTGGCCGAACGGGTCGCGCCCCGGCTCACCGAACGCGGTGTGCAGGTGCTCGGCTACGGCTCCGGCGACCTGACCGGCGCGCCCGTGCCCGTCGGTGCCCGGCTGCTCGACTGGCAGCCGCGCGATGTCGGCGGCATCGTCGAATTCCAGCTCGGCGGCGAGACGACGCCGCGCACGGTCCGCCTGTCGGTGCCCGGCAGGCACATGGCCCTCAATGCCCTCGCCGCGCTGCTCGCGGCCCGGGCGACCGGTGCCGACATCGACGAGATCGTGCAGGGCCTGGAAGGTTTCGGAGGCGTGCACCGCCGGTTCCAGTTCACCGGTCGCGAGAACGGCGTGCGCGTCTTCGACGACTACGCACACCATCCCACCGAGGTGCGGGCCGTGCTCGAGGCCGCCGCGCAGCTCGTCGCGCAGGAGGCGCGCGACGGAGCGCGCATCGAACGCGGCCGGGTGATCGTGGTCTTCCAGCCGCATCTCTACAGCCGCACCGCCACTTTCGCGACCGAGTTCGGCACCGCGCTGAGCCTGGCCGACGAGGTGGTCGTGCTCGACGTCTACGGCGCGCGCGAGGAACCGCTGCCCGGCGTGAACGGTGCGCTGGTTGCCCAGTCGGTGACCAAACCCGTGCACTATCAGCCCGATATGTCGAAGGTCGGCCGTCAGGTCGCGGCGCTCGCGCAGCCCGGTGATGTCGTGATCACCATGGGCGCGGGCGACGTCACCATGCTGGGCAACCAGATCCTCGACGGCTTGCGGGCCCGTCCGCAGCAGGGCGGCCGGTGAGATTGCCGATGCCCGCCGCGCGCGGGTGGCACGGCTACCGGCTCTGGACCGCGGTCGGGCTGGTAGTCGTCACCGTGCTCGCGGTGCTCGCGTGGTTCACCCCGGCGTTGTCGGTACGGACCGTGCGGATCGACGGCCTGACCGCCGTGCCCGAGGAACAGGTGCGCGAGCGGCTCGAAATCCCGGACGGGCGTTCGATGTTGCGCATCGACACCACCGAGATCGCCCGCCGCGTGGCCGCGATTCCCACGGTGCGCTCGGTCCGGGTGCAGCGGAAGTTCCCGTCGACGGTGCTGGTGACGGTCGTGGAGCGAACTCCGGTGGTGTACATCGACGCACCCGACGGCGCCCACCTGATCGACGCCGAGAGTGTGGAATTCGCGATCGAGCCCGCACCGCCGATCGGTGTGCCCGAATTGGTCACCGAAGGCTCGGTGTCCGGGCCGGACGCGGCCCGCGCCGCCGTCGCCGTGCTGGTCACGCTGCCGCCCGCGCTGTCGGTGCAGGTGGGTGAGGTTGTCGCACGGTCGGTTTCGGATGTCTCGCTCAACCTGCGCGACGGAAGAAAGGTAGTGTGGGGCGGCACGGGCGACGGGGAGCGCAAAGCTGCCGTCGTAATGCCGCTGCTCACCCGGGAAGGCACCGTGTTCGACGTTTCGAGTCCGAATCTGGTCACGGTAAAGTGAGCGAAACTTCGGCGCGCCTGCGCCGGGATCGCGGTGGCTGCGAATAGCGTTCCGCAGCAGTCGGATACTTGACATAACGCCAACCCTATGGTTGAGGTTGAGGGTTTTAAGATCGAAGGAAGGCGAGAGCCCATGACGCCCCCGCACAACTACCTTGCCGTGATCAAGGTCGTCGGTATCGGCGGCGGCGGCGTGAACGCCGTCAACCGGATGATCGAACAGGGACTCAAGGGAGTCGAGTTCATCGCGGTCAATACCGACGCACAGGCCCTGCTGATGAGCGACGCCGATGTGAAGCTCGATGTCGGTCGCGAACTCACCCGAGGACTTGGCGCCGGAGCCGATCCGGAAGTCGGTCGCAAAGCGGCCGAAGACCACAAGGACGAGATCGAAGAGGTGCTCAAGGGCGCCGACATGGTCTTCGTCACCGCGGGCGAAGGCGGTGGTACCGGAACCGGTGGCGCCCCTGTCGTCGCCAGCATCGCCCGCAAGCTGGGCGCGCTGACTATAGGCGTCGTGACCCGGCCGTTCTCCTTCGAAGGAAAACGGCGTGGGAACCAGGCCGAAGTGGGCATCAACCTGCTTCGCGAGTCGTGCGACACCCTCATCGTCATTCCGAACGACCGGCTGCTGCAGCTGGGCGACGCGGCGGTGAGTCTGATGGATGCCTTCCGGTCGGCAGACGAAGTGCTGCTCAACGGTGTTCAGGGTATTACCGACCTGATCACCACCCCCGGCCTGATCAACGTCGACTTCGCCGACGTCAAGAGCGTGATGTCGGGTGCCGGTTCGGCGCTCATGGGCATCGGCTCGGCGCGCGGTGAGGGCCGGTCGGTGAAAGCGGCCGAGACGGCGATCAATTCGCCGCTGCTCGAGGCATCGATGGACGGTGCGCACGGCGTGCTGCTCTCGATCGCGGGTGGTTCCGATCTCGGTCTGTTCGAGATCAACGAGGCCGCCTCGCTGGTGCAGGAGGCCGCCCACATCGAGGCCAACATCATCTTCGGTACGGTCATCGACGATTCGCTCGGCGACGAAGTGCGCGTCACCGTGATCGCCGCCGGTTTCGACGGCGGCGGGCCCTCGCGGCGCGCGGTCGAGAACACCATGCAGACCGGCCGGTCCTCGTCCAACCCGATCGGCTCCGGTCGTGCGGGCGAGGTCGGGCAGAGCCGCAGCACGGAGGCCCCGGCCCGGCCCACCGAGCCCGCCACCGCGGGGATGTCGAGCGGACGGGCGGCGGCGCCCAACTACCGCGACACCGAGCGGTACCGGGAGTCGGAGCGTCAGCGGGTCACCGAGCAGGCGCTCAACCGCGTCAACAATCCCGAACCGCGCGACGACGGCGACGATGACGACGACATCGAGGTGCCGATCTTCATGCGCCGCTAGGCACGGACAACAGCGCCCGAACTCCCCGATGAGTTCGGGCGCTTTCGCGTCTCCGGCTCGGGCCCGGGGCCACCGGGACCAGCGGCCGGGTTGACCGATGTCACCCCGCGCGCGCACCGATAGGCCCGTTGACCGCACTACCCTCGAACCATGACTTCCGCACCCCCCACCGTGACCGTTCGCCGGGTGACCACCACCCGCGCCGGTGGCTTCTCCGTCGCCCCGTACGACTCGTTCAACCTGGGCGATCACGTCGGTGACGATCCGGAGGCCGTGTGCCGCAACAGGATCCGCCTGGCCGAGGGCATCGGGCTCACCCCCGACCGGCTGGTGTGGATGGAGCAGGTGCACGGCCGCAATGTCGAGATCGTCGACGGGCCGCGCGCCGAACCGGTCCCGGTGACCGACGCATTGGTCACCACGGTGCCCGGCCTCGCCCTGGTCGTCCTCACCGCCGACTGCGTGCCGATCCTGCTGTCCGACGACGAGGCGGGCGTGATCGCGGCGGTGCACGCGGGCCGCATCGGCGCCAGAATCGGCATCGTGCCCCGGGTACTCGAGGCGATGGTGTCGGTAGGCGCGCGCGTGGAGCGCATCGGCGCTTTCCTCGGACCCGCCGCGTCGGGCCGCCAGTACGAAGTGCCCGCCGCCATGCGCGCCGACGTGGAAGCCCACCTGCCCGGCAGCGCAACCACCACGGTCCGCAAGACCCCCGGCCTCGACCTGCGCGCGGGCATCAGCAGGCAGCTCACCGAGGCGGGCGTCGGCGGGATCGCCCTCGACCCGCGCTGCACCATCGAGGACAAAACCCTGTTCAGCCACCGCCGCGGCGCCCCGACCGGCCGCATCGCCGGTGTGATCTGGATGGACGCGACCGCATGAACCGAAAGCACACCACCCGGCGAGGGGAGGCCGCATGACCCAGGAGACCTCGACCGGCACCGATCGCGCGAGCGAACTATCCACCCGCCTGGACGGGCTGCTCACGCGGCTCGACGCCGCCGTGGCCGCCGCGGGTCGCCCCGCGGGCTCGGTGCGGCTGCTGCCGGTGACCAAATTCTTCCCGGCCGCCGATGTCGACATCCTCTACCGCCTCGGCAGGCGCGAGTTCGGCGAGTCGCGTGAGCAGGAGGCCTCGGCCAAGGTCGCCGAGCTGGCCTACGACGACGTCGAATGGCACATGATCGGCCGCTTGCAGCGCAACAAGGCCCGCGCCGTGGCCCGATGGGCACACACCGTGCACTCGGTCGACAGCGAACGGCTGGCAAACGTGCTGGACCGGGCGGTGACCGACGCACAGGCAGCCGGCGAGCGTACCGCGCCCCTGCGTGTGCTGCTACAGGTGAGCCTGGACGCCGACCCCGGACGCGGGGGTGTCGAACCGGCCGATCTGCCCGCCCTCGCCGACCTGGTAGCGAAGGCGCCCGGACTGCATCTGGCCGGTCTGATGGCGATTCCACCCCTTGACGCCGACATTCATGCGTCCTTTGCGAAGCTTGCGACTTTGCACACTTCGCTGCTCGCGCAACACGCCGATGCCACCGAACTTTCTGCAGGTATGTCGGGTGATTTGGAGATCGCGGTCGAACACGGTTCGACGTGTGTGCGTGTCGGTACCGCCTTGATGGGCGCCCGACCGATAACCTCGGCGTAGCAAAGAAACCTCATCAGTCACATTCGACACATACGATTGGCCGACGAGGCGCTGAGCAAGAACTTCAACACCCGGCCGCCACCGGGGCCGAAGGAAGGTCGTCCAGGATGAGCACGCTGCACAAGTTCAAGGCGTACTTCGGCATGGTTCCGCTCGATGAGTACGAAGACGACTACGTCGACGATCACGCCTCGCGCGGCCCCGAGGAGCGCGCCGGCCGTACTCGCCCGCGCAGCTACGACCGCTACGCCGAAGATCGTTACGGCTCCGAACGTTTCGGCGACGAAGCCGACGACTTCCCCCAGCCCGCCTACAAGCCGGCTTATCAGGCGCGTCGCGACGACTACGTCGACGACGCCTACGCCGAGGATCGCTACGAGCCGCCGCGGCGCCCGACCAGGATCGAGACGGCGCCCTCGTCGGGCCGTGCGTTCCGGGCGGGCGGGGTCGCGCCGGGGATGCGCGGCTCGACCCGTGGCGCGCTCGCGGTCGATCCCGACGCCGAGGAGCGCAGGTTGGAGGAGCGCTTGCGCCCCGAGCCCGCGCCCGTGCGGCGGCCCGGGATCTTCGAGGACGGAGGTCCCTTGTCCAAGATCACCACGCTGCGTCCGCGCGATTACAGCGAGGCCAGGATCATCGGTGAGCGTTTCCGCGAGGGAAACCCGGTCATCATGGACCTGGTCGACCTGAGCAACGCCGATGCCAAGCGGCTGGTCGATTTCGCGGCCGGGCTGGCGTTCGCGCTGCGTGGCTCGTTCGACAAGGTGGCGACGAAGGTGTTCCTGCTCTCACCCGCCGATGTCGATGTATCGGCCGAGGAGCGCCGCCGGATCGCCGAAAACGGCTTCTACAACCAGAAATAGCGACAACCGGTGAACTGTCATGATGGCCGCCCGCGCATTGCGCGGCGCGGCCATTTTGCACGTCGCCGATTTTGCGGCAGAGTGAACCCGTGGCCCTGTTCGCGGTTCTGTACCTCGTGCTTTTCATCTTCTGGCTGTTGTTGATCAGCCGGGTGATCGTGGAGTTCATCCGCAGTTTCGCGCGTGACTGGCGCCCGACCGGCGTGGTGGTGATCGTGTTGGAGTTCATCTTCACCGTCACCGACCCGCCGGTGAAACTGTTGAGACGCTTGATACCTCCCGTGAATCTGGGCGGTATTCGGCTCGATCTGTCGATTATGGTTCTGCTCTTCGTCGTGTTCATCCTGATGTCCATCGTGGGTAGGCTCGGGCAGCCCGTGACCTCCGTGTGACACAATGAGTCGAGAAGACCGCTTGCTAGTTCTCCAAAGACCGCGTGAAGGGATCCTTCGATGCCGCTGACTCCCGCCGATGTGCACAACGTCGCGTTCAGCAAACCGCCGATCGGTAAGCGCGGCTACAACGAGGACGAGGTCGATGCCTTCCTGGATCTCGTCGAGCAGGAGCTTTCGCGCCTGATCGAGGAGAACGCCGACCTGCGTCAGCGGGTCGCCGAGCTCGACACCGAGCTAGCCGACGCCAAGAAGAATCGCGGGTCGGCCCCGGTCGCCGCCGTGAAGGCCCCGGTCCAACAGGCACCGCCGCCCGCACCCGAACCTATTCCGGCGCCGGTCCCGGCGGCGCCGCCCGCGCCGATGCCGGTGGCCGCGCCCGTCCGCGACAACTCGGGCCCCGACGCCAACATGCAGGCCGCGAAGGTCCTCACCCTGGCGCAGGAGATGGCCGACCGCCTCACCACCGATGCCAAGACCGAGGCCGAGAGCCTGCTGTCGAACGCGCGGGCAAACTCCGAGCGTCTGGTCGGCGACGCCCGCACCCGCTCCGAGGCGATGATCGCCGACGCGCGGCAGAAGTCCGACGCGATGCTCGCCGACGCGCAGAACCGCTCCGAGACCCAGATCCGCCAGGCCAAGGACAAGGCCGAGGCCCTCACCGCCGACGCCGAGCGTCAGCACGCCGAGATCATGGCGACCATCACCCAGCAGCGCACGGTGCTGGAAAGCCGGATCGAGCAGCTCAAGACCTTCGAGCGCGAGTACCGCGTGCGCCTGAAGTCCTACCTGGAGTCGCAGCTCGAGGAGCTGGAGAACCGTGGCTCGGCCGTTCCGGTCGACGGCGGCGAGTTCGCGGGCGACACCAACGGATCGTCCAACAGTTTGGCTCCGGCCTCCTCCTTCGCCAAGGGCGCCAAGTAAACTGGAACCCGGGTCGCGCGGCGCAGCGCGTCGCGTGATTCGGGAACGCCCAGTCCGTCGGGCTGCTCGGTTGCTTGGGAGTCAGCATGCTCGTCTTGACGCTCGTTCTGGCCGCGATCGGATTCGCACTGCTCGTGGCGGCACTCGCCACCGGTTCGGTGGCGTGGGCGTGGGGCTGCATCCTGATCTGCGTCATCGGCGCGGGCACCCTGCTGGTGAGCGCGCTCGCCGGTGGAAGACCCGAGAACGACCCGGTCCCGCCGGGGCGGCATGCCCGCAAGGACTGACCGCGCGGAAATGGGCTGGACGGGCCCGGTTAGAATCGACTGATACACGGCGTTGATCCGGCCATCACCGGGGAGCCTTCGGAAGAACGGCGCACTCGCGCTCAGTAGAACCGAACGGGTGAGCCCGTCACAGCTCGCAACGAGAGGCTCGCGTGCTTTCCCGGCGCGGGCAAACGGGGTGGTACCGCGGTTTCGGCGCACCTGCGCCGGCATCGTCCCCGTGCCACGGATCCGCGCCGGCGGCGCGGCGGCACGAGGAGCATTCCGCAATGGCGGACGAGACAACCACCGGTGGCGCGTACCCCCGGGTCGATTTCGGTGCCGGTTCCGGCGCGACGTTCCCGGAACTCGAAACCACGGTGCTCGACTACTGGGCCCGCGACGACACCTTCCGCGCCAGCATCGACAACCGCGACGGCAACAGTGAGTTCGTCTTCTACGACGGACCCCCCTTCGCGAACGGCCTGCCGCACTACGGCCACCTGCTCACCGGCTACGTCAAGGACCTGATCCCGCGCTTCCAGACCATGCGTGGCAAGAAGGTCGACCGGCGCTTCGGCTGGGACACCCACGGCCTGCCCGCCGAGATCGAGGCCGAGAAGCAGCTCGGCATCACCGACAAGTCGCAGATCGACGCGATGGGGCTGGCCGAGTTCAACGCCGCCTGCAAGTCCTCGGTGTTGCGATACACCAACGAGTGGCGTGAGTACGTCACCCGCCAGGCGCGCTGGGTCGACTTCGACAACGACTACAAGACCCTCGATCTCGACTTCATGGAGTCGGTGATGTGGGCGTTCAAGTCCCTCTACGACAAGGGGCTCATCTACCAGGGCTTCCGGGTGCTGCCCTACAGCTGGTACGAGCAGACTCCGCTGTCGAACCAGGAGACCCGCCTCGACGACGCGTACAAGATGCGCCAGGACCCGGCGGTCACCGTCGACATGGTGCTGTCGGTCCCCGCCGAGCACCCCCTTGCCGCGCTCGACGGCGCCAACGCGCTGATCTGGACGACCACCCCGTGGACCCTGCCGTCCAACCTCGCGATCGCGGTGCACCCCGACGTGCGCTACGTGCATCTGCAGGCCGCCGACGGCAAGCGCTATCTCCTTGCGGCCGAACGGGTTTCGCACTATGACCGTGAATTCGGCGAGGAACCGGCCGTGCTCGGCGAGTACGACGGCGCAGCCCTGGCCGGGCTGTCCTACCGGCCGCCGTTCGACTTCTTCCTCGGACATCCGAACGCACACCGGGTACTCACCGCCGACTACGTCACCACCGACTCCGGCACCGGAATCGTCCACCTCGCACCGGCTTTCGGTGAGGAGGACATGGACGTGGCCTCGGCCAACGGGATCGAGATCGTGCAGCCGCTCGACCCGGCGGGCAAGTTCACCTCGATGGTGCCGCCGTACGAGGGCCTGATGGTCTTCGACGCCAACCCGGTCATCATCAAGGACCTCAAGGCTGCCGGAAAACTGCTGCGCCACGAGACGATCGAGCACTCCTACCCGCACAGCTGGCGTTCGGGTCAGCCGCTGATCTACATGGCGGTCCCGTCCTGGTTCGTCGCGGTCACCAAGTTCCGCGACCGGATGGTCGAGCTGAACAAGCACATCACCTGGGTGCCCGAACACATCCGCGACGGACAGTTCGGCAAGTGGCTCGAGGGCGCGCGCGACTGGAACATCAGCCGTAATCGCTACTGGGGCAGCCCGATCCCGGTGTGGGTGTCCGACGACCCGGCCCACCCGCGCGTGGACGTCTACGGTTCGCTCGACGAACTCGAGCGCGACTTCGGCGTGCGCCTGGACGACCTGCACCGTCCCGGCATCGACGACCTCACCCGGCCCAACCCCGACGACCCGAACGGGAAGTCGACCATGCGCCGGGTCCCCGAGGTGCTCGATTGCTGGTTCGAGTCGGGTTCGATGCCGTTCGCCCAGGTGCACTACCCGTTCGAGAACAAGGAGTGGTTCGACAGCCACTTCCCCGGCGACTTCATCGTCGAGTACAACGGGCAGACCCGCGGCTGGTTCTACACCCTGCACGTGCTCTCGACCGCGCTGTTCGACTCGCCGTCGTTCAAAACAGTTGCCGCGCACGGCATCGTGCTCGGCGACGACGGCCTGAAGATGTCGAAGTCCAAGGGCAACTACCCCGACGTCAACGAGGTCTTCGACCGCGACGGTTCCGACGCGATGCGCTGGTTCCTGATGAGCTCGCCGATCCTGCGCGGCGGCAACCTCATCGTCACCGAGCGCGGCATCCGCGAAGGCGTCAGCCACGCGCTGCGCCCGCTGTGGAACGCGTGGACCTTCCTGCAGCTCTACGCCTCGAAGCCCGGTGTGTGGCGCACGGACTCGCCGAACGTGCTCGACCGCTACATCCTGGCCAAGCTCGCGGTGACCCGCGACGTGATGACCGAGGCGCTCGAGACCTACGACATCGCCGGTGCCTGCGACGAGCTGCGCTCGTTCGCCGACGCGCTCACCAATTGGTATGTGCGCCGGTCGCGTTCGCGCTTCTGGTCCGAGGACCGCGACGCGGTGGACACCCTGCACACCGTGCTCGAGGTGGCCACCCGGCTGGCCGCGCCGCTGCTGCCGCTGATCAGCGAGGTGATCTGGCGTGGGCTCACCGGCGAACGCTCGGTGCACCTGGCCGACTGGCCCGCCGAGTCCGAGCTGCCGCACGATCCGGAGCTGGTGGCGGCCATGGACGAGGTGCGCACCGTGTGTTCCACGGTGCTGAGCCTGCGCAAGGCCAAGAACCTGCGGGTGCGCTTGCCGCTGGCCGAGGTGACGATCGCGGCGGCCGACGCCGAACGACTCGCTCCGTTCACCGCGCTGATCGCCGACGAGGTCAACGTCAAGAAGGTCGACCTGACCACCGACGTCGCCGCGCACGGCCGGTTCGAGCTGGCCGTCAACGCGCGCGCCGCCGGGCCGCGCCTGGGCAAGCAGGTGCAGACGGTGATCAAGGCCGTGAAGGCGGGGGAGTGGTCGGAATCGGCCGACGGTGTCGTCACCGCCGCCGGGATCACGCTGCTGCCCGAGGAATACACCCAGCGCCTGGTCGCCGCCGAACCCGAATCCACGGCCGCCCTGCCCGGCAATGCCGGTCTGGTGGTGCTGAATTCGGTGGTCACCGAGGAACTGGAAGCCGAGGGCTGGGCCCGCGACCTTATCCGTGACCTGCAGGAAACCCGCAAGTCGCAGGGTCTCGACGTGTCGGACCGCATCAGCGTGGTGCTAGAGGTGCCCGCCGAGCGGGCCGAGTGGGCCGAAACCCACCGCGACCTCATCGCAGGCGAAATCCTCGCGACCACACTCACATTCGGTGCGGTCGACGCGGATTCCCCGGAAATCACCGGTGGTGTGAAGGTGGCCCTCAGCAAGGCCTGAATCGCCCGTCCGGGGTCGGCCTCGCCCGGCCCCGGACACTATTTCCGGCCGAAAATCGCAGGCTGACGGGACAGTTCGCGGGAAGGTTGCTGAAATGGCGACTTTCTCGGGCCACTTCGGGCACAATGGGTCGAGTTGCTGCACATGCGCATGGAACACGCTGAGGTGACAGCGACGGTTCGTGATGAGTGTCCTGTGGAAACGGGGCCGCGGCGGAAGTGAGCGCACCTCCGTCGCGGCGCCGGATCGACGGGCGGCGTGCCGCGATCGGTGAGATGCCGCCCGGTAACCGACCAGTCGGCGACCCGTCGCCGGGACGAGGGGAGTCCACCTGTGCGGCGAAAAGTTCTGCGGCGCCTGCTGTTCGGATTCGTGGCGACGATCGCGACGAACCTCGTTCTCGCGGACAAACGGTGTTGACCGCTCGCCTGCGCCGCGCGGGAGCGGCGCAGGCGAACCGCTAGTCCACGAGCTGACGCAGCAGTGGCCCGTACTCGGGATGGGCCAGCGCAGAAGCGAATTGGGCGACAAGATAGTCGGCGGGGTTACCGGTGTCGTACCAGCGGCCCTGGATCACCTGCCCGTACACCGCGTGTTCGGCGGCGTACTTGTTGATCGCGTCGGTCAGGTACACCTCGCCGGTGCGATGGGTGTACCAGTTGTCGGTCTGCAGCTGCAGCTCGTCGATGATGCCCGGCGTCACCACGTACCCGCCGATGGCCGCGTACGCCGACGGCGCATCCTCCGGCTTCGGCTTCTCCATCAGCCCGGAGATGCGCAGCAACCCGTCGTCGAGGTCCTCTCGCACCACCGGCACGCCGTAGCGCTGCGACTCGCCCGGTTCCATCGGCATCAGGGCGAGCACCGGGCAGCCGGTGGACTCGTAGGCCTTGATGAGCTGCTGGGCGCGCGGTACCTCGGCGACGAACACGTCGTCGGGCCAGAGCACCAGCATCGGTTCGTCGCCCAGGTGGCGGGCGGCATTCAGCACCGGGGTGCCGTTGCCGTACGGGCCGTGCTGGTCGAGGTAGGTGATGTGGCCCTCGCGCGATAGCTCACCCACCTCCTCCACGGCGTCGGCGTAGGCGGACTTGCCGTCGGCGCGCAATTGGGCGACCAGCGCCGGGTTCGGCCGGAAATGGTCCTGGATCAGCGACTTGCCACTGGTCACCACGATGGTGATGTCGGTGATACCGGAGGCGACCAGCTCGCGCACCGTGTGCTCGATGACGGGTTTGTCGCCGACCGGCAGCATCTCCTTCGGCGTCGCCTTGGTCAGGGGCAGCAGCCGGGAGCCGATTCCCGCGGCCGGGATAACAGCCTTACGGATCTTCATCACCCGATCATCACACATTTCGAGGTGTCTGTGCGGTGCCTCGGTGGCGGCCGGGTGTCGAGGATCTGTCGGTGGGGCCGCGTACATTGCGCTCGTGAGTACCCATGTCCCGGTCGAGGCCAGGCCCGATGCTGCGGTCACCGCACGTCGGTGGGTGCTGCACATCGATATGGACGCCTTCTTCGCCTCGGCCGAACAGCTCACCCGGCCGACCCTGCGCGGTAGGCCGGTGCTCGTGGGTGGCGTCGGTCAGCGCGGGGTGGTGGCAGGCGCGAGCTATGAGGCGCGGGTGTTCGGTGCGCGGTCGGCCATGCCCATGCATCAGGCGCGGCGGCTGGTCGGCGTCTCGGCGGTGGTTGTGCCGCCACGCGGGGCCGTGTACTCGGTGCTGAGCGGGCGGGTGTTCGACGCGCTGCGCAGCCGGGTACCGGTGCTCGAGACGTTGTCGTTCGACGAGGCGTTCGCCGAGCCTGCGGAGCTCGCCGGGGCGAGCGTCGCCACGGTCGAGGAGTACTGCGCGATGCTGCGCGCGCTGGTCCGTGCGCGGACGGGTCTCACCGCCTCCATCGGGGCGGGCACCGGAAAACAGCTGGCCAAGATCGGCTCCGGGCTGGCGAAACCCGATGGGATGCGGGTGATCTCGCCGGCCGAACAGGGCGCGCTACTCGCCGGGTTGCCGGTGCGCAAACTATGGGGCATCGGTCCGGTTGCCGAATCGCGCTTACGCAGCCTCGGTATCGAGACCGTCGGCGCGTTCGCCGCGCTGCCGGAATCCGAGGCCGCCTCGATCCTCGGCGGCAGTGTCGGGGCCGCGCTGCACCGGCTGGCGCGCGGAATCGACGACCGGCCGGTCAGCGAGCGTGCCGAGGCCAAGCAGATCAGCGCCGAGAACACCTACGAACGCGACATCGTCACCCTCGCCGACCTGCGCACCGCGATCACCGCCATGGCCGCCTCGGCGCACCGCCGACTCGAACGCGACGGTCGCGCCGCCCGCACCGTCGTCCTCAAACTCAAGAAGTCCGACATGAGCATCGTGACCCGCTCGTTCACGCTGCCGTATGCCACCACCGAACTGGGCACGCTCGCCGCGGCCGCGCAACGTTCGGCCATCGACCCCACCGAACTCGGGCCGATCCGGCTGGTCGGGGTCGGTTACGGCGGGCTCACCCTGGTTCGCCAGGAATCGCTGTTCCCCGAACTCGACCAGGCGCTGCCCGCCGATATCGACACCGACTCCGTCGAGGCGCCCGAGCCGGCGGCCGAGCAACCGGAAATGCCGGTGGGGCAATGGCTTCCGGGTATGGACGTGCGGCATCCGGAATTCGGGCACGGGTGGGTGCAGGGGGCGGGCTACGGCGTGGTGACAGTGCGTTTCGAGACCAGTTCGACAGGCCCCGGCCCGGCGCGTACCTTTCCTGCCGACGAAACGGGACTGTCGCCCGCCGACCCGCTCGCCAGCCTCGACTGAGCGGCCACGCCCGGCAGCCCGCCCCTCGAACCGAAGGACGAGCAGTTGACCCACCGCAGGATCGGCCGTGTCGCGATCGCCAGCCTGGCCGTGATCACCGCACTCGGGCTGAGCGCGTGCACCGAAGACAAGCCCGCCGCCAAGACCACCACCAGTGCCAAGGCGACCACGACGACCGCCACCGACGACGCGCTGCCACCGGTGCCGTCGGTGGAGGAGCTCAACGCCCAGCTCAACACCGCGCTCGACCCGTCGGTGCCCAACGAGCAGAAGCTGGACTTCGTGCAGGGCGGCGAGGCCGATCCCGAGCTGCCGAACCGCCTGGCCGTCGCCGCCCGCGACGCCGGTGCGCAGGTGCAGGTCACCGAGGTAACGTCGTTCGGTGACAGCGTGAACGCCAAGGCGAACTTCACGGTGAACGGGCAGACGAATGTGGTGGACGTGCCCTTCGTCGCCGACGCCGGTAAGTGGAAGGTGCAGAAGGCGTGGGCCTGCACCATGCTGACGAATCTCGGTCAGCAGTCGGTCGCGTGCGTCTGACATTCCGCTGTGCCGACGGCTCCACACCGGGGCGGCTGGGGCGCGGGCGGGCGCGCGGTTAGGATCAGGCCCCGTGGTTGAGACGATCGTGCGGCAGGGGCATCCGCCCAAGGGTGCTTCGGAGCCGGTGCGACCGGGTTCGCCCGGCTGGGCGCGGGTCGTGGCGATCGTCGCCGGGCTGATCGCGGTGCTCAGCGCCGCGGCCATCCCCTTCCTGCCGGTCCGCGTCGACGCCGCGAGCGTGTCCTGGCCGCAGCAGGGCTCGCCCGCTTCGGTCGAGGCACCGCTCGTGGCCTACGCCCCGGCCGCGCTGACGGCGACGGTGCCGTGCGCGGCATTGAGTTCGGTCGCGGCGACCGGCGGGGTTGTCGTGTCCACCGTGCCGCGGCAGTCGGCCGACATGGAGAAATACGGCTTCGTCGTCAAGGTCGTCGCCGATACCCCCGAGCGCCCCGGCCGGGTCGACGTGGTGTCGCGCTCGATGCTGGTGTGGACCGCGCCGCTGGCCGAGGTGCTCGACCGGTCCTGCGCGCTCACCGTCACCCTCTCGCCGACCGGATCAACGGTCACCACAACGGGACTCGGGGAGGGCGCCACCCTCGCCGGTGATCTCCGCCCACAGGTGGTCGGGGTGTTCAGCGAGCTCACCGGTGCCGCACCCGCCGACCTGACGGTGCGGGTCGACGTCGATTCGCGCTACATCACCTCACCCACCTGGCCCAAGCTCGCGGTGATCGCGCTGTGCGTGCTCGCGACGCTCGTGGCCCTGTTCGCGCTGCACCGGCTCGACGCCGCCGACGGCCGGTCAGCGCGCCGGTTCCTGCCGCAGCGCTGGTGGCGGCTGCGCCCGGTCGACTGGCTGGTGTTCGCGGTGCTCGGCGTCTGGCACTTCATCGGCGCCAACACCTCCGACGACGGCTACATCCTCGGGATGGCAAGGGGTGCGCGCAGTTCGGGCAACATGTCGAACTACTACCGCTGGTTCAGCGTCGACGAGGGCCCGTTCTACACCCCCTACACCGACATCATCGGCTGGCTCACCCACATCTCCACCGTCAGCCCGCTCGTCCGCCTGCCCGCGCTGCTCGCCGGTGTGCTCACCTGGTGGTTGATCAGCCGTGAAGTGCTGCCGCGCCTGGGTATCGCGTTGCGGCACAGCAAGCTCGTCACCTGGACCGCGGCGCTGGTGTTCCTCGCCTTCTGGCTGCCCTACAACAACGGCTTGCGCGCGGAATTCGTTGTCGCCCTCGGTGTTCTGGTCACCTGGGTGTCGGTGGAGCGGGCCATCGCCACGCGACGGTTGCTGCCGTACGCGGTGGCGGTGATCGTGGCCGCCTTCACCCTCACCGGTGCGCCGTCGGGGCTGATCTGCCTCGGCGCGCTGGTGGCCGGTGCGCGCACCATGACGGCGGTGATCGTGCGCCGGGCCAAGACGATCGGCTACCTGTCGCAGCTGTTGCCGATCCTCGCGGCGGGCGTTGTCGTGCTCACCGTCGTCTTCGCCGACCGCACCCTGGCCGGTGTGCGCGAGATGTTCGCGGTGCACGAGAAGATCGGGCCGGGGGAGTCCTGGTTCTTCGAGTTCCTGCGCTACCAGTTCCTGTTGCAGATCAACGCCGACGGCTGGCTCACCCGCCGTTTCGGGGTGTTCGTCATGCTGCTCGGCCTCGTCGTGTGCGCGGCGACCATGCTGCGGCGCGGCGGTCACATTCCCGGCACCGCCGTCGGCCCCACCCGGCGCCTGCTCGGCATCACCCTCGCCGCCATGGTGCTGATGATGTTCTCGCCGACCAAGTGGACACACCAGTTCGGTGTGTTCGCCGGTCTCGCCACCTGCGTCGCCGCCGTCACCGCGGTCGCCGTGAGCCCGCAAGTGCTGCGGCCCTTGCGCAACCGGGCGCTGTTCGCCGCCGCGGTGTTCTTCGCGCTCGCGGTGACCTTCGTCGGCGCCAACGGCTACTGGTACGTGTCGGCGTGGGGTGTGCCGTGGTGGGACAAGCCGCCGTCGGTCGCCGGGTTCGGCGTGTCCACCGTGTTCGCCGGGCTCACCGGTCTCGCGCTGCTGATCGCCGCCTGGTTCCACATCCACCCGAGTCCGTCGGCCAAGCCGACGCGGCTGAGCGGTGTGCCCGTGCTCGCGGTTGCCGCCGCGATGATGGTGCTGTTCGAGGTGGCGTCGTTCGCCAAGGCCGCCGTCGCCCAGTACCCGGCGTACTCGGTGGCGAGCTCGAACCTGAACGCGGCATTCGGCGGTGGCTGTGGGATGGCCGACGAGGTGCTCGTCGAAACCGACGCCAACGCCTCGATGCTCACCCCGCTCGCCGGTGACATGACCACGACCATGACGGGCGAATCGACCGGTTTCCGCCCCGACGGCGTGGCTCCCGTGCTCACCTCCGACGAGGTGGAATCCACCACCGGCCAAGCGAATTCGGTCTCCGACGACCCCGACGAGCTGCGCGACGCGACCACGTCGGCCGGCTCGGAATCACGCCAGGGTTCGCTGCAGCTCCCGTTCGGCCTCGACCCGGCCACCACCCCGGTACTCGGCAGCTACCGGCCGGGCACGCAGGAACCCGCCTCCCTGACCACCGGCTGGTTCCGCCTGCCCGAAGGCCCGCGCGGCCCGCTGCTCGCGGTGTCGGTGGCAGGCCGGATCCGGTCGGTCGACGCCGACGGCATCGTGCACCCCGGCCAGGACCTGACGGTCGAATACGGCACCGCCGCACCCGACGGCACGGTGCGGGTCACCGGTCAGGTCATGCCGATCGACATCGGCCCCGCGCCCGTCTGGCGCAATCTGCGTGTCCCGCTCGACCAGCTCCCCGCCGACGCCACGGCGGTCCGCCTGGTCGCCGCCGACAAGGATCTCGGCCCCGACCAGTGGCTCGCGGTGACCCCGCCGCGCATGCCCCAGACGACCACCCTGAACGCCTTGCTCGGCCGCGACACCCCCGTGCTGCTGGATTGGGCTGTCGGCCTGCACTTCCCGTGCCAGAACCACCTGCCCACCCACAACGGCGTCGCCGCCCACCCCGAATACCGCATCCTCCCCGACCGCAACGGCGCCACCATCACCAACCTCTGGCAGGGCCACGACGGCGGCGGCCCACTCGGCTGGACCCAACTCCTCTTCACCGCCCGCACCCTCCCCACCTACCTGAACAACGACTGGGACAAGGACTGGGGCTCCCTCGAGCAATACCTCCCCCGAGACACCACAGCCACCCCCGCCGAGGTCTCGGTGAACCCCCGCACCGAGTGGGGCACCTGGACTCCCGGCCCGGTCATCACCGCCTGGTAACCCCGGACACTTGATCACCACGCTCAGGTGGCTGGATTTCACCCCGAAATCCGCCACTACGGCGTGGTGATCATTCGTCCAATCGCCCCATGCCCTGAGGCACGCTGTGGCGGCTCGATTTCGGGCGCCGCCCCGACGGTTGCTCACCACGCTGTGGTGGATTGATTCGGGACCGAAGCCCGCCATCACGGCGTGGTGATCGGTTGTCCAGTGGCAGCGGCGGCCTCGATGTGCGCGGTTGCCGCCGACGCCCAGGGCATTTGAGCGAACCTGCGTGCCTGGGCGGGGTTGCGTCTGCGCGGGTGTCAGGTGGTGGTGATGCGGTGGGCGAGGGTGGGGAGGTCGGGGGCGGTGAGGCCCGGGTAGCCGTGGAGGATGTCGCGCCAGCGGGTGGGGACGGCGGAGGCGCCCCAGCGGGCGCCGAGGAGGCCGCCTGCGATGGCGGCGGTGGTGTCGGTGTCGTTGCCCGCGCGGACGCATGCCTCGAGGGCGAGCGGGAGATGGGTCGGCGACGAGCCGTCCGTGGTGGTGATGGCCCACCAGGCGGTCTGCAGGGCGTGGACGACCCAGCCGTTGTTGGGGAAGTCGGCGGGGGTGCCGTATTCGGCCTCGTCGAGGCGGGCGGTCCAGTAGTCGGAATACGCTGAGCCGCTGACGTATTCGCGTACGCCGTCGAAGTTCGCGTGCAGTACGGCGTGCCGGATGGCGTAGGTCCAGATCTTGCAGGCTTCGACCGCCTGCTCGTCGTAATGGGTGAGCATGCCGACCCGCCCGGCCGCCACCACGCATTCGGCCGCGTCGTCGAGGTAGGCGAGCGCCACCGGCGCCGTGCGCATCAGCGACCCGTTCCCGCCGGTCCGCCCGGTCAGCGACATCGCCGCCGCCTGCATGTCCAGCGCCGAGCTCGGCTTCATCGACAGCACCGCCCTGGTCTGATTGCCGATATCCGGCGGATCGGTGTCGTACCAGCGCACGAACCCCTCGGCCACCGCGTCCAGGTCGATCCCGGGCCCCTGTGCCGCGGCCTGGGCGACCACCAAGGCCATCGAGGTGTCGTCGGTCCACTCACCGGGTGCCCAGTTGAACGGCCCACCGCCGATCATGTCGATCACCACATCGGCCCCGGGCTTGGTGAACTCGTACCCCGCCCCCAGCGCGTCCCCGGCAGCCGTCCCCACCAGCACCCCGGCCACCCGATCCGCAAACCCCGAACCACGCACGGCATCCACCCCTTTCATCACAATAAGTCGACCCGACCGTACCGCCACACTCCGCTCAGCCGGGCTCCGATAATCCAACACCGCCGCTGCCGCCGCAGCCGACATCGGGCTGAATCGCGCCACAAAAGTGTGGTGGTCAGGCATCCAGGCTTTCGGCGGGCTGGGGAGCGGGGTGGCGGTTGCGGTGAGCTCGGCGGAGGGCATCGGTGGTGAAGACAGCCAGCGCGGTCCAGATGAGGGCGAAACCGATCCAGCGGGAGGGCGGCATCGGTTCGTGCATCACCGCGACACCCCAGGCCATCTGGAGGGCGGGGGTGAGGTATTGGAGGATGCCCATGGTCGACAGAGGGACGCGCTGGGCGGCCACGGCGAACAGCAGCAGCGGGATCAGGGTGACCGGCCCGGTGGCCATCATCAGCCCGAAATGCGCGGGACTGGAGGTGAACTCACTGCGCCCTGTAGCCAGCAAGACGATCACGAACGCCAGCGCGAACGGGGCGGCGACCATCCCCTCGGCGGCGATCCCGCGCAGCGCGTCGAGCCGGATCACCTTCTTCACCAGCCCGTAGGTGGCGAACGAACACGCCAGCACCAGGGCGATCACCGGTGGTCGGCCGTAGTCGACGGTGAGCACGACCACCGCCAGCGCACCGAGCGAGAGCGCGGCCCACTGCGCCCGGGAGAGCCGTTCCCGGAAGAACACCACCCCGAACGCCACCGTCACCAGCGGATTGATGAAGTACCCGAGCGCGCACTCCACCACATTCCCGGAGATCACCCCGAACACGTAGACGCCCCAGTTGATCGAGATCGCCGCCGACGCGACCGCCGCCAGCCGCCAGGTCCGCGCGTCGATCGCCCGCATCTCCCGCAGCCGCCCGCTGAGCAGCAACACCAGTACCACGACGACCAGGGTCCAGATGATCCGCTGCGCCACCACCTCCACGGCCGACGCGAACGCCAGCAACCCGAAGAACGCCGGAAACAGACCCCAGATCAGATAAGCCCCCGTCCCGAAGACGACACCGGGCGGGGACGTTCTTGGCTGCATTCATCCCATGTTACGACTGACGTAGCCTGTCGAGCATGTCCATATCCGTGCGGGAGCCCGCCACCGGGCTCAGCGCAACAGAGGTCGAACAGCGGCGCCGTGACGGTCAGACCAACGACGTGCCCGCGCGGGCGAGCCGGTCGGTCGGCGAGATCGTTCGCGCGAACGTGTTCACCCGCATCAACGCCATCCTCGGTGTGCTCTTCCTGCTCGTGCTGTCGACCGGTTCGATCATCGACGGCATGTTCGGGCTGCTCATCGTGGCCAACAGCGCGATCGGCATCATCCAGGAGGTGCGCGCCAAACGCACCCTCGACCAGCTGGCCATCGTCGGCCAGGCCATGCCGACCGTGCGTCGCGACGGCGTCGCCAAGGAGATCGCCCCGGGCGAGGTGGTGCTCGACGACCTGATCGAGCTCGGCCCCGGCGACCAGATCGTGGTCGACGGCGAGGTGACCGAGGCCGCCGCCCTCGAGGTGGACGAGTCGCTGCTCACCGGTGAGGCCGATCCGATCGACAAGGGTGTCGGCGCGCCGGTGATGTCGGGCAGTTTCGTGGTGTCGGGCTCGGGCGCCTACCGTGCGACGAAGGTCGGCAGGGACGCCTACGCCGCCAAGCTGGCCGAAGAGGCCAGCAAGTTCACCCTGGTGCACTCGGAACTGCGCTCGGGTATCGACAAGATCCTGAAATTCATCACCTACCTGCTGATTCCGGCCGGCCTGCTCAGCATCTACAACCAGCTCGTCTCCAGCGGCGAGTCGTGGCGCCCGGCGGTGACCGGCATGGTCGCGGCCCTGGTCCCGATGGTCCCCGAGGGCCTGGTGCTGATGACCTCCATCGCCTTCGCGGTCGGTGTGGTCCGCCTCGGCAAACGCAACTGCCTGGTGCAGGAACTGCCCGCCATCGAGGGCCTGGCCCGCGTCGACGTGGTGTGCGCGGACAAGACCGGCACCCTCACCGAGAACGGCATGCGCCTGGCCCGCGTCGAACCACTCGGTTCCTTCGACGAGGCGAGCGTGCGTCGGGTACTCGCCGCGTTGGCGGCAGACGATCCACGTCCCAATGCCAGTGTGCAGGCCATCGGCGAGGCGCTGCCCGACCGCCCGGACTGGACCGGGACGGCCGTCGCCCCGTTCTCCTCGGCCAAGAAGTGGAGCGGCATTTCCTATGGCGTCCACGGAGATTGGCTCCTCGGCGCTCCCGACGTGCTGCTCGACCCCACCTCCGAGACCGCGGCACACGCCGAGGAGGTGGGTGCCCAGGGTCTGCGGGTGCTGTTGCTCGCGCGCGGTGACCGCCCGGTCGACGCCCCCGACGCGCCGGGCCGGGTGGAGCCCGCCGCCCTCGTCGTGCTCGAACAGAAGGTGCGTCCCGACGCCAAGGACACCCTCGAATACTTCGCGAGCCAGCATGTCTCGATCAAGGTGATCTCCGGCGACAACGCCGTCTCGGTCGGCGCCGTCGCCGCCTCGCTCGACCTGCCCGGTGGATCCGATCCCGTCGACGCGCGCACCCTGCCCGAGGATCGCGACGAACTCGCCGACGTGCTCGACGGGAAGTCCACCTTCGGCCGGGTGCGCCCCGACCAGAAACGGGCCATGGTCGGCGCCCTGCAGTCGCGCGGCCACACCGTCGCCATGACCGGTGACGGCGTCAACGACGTGCTCGCCCTCAAGGACGCCGACATCGGTGTCGCCATGGGCGCCGGCAGCCCGGCCACCCGCGCGGTGGCCCAGATCGTGTTGCTGGACAACAAGTTCGCGACCCTGCCGTACGTGGTGGGGGAGGGGCGGCGCGTCATCGGCAATATCGAGCGGGTGTCGAATCTGTTCCTCACCAAGACCGTGTATTCGGTGCTGCTGGCCTTCCTGGTCGGCCTGGCGGGTGTGGGTTCGCAGATCTTCGGCTACGACCCCATCGGTTATCCGTTCCTGCCGCGCCACGTGACCATCGCGGCCTGGTTCACCATCGGCATCCCGGCGTTCGTGCTGTCGCTCGCGCCCAACAACGAGCGCGCTCGCACCGGGTTCGTCGGCCGGGTGATGCGGCTGGCGGTGCCCTCGGGTGTGGTGATCGGAGTCGCGACGTTCGTGGCCTACCTGATCGCGTACGCGGGCCCCGAGGCCTCGGAGACGCAGCGGGTGCAGGCCGGGACCACCGCGCTGATCACGCTCATCATGATCGCGGTGTGGGTGCTCGCGCTGGTCGCGCGCCCGTACGTGTGGTGGAAGGTGGTGCTGATCGCGGTGTCGGTGCTGGCCTATGTCGCGCTGTTCACGATTCCGTTCACCCGCGAGTTCTTCAAGCTCGACCCGTCGAATCCGCGGCTCACCCTGGCCGCGGTGGTGTGCGGTGTGATCGGCATCGTGCTGGTGGAACTGGCCTGGTGGGTGCAGGCGCGACTGACCGGCAACGCGGGCAAGCTCGTCCCGCCGGTCGGGGCACAGGGGGCGTAGCCGGGGCCGGGCGCGCCTCGAGAACCCTTGTGCCGGGCGAAGTTTCGGTGTTGGAGTACCTTTGCCGGTTATGGAGGTATTGCTGCACCAGATCGACGCTTTCGCCGACGCGCCGTTCTCGGGCAACCCGGCCGCGGTCATGCCGTTGCCCACCTGGCTGCCGGACACATTGCTGCAACAGCTCGCCGAGGAGAACAACCTCGCCGAGACGGCGTTCTATACCTCCCAATTACCCCCGGAGGCAGGCGGCCCGCCCGGTGAGTGGCCCGCGTTCCACCTGCGCTGGTTCACCCCGGCGGTCGAGGTGGACATGTGCGGGCACGCCACCCTCGCCTCGGCCGCTCAGATCATCTCCGACATCCACCCCGAACACGACCGCGTCAGCTTCTACACCCGTTCCGGCTGGTTGCACGTCGACCGCACCGACGACGACGAATACGTCCTGAACCTGCCCGCCCTCGCCTCGGTCCAGGTCGACCCCGACCCCGCCCTGGTCGCGGCGCTAGGTGTCACCCCGGTGCGCGCCTACACCGGCCAGGACGAAATCATCGTGGTCGACGACGAAGACGAAGTGCGTTCGGCCACACCCGATTTCGGTGCCTTTCCGCAGCTGCCGCGCGGCGCGGTCCTCACCGCTCCCGGTCGCTCGAGCGACTTCGTCTCCCGCTTCTTCGGCCCCGGCGTCGGCGTTCCGGAAGACCCGGTCACCGGCTCGGCCCACGCACAGCTGGTTCCCCTGTGGGCCCGCGAACTCGGGCGCTCCACCCTCACCGCCCGCCAACTGTCCCGCCGCGGCGGCACCTTGCGCGGCGAACTCGCCGACAACCGGGTCCTGCTCCTGGGGCGATGCAGGCGGTATCTCGACGGAGTCGTCACCCTGCCGGACTGAGGCCCTACTCAGCGGGAACAGGACCGTCGTCGGGAGTCGGGGTGATGGTGCCGGTGTTCTCCGGCAGCAGCGGGCTCACCGCGAAGCGCCCGGCGAGGGCGTCGGCCGGAAGTGCTTGCACCGCACGCACTCCCGGCATCTCGGCGAGATCGCGGAGTTGGGGAAGGGTGCCACGGACGACGATCCCGGCCGTGCACGCGCATCCGGCCCGCAGCCGGGAAACGCTCACGCGCACCACCTCGGCACTGCGCCCGTCCCGGATCTGCTGCGATTCGAGCAGCCCCGCAGCCGCGTCGCCCGAGCGTACGGCGGGTTCGTCGCCGGCGGGCGTAGCGACGGTGACGACCGGGGTCTGCACCCGATCGATCGGCACGTGCTGGATCACCCCGGAGATCCGCAGCCCGTCCGCAATACCCGGAAGCTGTTGCGGCGTCAGGTATTCCGTGAACGACACCAGCGCCCAGCGCGGATCGGCATCGGTGCCGTCGAGGGAGGCTCGAGCGTCGGCGAGGTAGTCGTCGACCTGCTCGCCCTGCGCGGGCCCCAGGCGATCGGTCGCCACGTGACCCGCCGCGTGCGGACGGGTGAACGCCACGATCAGCAGCACCACGGCCAGCGCCGCCGCCGCACCGAGCACCACCTTCGACCGTCCCGACAGACCGGTCGAATCGTCCACGCCCGCTACTTCTTCGGGCGGGACAGTCGGCGCGACGAGATCCCCGCGATCGTCCGGCGCCGTCGTCGACGCCGGTTCGGACGACCGCGGGTCGTCAGGCATTGCGTAATACGTCCAGGGCGCCCGCCAGGTCGGCGGGATACTCGCTGGTGATCTCGAGCCAGCGCCCGTCGGCCGGGTGATGGAAACCCAGCTGACGCGCGTGCAGCCACTGCCGTTCCAGCCCGAGCCGCTTGGCCAGCGTGGGATCGGCGCCGTAGGTGAGATCACCCGCGCAGGGGTGACGGATCGCGGAGAAATGCACGCGGATCTGATGGGTGCGCCCGGTCTCGAGATGCACGTCGAGCAGGCTCGCCGCCTGGAACGCCTCGATGGTGTCGTAGTGGGTGATGCTCGGCCTGCCGTCGCCGGTGACGGCGAACTTCCAGTCGTTGCCGCGCGCCCGCCCGATCGGCGCGTCGATGGTGCCGCTGCTCGGATCCGGGTGTCCCTGCACGAGAGCATGGTATTGCTTGTCGACCGTGCGTTCCTTGAAGGCGCGCTTGAGCATCGTGTAGGCGTGTTCGGATTGAGCGACGACCATCACGCCGGAGGTGCCCACATCGAGGCGGTGCACGATGCCCTGCCGTTCGTGCGCGCCGGAGGTCGAGATGCGGTAACCCATCGCGGCCAGTCCACCGACCACGGTCGGGCCCGTCCATCCGACACCCGAGTGCGCGGCGACACCGATCGGCTTGTCCACCGCGACGATGTCGTCGTCGGCGTAGAGGATCTTCATCCCCTCCACCGGGGCCGCTTCCACGGTCAGTTCACGTTTGGGTTCGGGGAAGATCACTTCCAGCCAGGCGCCCGCGGTGAGCCGGTCGGACTTGCCCGCGGCGATACCGTCGAGCTGCACCGACCCTTCCTCGGCGAGCGCGGCCACCGCCGTGCGCGACAGGCCGAGCAGCCGCGAGAGTCCCGCGTCCACCCGCATCCCGTCCAACCCGTCGGGTACGGGCATGGTTCGTGTTTCTCTCACGCGGTCTCCTCCGTGTGTTTGCGACCGCTGCGGGTGCCGTCTGGTTCGAAACCGAAGATCGTCAGCGCGACCAGCAGAATCGCCCCGCACACGATGGCCGAGTCGGCCACGTTGAACACCGGCCACCAGCCGATCGCGACGAAGTCGACGACATGGCCCTGCAGCGGGCCGGGGGAGCGGAAGATCCGGTCCACCAGGTTGCCCATCGCCCCGCCGAGCACCATGCCCAGGCCGATCGCCCACCACAGCGAACGCAAGGTGCGCCCGATGCGGATGACGCCGACCACCACGGCGGCCGCGATCAAGGTGAGCAGCCAGGTCATGCCGGTCGCCATCGAGAACGCCGCGCCCGGATTGCGCACGAGGTCCAGGCGCGCGAAGTCGCCGATGATCGGCACCGGGTCGTCGGGATCGATGTAGGCGACCGCGAGGCACTTGGTCAGCAGGTCGAGGCCGAACAGCACGGCGGCGATGATCAGCAGCGTTGTCAACCGGCGGCGACCTGGGGTTTCGGTCTCGGTCACCGCGATGGTTTCCGGTGCGTCGGCGGCGTCGCCGGTCGCGGGGACTGCGGCGTTGTCGGTTGACCGGTCTTCACTCACGTGTCCATCATTCCTTAGTCGTTCGCGGAGCCGCGTCGCGGACCGGCCGGAGTCCCAGCAGTTCCTCAGGAAGCGGTCGTACCCTGATCGCTGTGACGGTGTTGTCTAGTTCTCGCTTACCCCGCATCGCGCGCCCCGGGGTGTTTCTGGTGGCGCTCGTGCTCGGGTTCGCGACCTTCGGTGCCGGGTGCGCCGATCGGTCGCCGTCGACCGCCGATTCCGAGGGCCTCGAGCCGCTCGGTATCGGCAAGGAAGTGACCGTGCCGATCACGGCCGCGGTCGCCACCGTCGTCTCCCCGGGCGACGAGCCGCGCAGCCGACTGCGCCCCCTCTACAGTGTCGGCGCCACCCAGGAGGTGACGCTGCGCACCGACTACCGCATCCAGCAGCAGGTCAACGACCAACCGGTGCGCGACTTCTCGCCCGCCGCGCTCACCATCCCGATGACCGCGCGCGCCGATGTCGACGGCGTGGATCTGACGGTCGGCACCGTCACCACCCCCGACCCGGCGCTGAACAAGGCGTTCACCAATGCCGACGGTTCCCAGGCCGGGCTCGCGATGAGCGACCTCGGTGCCATCACCGAGCTGCGGATGGCGCCCTCACCCGAGACGCCCAATTCGGCGCGGGCCGCGCTCGAGCAGGCGTTCTACCAGGCGGTGTACCAGTCCGTGGCGTTCCCCGACGAGCCCGTCGGAGTCGGCGCGGTGTGGACCGTGCATCAGCAGATCACCGGCGGCGTCACCCTCGATCAGGTCACCACCGCGACCCTGGTGAGCCGCGACGGCGACCGGCTCACCATCGACCTGCAGGTGAACCAGACCCCCACCGGAAACGTGTGGACGCTGCCCAACAACGCGGGCGCCCTGGACATCCAGAACTACGTGATGCAGGGCGCGGGCACGATCACCGTCGATCTCGGTCTGCCGCTGCCCGTTTCGGGTGCCATCGAGGTGGGCGGTCAGCAGACCTATCACGATCCGCGCAGCGTGAGCACGCTCGTGCAGACCCAGTCGACCCGCATCTCCTGGACCGAATGATGCGATCGGCCCTGGCCCGCGCGGGTGCGGTCGCTTCGGCCTGCGCCGCGCTGGCAGCGTGCTCGTCGACATCCGACGACTGCGGTGCGTCCTGTGCGACGACCTGGCCCTCGCCCGCCGCGGTGGCTCCCGGATCCGGACCCGTCGTGCGCGATCAAGCGCAGCTGACCGCGGGCCTGCTCGCCGCCACCGACCTGCCCGGCGACTTCACGGCGGTCCCACCCCGCAGCGCGGGCGACGACACCGCGGTGCCCGCCGACGCGCCGACCGACCCCGCCGACTGCGGCAGGCTGCTCACACCGATCGCCCAGCAGTGGCCCGGCTCGGCCGCCGCCGCCTCGGTCCAATTCGCCGGACCGAGCTTCGCCACCATCGATATCGACGCCGCGAGCTATCCCGACACCGCGCTCGCCGCCGCGTTCGACTCGCTGCAATCGAGACCACGCCGCTGCACCAGCTACACAGGTGACGACGCGGGTGTGCGCATCGACTACCGGACCGCCCCGCTGGATCAGCCCCCGGTCGGTGACGCGGGTTCGGCGTTCACCTTGACTGCCACGAGCGAGGGCCTGACCCTGACTTCTGCAACCTCACTCGTTCAGGTGGGCAACACGCTGGTCCAGGTGGTCGTGACCGCTCCGGAAGAAGTCGATCCCGGCGTACTGGCCGACCTTACGGCGGCTCAGGTGCGCAAGCTGCGCGGCTGAGCGTCGACCGCCGGCCGGGCTCCACCCCGGCGCGTCCGAAGGCCGGTCGGCGTCGCAGGTGTGACCGGGGCAGTTGGTCAGCCGCACAGGTATAACCGGCGGCCGGAGCGGGCCGCACGAGCTACCGGTGCGGCCGGAGCGGCGGCCGCAGGTGTGACAGGTGCGGCCGGAGTGGGCCCGCTCGTCAGCCGAGCAGGCCGAGCTTTCCGCCGAGATGCGCGATGTAGCCGGTCACCTCGGCAGCGTCCCGGTCCGGCAGTCCGAAGACAACCTCCGTGACACCGAGATCGGCCCACCGAGCGAGCTGTTCGGCATTGTGCTTGCCCGCGAGCGCGATCACGCGCGGGTTGCCCTCGCGCTCGGCTTCCTTCCAGACACGCCGCAGCAGTTCGATTTTCGCGCCGAGGTCGTCTTCGGTGGGAGTGGTGATCCAGCCGTCGGCGTGCGCGGCGAGCCAGGTGAAGGTCTTCTCGGTGCCGCCCGCGCCGAGCAGCACCGGAACTCCCGCGCGCACCGGCTTCGGCCACGACCAGCTCGGCCCGAACTTCACGAAATCGCCGTCGAACTCGGCCTCCTCGTTCGACCACAGCGTCCGCATGGCGTCGAGATGTTCGCGCAGCACCGTGCGGCGCTTGTTGGCGGGCACCCCGTGGTGGGCGAGTTCGTCGGTGTTCCAGCCGAAGCCGACACCGAGTTCCACCCGGCCGCCGCTGAGGTGATCGAGCGAGGCGATGGACTTGGCCAGGGTGATCGGGTGGTGCTCGGCGGGCAGCGCCACCGCCGTCGACAGGGTGATCCGGCTGGTGACCGCGGCGGCGGTGGCCAGGGCGACCCACGGGTCGAGGGTGCGCAGGTAGCGGTCGTCGGGCAGCGAGGAATCGCCGGTCTGCGGATGCGCCGCGGCCCGGACCACCGGGATATGGGTGTGCTCGGGCACGTAGAAGGCGTCGAATCCCGCCTGCTCGGCGGCCGAGGCCGCGTCGGCGGGCGTAATGCCCCGGTCACTGGTGAACAACACGATCCCGTACCGCACGCCCCGGCCCTCCTGGATAGTCAAAACTGAAACAAGTTCTACCAGGGTTCCGGTGTGGGCGACAGAGGAATAGGCTCGACGGCATCCGAGCAACACCGTCGACCCGGAGGTTTCCGATGTCCGATGTGTCACCCATTCCCGCTGGTTATCCGGCAATCTGTCCCGGTATCGCCTGTGCGGGAGCCGCGGAAGCGCTCGCTTTCTACATTTCCGTCCTCGGCGCCACCGAACGCATGCGCATGCCGGGTCCCGACGGCACGATCGTCCACAGCGAACTGCTGATCGGCGACTCCGTCCTGATGGTCGGCGACCCTGTTCCCGACATCGGCTTCGTCGACCCGAAGTCCATCGGCGGCTCGCCGGTGAACCTGATGGTCTACGTCCCCGACGCCGACGCCGTCTTCGCCGCCGCCCTCGAAGCGGGCGCCTCGGAGATCACCCCGATGGCCGACCAGTTCTACGGTGACCGCACCGGCTCCTTCGAGGACCCGTGGGGTCACCGCTGGACCGTGGCCACCCACATCGAGGACGTGTCGCCGGAGGAAATGGACCGGCGCATGGCCGAAATGATGAACGCGAGCTGAGCGCACCGCCGGGCTCCGGACCGGAGCCCGGCGCAACCGCTACCCGGAAACGATCGAATCCCCTTCGATCCGAACCGGTTTCGTAGGCAGCGGGTCGCGCGCGGGCCCACCACGCACAGCCCCGTCCAGTTCGAACCGGCTCCCGTGACACGGGCACACGATCACCCCGTCCTTCACCGACGTCACCTTGCACCCCGCATGCGTGCAGGTCGCCGAAAGCCCGACGAACGCCCCCGCCGTCGGCTGCGTGATCACGGTGTCGCCGACGATCACCCCACCACCCACCGGCACGTCCCCGGTCTTGGCCAATGCCGTCCCCGGCGCGACAGGCGCCCCCGTCGACCCCGGCCCGCCCCCGTCCCCACACGCAGGCACCACCGCCACCGCGGCCAGCACCCCGGCCCCCACCACCACACTCCGTCGCCCCACCACAACATCACCGCTCATCGCCGCCTCCTCGAACACCGAGCGGCCGATTCCGCTCTTCCCTCAGAAAACGGCACGAATGCCCTCCCGGTTCGAACGACACACGGGCCAGGCTTGGTCGAGGCGGGCGTCCTCCGCCGGCTCACGGTCGGGCGCCGCAATCGCGCCTTCGAGGCTCCCGAGGTGTTCGAGGCCTTCGGTGCGCTCGAACGGTGCCTGGCGAATCCCGAAAGGTCGACCCGTTCACCGCACCGTCCGGTGCCGCGCACCTGAGTCCGCGCCCCGCTATTGGAGGCGGAACTCGACCATGGCGATGGCGTCGTCGAGGGCTGTCGACAGGTGGGTGAGGCGGGTGTGGGGGTCGGGGGCGGTGAGGGCGGTTTGGCGGTCGGTCAGGGAGATGGGGAGGGCGGCGGTGAGAGTGTAGGAGCGGGTGGTCGGGTCGGTGGGGAGCTGGTCGAGGGTGGCCGACGGTGGTGGGTGGCGGATGCCGCTGCGCAGGGCGAGGCGGGTGGTGAGGTCGTGGAGGCGGGTGGCGCGTTCGCGCAGGTCGTCCAGTAGGGCGGTGTCGTCGGCGCCGGGTTCGTCCGGCCAGACCGAGGTCTCGGCGCGGGGGTACGGGTCGTCGGGGAGCCACTGCTGAACCCGCAGGCGTTCGGTGCCGAGGCAGCGCAGCCGGAACCGGTCGCCGGGCAGTTCGGTCACATCGGTGATCTGGGCGAGCACACCCACATCGGTGCGCACCTCGCCACCGCCGACCTCGCTGCCACGTTCGATCAGCACCACGCCGAACTCCGGTTCGCGACTGCCGTCGAGGCAGTCGCGAACCAGCGCCACATACCGTGGCTCGAAGATCTGCAGGGACAACGGCTCACCGGGCAGCAGCACGGTACCCAGGGGGAACATCGGAATCTCCACGGTCACAGCATGCCCGTTTCGATCACGTTGTCCGTGTTCGGACTCGCCGGGGAGCCGAGAGCCCTGGTCCCAAGCGTTCATGCCTTGGCGATCGCCTCGAAGACGGCGGGGTCGACGAGGGTGGAGGTGTCGCCGAGTTCGCGTCCTTCGGCGATGTCGCGGAGGAGTCGGCGCATGATTTTGCCGCTGCGGGTTTTGGGGAGTTCGGGGACGATGTGGATTTCGCGGGGTTTGGCGATGGGGCTGATCTGTTTGGAGACTTCGGCTTTGAGGGTGTCGACGAGGGTGTCGTCGGGTGTGGTTGAGCCGGTGAGGATGACGAAGGCGACGATGCCTTGGCCGGTGGTGGGGTCGGTGGCGCCGACGACGGCGGCTTCGGCGACGCTGGGGTGGCCGACGAG
>NZ_JBFAJZ010000015.1:0-88412 GCF_040655475.1 Nocardia sp. NPDC050413 | reverse complement strand
AACGCCCGGTCCCATTCCGAACCCGGAAGCTAAGGCCACCTGCGCCGATGGTACTGCACTCGACAGGGTGTGGGAGAGTAGGACACCGCCGGACATTCATTCACGAAAGCCCTCTGACTACGGTCAGGGGGCTTTCGTCGTTTCCGGGCCAAATTCAGCCGCCGGCAACGGCCGGAATAATCATCACCTCGGTCCCTTTCTGGACCGCAGTCTCCTGGCCGTCGAGAGTCCGGCATTCGTCACCGTCGACATAGAAGTTCACATACCGGCGCAGCACTCCGCGTTCATCGCGCAAGCGCCGTTCCAGCCCCGGATACTGCTCGCGCAGCAGATCGAGCACCTGGCGGAGGTCCGCCCCGTCGATGTCGAGTTCCCTTGCGCCGTCGACGTATGTGCGAAGCACCGACGGCAGACAGACGCGCGCCACGGCCCTTATCCGATCACCGCGGCGCGCACACAGAGCACGTCCGGCAGCTTGTCGGCCACCAGCTGCCAGTGGTCGCCTTCGTCCGCACTGCAGTACACCTCGCCGTTGCGAGTGCCGAAATAGATGCCGGTCGGGTCGGCATCGTCGGCGCACATGGCATCACGCATCACCGCCGCCCAGAACGGCACCTCCGGCAGCCCATCGCTGAGCGCCGACCAGGTCTGCCCGCCGTCCTCGCTGCGGTACACGGCGCACTTGGCGTCTGGCGGAAATCGAAAGCGATCCATGTCCGCGACCAGTGGGAACGTGTAGATCACGCCTGGCCGCCGAGGATGCGCGACGATGGGGAACCCGAAATTCGACGGCGGCAGTCCACCATCAATCGACTGCCAGCGCTCCCCGGCGTCGGTACTACGGAACACCCCACCGTGGTTCTGCAGGTACATCGTGTCGGGATCCGCGGCATCGAGCGCCACCTTGTGCACGCACTGTCCCCATTCCGGTAACTCTCCCGGCATGAAGTCCGCTGTGACCCCCTTGTTCGTGGGTCGCCACGATTCCCCGCCGTCGGTGGTCTGGTACACCCCACCGGTCGACATCGCGACAGCCATTCGCCGGGTATCCGCAGGATGCGGAAGGATCGTGTGCAGTGCGAGTCCGCCGCCACCTGGCTGCCACTGCGTCCGATGCGGGTGGTCCCACAATCCGCGCACCAACTCGAAACTGCGCCCGCCGTCCTCGGAACGGAACAACGCCGAGGGCTCGACGCCCGCATACACCACATCCGGCTCCGCCTCGGTCGCCGGCTTGATCTGCCAAACCCCTTGCAGCGCAGCATCTGTGTCGTCGGGAAACGCCAGCGGCGCGTCGTCCGGCTCACTCCACGTCTGTCCTAGATCGTCGCTGACCACCATCGTCGGACCGAAGTGACTGTTCAACACCCCCGCCAGCACTCGCGGCGTCCCCGATCGCGTGTCGATCGCCAACGCCTTCACATCGGCAACCGGAAACTGCGGCGGCGACACCTCCCAGGTCTTGCGCCCGTCCCGGCTCCGTGCCAGAAACAGCCCCTTACGAGTCCCTATCCCGAGCAACACGTCCATCGCAGACCTCCAGGTGGTCACCGCAACGCTGACGAATCCCGACGTTACTCCTCGACACCGACAACCCGAAGAGATCGCGTAGAGCGGTCCGGATTGCTCTTCGAGTGTTCCGACCCGCACCGCCGGAGGTGATACGCGACACGCTCACCTGCCCGATTGTGCCCTCGAGCGGGGCGAATGATTGTCGGCATCGATTCGATCGATTCGCGCACCGGCTGGTCGGCTGACAGGATCAGCCTCGCAATATGGGCCAGGTGGCTGCATTCGCCGAATGGCTCGCACTCCGGCCCGGGTAGAGATGTGGTCGGAAAGGAACGCCGGGGTTGACGACGGATGCGCGAGCTGAAGTGGGGAACTTCCTTCTGGGAGACCGGTTCGCCTGTCTGGCGGGTCGCTCCGCCTGGCGCCAGGGCGGAATCACCCATTGCCACTACGACGTGCTCGGCGGCGAAGAATCCGCCCGCCTGATGGCCACCGACCTGGCGGAGTTCGTCGGCGCCGCGGACTGGAGCTCACGAAAGTTCACCAGCTTCATCGCCACCTTCGAACAGCCCCGCGGCGTCGACGAACTCCGCTTCGAAGAACTCCTGTGGCAGCACCTGCAACTCCTCCACGAGGCCGACGCGCAACGCTTCGCCTGGGCGGACGGCTGCTCCTCCGACCCCCAATCCGAAGAATTCAAATACAGCGTCGCCGGCCACAAATTCTTCGTTATCGGCCTCCACGAAACCCACCGCCGCCTCGGCCGCCGCCCACCCTTTCCCATGCTGGCCTTCAACTCCCACGACCAGTTCGCCCGCATCAAGGCCGACGGCATGTGGGACCGCCTGGCCGACAAGATCCGCAAGCAGGACATCGTGCTCCAGGGCGACATCAACCCGAACCTCATGGAGTACGAAACCCTCTCCGAAGCCCGCCGCTACTCCGGCCGCCCCAAGCCTGTCGACTGGCAATGCCCGTTCAGCGCTCGTCCAGCGCTGGAAGGTGCAGAGGCTCAGCCCGCCTGAAAATGCCTGACTGCGCGATTACCCCGCCGACTATTGTGCGAGCGTGACCGCCACCCTGCTGTTCTGCTGTGACCCGCTGAGCTCGCGAAGGGTCGACGACCACTTCGCCGAGCAGGCGGAGAGCGCACGAGCCGCAGGTGCAGCTGTCGCGCTGCTGGACCACGACGCGCTGCTGACCGGGGATATCCATGCTGCCGTCCGCCGTGTGGCCAGAGACAGCGGAGAGCTGTGGTATCGGGGCTGGATGATTCCGGCGCAGCGATATCGCGAACTGGCCCAGGCGCTTTCATCCCGCGGCTGCAGCCTGGCCGTCTCGCCGGACGAGTACGCCTCAGCCCACGAACTGCCTGGTTGGTATCCCTCGTTCGAGGAGTTGACGCCGCGAACTGTCTGGTCGGCGTCAAGCCCCGGCGAGATCCCCGATGAATCGGCGCTCGCACAGTTGGTCGCGCCGCTCAGGGACGGCGCGGGGATCGTCAAGGACTATGTGAAGTCACGCAAGCACGAGTGGGACACCGCCTGCTTCATTCCCGACCTGCGGGATTCCGAGAACCTGCGACGGGTCGTCGAAAAATTCGTATAACTGCAGGGAGATTTCTTGTCAGGCGGACTCGTGGTGCGAGAATTCGAAGACTTCACCGACACGGCGGGCGGCCCCGCATCGGAGGCCCGAGTCTGGTGGCTCGACGCCGAACCCATCCTCATCGGCCCGCACCCGGACAACCCAGCAGTCCACGTCGAACCGGACCTGACCGCAATAGCGCCGACGGTCTCCCGCTTCGGCCGCCGCTTCATCACCACCGACGTCGCCCGTCGCGTCGACGGGGTGTGGCGGGTGATCGAAGTAGGCGACGCCCAGGTCAGCGACCTCCCCTCAACCGTCGACCCCGCCGTGCTGATCGGCCCGCTCGTCAACCGTCGACACGATCTGCCCGTTTTCAACTCCCGTCCAGCCCGCCTGACACCGTCAAAGTTCACATGCGGCGGCGCGACGGGTTGATCGAGGTGAGCCAGGACGGCAACGGTTCACGGGCGGCGAGCCACGCCTGGGGTACTCCGTTCGCGGTACCGGTTCCGGTATACGCGGCGACGATCCCTCCGGTAATGGCGCAGGTCGTGTCGATATCGCCGTCCGCTTCGATGCAAGCGGCGACAGCAGCCGGGTAGTCGTCCAAATACGTTGCGGCGGACCACAAGGTGAAGGGCACCGTGTCCTGCGCCTTCACCCGGGATCCGTTGCCCAGTTCGTGCGCGGCTTCCGCGACGGTCGCGCCGAGCAGGTCACGAGCGCGGTAGACACCTCGTGTCGTCTCGCCCGGTTCGAGACGCTCGAGGACAGCGGTGAGGAATTCTGTTGCAGCGGGCCGAATTCGGGTGCGGCGGGCATGAGCGGCCTGCCCCGCCGCGACAGCCACGGCGACCGCGCCGAGTACTCCGTCGGGGTGCATGTGAGTTACCTGTGCCGACCGGACCGCTTCGGTGACAGCCCGTTGCGGATCGTCCCAGTAGTAGGCGCCCAGCGGGGGGACCCGCATAGCCGCGCCGTTGCCGCAGGAACCCTGACCCTCGAACGTAGCCGTGGCCGTTTCTCGCCAGCGCGCACCGTTGCGGATACGACGAAGCGTGGTGACTGTTGCATGCCCGTAGTCGCGTTCCGGAGAGAATCGGCGCGCGAACTCGATGGCCAGACGATCCTGGTCGACGTGCTCGTGGCGGCGTAGTTCGGCGACCAGACCGCAGGCCATCTCGGTGTCATCTGTCCAATCCCACTGCCCCCTCGGCGGCCTACCCGACCGAAGATCAGAGAGTGACCTCCCCATGATGAAGAACTGCGCCCCCAGCGCATCGCCGACAGAGAGCCCGTCGAGCGAATCGAGCATCAGTGCCACACGGTCAGCGGCGGTATTCGGCCGCCATCTCCATCTCATCACGGAATCATCGTGTCAGTGGTTGATCGGGTTGCCGATGGGGTCGAACAGGGCAACCATCCAGGGCGAGTCAGAGAGCTTCGTTTCCGCCGAGCTGTCGCCGGTACGGGTCTCCGTCCCGCTTGTCCGATCCGGAAGCGGTCTGTTTTGCGTCTGTATAAGTGAAAGGACCTGGGCGAAGTGGCTTCGGTGCAGATCGGTAAGGGGAAGGCATGTCCAATCTCGATGAACGGATGAGACTGGCGGTCGAGTGGTTCGAGCGTTACCAATTCTCCGATGGGGCGGGTGGGGCCGGGTGGGGCTGGATTCACGACGTACCGCCGAATCCACAGAACACGGCCGAGGTGGTGTGCGCGTTGACCGCGGCGGGGATCCCGGTGCCGCGGGCCGACGAAGTGCTGCATCTGGTGCGCAGGCAACGGATCGTGCCGCCGACTGCGGGGGCTGGCGAATTCACCGGGCCGATCGACATCGCGTGGCAGTTGCGGGCGATGAGTTGCCTCGGGGTGCCGGACACGGATCCTGATGTGGCCGAATGCATTCGGAGGTTGCTCGAGGAGCAGGACGCGGAATCGGGTGGGTACAGGATGTCGGGGTGGATCGGTCCGGTGTCGCTCACCGCGACGTCCGCCGCGATGCACGCCCTCGCACCTTATGCGGCGGCAAACGAAGAGGTCGCCAAGGCCACGCTGCGTGGGGTCACGTTCCTGGCGTTGACGATGCTGTCCGACGATGTCCGCGCCGAACCTCTGTACACCGCAGCGCACATCGTGTCGGTGCTGGCGCGCCCCGAATACGCGTCGGTCGGCGGTAAACGGGCGCGGCGGGCGTCGGAACTGGCGATCGAACGCATCCTCGACGCGTTGGCCGACGGCCGGAATTGCAACGGTGACGAGTACTTTCTGCGTGGCGACATCGCGCATACGTGGCGTCATCTCGGCCTGCACTCGGCGGTGGGCGCCCTGCTCGTCGCGGACGGCAAGCTGATCTTCCATCCAGCGGTGCGCACCGCACTCACCTCGCTGTTCGAATTGCAGGAGACATCGGTACGGCTCCCGAGCCGTGGCGGGTTCAGGACTTCGAGCGAGGGTTTCGTCACCGCGTACTCGACGACATCAGCCGTCGAGGCTATGGTGCACGCCCGGGCGGCTGTCGGCGAAACAGCCAACCCCGGAAAGATTTTCGACCTGATCTGTCGAGCCGACGGCGCGCACCACAGCGACGGTCAGGTGCTGGCGAAATTGGGACGGCAGCGGCTGATCATGAACAGCTTTGCCGGCTTCGCGGTGTTCCTGTTGGCGCTGACAGCGGGGTTGACCATTGTGGCCCACGGTGCAGAGTTGAATGCGAGGTACGAGAATCCGGATTGGCCGGTAAAGCTGGCAGCGAGGGCGCTCGTGATCTGGGGGACAACCGTGATCGCGTTCGGCACCCTCACCTGGCTCACCAGCCGGTTTCCCAGTTCGTCGTCGCGCGTGGTTGCGGCGGCTGTCTTCGGAGGGTTCACTGCTGTAGTGCTGCCCATCGTGACCTATGCGATTTGACCGTAGCCCGGTCGTCCTACACCCGAGCGTCGCCGTGGATCATGCTCGCGGCGACGTTGGTGTGGGGCGCGTCGAGCGCCGCGTTGGCGGCTGTTGAAGGTGCCTTGACCTCCTCGGCGCTGGTTGCCGCGGGCGGTGGCGCGACGCTGCTGCTCATCGCGGGAGTTCGTCGTCAAGGTCCGCTGCGAATCCTGATGGAATCGCCCGGCCTGTACATGCGGCTCGGTGCGCTCGAAGCGGCCAACCTCATGCTCTTCGTCGCCGCTCTGAAATGTGGCCCGCTGCCCGTTGTCGTTGCGTTGCATCTGATTGCGCCGTTGCTGCTACTCGCAAACGACATCGTACAAGGCAAACGCCTGCTCACACCGCTGGTGGCGCTCGAGTTTCTACTCGTCGGTGCTGCGGTGGCGGTAGCAGTGCCGGGTAGTTCGACTGAAATCCGAATGGACAGAGCGTTCCTGGGGTGCGTGTTGGCGGTCGGCAGCGCCGTGTGCGTCGCGATGCTCGTCAGCCTGATCGCGCGCGAATCGGCGCAACGACCGACGATCGCGTCAGCGGGTTGGCAATTGGTCGTAGCCGGGTTCCTCGGCGCCGCACTGATATTCACCGATCCACCCGACCCTCGCACAGCCGGTTCACTCGTACTCGTCGGCGCCCTACTGCTTGCCCCGGGATTTGTGCTGTATTGGCGCGGGCTACGCGGGCTCGATGCCACGAAAGCCAGCATTATCGGCCTCAACGAAGCAGTTTTCGCGGCAGCGGTGAGTGCGATCTTCACCAACACGCCGATTACTCTCGGCGCGGTGATCGGCGGCTTGCTCGTTCTCAGTGCTGTTGTGCTGGACGATAAGTCGAGACAGGTTCCCTAGCTGCCTCGACGAACGCGACGCATGCAGCCTCTGACTTGTTTCCTTCGGCATCATCGACCCCGGAATTGACGTCGACACCGAAAGGTTTCACCGCGCCGATGGCCGCGCGTACATTGTCCGGGTTGAGCCCGCCGGCCAGGACGACCCGCTTGCCCCGATCCCGTTGCGATTCCACGATTTTGTTGCTGATTCGCCAGTCATGGGTTTGTCCTGTGCCGCCGAGGCGGTCAGGTGTCCGCGAATCGAGCAGGATCACGTCGCAGTAATCTGCGACCGCCTCCACATCGGCAAACGCGCCTTCATCCAGAACATGCACTGCCCGAATGATCTCGCGGCGGCCGTCGGTGCGCGCATAAACCGTTCGCAGATTCTCCGTGCTCACCAAACCGTGCACCTGAATCGCGTCGACGCCGATGCGGTCGGCGAGAGCCAGGATATCGTCGGCATCCTCGAGATGAGTCACCAGCACGCGCTTGACCGGCGCCTCGAGCTCGTCCACCAGCGCGGACAGCTCCCCGGCCTCCTCCACACTGACCTCGTCCTCGCTGAAGGCAGTGACACCGCAGATAAACCCCACGGCGTCCGGCTTGGCACGTAGAGCCCGGCGCAGGTCGCCTGCTGACCTGATGCCACAGATCTTCACCTGAACGGGCTCTCTCATTCCACCAAGCCTAGTAACGCCACGAGCTACCCGGCCACTCGGAGTCGAGAATCACCGAAGGTTTTCGACCTTGTTCGCCCGTGCGGACCAGACGGCGTGTCGACAGCTGCCGTCGATGGTCGGGTCAGGCCTTCAGCGCCTATCACCGCCCTGTCGGAACCGCCGCGATCCCGGCCAGAACGAGCGCCCGAGCAATGGCGGGACCGTCGGGTGGTTCGTTGCTAGGAGTGTCCGGGCGCAGCAGGTCGCATGACGAGCGATGGCGCCGGCCGATTGGGAGGGAGAGGGCGAATCGCCGATCGTTTGCAGGGTGGGGTCAGGCAGGTTCGGTGGGACAACCTTCCGCTGTGAATCGTTGTGCGGCAAGCAGTTCGGAGGCCGTGGGCGGTGTGCGATACGATCTCATTCGTCAGGTTGCGGCTCGACGGGCTTCCGCTGGACGGATATGCCCCCGCTGCAGCAGGTTTCGTGCTGCTGCCAGGGGGATTTCGACGTGGTGGAGAGGGTTCTGCGGACGACGGCTGCCGAGGTGCGGACGTGGTCTCTCGAGGCAGTGCTTGTCGAGATGATCATCGAGGGCCAGCGACGCAAGGCCGGGCAGAATAATGCTCACACCCGGTCCTGGGAAGCGAGTCTCCCAGAGATTGCCGAGGACCTGTGCGAAGCAGGGTTGGGCGATGTCGAGATGTTGATCGAATTCCGCCTGCCGGAGTCGCGGGAACGGGCGGATGTGATTCTCGCCGGGATCGATCCGCGAACCGGTGAGGACAGCTATGTGGTCATCGAGCTCAAGCAGTGGAGTACGGCCGAACTGGTCTACAACAGTGATCGCATCGTGCGGGCCAGCGGCACGCGGGCAGAGGAACTCCATCCGATCGATCAGGTGCGCAACTACTGCAAGTACCTCATCCAGTACATCGAGGTACTCCATGACCGCCCACTGGCAGTACATGGTGTTGCCTATCTGCACAATGCCAGCGAGAACTCGATCAGTACTCTCCGGGCCAGACAGCCTGACCGGCTCGGTCGCCTGTTCACCGGTGAGCGGCGCACCGAGCTCCGGAAGTTCTTGACCGGCAGGCTGGCCCCGCACAGCGGAAGCGCGCCTGCTGAGCGGTTGTTGACGAGCAAGATTCTGCCGCGCCCGGATCTGATCACTTTCACCGCGTCGGAATTGCGCCGTCGAACCGACTATTCACTGCTGGACAATCAGGAGCTCGCCTTCCAACGGGTGCTCGACCAGGTGCGGTTGTCACATGAGCGGAACCAGAAGAGTGTCGTGATCGTGACGGGTGGTCCAGGCAGCGGGAAGAGCCTGATCGCGATCACCTTGCTCGCAGAGTTGGACCGAGAAGGATACAAAGTCCGGCATGCGACCGGTTCGAACGCCTATACCGAGACTCTTCGGAAGTTCCCTGCGAAGGGTTCGAAGGACCTGAAGGATCTGTTCCACTACTACCGAACCTTTGCGGACTACCGGCAGAACCAGCTCGATGTTCTGATCTGCGATGAAGCGCATCGCATTCGCGCGGTATCGACGAATCGTTTCACGCCTAAAGCGGAGAGGGCGAAGCGACAGGAGCGACCACAGATCGATGAACTGATCGCCGCTGCCAAAGTCCCGGTGTTCCTCCTCGACGAGCATCAGGTTGTGCGTCCAGGTGAGGTGGGGACGCAGGAGGAGATCCAGTCCCACGCGACCCGGGCGGGCTTCCCGGTCCACACGATCCCCTTGGACGGTCTTTTCCGGTGTGGTGGCAGCGATGAGTATGACGAGTGGGTGCGCAGACTGCTCGGACTGCGAGTGGGTGGACCGACACCTTGGTCCGACGACCCCGCGTTCGAGGTCCGGGTGGCGCAGTCGCCGCAAGAGATGCAGGACTTCTTGCGTTCGAAGCATGAGGCGGGCGAGTCGGCGCGCATCACTGCCGGGTACTGCTGGCCGTGGAGCGCGCCGAACGACGACGGGAGTCTGGTCGAAGACGTCAGCATCGGGTCGTGGTCGATGCCGTGGAATTCCAAGGCTGCGAGGACGCTCGGTGACGCTCCGGCCAGTTCCTTCTGGGCGACCGACCCGGCCGGTTTCGGGCAGGTGGGCTGCATCTACACCGCGCAAGGTTTCGAATACGACTGGGCGGGCGTGATCATCGGCCCCGATCTGGTATTTCGTCAGGGCCGCCTCGTCGGCGTGCGCGATCGGAACTTGGACGCGGCGATGAGGTCGAAGGCGTTGTTCGATGAGGACTTCGGCAGATTGATTCGCAATGTCTATAAGGTGTTGCTCACCCGTGGCATGCGTGGTGTCGTCATCTATTCGACAGACCCCGAGACCCAACAATTGCTCACCGAACTGGTGCCTTCGAAGGCTATGTCAGAGCATGTGCCATGAGGTTCGTTCGCTGAGGACCTGACGGGCGCCGTCGACGTCCGCCAGCCGGGCGGAAACGGTCGCGGCGGCGAGGTGGTCCGGAAGAACATCGGAGAATTTCAACCCTCTCGCTGCGCGTTCGTCGGCGATCGGCAGGACCAGGACCGAGCGCGGCCCCCGTCGCTCCGCGACAGCGTCGCGCCAGAGGCCGACGGACAGATCGGGTCGGAGCCGGATGCTGAAGTCGTTGGGGCGTTGGGTGGGGTCCACTACGGTGGGCAAGGATGCGGCAAGGGTGGCGTTGGCGCGAAATCCCGCCCAGGTCCACCAGCGAACGGCTTCACCCTCGCGTTCGATCACAGTGGAATCGCCGCTGACTACATTCACCGCCCTCGTGGCGCGGATGTCGTCGAGTTGTCCACGGGCTCGTTTGGTCAGCGCAACGGGTGGGTCAGCGCCGAGCAACGTGTCACGGATGGCTCGGGTCAGCTCGAACGACAGGCCGCGCAGGCCGATGCTCGACCAACAGGACCGTCGGGTGATCGAACTCGCCACGGAGATACGAGAAATCGGGATCGGCTGACGCACCTACCGAGCGCGCGCAAAAGCGACGCATTCGCGAGTAGTGACCGCCCGAAAGAGGTTGTCGGAGTAGTGTATTGGGGTCGGAGCCCGAGCTGGTGGGGTGAGCGCATACTTCGGGGGTGAAGCGTGAGTGGGACCATTAGGCCTTACCCGATTTCCGAACTACTCGACGCTGTTCGGCTCGAGATCGCGGCCGAACTTCGTTCCGACGGGGGTGACTCGCCGAAGATTTCGCTGTCGAGTGGCGTGTTGGTGTCCTCCTCGGCCGACCGCGTCGAATACCTGTACGCCTGTATGAAGTGGGATGTGTCGCTGGACGGCAGCCCTGTTCTGGTGCGTCCATCACGGTCGAGCGACCCGTGGACTCCCGCGGAAGTGTCGCGTTTTCCGGATGGGAAGGTGCGGGTGGTCGTCTCCCGCTCGATCGCGGGAAGAACCTCGAATCTGCAGTTGCGCAAGGATGATTCGGCGATCTTGACAGCACTGGCGCAGCGCATCGAATCGGTGGCGGCGGACGAGAAGATTCGCGTGGACTCCGCCGGCTGGGTCCTCGGGCTGGGACGGCCTCACCTCGGCTATGAGAGCGACCCCGCCCGTTGGGTTTCGAACTGGGAAACGCTGCGATTGAACGCGCGGCAACGGACCGCGGTCGCGCATGCGCTGTCGAGCGAGGTGACCTTTCTGTGGGGGCCGCCTGGTACCGGAAAGACCGACGTCGTCGGGCATATTGTCGAAGGCAACTTCCGGCAGGGGCACAATGTTCTCTTTCTCGCGCCCACCAGGGTTGCCGTCGACCAAGCGCTGGAAAGAATCTGTGACCTGCTCGTCGACGAACCCGGATTCGTCGATGGGATGGTTCAGCGCGGTGGCGACATCGAGTCGAAGACGTTGCGCGAGCGGTTCGGCTCATCGATCGATATCGAGCAGATCACTGTCCGGGTAGCAGCAGACTTGGACGCGAAGTTCGATCAGACGTCGGCAGCGTTGGCAAAGGCCCAGGATGAGGTCCACCTCTACGCCGCTGAAGCGGCTTGGCGGGAAAGTCTCGCCCAGGCACGCGAAGATTCCGCGATGGCCGCCGCAGCGCAATCCGAGGCAGAAAGAACGGTTGATCAAACTCGTCTCGAAGTCGACGCGCTGCAGAGTGCGCTCGCGCACGTTGGAAGCCCCAGTGGGTTGTTCGCCAACCGTCAGGCAGCGCGAGTGGAAAGACTTCGTCGTCAGTGTGCGGACGTGGAGGGGCGGAGGCAGCAAGCCGCGCGCGATGCTCACAACGCCAAAGCACGCGTGACCGCGGCCGCCGAGACCATCAAAGCCGCGCACAGGGAGCTCGCTGTGCTGGAGCCGAAACTGCGCGGGGTGGCACCCCTCCCAGTATTGCAACGGCACGCCGAACAGCTGCGTACCGAAGTCGACAGGCTTCGTCGGGAGCGCGACGATATTCGGCGGACAGTCCGTCGCCGATGCCGGGTCATGGGAACGACGGTGGCCAAAGCGGTGCAGTCACGCTCGCTGCTGGAACGAGTAGACGTCGTTGTCATCGATGAAGCAGGAATGGTAGACCTGCCTTCGGCGTGGCTCGTGGCCGGACTGGCACAGAAGAGAATCGTGATCGCGGGTGATTTCCGGCAGCTGCCGGCCGTGACGAAGGGCGCGGGAGACTCGAAGGCCACCGATACCGATCGTGCGCACTCACGGAAGTGGTGCGCTCGCGACCCGTTCCGGGCGGCCGAATTGGTAGACGACTCGGGTACGGTGCGCCAAGATGATCGGCTGGTCGCGCTCGATACCCAATATCGAATGCGTGAGCCGATCTGTGCGCTCGTGAATGCGGTCGCTTACCCCGATGCGCCCTTGAAAACCGGGCGAGGCGACGGAAGCAGTATCCCTGCCAACTCTCTGGTCGATACGGCCATGCTCCTCATCGACACCTCCCGGCAGCGAATACCCGGCCCCGACAACAAGGCGAACACCGTCAACGAGGCGGTCGTGCACGAATTGATCCGCGGGTTGCAGTACGAAGGGGTACTTCCTGGGCGGAAGTGGCAGTCCGCGGAGATACCCGCCGGTGCACAAGCTGTCGACCGCCTCGCCGTCATCGCACCGTATCGCGCGCAGGTCAAAGCACTACAAGGAAGTTTGAAGTATCGCTTCGGCGCCGAATACGAGGGTTTGGTCGACACCATCCATCGATTCCAGGGCAGCCAGCGTCCGGTGGTCATCTTCGATACCGCGGTGGGCGCGGGCAAGGATCTCGGCTACTTTTACCGCGAGACGGGGCTGTCTTCGCAGACATGCAGGCTGCTCAATGTGGCACTCAGCCGCGCACAGGACCATCTGATCGTTGTCGCCGATCTCGATCATCTGAGAAAGCATCTGCCGCCACGTAGTGAGGCAGGCGCGATGATCGACTATCTCGAGGCACATGCGCAGGTGCTGTCGGCCGATCAGTTCGTGCCGATACGTGACGCGGCCCAGCTGTCCGAACTTTCCGAGGAAGAACTGAGCCGCCCCGCCTTCTTCCCTGCGGACGAAGTACCGAAGGCCGTGGCATGGGACATCGCCCGCGCAGCGCGAAGCATCGAGATCTACTGCCCGTTTCTGGATCCCGAGCCCGTACGAAAGTGGTCGAAACTGCTCGACGAACGAATTCGGGCGGGCGTTCGCGTCGTCGTATCCACGAGGGGCACCGACGAACAGCGAGACGACAGAGCTGCAAATCGTCACCGCGCGCTGATCGGCGAATTGCGAGCTGTCGGCTGCGAGGTCGATTTCCGTGAGCGGATGCACGAGAAGGTTCTCATCATCGACGGCTCCGTACTGTGGCACGGTTCGCTCAATCTGCTCGCCAACTTGGGACCGACGGACCTGATGATGCGCTTCACCGACCCGGCGTCGTGCGAACGTGTCAACAGAGTGATCGACCGTGCCCGTAAGGACCGGGCGGCGCGAAACATGTATGCCCCGGCATCGGACCGTGTCGAAGCCGCGCCGACGGTTCGAGCGAATGGCTCGCCCTCGATGCAGCGACCCGAGCCGGGAGTGATCCTGAACGGTCGGCTCTACCTGAGCGTTCCCTTCGCCGATAAAGATGAGGCGAAAAGGCAGCTCCACGCACGCTGGGACGGGGAGAACAAGCTCTGGCATGTCGACGCGAGCGAGGTCACTCGGGATCAAGCGCAGCGCTGGTTGCCGCCCGCGCCTTGACCGCTGACCTTCGGTGCAGGTCAGTGGTGGGCAGGTCGCAGGGTTCGCTTCAACTCATCGTTCGAGATGCCTTGTGTCACTTCGACTACTCGATCCCAACCGTCCTTCCAACCGGCGCTGACAGCGATGGTTCGCAGGGTGGTGGGGCTGCCGACTGCGACTGCGGCGTTGGCTTGGTCGGCGAACTTGTGGCTGATGCCCGGCGGCTCGGCGGTGCCGAAGCGGGATCGGATGGGATCGCGGCCACCGCGACGGCGCTACGAAGCACTGTGCTGACTGCTTTCCGGGCCCCACAGCTCGCTTCGGAGCCAGGCTGCGCTCGAGGCGGGGGAGCGGTCGACGTCGATGCCGATGGTGTGGATTGTGCCGAGGTGGCGGTTGTTGCCGCGGATGCGCAGGGTTCGGTGGGAGTGTCGGTGGGTGGCTGGGTGGATGATGGCGGCTTCTGGGGTGTCGGTCGGGGAGTAGCCGCTGATGTAGGTGAGAAGTTGGTGGGTGTCATCTGCGGAGACGGAATTGACCTCGTAGCGTTTGTATTTCGCGTCGACGGGAAAATAGTGGGGCGCTGTGGTGGGACGGAAGGTGACGACCACGTCGGGGCGGAAGGTACGGGTGGAGATGTCGCCGGTGACCGTGATCTTGGTGGCGGTGGTGGCCGTCGCCGTGGTGGCGCCGGGTGGGGCGGCGTCGGCGAGAAGGCGGGCGACCGCGGTTTCCCACAGGGTGGGGAGGTCGAGGAGGAGGCTTTCAGCGGTCGAACCCACGTCGGTGAGTAGATCGGTGATGCCGCCCGCGCGCAGGACCAGACCGGCCCAGACGTGGGCTGGGCGGTAGCGCCGGTTGAGTCGAGTGTAGGTGGCTCGGTTCAGGGCGCGGACGGCACCGGAAACCCTTCCGGACGCGGGGAACTCGGCTGCGAGTACGGACAGGCGTTGGGCCAGTACGGGATCGGAGACCATGGCCCGGGCGGCGCGGAGGGCATGGCCGCAGACTTCGTTCTCCCAGATGGTTGGGCTGCGGTCGAAGGTGTCGAGGTGGAGTTGGTCGAGCATGCCGTAGCGTCGGGTCGCCTGGCTGACGGCATCGAACCGGCCGCGCAGTACCGGGGCGAGTTGCTGGGTGCGGACATAATCGCGGCGCAGGCCGTCGCGGGCCAGGATGCGGCATTCGTGCAGCAGTGCGGCGGCGACGATATCGGCAAAACCTGTTCGGGAGACGGACCATTCGCGTGCGGTCGCGTCGTGGGGGACCGGCGCCGCCAAGGCGTAGCACAGCCACCGGATGAGGGATTCACCCGTGAACGTGAGCTTCGGATCGATCACCAGACGTATCCGGTCCAGGTTGAGGACACCGACCGTCGCGCGGGCTGTGAGGCGCCAACCGGTGCGGGACTGTTCCACACTGAAGCGGCGCCGATCTTGAAGTGCTCGGAGGCGGACGAGGTCGGCTGCGGTGAGTTGGTCGTCGGCTACCGAGACAGACGCGTATTCGCTGATTCTCACCTCGGCCCGTTCAATCATCGAGACCGCTGCCATCAGAGGTGAATTCGGCAGCCAGGGCGATCGGCAAGTCCGTCACGGTGAATACCGCGGGGCGGCCCGTATCGGGGTCGACGAGGGTGCCGAGGATTCGGTGCAGCAGTTCGGTACGCCCCATGCAGTAGTCCTCGAGCAACGGAACTATGTCGTGGTAATAGGCGGCGGCAATTTCCTCCTCGGTCGAGACCGGGAGACCGTTGTGGAGCAGATATGCGTGCCCGATCTGATGGTCCGCGTCGAGATGGGTGGCGATACGGTCGTTGAGGGACGAGAGGAATTCGGACAGGTCGAGTGGTCCGATGGCGCCGGAGACAACGTCAGGGTCCGGTCCGACGGGGACGAATGCGAAGCGGCGCCGAATCGCGGCGTCGAGATGGCCGACACTGCGATCAGCGGTATTCATGGTGCCGATGATCCGGACATTGGGCGGAACGGCGAAAGTGCGCTGGCTGATCGGCAGATCTATGGAGAGGCCGCGCTTGTCGGTTTCCAGAGCGGTGATCAGTTCGCCGAATATGCGGGGCAGGTCACCGCGGTTGATCTCGTCGATGATGAGCAGGAACTTGTCGGCCTCGTCGGCTTTCGCAGCGTCGGCACAGAGTTTGTGGAACAGCCCGTCGGTGAGTTCCAGATGGAGGCCCGCGGTGCCGGGATGGTGTGCCGGTTTGAAGCCTTCCACGAAATCCTCGTAACCGTAGGACGGGTGGAAGGTCACCAGTCGGACGCGTCCGGCGCGAAGGAGCTCGTTGACGGCTGCATTGCGGGTGGAGCCGTCGATGTCGGCTGTGCGACCGTGGATGGCGAGCGCGACGTCGAGCGCGCGGCGGGTTTTGCCGGTGCCGGGCGGACCGTGCAGGATCACCTGTCCTTTGCGGTCCAAGGCCGCGATTATTTCCGAGATGGATTCCGGCAGTTCGGGTTCGGCAGAGGAAGCCTGCGGGGGAGCATCCCTCCGATTCTTGGTGAGTTCGGCGAAAAGGCTGTCCTTGACCTTCACGAGGGTACGTCGCCAGCCCTGCGGTGTTTCCAGTCGCTGCGCGAAACTGGTATCCCAGTCGACGGGGACGACATGTTTGCATTCGTCCCGTGAGTCGTCGAAATAGTAGCCGCCGGTGACGGTTCCGATCGCCAGCACGGTCGACATGCCGCGATTGGCGACGATCCGATCACCGGGCTCCAGGTCGCGGTAGGCGAGGAGGTTCTTCGCACTGCCCACCGTCGCGTTCGGCAGCAGCTCTGCGAACGCCTCCTTGAGATCGGTGTCGCTGGTGTATTGCGTGAGGTCGCCAAATTCGTCCCAGCCAACGCAAATGTATTTGCCGTCGACACAATCCTGCCAGTGCTTCGCCTGCTCGCCCGGCGCGATCTTCCAGATGGCACGGCGGCGTTCCCGCGGATCGAAATTGTCGTAGAGGAACTGCATTACCGCATGAGGTGCCCAGTCGGACAGCTCCTGGTGCTGCTGCACCAGTGCAAGAAGCTGACGGTTCGCCCGCCAGGAGGTGGCACCGCGTTCCGGGGTTCCGCCGAGACGTTCGATGAAGCTGCGCAAATGGGAACCTGAGAACACAGGGAGGAAGTGCCGCGGGAAATAGGTCGCCAATGACTTCGTGACCAGCGATTGACCGGATCGCAAAGCCTCCAGGTCGTCGAGCTCGTCGAAGGCTTCCCGTTCGGCCGCGTCGAACGCCGCAACGAACTGTTCCCGCAACCGTCGCCATCCCGACTCGAGGTCTGAGCCGAGTTGCGGAGCGAGCTTCCATTCACCCGAGCTGCGCCGGAAGATGATGTGTTTGCCTGCGCTGCCGCCGCCGATGCCGCCGAGGTCGACCGTGTCGAACTCCATCAGGCGGCAGTACGTGCCCGGACCGCAGCCCAGGGCGTAACGCTCGACGGGGAGGGTCGGCCAGGCCGCCAACGGGAACTCGGCAAGGACCCGCTTGCGCTGCTGCTCAGCCGTTGCTACTCGGTCGGCGGCCCGGCTGGTGTCATAGGCGGCGATCGCGGCCGAAATATTCATGTGTGTTTGTCCTACAGTCGAATTCGATGATTTTCGAGGTGGCTCAGGATGGACTGGTTGGCTTCCCAGCCGTCGGGAAACTTGACTGGCACACCCAAGTGGACAGGTTCCGTAGACGGATAGGCGTCGAGGAGTTCGGCGATGCCCGCTCGCGCGACGACGATGCAGGCGTGGCGGTGGCGGGACGTCAAAACGCACAACCGCCCGGCTTCGAGGTGGAAGGAGCTGGCGTCGCGGCGGCCCGACAACGGGTGCAGGACGATGGTGATGTCGTATTCGCGGCCCTGGAGGCGGTTGGCGGTGTCGACGGTGACCGGTTCGGCGAGGGTGCCTCGAAGGGCCAGGCGGATGGCCTCGGCTTGGTCGCGGTGGGCGGTGCCGATGGCCAGGCGGTCGGCGGTGACGGGATGTGTGCCCTGTTCGGAGGTAGCGGTAGCACCGCGTTCGAGGATGCGGACAGCGAGGGAAGCGATGGCGGACACCGCTTCTCGGTCGGTGCGCAGGGTGTTGCGGGCGGGGAGTTCGTAGAGGGCCCAGCCGTGGTCGGCGGCTTCGTCGAGGCAGCGGTCCAGGGGGGTGCGCAGGCCGTGGGTGACGTAGGAGAGTTGGCGGGTGCCGGGGGCGGTGCCTGCGGTGAAGGGGGTGAAGGGGTAGAAGGCGGCGGAGATGACGTCGGCGGCGCTGGTGGGGAGACGCCAGGAGACGGGGAGGCGGTGGATGGGGATGTGGCGGTCGCGGTTGTTGGCGAGCATGACGGGGACTGCGCTGCGGGTGGGGTCCCAGTCCAGGCCTGCCCAGCGGTCGGATTCGACGGTGGCGAAGGGGTCTAGTTGGCCGGGGTCGCCTACGAAGAGGCCGCGGTCGAAGCGGCCGGCGATGCGGAGGAGCATTTCGGAGCGCATCTGGTAGGCCTCGTCGACTATGGCGTGTTCCCAGGTGCCCTCGGTGAGGGTGGCCCATTTGGCGGCGGTGCCGATGAGGATGGTGCGGTCGGCGAGGTCGTCGACTTTGGCGGCGGCGCGGACGTTCGGGAGGTCGATGCGGTCGCTGGGGCGGTAGTCCTGGGCGGAGAGGCGGCCGATTGGGAGGTCGGGGTGGGCGGCGGCCAGGCGGGCGATGAGGTCGTCGACCTGTTCGTTGGTTTGGGCGACGATCATGCGCTGGGTGCCGTCTTGGGCGAGCTGACCGGCGGCCTTCACGACGAGGGTGGATTTGCCCGCGCCGGGGGGTGAGTCGACGACGATCGCCTTGTGGGAGGTGTCGGCCAGGTCGGTGAGGATATTGCTGACGGTGGTATCAGCGGCGTGTGCGGCGGACATCAGTTCTCCTCATCGGTTTCCGGTGGGCCGCCGTGGGTCCAGGGAGTTTCCTCCGGGGGCGGGAGGGTGGCGGCTCGGAAGTTGCCGTTGGGGCCGAAGCGGGCCAGGACGATGCGGTCACCTTCGACGTTCACCGTCCCTTCGGCGGGTCCCTTTGCGCTGCGGCCCATTCCGCCGCTGAGTTCGAGCACGATCACGTCGTCGTCGACCTCGAGAACCTTGGCTTGCTGGTTCTTGACGGCGGCGTTGTGCAGTGATTCGCCGGCAACAGGTGTGAAGGGGTCTGTCGTTGTCACGCGCAGCAAGGGGCGCAGCACGCTTTTGCCCTTGTCGCTCAGCGTGGTTCGGGTGGGCTCGGAGTCGATGACGGTGGCGAGACAAGCCTCGCCTGCAAGTCGGCGCTCCAGCATGACGTAGGGATCGTCGTAAGCCATTGCGGCGGTGAGTCGTTCGAGTGCCTGTTCACGGGCGAGCAATCGCCGGACGGCGGAGGTAGGAGAATCGCGCCGGGACTGGGCCTGGGTTTCGGCGATCTCGGTGAAGTACGAGAAGGAGCGCACATCCTCGGCCCAGCGGGCAGCCACACTGGATCCCTCGGGGAGCGCGCGCAGGAGCGAAAGGCCTTGCCACATCAGCTCCCACGTCGGTTCCAGCTGGGTTCGCAGTGCCTGTTCGAGGCGCTGGACGGCGCGGGTGCGGGCGATGTCGTCGGCAGCTGTGTCGTAGGCGTTGATGAGTGGGGCGAGGACGACATTGTCGAAGCCGGGATCGGTGGCCGGACCGGCCGGCGGGCAGATGGTCGGGTCCTCGGCGCGGGCGGCGGCTTCGGGGCCGGTCAGGTTGTCGGGCGGTGCGATCCAGCCGAGGAGCGCGGTGAGGTTGGCGTCCTCGAGCGCGGATTGCCCGGTGGTCCAGTGCGTGGACAGATGTGACGTGAGGGGTGCGAGCGCGGTCGAACCAGGATGTTCGGCGCGGTCGCAGTACCAGGTGAGCCACCGGCCGACGAGCGGGATGGCGGGGGAGACGGCGTCGTCGCCTTCGGTGCGGCGGAAACGCAGGGACCGTCCGAGGAGTTTCAAGAAGGTGACGGCGGCCTGGTTGGGCACCCAGATCTGCGGGGCGTCGACACAGCGGTCGATGGTCTCGTTGGTCTTCTTGTCGATCACGACCGGTTCCGTGTCGTCGGCGTGGCGGTCGATGTGGGGGAGGAGGATCGCCGCCAGTTCCTCGGCGAAGCGCAGGCGCAGGACGCGGTCGCGGGGCTGCGGGACGATGAGAAGCCTCGCCTCGTCATGGTGGGCACCGACCAGCACTGCCAGCGGTGCCGCCGCCTCGCCCGCGAGATGTAGTGGGATGAGGACGATGGGCTGCTCGGCGAGGTGACAGTGGCGGACGGTCGCGGTCGGCACGGCGCGGCCGGCGTCGACCGCCTCTACTTTCGCCAGTGCGGACAGCACACTCACGCGATCTCCTGACGCAGACGGTGCGCGGTGCGGAGCAGTTCGGCGATGTCGACCTGGTCTTCCGTGGGAGTGCGCGAACCACGGGCCAGAGTGAGGACGTCGTCGATATTGTGCAGTCCGCCGAGCTCGTCGCGGACGCCGCGACCGAGGGCGTCGACGGAGCCGCACGCTCGGGCTTCGGAGCGGCAGAGGAAGCCGAGTTCGCACGTGGAGATGCACTCGGGGGCGAAGCGGGCGGGGATCGCGGAGATCACCTCGTCCAGTTGCGGGCCGGGTTCGAAAGTCGCCCCGGGCGGGACCAATTCGACGAGTGACTCGATCGACGTCAGCCGCGACAACTGGCGCGAGACGACGGACAGCTGATTGCGCAGGTCGACGAACGTCGCGGTGGGACGGTTCGAGAAATCCTTCGTGCACACCAGGATCGCGTTGTGGGACACGAGCTTTTCGGGGTCGGCGCCCAAATCCTCGAGCAGGCGCCGCAACGCGATCACGTACACCGCGGACTGACGCGCCGCGGCCGCGACCTGTGCGGGGTCGGCCTGACCGTCGATCATGGGGAACGACTTGATCTCGACGATGTGGAACTTGCCCTCGATCTGGAGGGCGACCAGATCCGGCTCGAGGTAGGCGAGCGCACCGGCGATGTCCAGACGCAGCATCGGATGATCGAACAGAGTGCCTTCACCGGTGTCGAGCGCCTGCCCGAGCAGTTGGCGGGTGCGCTGATACCGCACCGCGTTTCCGGCGTTTTCGCCGACCGCGTCGAGGTTGTGATAGGCCACTTCGGGGATGGTCAGGCCGAGGACGTCACGCAGGAGCGCGAGCAGATCGGCGCAACCGTTCGCCTTCACCATCGACTCGAAGGCGTTGCCGCGCGTGATCGCGAACGACGACTGGCCGTACTGCGGCGGATAGCCGAGTTCCCGTGCGACAACAGCCTTGTCGACAGCCGCGGCGTCGAGCAGCGCGCGGCGGGCACAGCCGGGGTTCGCGGTGAGCGCGGCAATGGTCCGGGCATTGTGACGGATCGAGGGGGCTCCGCCGCGCAGCTCCTGCAGGCGGGCCGAAAGCTCTTTCATCCCATCTCTTTTCGTGTGGCGGCCAGGCTCAGCCGGGTGCCGAACAGTTGGGCGGGCTGATCGAGCTGCTGTGCCGCCCTGGTCGCGGCCTGTTGCCGCTGGAATGCGTCGTCTTCTTCATGGACCGCGAGCTCGCGTTGTGCGGCGGTCTTCACGTCCTCGGCATCGATGGAATCGGGGGTGCCTGTTACGCCGGGGATGGAGTTCGCCAGGCGCCACATCAAACGGATGCCGTCCGGTGAAATGCCCGGTTGGCCTCTGACGTGGTCGGCCAGTCGGATCGCCGAGGTCAGCAGGTTCACTCGAGGGCTGAGGGGTCCGATCATGCGTTGGGGGAGTGTCCAGCTGCTCAGGGCGAGGAGTCCGCGTGCCGGAGCGAGGAGGTCGGTGGTGAGTGCTGCGCAGATGTAGTAGGGGCGCGCGAAAGGTGCGGCGCGGAAGGAACGTTCCTCGTCGCGACGCAAGCTCGTCAGCCGTGCGGGGGCGAGATCACCGGAGAAGAATGCGGTGTGGACCTGCATTACCAATTTCGGTGCCGACGGTGCGCCGAGCAGGGTGAGTGCACGGTGAACATGCTCGCGCACCGGAACATTCGGGTCCGGAGTTGGAGCTTCGCCGGGACCGAGGACTGCTTCGTCCCACTCGGTTTCGACCGCACGCAGCTCATTGCGCAACTGGCGGGCAGCCAGGCGGTCACCGGCGGAGACGGCGCGTCTGACGGCTGCGCGTAGTTCGTTGATGCGGGCTTCCAGCAGCTCCGCAGCTTCTGACATGGGGCCGAGGGTAAGTGGAACTTCCAGTGATGTCCAGTATTTTCCAGTAATTGGTTGGCGAGTCCTGTGGCCTCGCTATCGGGTGGGTAATTCAGCTCGCTCGGCAGGGGTCGTTGCGAACGACGCCGCACCTATCGTCGTGGTTAGCATGCGGCGATGGACTGTGACTGTGACCGAAATTCGGACTCGGACCGAGGTGTGTGCCTGGGTGAACCTGGTTACGGGACATGGGTTCGGCTGTGGAATCGAGTCGATCCCTGGGGTGACACCTCGGCCCGGGTTTGTGTTCGGGTCGGCGGGCCTGGAATGGCCGCGGTGCTGCACCAAGTGACGGTGTCACTCATGGGCGACCGCAATCTGGTCGCGTTCATCGAGAGCCTCATCGAGGACTTCGTGGGATGGGACGGGGTCCGAGTGTGGGAGAGCATCGACCGGGACACGTCGGACTCACATGGACAGTGCGACCGTGGCGGCATGACGATGGCAACTGGACCGCCTCGACCACCGTGGTACTCGAGGCGGGGGAGCAGATGCTGCGGCTTGCAGCGGATCTCGACGCGGAGATCGGCAACCTGTCGTAGTCGACAGGACGATGCTCGGTCAGGGGCGGTCGACGTCGGGGAGGATGACCTCGGGCTTGAAGATGACCTTGTAGTGGTAGCGGTCTACCTCGGCGGGCTCGAGCTGTTCGACGAAATAGCTGACGTTGTCGGACAGGCCGAGGAAGTGCTTCTTGTATTGGTCGTCGCCGGTTTTGCAGGTGACCTCGAGTTGCTTGTTCTCGTCCTTGATGGAGCACTTGCCCTCTACCGACAGCAGGTACTTGTCGGTGATTCCGTTGAAGAAGACCACGCGGCGGTTGATCTTGAACTGGTCGGATTCCTTGGACAGGTTTTCCGAGACCACGTCGGCATCCGACGAGCAGCCGGTGAGTGTGATGGCGGACAGTGCTGCGATGGCGACGATGAGCGTGGTTTTCATTCTCTACCCCTACTTCGGTGTATCCCCCGGAGAATGACTCCTGGATGACCGATTTTAGCTGGGTGCGGTTGGATTGCCATGCGATATTTGCTGGGGCTCAAAGGCGTTGACTCGTCTATCGGCCAGAGAGTGAGGCGCTACCGACCGGTGGGTGAGGGTTCAGCGGTAGCCGATGATGTCGAGGGTGGCGTCGCCGATCTCCTCGTTGTTCTGGCAAACGACCAAGATCGATGCGGGGACAGGGAGGAGTGTCGGCTGAGTAGCTTTGGGGCGGCAGGTGGCCTCGATGGGGACGGCGGTGGGGGAAGCCGGATTTCGGCGGGGCCAGCGCGAAAGCCGCAGTGAGGTGTCGTATTCCAGCGCGATGATCTCCTCGGCGAGGACATGGACAGCACCGCTGTTCGGGCTACTCGGCGACATCTCGGGGACTCGGGTGCGTGAGGTGCCGTCGTAGGTGGTCAGGTCGACATGACTCTGGCGGGTCGTCGGGTCGAAGAGCCCGACGAGAAGGTCGGATCCGTCGGCGGTTGCGGCGAAGGGTGAACCGGAGGTCCGGAGTGGGGTGGTGGCGAGCTGGTCCGGTTTTTCGACGAGCATGTATGCGGGGTTGTCGGGAGTCCAGAAGTCGATGAGCGTCATGTTCTGTAGCAGTGTCAGTGTGGGCTTGTTCGAGGTCGAGGCGGGGTAGTCGCGGTAGCCGATCACACCTCCCGTTGCGGTATCGATCGCGATAACGCGCCATATCGAGCCGCCGCAGCGGAGCACTCGATAGACGGCATCGGCGGTGACGCGGGTACCGACATCGGTGGAGCGGCAGCCGGATTCGGCGACGGGTGTCACCCATCGGCGGGCTGCGGTGCGGGCGTCGTATCCCTTGACAGCGGTGTCGGTTTCCACGATCAAGGTGTCCGACGCGGGGGCCTCGAGGAGGCGCGCTGGGCTGTCGTGGTCGTCCGAGGTGAAATCCGTGTGGTCGTCCGAGGTCCACAGGATCTGGCCCGTGACGGCGTCGAAAGTGATGCGCCGGGTGCCGCTTCGACCCGTCCAGCGGGTCGTGACGATGGCACCGTCGGCGGCCGTGATGGCCGATCCGCGGTCGTATGTCATTGTGCGGGTGCCGGATTGGGGCCTGCGCAGATAGTGCCAGCGTGGTTCGCCGGTAGCGCCGTCGAAGGCGCGGAGGCCGTCGACGCCGATGACGAGGAAACCGGTGCCCGCCGCGATGACTTCACGTCCGGTCGCCTCGGGCCGGTTGTTCAGTGGCGGAAGCTGCAGCCGAAATGCTTCGGTGCCGAATCTGTCGGCTGCCGCCGGCACCGGGGCGGGGGCGGCGGTGCGGTGGTCGACGTTGAGCCTGTCGTCGCCTGCGCGCACGGCGACCACGCTCACCACAGCGGCGATCGCCAGCCCCATCGCCACGGTCGCCGTCGAGGTGCCCCGGCGAAGTGTTCTTGCTACCCCCATGTGAAAGGCGAGCGGCAGCACCAGGATCGACCCGATCGCGACCAGTGCGAGCGCGCCGACCGAGGTGGTGAGTTGCTCGAAATACGGCATCTCGGTTCGCAGGGTGGTGTAGCTGCTCGGTAGATGCTCGTTCCAGGACATCGTGCCGAGGAAGCCGAGTACCAGTACGACGGTTGCTGTGGCGCCGAGTTCCCATCGGTGATGAGTGCTCCACAAGTCGGCCTGTCGTGAGCGGCCGGCGAACCATGCCGCGACAGCGATGGCCAGTACCAGTCCGCCGGCCACGGCGGCGGCTCCCGCGACGTGACCGGCTTGCGCGTACGTGTCCCTCACCGCGACCGGCGCCGTGCCGAATCGGCTGAAGAGGCCGAGAGCAGTTCCGCCGGTCAGGAGTCCGGCACCGACAGCACCCGCCAGCGCCTTGTACCGTGCCGAGCGTCCTAGGTCGCGCGTAAGAGTCGGCAACGACGGGGACGGCCCCGTGCTCACTGCTGTTTCCGTGTCCCCCACGAAACCCCTCCTGACCGGCGCACTGGTGGCAGCTCGGCCCCGTTCAGCATATTCGGCGCGTCTATTACTCGCCCGACAGGAGGTCGGCGAACTCGTTCTGCCCGCATTCTTTCGCCTGCACCGCGAGCAGCTGCCGCAACCGATCCGGAAGCTCGGTTCGTATCTCGCACAAACCTTTCCATACCGAAGAGTCCGTCGGGGTGAACGTGGCCACGAGGGCCTCGATGTCACCGAACTCGTCGAGGAGGGTGAGGGACCGTGAGCGGGACGCGACGTCTTGGCGCAGGGCGATCTTCACCATGGTTGTGGTGCAGTCGGCGGCCGGGGCGGCGGCAATCGCGGCGACGAAGCTGTCGTCGGGAACGGCGCTGATCGCCGCGGCGAGAGTGTCGTGGGTGGATTCGGGGAGGATGTCGAGCAGCGGAAGGGCTTCGGGCCACAGGTTGTGGGTGGCGGCGGTCGCGACGGCGGTGGTGAGGGTGTCGGGCTGATGCACGACAGGGAGCGAGGCGAAGCGTTGGCGCGCCTCGGGGGCGAGGGCGAGGGCTACGGGGAAGAGGGTTTCCCAGTGGTCCCGGGCCTGTTCGATGAGGGTGGTGAGGACGTCGTCGGGTTCGGTGGAGATTCGGGCGGCGACGGGCTGGAGTTGCGTGGGGGCGAGGTGTTCGGCGAGGGGGAGGAGGTCTGGCCAGAGGTTGTGGGTGAGGGCGAGGTCGGCGATCTTCGTGAGGACGGTGGGGTCCTGCATCAGTGGCCGGGTGGCCAGTCGTCGCAGCCCGGCGGTTTTCATTCCCGCGGCGACGGGGAGCAGGGTGTCCCAGGCATCCAGGGCGGTGACGGCGGTGAGGAGGCCGTCGAGGATTTCGACGTCCTGGGCGGCGACTTCGTCGGCCAGGTGGGAGCGTTGGGTGGGGCCGAGGGTGTCGAGCAGGGCGATGGCCTCGGGCCAGTGGCCCTCGGCGTTGGTGGCGTGGATGAGGCCGGGGAGGCGGTCGGTGATGAGCGACAGGAGGCGGTCGGCGGCGCTGGGGTCTTCGAGGTGGTAGCCGACGTGCAGGAGGTCGATGTCGGCGGCGTGCGGCAGCGCTACGCGCAGGACGTCGTCGGGGACCGAGGTTGCTAGGCGGCCCATGGTGAGATAGTCACGGCGGCTGAGCAATTCGCGGGCGACATCGGTGGCCATGCGGTCGGGGATCTCGGCGATCACCTCGGCGGCGCGGCGGGGGTCGAGCGTGACGGCGACGTCGGCGAGGAATACGGGCGACAGGGCGCTGGCGATGGCGACGGCGCGGGCCGGGTCGACGGAACCGGCGATGGCGGCGGCCAGGACGGGGCCGAACGCGGCCTCGGTGATCTTGGCGGCGATGGTCGGCGGCACCAATTTCGCTGCGGCGGCGGTCTTTTGCATGCGACGGGCTTCGCGGGCCGAGATGCGGTCGCTGATCTGTTCGCGGAAGGCGCGCAGGGCGGACGGGGGGAGCGCGGCGAGGAACTCGAGGTCAGCGGCGGGCCGGTCGAGTGCGGCGGACAGGCGGGCGATCTCGGCGGCGGTGTGGTGGGACGCGGTCATAGTCCGAGCACCTTCTTCACGGCGGGGCGGGCCAGGCGGGGGATGAGGCGCATGCCGGAGTCGAGTGCGTCGTCGAGGGCGGCTTTGCGCTGGTCGAGGGCGGCCTGGACATAGGTGTTCAGGGTGGCGAGCTCGTCGGGTGTGAGGGTGGCGAACTCGGGTGGGGGTGGGGTGCCGAGCGTGGTCGTGAGCTGGTGCATGGCGTCCGGCACAGGCCGTCTCCATTCGATGCGGTACGGATGTCGGTGCGGGTGACGATACTGGGGGCCGGAACAGATCGGCATTTTGTGAAAGGTTCGAAAATGATTCGCGCAGTGTGAAATTCGATCGACCCGGGCTGGAAGAGACGAACGGCCCCGGTGGGGTGAAAGATCTGTTGCGTCGGGCGCAGAGGGTGTGGGTCGAGCTGACGCGGACCCAGGCTGTCGGCAAGGGGCGGGATCGGCAGGTCTCCTGATTTCGTCCCGGCACGAGACCGGTGCAACGGTGAGGTGCCGACAAAGACCTCCGATCGAGATCACAGCGTGCTGGTTGCGCGATCGTCCGGCATGCGGGATGCTTTCTCGACCGCACGTCATACGTGCGGCGTGACATTTCCGCGACCATTTCGTAATGTAGCGGTGACCTTGTCCTCTACGAGTAGCTGGTGATCGACATCGTGCGTGGTCAACATCGCAAACCGGCGCCGCCGCGTGGGCGCGCTCAGCTTGCCGTGTGGAGTGTCGCTGCGACAGTCCCGGCCATGCTGTGGATGACGATTCGGCCGGGGCCTGCGGTCCAGGAGGCTGCCGCGGTCGAACCGCAGACCACCTCGACAGTCGACCCCGACCCGATCGCCGCCGCGGCCGCGTTCGTGGAACCCGAGCCGGCGCCGGTTTCCGCCCTCGACGAGTCGGCGACGCTGTCGCTGATGCATGCCACCACCCCGTGTGACACCGAGTGGAAAGGCGTGCAGCCGCACGTGGCGCAGGTGAGCCACCTGCTGCAGAAGATGTTCGGTATCAGCGATATCGGCGGGGCACACGGCCGCTACGACGGTGACCACGGTGCCGGGCTCGCGCTCGACGTGATGACCAGCGGCGGCGTCGGCGACGCGATCGCCGAATTCGTGCTGGCCAACAAGGAGCGCTTCGGCGTCACCTACGTGATCTGGAAGCAGCGCTACAACGACGGCGGCGGCTGGTCGTTCATGGAAGACCGTGGCAGCCCCACCCAGAATCACTATGACCACGTGCACATCTCGTTCGAATCTTCGGGTGCGACGAATATTTCCTGCTGAAATCGGCTGGTACCAGCGGTTTCGCGGATTTGCATCGCCGTGGCATCGTGCCGTATCGGCCGAACCGGGCGACAGGGGCGTGCTGCATCGACCATGATCGATAGATGGCCCCCAACAGCGCGAAATTCTTGTTCAGCAACGGCACCGACGACCGGGTGTCGCTTTTCGACGACGGGCGTGTGAAGGTCTGGTCGACCACTCATCTCTGGTCCGAAATGGGCCGCGAACGGCACAACGCGTTGGGCGAGACGGTACTGCTCGGGATCGGGCGCACACTCGACGTACCGGGACCGGGTGACCGGCGCCAGGCCTGCGATGCCGAATTCGCCCTGACACCCGAGCTCGGACACACGGTCGCCGCGACGGTGGCGGCAGACAACGGGACGTTCGTGCAGTTCTTTCACGACGGGACCATCGCGGTCGGCAACGACGGACGCGATGTGGCGACGGTGTTCAACGCGGGCCGTGAAGCGACCGCCGAGCGAGGCGTGAACGGGGTCGGCGGGTCGGTGATGGTGACCTTCGGTGGCAGCTATCGGCCGAAGACGGTGCGCCAGAGCGATTACCAGGTCGAGCTCAGCGAAGCGACGGCTCCCCGGCCGAACCGGCTGTACAAGGACGAGTTCCTCGTGAAATAGCCCCGAATCGTCCCTGCGCTCGTACGGTGTAAACGGCAGGGGCCGGCAGAAGGATTCGTGGCATGGGACGGTTGACAGGCAAGGTCGCGGTGATCAGCGGCGGTGCGCGGGGCATGGGTGCCGCGCACGCGCGCCGATTCGTCGACGAAGGCGCGTCGGTGGTGATCGGCGACGTGCTCGACGACGAAGGTGCCGCTCTCGCAAGCGAACTCGGTGTGCGGTACCAGCACCTCGATGTCCGCGAGCCCGAGCAGTGGCAGGCGGTGGTGCGCACGGCGGTCGAGGAGTTCGGCGGGCTGCATGTGCTGGTGAACAATGCCGGGATCGTCAACGGCAACCTGCTCGTCGACTTCGCGCTCGAGGAATGGCAGCGCATCATCGACATCAACCTCACCGGCACCTTCCTCGGGATGCAGGCGGCGGTCCCCGCGATGACAAGCGGTGGGTCGATCGTCAACATCTCCTCGGTGGAGGGGATGCGGGGAAGCCCGGGGCTACACGGGTACACGGCGACGAAGTTCGCGGTGCGAGGGCTCACCAAGTCGGCGGCGCTGGAGCTCGCGCCGCAGGGGATCCGCGTCAACTCGGTCCATCCGGGCCTCATCAGCACCCCGATGACCGAGGGAATCCCGGCCGACTTCCTGCAGATTCCGCTGGCTCGAGCGGCCCAGCCCGACGAGGTGTCGGCGCTGGTCGCCTTCCTGGCCTCCGACGAGTCCTCGTATTCGACAGGCGCGGAGTTCGTGGTCGACGGCGGACTCACCGTCGGCGTACCGCACAAGAGCTTCTGACATCGGTCTGTTCGCCGGTCCTCGGTGAGAACTCTGCGCTGTGCCAGGATCTGGATTAGGTTGCTTCTTCAGATGGTACGCCGAATGCGTAGGGGGAGTTGACTTGTCGAGTGAGCAGCAGCCGACCGGCAGTGGGCAGACGCACCTGTGGACGATTGTCGGCAGCGTGGCGGGAGTGCTCGGGGTGGTGGCTACGGTGCTCGTCGGGGTGGCGCAGTGTTCGACAAATTCCGGGGAGGGCGGTACAGGGCTGGTGTCGACGGTGACGGTGCAGGCTTCGACTGTCGCACCGACGACGGTCGCGCCTACCACCGTTCAGGCCACCACGAGCGTGCCCTCATCGGGTACGTCCGCGAACCCCGGTGCGCTGCCGTCGGAGTCGCCGAGCAAGACGACGCTGCATTTCGGTCCGTACGGCAACGAGCGCGTGTGTCAGAGCGAGCTCGACAAGGTGATGCTCGGGTCGGCGAATTTCATCACGCGCGGTTGCCACGAGGGCGACTACGAGCGCGGACCCGGGTGGTATTTCAACTACAACTGATGGGGTGCCGTCGGTGGTGACGGCACCCCGGGGGATCAGCCGTAGTGGCAGATGTAGTGCATGGTGTCGACGACCTCGATGTCGAACGAGCTGTCGCCGGGGACCTTGAACGACTCGCCCGCGCGGTAGGTGATCGGGGTGGAGTCGCCGGCCAGGGTCACCTTCGCCTCGCCCGCGACCAGTTCCATGATCTCCGGGGCGCTGGTGGTGAAGGTCAGGCTGGACGGCTGGATGACACCCACCGACTTCGAGGTGCCGTCGGGCAGCTCGAGGCTGTAGCTGACACATTTGCCGTCGAAGTACACATTGGCCTTCTTGCTGACGGAGACGTTCTCGAACTTCGACATGGGTCCTTCCAGAAACTTAGGGGAGGCTCAGTCTAGCCAAGAGGGTTTGTGCGCAAGGACGCGCGCGGCCTCGGTGGGATCGCGTTGTGCCAACAGCGCCAGAATGCGAGCGGCCAGCTCCGGCACACTTTTCGTGGCGGCATTGAAGACGATGATCAGATCGGCATCAAAATACTGGTGCACCAGCATGTTTCGCATGCCTCGCACCAACTTCCAAGGGATCTCCGGTTGTGAATCCCGGGTCTCCTGCGTCAATGAGGAGGCCGCTTCGCCGATAATCGACAGCTGCCGGATCACGCCGTCTTGGCGGAGGTCGTCTTTCTGGAAACCCGAGAAGTCGAGGCCCTCGAGGTAGGACGCGATTCTGTAGTGGGCAGTGACGATGTCGGCAAGATGCAGATCTTCACGCCGCGACATGCAGGTCCTTCGCCTCAGCCAAGACGGCATCACGAATGAACCAGTGCAGGTACTTCTTCGGAACGACATCGACCCTTCGACCGAGAAGCTTCTCCAGCTCTTCTTGGAATCCGAAGAATTCCAGCCCGATATCGGTGTCCGGCTTCAGAGAGTAGAGCAGGTCGATGTCGCTGTCCGGTCTGTCGGATCCGCGGGCTACAGACCCGAAGACCGACAGCTCGACAACGTCGTACTTCTCGCACAGCGCCCGCAGCTGCGGCATGAGTGCCTCGAAATCGATCGCCATCTCGTCTCCTCCGGGGACGCAAGGTCAGGCTGCTGATTCCAGCTTAACGGGACGTGCCGCGGTGTCAGCTGCCGTAGCGGGCCAGGACCGAGCTGGCTTCCTGGGAGGCGGTGCCTTCCTGGGTCAGGTGGGCCATGGCTTCGGGGATTTCGCGGCCGTGATGGGTCATGGCCTGGGCGTAGAGGCGGCCGGCTCGGTAGGAGGAGCGGACGAGGGGGCCTGCCATGACGCCTGCGAAGCCGAGTTGTTCGGCGACCTTGGAGTGTTCGACGAATTCCTCGGGCTTCACCCAGCGGTCCACGGGGTGGTGGCGCGGCGACGGGCGAAGGTACTGGGTGATGGTGAGGATGTCGCAGCCGGCTTCGTGCAGGTCGCGCATCGCTTCGGTGACCTCTTCGGGGGTTTCGCCCATGCCGAGGATGAGGTTGGACTTGGTGACCAGGCCTGCCTCGCGGGCCGCGGTGATCACCGCGAGGGAACGCTCGTAGCGGAACGCGGGGCGGATGCGCTTGAAGATGCGCGGCACCGTTTCCAGGTTGTGGGCGAGCACCTCGGGACGGGTGGAGAACACCTCGGCGAGCTGGTCGGGGTCGGCGTTGAAGTCGGGGATGAGCAGCTCGACACCGGTGCCGGGGTTGAGGGCCTTGATGGCGCGCACGGTTTCGGCGTAGAGCCAGGCGCCGCCGTCGTCGAGGTCGTCGCGGGCCACACCGGTGATGGTGGAGTAGCGCAGACCCATGGCCTGCACGCTTTCGGCGACGCGGCGGGGTTCGTCGCGGTCGAGGGCGGCGGGCTTGCCGGTGTCGATCTGGCAGAAGTCGCAGCGGCGGGTGCACTGTTCGCCGCCGATGAGGAAGGTGGCCTCACGGTCTTCCCAGCATTCGAAGATGTTGGGGCAGCCCGCTTCCTCGCAGACGGTATGCAGGCCTTCGCGTTTCACCAGGCCCTTGAGCTCGCTGTACTCGGGGCCCATGGTGGCGCGGGTGCGAATCCACTTGGGTTTGCGTTCGATCGGCGTTTCCGCGTTGCGCGCCTCGATGCGCAGCAGCTTGCGTCCGGCGGGGGCAGAGGCGTCTACGGAGCTCACTGGACCGACTCTACGCTCGGGGCCCGCTCGGGCGCGGGGCCGGTGGTGCGATCGATGTCATGCGGGCGGACGGGAATTTCTCCGTCGAGCGCGGCAACGATCGCGGTGGCGACGAGCGGCTTGATCTCGGCGACGGTGACCTCGCGACCCAGCTCACGGGTCAGGGTGGTGACACCCGCGTCCTTGATGCCGCAGGGCACGATGGCCTGGAAACCGTCGAGGGCGGAGTTGCAGTTGAGCGAGATGCCGTGCAGGGCGACGCCGCGTTGCACGCGCACCCCGATCGCGGCGATCTTGCGTTCGGCGAAGTAGTCGGTGGCGGGCAACCACACTCCCGATCGGCCCTCGACCCGTCCGCAGGTGATGCCGAGACCCGAGATCACGTCGATCAGTGCTTCTTCGAGACGGCGCACGTACTGCACCACATCGACCGGTTCGGCCAGCCGGATGATCGGGTAGCCGACGAGCTGCCCCGGTCCGTGCCAGGTGATCTTGCCGCCCCGGTCGACCTGCACCACCGGGCTGCCGTCGATGGGCAGATCGTCGGCCTCGGTGCGGCGGCCCGCGGTGTAGACCGACGGGTGCTCCAGCAGTAGCAGCCGGTCGGTGCCCTCGCCTGCGGCGCGTTCGTCGGCGATCTGCCGTTGCAGCTCCCAGGCGGCGTGGTAGTCGATGAGTCCGAGATCCTCGACCACGATCGGGGTCGTATCGAATCGGGCGGACGCGGAGGGGCGCGTGTCGTTCACGATCCTGACGTTACGCCCGGCGGCCGACGACGCCAACGGATGGTCGGGCCGCCGTGTCGCACGATTGCCGAGCGGACGCGGGGTCACATGCCCGGGACGTCGACCAGCGGTGCTGGATAGGTGGAGCCGGGCAGGTCCGCGCGCCACGGGCGGTGGATGGTGCCGCCCGGCAGGTGGGCCAGTTCGGGGAGATGGCGGCGGACGTAGGTGCCGTCGGGGTCGTGACGGTCGGCCTGGCGGAGGGGGTTGAGGACGCGGTTGGGGCGCGTGTCGGTACCAGTGCCTGCGGCCCACTGCCAGTTGAGCTGGTTGTTGGCCAGATCAGCGTCGACGAGCCAGTGCAGGAAATGGGCGGCGCCGATCCGCCAGTCCAGGCGCAGGGTCTTCGTGAAGAACGACGCGGTGATGAGGCGGGCGCGCCCGGGCATCCAGCCGTCGGTGACGAGCTGACGCATCGCCGCATCGATGATCGGGTAACCGGTGCGGCCCTCCTTCCACGCGGTGACAGCTTGGGGATCTCGGCGCACCGGGAACGGGCCGGGGCGCAGGCTGGTGGACGCGGTGTCGGGACGGGCGGCGAGCAGCTGATGGTGGAAGTCGCGCCATGCGAGCTGGCGGGCGAAGGCATGACCGCCGTCGGTGGACAGGTCGGTGCGGTGCACGACCTCGACCGGGGACAGGCAGCCGAAGTGCAGGTACGGCGACAGGTGCGAGGTGGCATCGGCGGCGAGGTCGTCATTTCGGTCGGCGTAGTCGTCGATCGGGCCCGCCAGCCACTTGCTCAGGAGCGCGCGGCCGGTGATCTCGCCGCCGGTCGGGCAGTTCGGGGAAGGTTGTCCGGGCGACAGCTCGGCGACGGAAGGTATTGCCGTACTGGGGATGTCGGGTACGGCGAGCGCGCGGGGGCGGTCGAGTGGACGGCGGCGATGGGTGTCTACCCAGCGGCGGAAGTACGGGGTGAACACGGCGTAGTAGTCGCGGCCGGTGGCAGGCGCCAGGGCAGATGGGTCGACGGCGGTGATCACGGCCGAGTGTGGGTGAAGGGCGCAGTCCGGACGTCTGGCAGTCGTCACCACGCGCGTGGCTCGCGGTGGGTGAGCATCGGTCGACAGTACTGCGCGCAGGGCGTTCTCACGTCGGGCGGCGAAGGCGCTGACGTCCTGGGCGACGTGTACCGACTCCGCCCCGGTCTCCGCGACCACCCGCGTGACCTCGGTCGCGACGTGACCACGACGCACGACGAGACGGCCGCCGATGTCGCGCAAGCCCGCGTCTAGTTCGGTCAGGGCGCTCGCGAGGAAGGCCGCCCGGTTGGGCGGGCAACGATCGGGCACGAGGGCGTCGTCGACGACGAACAGCGGCACGACGGTGTCGGCGGACCGGCGGGCGGCGTCGAGGACGGGATTGTCGGCCAGGCGCAGGTCGCGCGTGAACAGGGCGATCGAGACGGTCATCGGGTGCACAGCGGGACGATGTCGGTGCGCCCGCCGGTGGTCGGCGTGGTCAGGTACAGGCAGGTGTTCTGGCCTGCCGTTTCGATCGCGGTGTGGATGTCGTCCCATGCGGCGGCGTCGAGGGTGGGTGTGCGGGAGAGGACGAATCCGGACAGGCGGCTCGGCGAAGTGACCAGCGCCCACGAGTACTCCGGGCCGAGCGCGGTGACGATGTAGTTGGTTTCTCCGTCCTGACCGGGTACGCCGGGGAAGGAGACGTTCAGCTGGGCGTTCGTGGCGGGGTCGGTGACGGTGGCGGTGCCACGGATCTCATCGATGCCGCCTGACCAGGTGTGGCAGCGGTTGTGCACGGCGACATCGCCTCGCTCGTCGAGCGAGTAGGTGGCGGTGGTGTCGCGCGCGCATGCGAGGTTGAACGGCTGGGGTACGGCGGCCAGCTGGTGCCAGACGCCGAGGTACCGGTCCAGTTCGAGGGACGGAACGGGAGCCGGGGGCGCCGCGGCTGCTGTGGCCGAGGACAAGGCGGTGATCGCAAGGGCGACGAAGGCGGTCGCGGCCGAACGGCGGAACGCGGATGGTAGGGCGATACGCACAAGGGCTCCTCGAAATTGTCGGTAGCGATAGGTTACCAAGAAACGATGCGCAAATGATTCATCGAGCGGAGAGTGTGCGTCGACGGTCGGAGACTTCGGCCGTATCGACCCCGGCGATGCTCATTCTGGGCTTGTGCGAGGGTCCTGCGGGCAGCGGAGAGCGCGCGTTCTGTGAGTGACGGGTCCGCACGATGGCCCCGAACCACGTCGGTAAGGCGGGATGAACGGGTTATCGGCAAGAATGGAGCGATGTCCGCCGGTTCAGCCCCTGTCTCCGATGCGGCCGGTTACACGGTGCGCGCCGTGGCGGACCGGCTCGGGATTCCGACTGCCACCCTGCGCAGCTGGAACCGGCGCTACGACATCGGTCCCGCACAGGATCGCCCGGGCAAGCACCGCCTCTACACCGAGGCCGACATCGCCGCGCTCGAACGCATGCTCGCGCTGATTCGTGACGGCGCGAGCCCGGCCGGTGCCGCCGCCACCGTGCGCGGCATCGCCGTGCTGCCCGGCGATCGCTTGCCGCTGCTCGATGCGGCCTTCGCTCTCGACTCGGGCCGGGTTGTCGCACTGCTCGAGGCGCACGTGCGCGCGGTCGGCATCGTGGAAACCTGGGACGGTTTGTGCAGACCCGCCTTCGCCGATGTCGTCGCGCGTCAGAGCAGCGGCGAGGGCTGTATCGACGTCGAACACCTGCTGTCGTGGTGCATCACATCGGTCATGCAGCGCACCCATGCCCCACACGCCCGCCCCGACCACACCATCCTGCTGGCCTGCACGGGCGGCGAAACCCATTCGCTCCCACTCGAAGTGCTGCGCGCCGCCCTGGCGGAGCAGGGGATAGGCGCGCGCATGCTCGGCGCGGACGTGCCGACCGTCGCCCTCGCCGACGCACTGGCCCGGCCGAGCGGACCGACCTCGGTCCTGCTCTGGTCACAACGAGAATCCACCGCGTTGACCTCAGCGGTGGTCGCCGGCCTGGCGGCCGGGGCGCAGGTGTTCGTCGGCGGCCCGGGCTGGCAGGAGGTGCTGCTGCCCCCCGAGGTACAGCGCGTCGACGGACTGACCGAAGCGGTCGCCCTGCTCGGTGCGGACTCCTCTCGACTCGCCGACACCGAAGCCGCTGCGAATCAACGACAGTGACACCCGGTCGGCTATCTACAGACCACGCGCATAACGGACGGACGCGGCCACTGCCTCCATGTCGATGACCAGCCCCGGTTCCCGTTCCATGGCTTCACGGAATTCGAGCATCGCGTCATCGACCGTGCTGCGTTGCGCCAGCGCGATCAGCTCCCGACGCGCGTAATCGCTCAGCGGCATCCCCGCTGCGGCCGCGCGACCGGTGAAAACACTCCAGGCTTCCGCCGGAAGGTCGTAGACATCAAGCAATGCCGTTGCACCGGAATCGATCTCCGGCCCCGGATGCCCCGGCCGCTCCTCCACCAGGAAGTCCACCACAGCGTCCAGCGGCACACGCCGCCCCGCCAGCGCGATCAGTTCTCGACGCACATACTCCAACACCGGTAAGCCGGCAGCGCGAGCTCGCCGACGAAAGACAGCATCAGTTGCCGCGGGCAAGTCCTCGATCTCGATCAGCGCCATATCAGACACCGTATGCGTGGCAACCGCCCACGAGCAATGGGTCGACACCAGCCAGCCTCACCCGAGCCACCTCAGCTTGCCGCCGCTGAGCTCGATAATCAACCAATGCGACGGAGTCGGCCAATGAGCGCTCGCTCAAACTTGCGGCCCACCTCGGGTTCCGGCGAGTCACCACCTTCGAATGGTTCGAGGTCGAGCAGAGTCTTTGCCTGTCGAGGCTGCACTCGTTCAGGGCCTTGAACTGCTGGCAGGTGCCTCTGATCAGCGGCCGAGCAGGTGACGCAGGGTTTGTTCGAGGTCAGGGGTTCGGAAGGGGTGGGTGGAGGCGGTGAGGCGGGTGGGGGCGACTCGTTGGCCTGCTTCGGCGAGTTCGCGGGCACCTTGGCGACCGAGGAGTAGGGCGGGGCCGAAGGAGGGGACGGGTAGTAGGGCGGGGCGGTGGAGGACGTGGGCCAGGGTGCGGGTGTAGTCGGTATTGCGGACGGGGTTCGGGGCGACCGCGTTGACCGGTCCGGCGAGTGCGGTGTCCCAGAGTGCGCGGTGGTAGATGTCGAGGAGGTCGTCGATGCCGATCCAGGACTGCCACTGGGTTCCGGGGCCGATGCGGCCGCCGAGGCCGGCGGTGAAGAGGGGGCGCAGCAGGCGCAGGGTGCCGCCTGCTGGGGATTGGACGATGCCGGTGCGGATGCGGACCACGCGGACGCCCGCGTGTGCTGCGGGGTCGGTTGCGGCCTCCCAGGCTGCGACCACGTCGGCGAGGAAACCGTCTCCGCGCGTGGAGTTCTCGGTGAGGATCTCGTCGCCGCGGTCGTAGCCGTAGTAGCCGATGGCGGACGCGGAGACGAAGGTGGGGACACCGCAGCGGGCGGCGGTTTCGGCGAGGGCGCGGGTGGGGCCGATGCGGCTGTCGGCGATCGCGTGGCGGTGTTCGTCGGTGAAGCGGCCGGCGATTCCGGCGCCTGCCAAGTGGACGACCGCGTCGACGCCCTTCAGCAGGTCCGGTGCAGGATCGTCGGGATTCCAGTGGCGTTCGGCGGGGTCGTTGGTCGGGCGGCGGACCAGGCGGATCACCCGGTGCCCACCCGTGGACAGGAACGCGCACAAGGCGGTGCCGACCAACCCGGACGCTCCGGTGACCGCGATCGTCCGCGCGGCGAAACCTGTTGCGGCGGCACGTTGGTGAGCCGCGAGATCACCGGCGAGCTGGCGATAGCGATAGTCGAACATCGGCTGTAGCAAGCGGGTGGGGATCGGGGTGTCGACGCGGTCGATAACCGCGGTGTGCTCGGCGTCGACCTCGGCGAATTCGTGGGTGTGCCGCCACGGCAGCAGGCGGCCGAGCGGCGCCGAGGCCAGACCGTCGACGGCCACCTCGTCGGCGAAAGACACGGGCGGATCGTAGGCCGCGGGGTCGTGCCGGGCGATCCAGCGCAAGCCACCGGGAAGACCGAGGACTGCGGCGCCACGGGCAAGGTCGGAGGATTCCGCCAGCAGCCGCACCGGCTGCCACGGCGGCGCCAATCGGGTGAACGCGCCGGGCCGCTCGAACCAGCGGAACACCTCGGCACGGGGTGCTGTGACAACGCTCGAACAGTCGATGCCCATACCCCGACTGTAGCCGTCCCCGGAAAGACGATGAAGCGTTCAAGCATCGTTTCGCGACTCCGGGCCTGCCGGGGTTCCGGGCCCGCCGGTGAAAGGCTGCGGAATGTCAGCGCGGTTCGAGAGGGAACAACCTCTGCATGAGCGTGAGATCCATCCAGCGACCGAATTTATGCCCCACCTCGGGCAATTCGCCGACGACCCGGAACCCGAACCGTTCGTGGAGGACGATCGATGCGGCGTTGCCGGACTCGATGGCGGCGATCATCGCATGCACGCGTCCGGAATCCGTTGCGCGAGCGATCAATTCGGTGAGCAGCGCGGTGGCAACTCCGCGACGCTGGAAACGCTCACCGACATAGACGGAGTTCTCGACGGAATACCGGTAGCCGGTTTTGGGCCGCCACTGCCCGTAGGACGCGTAACCGGCCACCTCACCGTCGATCTCGGCGACCAGCACCGGCATCCCCGCCGCGGTGCGGTCGGCGAACCAGGTGAGCCGGTCGTCGAGATCCACCTGATCGGTGTCCCAGATCGCGGTCGACTCGGCGATGTTGGCGTTGTGGATCTCCAGCACGGTCGGCAGGTCGGCTTTGTCGGCGTCGCGAATCAGCATGGGCGCCTTCATGATCGGCCGACGGTCGCGGCGAGCGCGGCGCCGATGGTCGGATGCTGGAAGGTGTAACCCGCCTTTTCCAGCGCGGCGGGAATGGCCCGTGGACCGGTGAGCAGCGCCTCGTCCGCGAGCTCACCGACCACCGTCCGCAATGCGAACGCGGGCACGATGAGTGGGGCGGGGCGATGCAGGGCGCGACCGAGTGCGCGGGTGAACTCGGCATTGGTGACCGGAGCCGGGCCGACGGCATTGATCGGCCCGGACAGGTCGGGATGGGTGAGCGCGAAGACGATCGCGCCCACCTCGTCGTCCAGAGAGATCCACGGCGTGTACTGGCGCCCGCTACCCAAACGGCCACCGAGTCCGAGCCAGTACAGCGGATGCAACATGCTCAGCATGCCGCCGTTGCGGGCGAGCACCACCGCACTGCGCACCAACACCGTGCGCACTCCCGCATCGGTGGCGGGCGCAGTGGCCGCTTCCCAGTCGCGACACAGCGTCGCGAGGAAACCTGTTCCGCTGGAAGCGGTTTCGTCGACGATCGAGTCGCCGGTCGTGCCGCCGTAGTACTGCGCGCCGCTGGCGTTCATCAGCGTCGGCACGCCGGCGGCGGCGACCGCCGTGGCGAGGACATCGGTGGGGGTGATCCGGCTGTCGCGCAGCAATTGCTTGTAGCTGCCGTTCCAGCGGCGCGCACCGATACTCGCGCCGCACAGATTCACCACCGCGTCGGCCCCGCGCAACGCCCGCTCGTCGAGCTGGGCGCGCGCAGGATCCCACGCGAATTCGTCCGGTGCCGCGGGAGCGCGGCGCACCAGCCGGGACACCTCGTGCCCGTCGCGGCGCAGAGCCGCGACGAGCGCCGTCCCGATCAGACCGGACGAACCGGCGATGACCACCTTCATCGAAACGACCTGCTACAGACCGAGATCGGCCTCGAACGCCGCCTCTTCCAACCGGTGCTTGATGGTGGTGAGGAAGCGGCCCGCGTCGGCGCCGTCGATGAGCCGGTGATCGTAGGTGAGCGGCAGGTAGACCATCGACCGCACGCCGATGGACTCGCCACCGGTCTCGTCGGTGACGACCACCGGACGCTTCACGATCGCGCCGGTACCGAGCATGGCCGCCTGCGGCGGAACCAGGATCGGGGTGTCGAACAGCGCGCCCTCGGAACCGATGTTGGTGATGGTGAAGGTGCCACCCGACAGCTCGTCGGGCTTGAGCCCACCGTTGCGGGCGCGGTTGGCGATGTCGGCGATCGCGCGGGCCAGCCCGGCCAGCGACAGATCGCTGGCGTTGTGGATGACCGGCGAGAGCAGACCCTGCTCGGTGTCGACCGCGATACCCAGGTGCACCGACGCGTGGTAGGTGATCTCCTTGGTGTCCTCGTTGTAGGAGGCGTTCACGTTCGGGTGCACACCGAGGGCCTCGACGACGGCCTTGGCGAAGAACGGCAGGTACGTCAGGTTGACGCCCTCGCGGTTCTTGAACGAGGCCTTCGCGAGCTGCCGCAGATGCGCGATCTTGGTGACATCGGCCTCGTGGACCTGGGTCAGCTGCGCGGTGGTCTGCAGCGATTCGCGCGTCTTGGTCGCGGTGATCTGCCGGATGCGGCTCGCCTTCTGGGTGGAACCCACGAGACCGGCCAGCTTGGGAGCCGCCGTCTGCTTGGCCGGGGCCGCGGCGGGGGCCGACGCGGCGGCGGGCGCGGGCTCCGGTGCCTTCTTGGCTTCGGCGGCGGCGAGCACGTCCTGCTTGCGGATGCGTCCACCCACACCGGAACCGGTGAGGCTCGACAGATCGACGCCGTTCTCCTCGGCCAGCTTGCGCACCAGCGGAGTCACGTACGGGGTGCTGCCGTTACCTGCCGACGCGGCCTGCGCGGGCGCGGGCTTGGCGGCGGGCGCGGGCTTCGGCGCGGGAGCGGGCTCCGGCTTGGGCTCGGGCTTCGGAGCCGGTGCCGCTTCCTGCTTCGGCTCGGCCTTCGGAGCCGGCGCGGCTTCGGGCTTGGGCTCGGGCTTCGGCTCCGGCGCGGGGGCGGCGGCGGGCTTGCCACTGCCGATCACACCGAGCTGACCGCCGACGGCGACGACGTCGTCCTCCTGCGCGGAGATCTCGAGCAGCGTGCCCGCGACCGGCGAGGGGATCTCGGTGTCGACCTTGTCGGTGGAGACCTCGAGCAGCGGCTCGTCGACGGCGACCTCGTCACCGACGGCCTTGAGCCAGCGGGTGACGGTGCCCTCGGTGACGGACTCGCCCAGCTCGGGCATCTTCACGGGGGTGCCGGACGACGCGTCGGCCTGAGCGGGCGCGGCGGCGGGCTCGGGGGCCGGTGCCTGCGCGGCGGGCTCGGGCTCCGGCTCGGGTTCGGCGGCCACGGATTCCTCGGCGGGCGCGGGGGCGGAAGCGGGGGCTTCGCCGGCGTCACTGATCACGCCGAGCTCACCGCCGACCTCGACGACATCGTCTTCCTGGGCGACGATCTTCGACAGCACACCGGCGGTGGGCGACGGGATCTCGGTGTCGACTTTGTCGGTGGAGACTTCGAGCAGCGGTTCGTCGACCTCGACCGTGTCTCCTTCCTGCTTCAGCCACCTGGTCACCGTTCCCTCGGTGACGCTCTCACCAAGAGCCGGCATCTGGACGGAGAAGGCCATGTCCTCTGACTCCTCTGACTGTTCGACGGGTAATACAACAGTGCTTCGACCCCGGTGGGCATTACGTCGCGGGTCGCGGCGTGTGTCCACCCCGACCGTGTGGCGGGACTCCCGGGAATCGTTGGTTCTTGTTCCGGCAACCATCCTTGCACTCGCCCGCCGCGTCTGTGGCGCTGGGCGGCAATCCGTGCGGAGCTGGCACCATGGAATGTACGGCGGTGAGCAGAATTCCGTCGGAAAGCAGAAGGGCTGAGCCGGTGGGTTTGCTGGATCGTTTCCGCGGGGTGCGGGGCCGGAGCAGGTCAGTCGCGCGTGAGAACGCCTCGGAGGTGCGCGCGCTCGCGCAGTGGGCGCGGGCGCGGCACGGAGTCGAGGCGTTCATCGAGCCCAAGACTACTGTGACCGATGTCACAGCGGTCCTGGTGGCGGCGGACGGCGAATGGACGCGCCGGATCGTCGGCGAGCACGGCGCGCGCCGCCTGGCCGACACGTTGCGCGTGCCGGTGTACGACGTGACCAAGACGGGTTATCCCCAGCGGATGCGCGACTTCGACGCCCGCCGCCGCATCGAGCAGCGGCGGGCCAGGGAAGCCGAGCTGGATGAGTGACTACTCCGCGCCGATCTGTTCGATCACCGCGATGAGCGTGCGCACCGGGACACCGGTGCCGCCCTTGCCGATATAGCCGAACGGTCCGCCGGTGTTGTAGGCCGGACCGGCCACGTCCAGGTGCGCCCACTGCACGCCCTCGGGCACGAATTCCTTGAGGAACAGCGCCGCCGCGAGCATGCCGCCCCATCGGTGCGGCGTGACATTGGCCAGGTCGGCGACCTTGGAGTTCAGGTCCGCGCGCAGTTCGCTCGGCAGCGGCATGGCCCAGCCGTTCTCGCCGACCGCGCGCGAGATCTCGGCGACGCGATCGCGGAACTCGTCGGTGCCCATCACGCCCGGGGTGCGGGTGCCGAGCGCGACCATCTGCGCGCCGGTGAGGGTGGCGACGTCGATGAGGTAGTCGGGGTCGTCCTCGACGGCGCGCACAATGGCGTCGGCGAGGATGAGCCTGCCCTCGGCATCGGTGTTGATGACTTCGACCGTGGTGCCGCCGTATTGGGTGAGCACGTCGCCGGGGCGCTGCGCGGTGGCCGACGGCATGTTCTCGGCCATCGGCACGGTCGCGGTGACGGTGACCGGAAGACCGAGGCGCGCGGCGAGCAGCACGGTCGCGATGACCGCCGCCGCACCGGCCATGTCGGAGGTCATGTTCTCCATGTTCGCGGCGGGCTTGATCGAGATGCCGCCGGTGTCGAAGGTGATGCCCTTGCCGACCAGCGCGACCTTCTTTGGCCCGCCTGCATAGGTGATGCGCACCAGCCGCGGCGGGCGGGAGGAACCCTGACCGACGCCGATGATGCCGCCGTAACCGGCTGCCGCCAAAGCGTTCTCGTCGAGCACCTCTACCTCGAGCCCGGCGGCTTCGGCGAGCACACGGGCCCGGTCGGCGAACTCGGCGGGGTACAGCGCGCTCGGCGGGGTGTTCACGAAATCGCGTGCGGTGGCGACGGCTTCGGCGACCAGCTGGGCGCGCAGCAGTTCCAGCACCCCGAATTCCGGTTCCGGAACCAGCAGTTCGACGCGGACCACCGGCTGTTCGTCGGGCTTGGGCGCGCTCTTGGCCGACTTGAACGCGGAGAAGGTGTAGGCGCCCAGGTAGAAGCCCTCGGCGGCGGCGCCCAGATCGATGCCGGACAGGGTGGTGGCGACGAGCTCGGTGCCCGACAGCGCGCGGGCCGCGACGCCGGCGCTGCGGCGGACCTGCTCGGCGTCGACCTTCTCGGCCGCGCCGAGACCCACGGCGAGCACGCTGGTGACGTTGTCCAGCGCCGCCGGTGCGGGTACCCGGGTGAGTTCCTCGGGCTTGCCCTTGGCACCGACCGCGCCGAGCGCGTCGAGCAGCTCCGCGCGGACCTCGGGGGTGAGCACGTCGCCGAAGAGGTCGGCCGGGGCGATGGCCGGTCCGTTCTCCGAGGAGGTCAAGCCGATCACGAGCACATCGGTATCCGCGGTGAGCGATTCGATGCGTGCCAGTTCCGGTCCGAGTGAACGATCTGCAACAGCGGTCATCGACCCAGATTATGTGGTGGGCGCTCGGGGGCGCACAGCTAGGTGAGCTCGGCCGCGAGCCGCGTCGCGTTCATGTACCCGATCGCTTCGATGGTCACCATCGGGTTCACCCCGGGTGCGGTGGGGAAGCAGGAGCCGTCGGCGACGACGATGTTGCCGACGTCCCAGGTGGCGCCGTCCGGGTTGGTCGCGGACTGCTCGGCCGTGCCGCCCATCCGGGCCGAGCCCATGATGTGCAGCGCGCCCATCGAGCAGCGTCCCGGGCCGTATCCGGCCCGTTCGCAGGCGGCCTCGAACTGGGCGAGCGAGCCGTCGGCGCCCGGTGTGAAGGAGATGCCCGCCTGGTGACCGGAGTAGATGCGTTGCGCGCCCGCGGCTTCGAGCATGGTCGCCGCGCCGACGATGCCGGTGTGCAGGTGGGCGGCGTCGTAGTCGGAGAGCCGGTATTTCACGACCGGTTCGCCGTTGCGGTCCACCGTCACGGTCCCCGGGTCCCGGTCGCGAGTGATGACGCCGATGGAGGTGGTGCGGGAGAATTCGAGCATGGCGTCGCGATGCTGCCGTGCGCCGCGCCAGTTCATGAACCCGGTGGCCAGGCCAGGGTGCACCGGGCCGGTCTCGTAGATGACGCCGAAGCCGTTGCCGTCGAGGTCGGCGTGGTGCCTGCTGATCCGCGCCTGCAGCGCGCCCTCCCAGGGCCGGATCTCGTCCTCGAACACCCCGAACACGGCGGCGGCGGGGTGTAGGCGCAGGTGGCGGCCGATATTCGGGTTGCGCAGACCCGACCGGCGCAGCAGCGCGGGCGTCTGCACGGCACCCGCGGCGACGACGACCGCGCGTGCGCGCACCGTGATCTCGACGCCGTCGGAGGTGCGGGCCGACACCGATTCCGCCCGACCGGCTTTCACCGTGACGGTGCGGACGTCGGCGTCGACGACCAGCCGGGCGCCGTGCTCGGCGGCGTCGCGCAACCAGGTCTTGGTCGCCGACTGCTTGGCGCCGAGGCGGCAGCCGTAGCCGCAGCGACCGCATTCGATCGCCGCGTCGCAGGCGTCGCCGACATTGCGCGGCAGGGTGTCGACGTCCCAGCCGAGTGCTCGCGCGCCGCGTTCGAGAATGCCGTCGCGGGCCGAGATCGGCGATTTCGCGCGGGTGACGCCGATCCGCTCACTCACCACATCGAGCGCTGCGCCGAACTCGTCACCGGCGAACTGGGGGACGCCGAGGTCGGCCCATTCCGCGCGCACACGGTCGGGAACCGGCAACGAGGTACTCCAGTTGACGACGGTTCCGCCACCGAGGCAGCTACCCGCGACCAGCGTGAGCTGGCCTTCCGCCGTCGTCGCGGGGCCGGCCGCGTAGAGGGTGGTCAGCGCGGCGAGTTCGCCGTCGCCGAAGTCCTTGTCGTCGTAGTAGTTTCCGCGCTCTAGCACGATCACGTCGAGCCCGGCCCGCGCGAGTACGGCGGCCGCGGTGCCACCACCGGCGCCGGATCCGACGACGACCACATCGCAGTCGAGCGTGGTCGGCCGGGTGAACCGCTCCGGCTTCAGCTCCGGTGCGGCGGCGTCGGGTGCGGGGCCGGTCGGTGCCGGGTAGCCGATCCGCTCCCACAGCGGATTCGTGCCGGTCGGGCCGGGGGTGACGTTGTACGCCAGCAGGGAGGCCTGTTTCAGGGCCTGGAAGATCGCGCGGACCGGGGCGAGCCGCGAATCCGCGAGCCGCAGCAGGGCCGCCTCGCGCTGTGCCTGCGACAGGGTGGAGAACCGCCGGAAACCGGTACCGGTGAGCGCGCCGAACGCGCGGGTGTCCCACAGGTCGAGCAGGGTGGCGAACTGCTTTCGGTCGGCCTCGCGCGGGTTACGGCCGAGGATCGCGAGAATGGTTTCCACCGCGCCGAGGTCGGCGGCGCTGGGTAGTCCGGTCTCGTCGCCCGGTATGAACGTGTTGCAGATCGCGGCGAGCGTCGCGCGCTGTGCGGCCGTCGGTTCCATGAGGAAACCACCCCTTTTCCACTTCGGGTGATGTCTATCACGGACGGGGTGAACGCGCTGGGCGTCAACGGTTTTCGGGCCGGACGGATGCCCGGCCCGAACCGTCAGCCTGCGACGAAGCGGACCGTCTTGGTGCTCGGGGTGTCGAGAGCGACCTCGGTGGAGGTGATCGGCTGTACCTCGGAGTCGCTGGTGTAGGCGGTGAGCTGATAGCGGCCGGGCTGTAGGCCGCGGAAACTGGCCTGGCCGGAATTGCCGGTGAACAGGTGGCGGTGGATCGAATCGCCACAGGCGTCGACGCCGGTCAGCACCACCTTGCCGCCCGCGATCGGTGCGCGCGTGTCCGCCGCGACCAGCACGGCATCGATCTGGCCGGCCGCCGCGCGGGTGTACCGGTCGTCGTACAGCGTTTCACCGCCCTGCTCGCAGCTGGTCGTGGTCTGGCCGACGGTGTCGTCGGGACCGCCCGGATGGGCGAGGGCACCGCCGGCCGTGCCCGTGAGAAGAGCTGTCGCGATCACTGCGATCGCCGAACACTGTGAAACCCCGAACCGTGGCATTGCGCCGTATTCCTCCTCGAATGTGGGTAACACTGGGGTTGGTGTTGCGTGAACTCTCGGGGCGAGACTGTACTGAGCGGAATTCCGGGGATGAATCCGGCGTTCTACTCCACGGTTGTGCACTACACGTGCGACCACGAGCTCTCATCGAGGAGGATCTGTGAGCGAGACCCGCAAGGCGATTCTGGCCGGTGGCTGCTTCTGGGGTATGCAGGACCTGATCCGCCGTCAACCGGGGGTTCTGTCGACACGCGTCGGTTACACCGGTGGCGAGAACGAGCACCCGACCTACCGCAACCATCCCGGTCACGCGGAGGCCGTCGAGATTCTCTACGACCCCGAGCGGACCGATTACCGCGCGCTGCTCGAATTCCTCTTCCAGATCCACGACCCGACCACCAAGGACCGGCAGGGCAACGACATCGGCTCGAGCTACCGATCGGCGATCTTCTATCTCGACGACGAGCAGCGGCGCATCGCGCTCGACACCATCGCCGACGTGGACGCCTCCGGGCTGTGGCCGGGCAAGGTGGTCACCGAGGTCACCCCGGCCGGGGAATTCTGGGAGGCAGAGCCCGAACATCAGGACTATCTGGAGCGCTATCCCGACGGCTACACCTGCCATTTCCCGCGTCCGGGATGGAAATTGCCCAAACGCGAGAATGTGAGCTGATAAGCGACGCCGACATATGCCATGATCGGCGATGTCGGCGTGAGCGCGATGACGCCGGATCGGTATGACTCATGACGGCGGCCGCGGTCGCCGCAGACGATGAGGAGATGCGGTTCGGATGACGTATGGACAGCAGCAACCCGGATATCCTCCGGCGAGACCGGATCTCAGCGTAGGCGCCGCTCTCGGGTACGCCTGGGAGAAATACAAGAACAACGTCGTCGTCTGGATCGGTATCGTCCTGATCTTCGCCGTGATCCAGGTGGCGCTCAACTTCATCTTCGGGCTCGGCAATTCCGCCGACACCGATTACAGCGGCAACTTCAGCATCGGATTCGGTGTCTGGCAGTTCATCGGCAGTGTGGTGAGCACCGTCGTCGGCTATCTGATCTCCGCGGCGATGGTGCGTGGCGCACTGGACGAAACCGACGGGCGCAAACCGGGATTCGGTGAATTCTTCAAGTTCACCAATGTCGGCGCGATCATCGTGGCTTCGCTGCTCGTCGGTATCGCCACCGGTATCGGCTTCGTGCTGTGCATCCTGCCCGGCATCGTGATCGCCTTCTTCACCTGGTTCACGCTCTACTTCGTACTCGACCGGAACCAGGACGCGATCACCGCGATCAAGTCGAGCTTTTCGGCGATCTCCGCCAATGCGGGGCCGCTGCTGTTGCTGGCGCTCGCGCTGTTCGGCATCAATATCGTTGGCGCGTTGCTGTGTGGCCTCGGTCTGTTGGTGTCGATTCCGCTGTCGGTGCTGGCGACGGCCTACGCCTACCGGGTGATCACCGGTGGGCCGGTCGTCGGTGGTCAGAGCGTCGCTGATCCGGGTTACCCGCCGTACGGTGGTCCGGCCGGTGGATACGGTGAGCAGCCGGGATACGGCGCTCCGGGTGCGGGTAGCTACGGTGAGCCCGGCTTCGGTGGGCAACAGCCCGGCGGGCCCGGATACGGCCAGCCCGGCTTCGGTCAGCAGCCCGGTGGGCCCGGATACGGCGGTCCCGGTTACGGCGCTCCGGGTGCGGGCGGGCAGCAGCCCGGCTATGGCGGTCCGGGTGCCGGTGACCAGGGTTACGGCGGCCCGGGGACCGGTGGCGGCGGCCACGGCGGTCCAGGCTCGGGGCCCGATCTCGGCAAGCCCGACGACGAGGGTTGGGGCAGGCCCGAGAACCGCTGAGCTACGCCGAGGGGCGTGCGATGATCCGTCATCGCACGCCCCTCGTGCTGTCTACTCGCAGCCGTATCCGTCGCCGTCGCGATCGAGGCCGTAGTCGTCGGGGCCGATGACCTTAACCTTGCCGGTGTAGACGGGTCCGTTGCCGCTGCCACCCTCGCAGTCGACGTCGCTGACGATGGGTAGGCAGGGGGAGTACGAGCCGTGGCAGTCCGAGGACTGCTGGGCGCTGGCCACGGCCGGGGTCGCGATCGCGAAGGCGAAAGCCGCGACAGCGGCGGACCCGAGGGTGACGGCGAATTTCATGTGGTGCTCCGTTCAGTTGTACAGCGGCGCACAGTGTTTCACGCGTGGGCGATTTGCCGGAAATTTCCCTGTCGGTACCTGCCGGTAGTATCGGGACGTCATCGATCGGGGGAGGAACAATGCGGGGGAAGTGGCGGGCGTGGTCGTGGTGGATGCGTGGCGTGGTCGTCGTGCTCGCGCTGGTGGCGGTGGTATCGGTGCCGGTCGCGGGCATAGTCACCGCGCTGCTGGTGTACAACGTCGGCGAGCAATCCGAGCAGGCGCGCAGCCGGGGTAAGGACGCGTTCTGGCTCGGCCACGCCTGGGTCGACGGGCGCCGCACCGACGCCGATGTCGACGGGCTCGCGAAGTTGCTGGCGGGCACCGGCATTCGTGATCTGTACGTCCACACGGGCCCACTGGAGCACGACGGCTCCTTGCGCGACGACCTGGCCCCCAGGGCGCGCTGGTTCGTCGACGCGGTGCACACGAAGTTGCCCGGCATCCGGGTGCAGTCGTGGCTCGGCGACATCGTGCAGCCCGAATTCGACGGTCTCGACGTGGAATCGGCGGCGTCGCGGGAACGGGTGGTCGCCTCGGCACGGCGAGTGCTCGACTACGGGTTCGACGGCGTGCACTACGACCTGGAACCCATCCGATCAGGGTCGCCGGGGTACCTGGCCCTGCTCGAGCAGACCCGGGTGATGACCGCGGCCGCCGGGGTGACCTTGTCGGTGTCGGCGCCGGTGATTGATCCGCTGCCCGGATTGCACTCGGTGGGGATCGCGGTGGCCGATCACGGGAAGTGGTGGAGCCAGGCCTATTTCGCGGAGGTGGCGCGGCGGGTCGACCAGGTGGCGGTGATGTCCTACGACACCGCGATGCCGACGCGCGCGCTCTACAGCGGCTACGTCGCGCAGCAGACGGAGCTGGCGCTGGAGGTGACGCCCGCGGAGGTCGATCTGCTGATGGGCGCACCGGCGTTCTGGGCCGACGATCCCGGCCATCACGGGGCGGCGGAGACCGTGGCGGCGGCGGTGCGTGGGATCCGATTAGGGCAGACGCGCACCGATGTGGGTCGCGCGAACTTCGGGGTGGCGTTGTACGTGGATTTCGCTGCCACGCCCCAGGATTGGGCCGACTACCGGCAGGGGTGGTGCGTCACTGCGTAGCCGATGGGGCCGGTAGTTCGGCGAGCCAGCGGTGGCCGGGGTGGACTCGGGTCAGCCAGTTGTGCAGCCGGTTCGAGCGTTCCGGGGTGAGCAGTGGCAGTACGTGGTGGAAATCGGCCGAATCCTTGGGGCGGTCGGCTTTCGCCTTGAACAGCAGGACCGCTTCGGGGATCAGATAGGGGATACCGGTGGGGGTGGTGCGGATCAGATCGCGGTAGGGGAGCGTGATGGTGGGGTCGCGTCGGCAGATCCAGGTGTCGCCGTCGTGCGGTTCGCGGAACACGTCCAGGTGGTAGGCGCCGGTGAACGGATCGCGCAACCAGGTCTGGTGCAGGTCGGCGTTCTCGGCGGCGGCCGCGAACGACCACAGCGTGCCGTCACCGACGACATCCCATTCGTACTCGGGGAACGCCGCCGCGATCGTCGGGAAAGCCGCTCGGGGAACAGCGATTTCGATGTCGGCGTGGGCCCGGGAGATGGTCCCGGCGAACAGGTCGAGCGCCCACCCGCCTGCCACCGCCCACGGCGCCGTGCAGTCGGCGAGACGGGCGGCCACCACGCTCGGAGTCCAGGGGTCCCAGCGGCGGTCTGCTTCGAACGCGGTGATCGGACGTCCACCGTCCGGAAAGCTCATGATCCATCATGTGCACAGCCCGACACGGTGGCGCAAGGTTGTTGTGGGCGATGGTGATCGAGGTGAGACGGGTTCGTGAGAAACCCGGGTCAGCGGCGCCGATCGGTGAGCCAGGCCAGCGGGCGACGGTGATGCGGGCGGGCCCGGTTCTCCCAGCGCGGGTTCTCCTCGTCGCGGCGGTACACCGTCACCCGGCCCGCCACCGAGAACCGCAGGGTGCTCGCCGTGCCGACCACCTCACCGTCGGCGGCCACCGCGATGGGGGACTTCGAGGTGATGGTGAGTTCGTGGGTCTGGCGTTCGCCGTACACCCGGCTGTGCCCGATCGCGGCCAGCATCAACGCGATCACCGCGCGGGTCCGGGAGAACCGCACGTCGGCGCGTAGCCAGCGCACATCGAGCAGCCCCTCGTCGAGGCGGGACCGGAACGCGGGCACCGCGCCGTGCGGGTGGTAGGGGCCGTTGCCGATGAACAGGAACCACATGTCGTGCCAGCGGTCATCGATGCGGATGTGGATCGGTTCGGCCCGGCGCAGGGTGACGACCAGGGCCGCGGCGAACGCGGGCCACTTGCCCCAGCGGTCCTCCCACTTCTCCCGCAACCGGACCAGCTCCGGGTAGGCGCCGACGCTTGCGGTGTTGATGAGGTGATGGGTGTGCGGTCCCTCGGGGGTGTCGAATTCGACGGCGGCGATGTCGACTTCGACGGCCTCGCCCGCACCGGTGGCGTCGGCCACCTCGCGCAGGTCGTAGACGCCGAGGTCGCGCGCGAAGTGGTTGAGGGTGCCCGCGGGGACGACGACCAGCGGCAGGTCGTTGCGGATCGCGACGGCGGCGGCCGCGGCGATGGTGCCGTCACCACCGGCGGCGCCGACCGCGAGCACCGACGGGTCGATCGCCTCCTGCAGTACCTCGGCGGCGTCGCGACCGGGCACGGTGTGCAGCAGTTTCGCGGCGGGCAGGGCCTCGGCGATATCCGGGGTCGGGTCGTAGGTGGAGTCCCCGGAGCGCGGATTGATCAGCAGCGCAAGGCCTTTGCCGTCGGCCAGGATCGGTGCGTCCTGCACGGCGTGTGCCTCGGCCTCGTCGGATTCGCGGATCGGCCACCAGCGTCGGGTGGTGAGCGCGACGGCGGTGCCGACGCTCGCGCCGACCAGCACGTCGGAGGGCCAGTGCGCGCCCGTGTGGATGCGCGAGTAGGCGACGGCGGCGGCGACGGGAGCCACGGCGAGCGCGGTGCGCGGGCTCTCCAGCGCGACAGCCGTGGCGAACGCGGCGGCGTTGGCGCTGTGCCCTGACGGAAACGACGACGACACCGGCGCGTCGACGAGCCTGCGACCGTGCGGCATCAGCTCGGCCGGTGGTCTGCGCCGGGGGATCAGCGTCTTCAGTACGAGATTCACCGCGATGCTCGTGCCCGCCAGGGCGATCACACCGCGCAGCGCGGCCCGGCGCGGCGGACCGGGTTTGGCCGCCAGCACCGCAGCCGTGGCCAACCACAGCCCGCCCGTGTTCGCCGAGCGGGTCAGTCGCAGCATGCCGCGATCGATGGCGGTTTCGGGAATGCGGGACACAGCCCGGCTCATGGTCTCGTCCATCCGGGCGACATGACCGAACCGGGCGCGGGGCAGATCACTCACACCGAGAACACTACCGCCGTTGCCCGTCTTCATCTTTCGCTCGCGACCGTCGCGACCCGTGCACCCCTCGAAGCCGGGTCACGACGGTTCCCGATCAGGGGATCGGGATCGGGGACGGGTTGCAGTCGGCGGTCGGGCTCTCGCCGGACAGCGACTGCAGGATGCAGCCCACATTGATCTGGCTGCTGCCGGTCTCGGCGTGCGCGACCGGCTGGGTCAGCAGCACCGAGGCGCCGGCGAGCATCAGGACGGAGATGGGTCTACGGAGATTCATGGCGTGATCCTCGCATGCTCCGGCGTGCCGAGATGGCTGGTGAGAGCCCCCAAATGCAGGGGCACGCCGCGATGTCGTGACCGCCGGATAAGCTCGCTGCCATGACCGACAACGTCCTGCTCGAAGGCCCCATCCATGCCGTTCATGTCGAACTGGGGGCAACCTTCGCCCCGTTCGGTGGCTGGGAGATGCCGGTGCAGTACGCGGGAACCGTCGGCGAGCACACCGCGGTGCGGACGACGGTCGGCCTGTTCGATGTGAGTCACCTGGGCAAGGCGACGGTGGCGGGGCCCGGCGCCGCGCAGTTCGTGAACTCGGCGCTGACCAACGATCTCGGCCGCATCCGCCCGGGCAAGGCGCAGTACACGCTGTGCTGCGCTCAGGACGGCGGCGTGATCGACGACCTGATCGCCTATTACGTCGGCGACGACGAGGTGTTCCTCGTCCCGAACGCCGCGAACACCGCCGCGGTCGTCGCCGAACTGCGCAAGACCGCACCCGAGGGCATCACCGTCACCGACGAACACCGTGAGTACGCGGTGTTCGCGGTGCAGGGACCCAAGTCCACCGAGGTACTCGCCGCGCTCGGCCTGCCCACCGACATGGAGTACATGGCCTACGCCGACGCCGAATGGGACGGTCGGCCCGTGCGCGTGTGCCGCACCGGCTACACCGGCGAACACGGCTACGAGCTGCTGCCGAAATGGGACGACGCCGAACCGGTGTTCCGCGCGCTGGTCGAACAGGTCCGCGCCGCGGGCGGTCAGCCCGCCGGACTGGGTGCCCGCGACACCCTGCGCACCGAGATGGGCTACCCCCTGCACGGCCACGAACTCTCCCTCGACATCACCCCCAACCAGGCCCGCACCGGGTGGGCCGTCGGCTGGCAGAAGCCGCAGTTCTGGGGCAAGGACGCGCTGACGAAGGAGAAGGCCGACGGACCGCGCCGCACCCTGCTCGGTCTCAAAGCGCTCGACCGAGGTGTGCTGCGCCAGGGCCAGACCGTCCTGCGCGACGGCGAACCGGTCGGGGAGACCACCTCGGGCACGTTCTCGCCCTCGCTGAAGGTCGGCATCGCGCTGGCCCTGCTCGACACCGACGCGAAGCTCGCGCCCGGTGACGAGGTGGAGGTCGACGTGCGCGGGCGCAGGCTGCGCTGCGAGGTGGTCAAGCCGCCGTTCGTCGACACCAAGACCAAGTAACAGTTACCGCCCGATAGGATCGCATCATGACAGTCGCTGCACAGTTCACCCGTATTCCGCACCCCGCGCCCATCTCGGCGCAGCAGCGGGAACAGGTACTGGCGGCGCCCGGTTTCGGGCGGTACTTCACCGATCACATGGTGTCGATCGACTACACCGACGGTCAGTGGGGCAACGCTCGGGTCGAGCCGTACGGTCCGTTGTCGATGGACCCGGCCACCATGGTCTTCCATTACGGACAGGCGATCTTCGAGGGCCTCAAGGCCTACCGCCAGCCCGACGGCAGCATCGCCACCTTCCGCATCGACGCCAACGCGGCGCGGTTCCGTCGTTCGGCGGCCCGCATGGCGATGGCGGAGCTGCCCGAGGAGCTGTTCATCGAGTCGGTGCGCCAGCTGCTCGAGGTGGACGCCGACTGGGTGCCCGCCGCCGGTGGTGAGGACTCGCTGTACCTGCGCCCGTTCATGTTCTCCACCGAGGCCGGTCTCGGGGTGAAGCCGGCCGCCGCCTACAAGTACCTGCTGCTCGCCTCGCCCGCGGGCGCGTACTTCCCGCGCGGTGTGAAGCCGGTGCGGGTGTGGTTGTCCACCGAATACGTGCGCGCCGCGCCCGGCGGTACCGGTGAGGCGAAGGTGGCGGGCAACTACGCCGCCTCGCTGCTCGCCCAGGCCCAGGCCACCGAGAAGGGTTGCGACCAGGTGGTGTGGCTGGACGCCTGCGAGCGTCGCTACGTCGAGGAGATGGGCACCAACAACCTGTTCTTCGTGTTCGGCACCGGGTCGCAGGCGCGGCTGGTGACCCCGGAACTGTCGGGTTCGCTGCTGCCCGGCATCACCCGCGACTCGCTGCTCACCCTGGCCGCCGACTCGGGCTACCCGGTGGAGGAGCGCAAGGTCTCGGTGGAGGAATGGCGCAAGGGCGCCGAATCCGGTGAGATCAGTGAGGTTTTCGCGTGCGGAACGGCCGCCGTGATCACCCCCGTCGGTTGGGTGCGTTCCCACGACGGCGAATTCGCGATCGGCGGCGGCGAGCCCGGCGAGGTGACGATGGCGCTGCGCGACACGCTCACCGGTATCCAGCGCGGCACGTTCGCCGACACCCACGGGTGGATGCGCAAGCTGTAATCGGCGAAAAAAGAGCGGGCCCCGGTGTGGGCCCGCTCTTTTCGCTTGTCAGCCCGGCATCAGGGCTTGCCACTGCTGCAGGGACTGGGGACGCAGCACGTAGTTGTTGTCGCGGACCGAGGACAGTTCGGCGCTCGGCGCCTCGGAGTACCAGTGGCCCGGGTAGACGACGGGATTGCCGTTCAGCCCGGCCAGGTGACGCAGGCTGCGGAACATCTCGTCGGAGTCGCCGCCGGGGAAGTCGGTGCGGCCGCAGCCGTCGACGAACAGGGTGTCGCCGGAGATGAGGCGGCCGTCGAACAGGAAGCACTGGCTGCCGGGGGTGTGGCCGGGGGTGTGGAGCAGTTCGATGTCGAAGGCGCCGACCGAGACGGTGTCGCCGTTGTCGTGGCCCGTCAGTTCGCTCGGGGCGATACCGGTGGTCTTGGCGACCCAGTCCAGTTCGTGCTTGTTCACGTGGACGGGCACGCTGGTCTTCTCCAGCAGTTCGCGCACACCGCCGAGGGTGAAGCCGAGCATGGTTCCGCCGACATGGTCGGGGTGATGGTGGGTGGCCAGCACGCCGCTCACGCGCATGCCGTCGGCGGCGGCCACCTCGACGAGGTCGGCGGCCTGGTAGGCGGGGTCGACGAGAAGGGTCTCGCCGGTCTCCCGATCGCCGATGAGATACGCGAAATTGCGCATCTGTGTCGCGATCGGATCGCCGACGGCGTAATCCCGGCCCGACAGCAGCTGACGGAAGTAGAGGCGCTCGGAAGACATGTCTTCCACTGTATTGCCACCGGTGTGCTGGCGATGCACCCGAGTACCGATGACCGGGCGGTCTGTGGGAGCGCACAACCGGCGAGCACCCCATTTGTGAACAGTGCTGGTTTCACATAGTCGTGCGGCGGGGAGTCAGAATGTCAGCGAGAAGCCAAGGGCGGCAAGAGAAGTCGTGATTTCCACCGTCGTGCCGAGAATGTCACCGGACATGCCGCCGAAGCGGCGCACGCAGTGGCGGGTGATCAGAACCGATCCGGCCAGGGCGGTGAGGACGACGACGGGGCCGAGCCAGAAGTTGCCGGGAACGACGAATACGGAGCAGCAGAGGGCGAGGGCAGACCAGAAGGCCACTGCGGTGACCGGCTGGGTGCCCGCGACCAGGGTGCCGAAACCCGACCCCGGAGCGGCCGCAACGCCATGTCGGCAGGCGATGACCACCGCGACCCGGCCGAGCGTCACCGCGAGCACGATCGCCGCCCACCGCCGCTCGTCGACGAGCGCGGCGAAGGCGAACGCCTGAATCCCGATCGCGAAGATCAACGCCGCCACCCCGAACGGCCCCGCCGCACCGGACTTCATGATCTCGCGTGCCCGCTCGGGCGGCCCATAGCTGCCGAGCCCGTCGGCGGTATCGGCTAGCCCGTCGAGGTGCATACCGCGCGTGCACAGGGCGAGAAGCCCCACGGCGAGCAGGCCGGCGAGCGCACTGGTGAGTCCGGCCCGCTCGAACACCCACAGCGCCCCGGCCACCCCACCGCCCAGCAGTAGTCCGACCAGCGGCGCGAGCGTGATCGCCCGCCCCGCGACGGCCCGGTCGACCTGTGCCGGACCGCGAACGGGTGCGACAGTGAGCCAGGAGATCGCCAATCGCGCGGCGTTCACACTGTTTCGCGGCGTCACTTGACGAGGTCGACAGATACTTCGTCGGATGTGCTCACGCCCGCGTCGGCGAAGGTCGACATCTCCGAGAGGGTGGCGACGGCGGCGCGGAGGAGGGGGAGGGCGGTGAGGGCGCCGGAACCTTCGCCGAGGCGCATATTCAGGTCCAGGAGTGGTTGCAGGCGCAGGTGTTTCAGGGCCAGGTCGTGAGCGGGCTCGGTGGAACGGTGGGCGGGGAGCCACCACGCTTTGGCGCCTGCGGCGAGGTCCTCGGCGACCAGGGCGGCGGCGGTGACGACGACACCGTCGAGCAGGACGGGGGTGCGGCGGGTGGCGGCCTGGGCGAGGAAACCGACCATGGCGGCGAAATCGGCGCCCGCCGCCACGCGCAGCAGTTCGACGGGATCGGCGGCGACGGGACGGGCCCGGCGCATGCCGTCGCGGATGGCGGCGACCTTGCGGATCCAGCCCGCGTCGTCGACACCGGTGCCGCGTCCGACGGCGGCGACCGGTTCGGTGTTGGTGAGGGTGGCGACGAGGACGGTGGCGGGGGTGGTGTTGCCGATACCCATGTCCCCGGCGACCAGCAGATCGGCGCCCGCGTCGACCTCCTCGTCGGCGATCGCGCGCCCGGCGGCGAGCGCGGCGGCCACCTCTTCGCCGGTGAGCGCGTCCTCACGGTCGATGGAGCCGGAGCTGCGGCGCACCTTGTGCTGGGAGACCGTCGGGTCGGTGTCGCCGTCGACGGAGATATCGGCGACGCGCACGGTCGCGCCCGCGACGGCGGCCAGCGCGTTCACCGCCGCCCCACCGGCGAGAAAATTGGCGACCATCTGTGCGGTGACCTCGCTCGGATACGCCGAGACGCCATGCTTTGCAACACCGTGGTCCCCGGCGAACACCACCACACGGGCACGTTCGAACTGCTTCGGCGGACACACACCCTGGCAGGCGGCGACCCAGTTGCCGAGTTCCTCGAGTCGTCCCAGCGATCCGGCCGGTTTCGTCAGCTGCGTCTGGCGCTGCTCGGCCGCGGCACGCACCTGCGCGTCGGGGGCCGCGACCGGGCCGAATCCGTGTGTCACTGGCAAGCCTTTCGACAAAGTGGTTCTTCGCTGCTCATCTTGCCCGGACCACGGTGCGCCGGGCGGCCCCGGCTCATTTCAACCGGACCGGCAGCCCGGCCACGATCAGGAATGCCTCGTCGCACACCTGGGCCAGCCGTTGATTCAGGGTGCCGATCTCGTCCCGGAACAGCCGACCCGACCGCGTCGCCGGAATGACCCCCATCCCCACCTCGGGCGACACGATCACCAGCCGCTGCCGGTAGGCCGCGACGGCCGCCACGAGTTCGTCGCAGTCGGGGGTGACGGTGCCGCGCGGCGCGTCCCAGGCGGCGCGGGCGTCGAGGCGGGCGGTGAGCCAGGTGCCGATGTCGTCGAGCAGGGTCGCGGGTGCGCCGGTGCTGAGAACCGTTGCGGGTTCGATGTTCTCGACGGTCGACCAATGCGCCGGGCGCCGGTCGCGATGGGCGGCGACGCGCTCGGCGAAGTCGTGGTCGGCGGGATCGAGGACGGCGGTGGCCAGATAGCGCACCTCGATCGACTCGGCAAGCAGTCCCTCGGCGAACGCGGACTTGCCCGAGCGGGCGCCACCCAGAACGAGGGTGCGTGAGGCAGTGGCCGACATGGCAGCACGGTAGCAATCGGCGCCGCTCGCCGGGAACCTCAGGCTTCGCCGAGCGCCTGCAGGATCATCGGCCGGGCGTTGGCCAGCGACTGCTGCCAGTACGGCCAGGTGTGGGTGCCCGCGGTGATGTCGACGCGGGCGGGGATGCCCAGTGCGGTGGTTCGTTCCCGGAAGATGCTGGCCGCGATCACGGCCAGCGACTCGATGCCCATCGCGTTGACGGTGTTGCCCACCGCGGAGCTCGCGTCGAGTGGTCCGGGCACGCCGTTGCCCGAGGTGATGTAGAGCGGCAGGCCGCGCAGCAGTTCGGCCTGGACGGTCGCGTCGTTGCGCCGCCAGGCGGGATCGCCGACCGGGCCCCACATGTCGTCGAGGTTGAAGCGGCCCTCGTCGAGCATGGCGGCACGCATCGTCAGATCCCAGCCGGGGAAGGTCGGGTTGAGGAAACCGGAGAACGCGCCCGCGAACCGGAACTGGTCGCGGTGGTGCGCGGCCAGCGTCAGCGCGGCGTTGCCACCCATGGAGGCGCCGACCACCGCGTTGTTCGTGCGTGAAACACCGTATCCGGCAAGGAAGTCCGGTAGTTCGCGGGTGAGGAACGTTTCCCACCGGTAGGTGGTGGCCTGTCCGTTGGTGCTGCTCGGGCGGTACCAGTCGGTGTAGAAGCTCGAATGCCCGCCGACGGGGAACACCAGAGTGACGTTGTCACCGGCGAATCGGTTCAGTACATCGGTATCGGTGGTCCACTGGCTGTGGTCGGCCGGTGCACGCAAACCGTCGAGCAGATACAGCGCGGCCGAACCGCCCCGCGCCGCCCACCGCACCTGCACCTTGATCGGCCCCATGCTCGACGGAACGAACAGTTCCTCGAAACCGCCTGCGGGCGTACGCAACACGGGCGCGGCAGGCACGGCCGCAGCCGTTACCGAACCGACCGACGACACCACCACAGCCGCCGTCACGGCCGCCAGAACCGTCCTCGACCGCGCGAAACTTCCCCACCCGCTACGAAACACCGTTCCAGCTGACCAGGTTCCCCATCGCAGGTCAAGTCGCTCAGGCTTCTCGATGAACTGACGTGTTCACAAATTATGAACCGTCACAGGCGAATCGATGGCGAACGAGCAAATATATGGCTTGCCATGTATTATCTAGAGGCAGACGACGGGAGGTTGGCTCGCTATGGACCGCGGTGACTCGCTCGGGTACGTGATCAACCACCTCGCGCGCCTCATGGAACAGGCGCTGCGCGACCGCATCGCCCGGCACGGGGTGGTGCCCGGCCAATTCGCGCAACTGCTCGCGCTGTACGAGCGGGAGGGGGTCTCGCAGCAGGAGCTCTGCGAGAAGGTCCGTATCGACCAGTCGACGATGGCGCACACGCTCAAACGGATGGAGCGCGACGGCCTCGTCGAACGCACACCCGACCCGGCCGACGGCCGCCGCGCGCTGATCCACCTCACCGACCGGTCACGCCGGCTCCGCCCCGCACTGGAAGCGGCGGCCCGTGAGGTGAACACCCTTGCGACAGCGGAATTTTCCGATGCCCAGCGCGAAGAACTGCTGCGCCTGGCCGCCCAGGCGATCGGCAACCTCGAAGCCGATCGCGGCACCTGACGACCGAACAGAGGTACCCGATGCTCACTCGAATCCATCCCGTCGCGGGCGTGATCGGACTGCTCACCATTCTCACGTTCTGGCTGTCCACGGTGCTCAGCGAACTCAGTGGCTCGAAAGATGCCGTTGTCGCGGTGAAGCAGGCCATCCCGTGGGCGCTGCCGGTGCTGGTCCTCGCGCTCGCTGCGACCGGCGGCACCGGGTTCCGGCTGGCGGGAGGGTCGACGCTGCCCGTCGTCGTCGCGAAGAAGCGGCGGATGCCGATCATCGCGGCCAACGGGCTGTTCGTATTGATCCCGTCGGCGATCGTCCTCGCGGTTCTCGCCGGGCGCGACCGATTCGGGCCGCTGTTCTACGGTGTGCAGGCGCTCGAACTCGTGGCGGGCGCCGCCAATATCGTCCTCATGTCGCTGAATGTGCGCGACGGTCTGCGCCTCACCGGGCGGATTCGAACCCTGGAGAAGGTATAGGCGTTCAGTTCCCGGAGCCGAAGCGTCGGCGGTACTCGGTGGGGGCCAAGCCGACCTGGCGCTGGAAATGGTGGCGCAGCAGCGCGCCGGATCCGAAGCCGCACTGGTCGGCGACGCGTTCCAGTGGCAGCTCGGTGGCTTCGAGCAGGTGTTTGGCGAACAGCACGCGCTGCGTGGTGAGCCATTTGACCGGGGTGGTTCCGGTTTCGGCGGCGAAGCGGCGGGCGAAGGTTCGGGTGGACATGCTGGCGCGGGCGGCGAGTTCGTCGACGGTGTGCGGATGCGCCAGGTTCTCGCTGAGCCAGGCGAGGAGGTCGGACAGGCCCGCCGCGTGGCATTCGGGGATGGGCTGCTCGATGAACTGGCGCTGCCCACCGTCGCGCTGGGGTGGCACCACCATGCGGCGGGCGATGCCGTTGGCGGCGGCCGTGCCGATCTCGCGGCGGACCAGGTGCAGGCAGGCGTCGATGCCTGCCGCGGTGCCCGCACTGGTGATCAGGTTGCCCTCGTCGACGAACAGCACGTCGGGGTCGACGGTGGCCTCGGGGTACTTGGCGGCGAGGGTGTCGACGTAGCGCCAATGGGTTGTGCATTTGCGCCCGTCCAGCAGGCCCGCCTCACCTGCCAGGAAGGCCCCGGAGCAGACGGTGAGCACGGTGGCGCCCGCATCGGAGGCCGCGCGCACCGCCTCGACGACGCCGGGCTGGTAGGCGTGTTCGGTGGTGAAGGGGAATGCCGGGATCGCGACGAGATCGGCGTGCAGGAGCTCGTCGAGACCGTATTCGGGTGTCACGGTGACGCCGGGAGTCGTCGAGCGCAGCGGCTTACCCGGCTCCGCCCCGCAGACCCGGAACTCGAAACCGGGCAACCCGTCGGCGGTGCGGTCGAGCCCGAAAACCTCGCAGACGACACCGAACTCGAACATCGCGAGCTTCTCGTTGAGGACGACCGCAACCCTGGAGAGCATCACCCCATCCTACTGGCCGAATTTTTACGCACAATGACAGAACAGCCACTTTCGGCCGAAAACCTACGCGCGCAAAATTACTGCCATGCTTACTTTTCTGATCGTCCTCGCCGCCGTCACCGCGCTCGCCGTCCTCGCCGGACGTGGCACCGCGGGCGCCACCGGGGTCATCGACCGCGACGCCCAGCGCATCGATGCCGAGCTCCGCGCGATCGCCGGCTACTCGACCGATATCCGTCCGGGCCACTTCTGAAACAACGAATGCCGTCCCATCCGGGTGGATGGAACGGCATTCGCGCAGATGGGGAAGTTATACCGCGTCGCCCGGGCCGACCCGGGGCTTCGGTGCACGCATCTTGCGGATCTGGGACGCGCGAACGAAGGCGTACCAGCCCAGCTTGAAACCGGTGTCGGTGGTGTCGGGGAACCGCTCGATCACCCGGTTGTTCACGATCTTGCCGAGCACGAAACCCTCGATGATCATGAACAGCATCATCACCAGCATGGCGAGGGTGATGATGCTGTTGAGCTGCGGTGCCACGAACATCGTCAGGATGAGCACCAGCGCCATCGGCATGAACAAGCCGACCAGGTTGCGGCGCGCGTCGACCAGATCACGCACATACGCGCGGACCGGGCCCTGATCGCGGGGCAGCAGGTACTTGTCCTCGCCCGCCAGCATCCTGGCGCGCCGCTCCTGCACGGCGGCGCGACGATCCGCGGCCGCCGCCTTGCGGTCGGCGCGGTTGCCCTTGGCCGCCTTGCGGCGGGCCCGCGCCTCCTTGGCCGTCATCGGGGCGGGCGCCACCGGGCCGCGTCGTTTGCCTTCGGCGTCACGCCTTTTCGGGGTCGGACGACCCTTGCCGGGCGTGGTCGATGCGGGTGCGGCGGCGGTCTTCTCGACGTCGGGCACCGAGGGGTCGACGGACTCGTCGATGGTGCTGGACTCGTCGCGACGGAACAATTTCACGTTCACCAGGCTATTCGATGGGGTCGAGGAGGGGGAAACTCGGTCTGCCCGGCGGTGCCGGTGGTCTCACCGCCGAACCGATGCGAGCTGGATCACACCCGGTGGGCGAGTAGTGTGGGCACGAGCACCCGGGGCGGGTCCACACGCGCCGGCATGGGTGGCAAAATGGAATAACGCAGCCGGTGCGATGTGTTGATTTCAGTCGTGCGCTGTGCACCTGAGGTCCGTTGACGGGCTGAGCCGAACTAGGAGTGTCCATGACTGTGCAGAACGAGACCGCCACCGAAACCCACGGTGCGACGCTGACCGACGCTGCCGCCGCCAAGGCGAAGGCGCTGCTCGACCAGGAAGGTCGCGACGACCTCGCGCTGCGGATCGCCGTGCAGCCGGGTGGCTGTGCCGGCCTGCGGTACCAGCTGTTCTTCGACGACCGCGTCCTCGACGGTGACATCGTCGTCGAGTTCTCCGGCGTGAAGCTGGCGGTCGACCGCATGAGCGCTCCCTACATCCAGGGCGCCTCGATCGACTTCGTCGACACCATCGAGAAGCAGGGCTTCACCATCGACAACCCGAACGCGACGGGCTCCTGCGCCTGCGGCGATTCGTTCAACTGAGGTCGGCTGCCGCGGGTTTGCGGGCTCCGTGAACCCGCGCTCACATGCGCCGCGACGACGTGGCGAGGTGACCAAGAGGTGAACTACCGGCGGTCACGCTTGCTACGGTTGAGGTCCGGGATCGGGTGATCCCGGGCTTCTTTGTTTCCGTCTAGCGCCGAAGGGGCTTCGCCTCGTGTCTGTAGCCGTGTCCGCGTCCATCGCCACCGACCACCTCATGCGTTTCCCCGGCAAATTCGCCGATGCGCTGCTCGCCGATCAGCTCGACCATGTGTCGCTGAGTTTCCTCGTCGACGATCTGCAGATCCGTCGCGGCGGCGTCGCGGGCAACATCGCCTACGCGATGGGGCTGCTGAAGCAGCGTCCGCTGCTCGTCGGCGCGGTCGGCGCCGACTTCGCCGAGTACCGGAAGTGGTTGGAGGACAACGGCGTCGACTGCTCGGCCGTGCACGTGTCGACCAAGTCCCACACCGCCCGTTTCGTGTGCACCACCGACGAGACGATGGCCCAGATCGCGTCGTTCTACCCCGGCGCCATGAGCGAGGCGCGCGAGATCGACATCGCCGCGATCGCCGCCGAGCACGCGGTGGATCTGGTGCTGGTCGGCGCGAACGACCCCGAGGCGATGATCGCCCACACCCGCCAGGCCAAGGCGCAGGGCATTCCGTACGCGGCCGACCCCTCGCAGCAGCTGGCCCGCCTCGACGGCGAGCAGGCCGCCGAACTCGTCGACGGCGCCGCCTACCTGTTCACCAACAAGTACGAGTGGGCGCTGCTGCAGTCCAAGACGGGCTTGAGCGAAGCCGAGATCACCGCGAAGGTCGGCATCCGGGTCACCACCCTCGGCGCCGAGGGCGTGCTCGTGGTCGACACCGACGGCACCGAGGTCCGCGTCGGCGTGGTTCCCGAGCTGAACAAGGTCGACCCGACCGGCGTCGGCGACGGTTTCCGCGCGGGCTTCCTCACCGCCCACCGCGCGGGCCTGAGCCTGGAGCGCGCCGCCCAACTCGGTTCCCTCATCGCCGTCCTCATCCTGGAAACCACCGGCACCCAGGAATGGACCCTCAACACCGAGGACGCCCTCGAGCGCCTCACCAAGGCCTACGGCCCCGAAGCCGCCGACGACCTGGCCGTCCTCCTCTAGCTGATCTTGAAACGACGAACGCCCCCGAGATTTCCCGGGGGCGTTCGTGGTGTCAGAGGGAGACCGGGTAGGTCGGTTCCTGGATTTCGGGCTTGATGCGGTCTTCGACGAAGATGCCGTGCCAGACCATGAAGACCAGCAGCGTCCACAGGCGGCGGCTGTGGTCGGAGACGCCCGCCTTGTGGTCACGCAGCATTTGGAGGACGGCCTGCTTGTTCAGCAGGTGATCGGTCTGGGACTCGGCGATCTGGGTTTCGGCCCAGTCGTAGAGTTCGGTGCCGCGCAGCCAGTGGCGCAGGGGGACCGGGAAGCCGAGCTTGGCGCGGTTGAGGACGTGGTCGGGGACGATGCCGTCCAGGGCCTGACGCAGCGCGTACTTCGAGGTTTCCTTGGTGATCTTCTGGTCGTAGGGCAGACCCTGGGCGACCCGCATCACCTCGTTGTCCAGGAACGGCACGCGCAGTTCCAGGGAGTTGGCCATGGTCATCTTGTCGGCCTTGACCAGGATGTCGCCGCGCAGCCAGGTGAACAGGTCGAGGTGCTGCATGCGCGCCACCGGGTCCCAGCCCTTGGATTGTGCGTAGATCGGGGCGGTGACGTCCTGGTGGGTCCACTCGGGGCGGAACTCGCGCAGCACCGAACGCAGCTGGGCGTCGTTGAAGCTGCGGGCGTTGCCGTAGTAGCGGTCCTCGAGGGTGAGCGAGCCGCGCTGCAGCAGCGACTTGCCGCGCTTGCCGTCGGGAATGCGGTCACCCAGCTTGCCGACGAGCTTGCGTACGCCGGCGGGCAGGTACTCGAAAGGCTTGAGCGACAACGGTTCCCGGTAGATGGTGTAGCCGCCGAACAGTTCGTCGGCGCCTTCACCGGAGAGCACGACCTTGACGTGCTTGCGGGCTTCCTTGGCCACGAAGTACAGCGGAACGAGCGCCGGATCGGCGACCGGGTCGTCGAGGTACCAGACGATCTCGGGGATGGCGGCGGCGAACTCGGCGGGGGAGACCACCTTCACGATGTGGCGGGCGCCGATCAGCTCGGCGCTCTCGGCGGCCACGTCGACCTCGGAGTAGCCCTCGCGCTCGAACCCGGTGGTGAAGGTGATGAGTTTCGGGTTGTGGCGCATGGCCAGCGCGGCGATGGCGGTGGAGTCGATGCCGCCGGACAGGAACGAACCGACGGTGACATCGGCGCGCATGTGCTTGGCGACCGAGTCCTCGAGCGCGGCGGCGATCTCCGCGTAGCGGGCCTGCGCGGCGCCCTCGGCGAACGGGCGCACCCGGAAGTCGGGGCGGAAGTAGCGGATGGCCGACGGCTGCGCGCCCACCCGAACCGTGGCGTAGGTGCCGGATTCGAGGCGGCGGATGTTCTTGTGCAGCGACTCGGGCTCCGGCACGTACTGCAGCACCGTGTAGTGCTCGAGGGCGCGCGGGTCGAGCTCGTCGGACAGGCCGAGCGGGCTCAGCAGTTCGAGCACACTCTTCTTCTCGCTGGCGAACGCGGTGCCGCCGGGGCCGGTGGCATAGAACAGCGGCTTGATGCCGAAGGGGTCGCGGGCCAGGAACAGCTCCTGCTTCTCGGTGTCCCAGATCGCGAACGCGAACATGCCGCGCAGTTTGCGCACCGCCTCGGGGCCCCAGAAGTGGAAGGCGGCGACGATCGACTCGCCGTCGCCGTCGGTGGCGAAGATCTTGCCCTCGGGGAATTCGGCGCCGTGCTCGGCGGCCAGCTGTTCGCGCAGTTCGAGGTAGTTGTAGATCTCGCCGTTGAAGGTCATCGCGTAGCGCTGCGGGTTGTCCGCGGGACCCCAGCGCAGCGGCTGGTGCGAGTGCTCGATATCGATGATGGAAAGGCGATTGAAGCCGAAGATCATGTGATCGTCGTGCCAGGTGCCCTTCTCGTCCGGCCCGCGGTGGCGCTGGCAGTGCAGGGCGTCGTAGACCTGATCGACCACCTCGGTCGTCGCCGCATCAGCTGTCAGGAATCCGAGCAGTCCGCACACGTGTCGGCAACCTTCTCTCGTTCGATGTGCGCATGAGCGACGGTGGTGCGACCACCTGGCAGGCTCGGCGCGTGGACGTCCGGCGCGACGGGGTCGACCGGGGTTGCACTGAACTCTACCGACTCCGCCCGCCCGGTACCCAGGCGAGCGGGCATGTGCGCGGCGAAACCCGGTGCGGCGGTTCGCGCGTCCGCCCGAATCGCCGGGTCGCGTGGACAGAACCGCAGGTCGTGCGGTCGCGTCCGATCAAGGCGGAGTGTCGAATCCGACCCCGCGACAAGACAGCACCCGCTTTGGTCTACGCTGCGTAGTACTCAGGTCCTTCTCAGGTGAACCGGCGTCACAGCCGCGATACTCGGGACGGACCGAAACGTGCTGGAAAACGTGTCGGACGGGCGGATCGCGGCCCCGAAGACGCAAAGTGTCGGAATGTGTAGCGACCAGGAAGGCGTGAGCGTGGCGCACAAGGCGAGCGAAGAGATCGGGGCTCGACCCGTTCGGGGTCGGCAGGGCCGTATCCTTCGGCGGGCCGGGCTGGCGGTGTCCTTGGGGATGACTGCTCTCCTGGTCTCGGGCTGCTCGATCGACAATGTTTGGCTGCGGTTCGGCTGGCCCTCGGGCATCACGCCGCAGGCGACCCGGATGCGGGAGCTGTGGACCTGGTCGGTCCTGGCCGCGCTCGCCATGGGCGTGCTGGTGTGGGGTCTGACCTTCTGGACCGTCATCATGCACCGCAAGCGCAAGGACTCCCCGGAGTTCCCGCGCCAGACGGGCTACAACGTGTCGCTGGAGCTGACCTACACCGCGATCCCGTTCGTGATCATCGCGGTGCTGTTCTACTTCACCGTCGTCGTGCAGAACTACGTGCACGAGAAGACCGACAACCCGGACGTCACCGTCGACGTGACCGCCTTCCAGTGGAACTGGAAGTTCGGCTACCGCGACGTGGCCAACGTGGGCGGCCTCACCTGGAACGGCATCGACACCGAGCGGGAGCAGGCCAACGAGGAGCAGCTGCGCGGCTACGAGGAGCGCGAGGGCGACCACGGCAAGAAGCAGCCGGGCCCCCTGCACGGCAAGCCGGCCAACGACATCCTCTCGTACCTGCACTACGACAAGGTCGAGACCGTCGGTTCCAGCACCGAGATCCCGATCCTGGTGCTGCCCACCGGCAAGCGCATCGAGTTCCAGCTCGCCGCCGCCGACGTGATCCACGCCTTCTGGGTGCCGGAGTTCATGTTCAAGCGCGACGTGATGCCGAACCCGAAGGAAAACCAGTCCGACAACGTCTTCCAGATCTCGGAGATCGAGAAGGAAGGCGCGTTCGTCGGGCGCTGCGCCGAGATGTGCGGCACCTACCACTCGATGATGAACTTCGAGGTCCGCGCGGTCTCACCGGAGAAGTTCGCCCAGTACCTGCAGGCGCGCATCGACGGCAAGACCAACGGTCAGGCCCTCGAGGCGATCGGCGAGTCCCCGGTGGCCACCTCCACGTACCCCTTCAACACCAAGCGCGATATCAAGAGCGCTTCGGTGAACGAGAGCAAGTGAGGATTCTGATATGAGGATCGAAGCACGGATCTTCGAACTGCTCACGGCGTTCTTCATCCTGGTGGGCATCGTCTACGGCTTCTTCACCGCGCAGTCGCGCACCGGTATCGAATGGGCCGGTACCACCGCGATCGTGCTGACCGCGGGCCTGTCGCTGATCATCGGCACCTACTTCCGGTTCGTCGCCCGCCGCATCGACCTGCGGCCCGAGGACTTCGAGGACGCCGAGATCGTCGACGGCGCGGGTGACCTGGGCTTCTTCTCGCCCGGCAGCTTCTGGCCCATCACCCTGGCCGCCGCCGGTTCGGTGACGGCGCTCGGCCTGGCGTTCTTCCAGTTCTGGTTGATCGGCCTCGGCGTGGTGATGGTGCTCGCCGCCGCCGCCGGCCTCGTCTTCGAGTACTACCTGGGCGTCGAGAAGCACTGACGCACTACGCACAATCGCCGCAATCCTGTACAGGATTGCGGCGATTGGCGTTTCGGAACCTTCGGTAGGCCCGGGGTCAGGAGCGGCGCGTCGCGGCTCTGGCCGCGCCCGCGCTGCCGATCACGAGCAGCAGGATCGCCAGCGCCCACCGTCGTTGCTCCTCGACGACCGGGCGCGCGTCGACGACCTGTGGTTCCCGTTCTCGCGAGGTTGGGATCCGCACCGGTGGCCTTGTCGAAGGAACCGCGGGCGGGCTGGTCGGTGTGCTGGGGCGGGGTTGTTCGGTGCGAGCCGGTGGTGCGGGGAGTGCGGGAGCCTGCAGGGGTGGTGCGGGCGCCGGCGGCTCGGGCACGACCGGTGGTTGCGGGGGCATCGGGGCGGGAGCGACCGGCGGCGGGTCCGGGTTGGGCAGCGCCGGGGCCGGGATGTCGAACGGCGCGGGAGCGGGTGGGGGTATGTCGAACGGGGCGGGCGCCGGTGGGGGTATGTCGGGCGGGACGGGTGCCGCTGGTGGTGGGACGTCGGGCGGGGGCACAGGAACGGGCGCCAAGGGTATTCCGGGCTCGGGGTGAGGTGGCTCGGGTGGCAGCGGGATTCCGGGCAGGTCGCCATGGCCCGGTGGGTCGGGTGGCGGGAGCAGCGGTGGCTCCGGCGCGGGGCCGGGCAGGTTCGGCTCGGGGACGGCGGGGGTAGGCGTCGTGCTCGGAGTTTCGGGGACCGGCGCGGGTGCGGGAGGTGGCGGCGGTGCGGGAGGTGCGTCGCGCCTGGGTGCGGGTCCGGGGATGATGATCTGGGCGAATGGGCCTTTCGGGCCGGGCTGGTTTTGTGAGTCACGGTCTGGATCCGGGGCGGATACCTTGGGCAGGGCCGGTGTGTTCGGCGTCTGCGGACGTGACGGCGCTGCGGGCCGCCCATCGATCGGGGTCGGTGGTGCCAGGTACTCGTCGACCGGTCGGTCCGGCCGGATACCACCGCCCGGGATCCCGCCGCCCGGCTCAGCGCCGGGGACGAACGGAAATCCGGGTGCGGCATCGACCGCACCCGGCAAGCACAGGCTGGCACCCACCGCGATCGCGCAGAATCCCGTGCGCATCGGTGTTCTCACGTGAGCTGACCCAGTACAGCGGTGAAGGCGTCCGGGCTGATCTTCGCAGCCCGCCCGTACGGGTTCTGCAGCTGATAGATCGTGTAGATCATGAACGTGACCACGGCGGCGAAACTCGCCACGACCACGACGTGCACCCGGGCGCTGGTGCCGGCGAACATCAACGACAGGCCGATCGACAGCAGCGCCCCGAGCATCAGCGCCACCCACATCATCGGCGACAGCGTGCTGCCCGCGGCTTCCACTCGGGTCTGACGCGCCTCGTAGACCTCCCACAGCCGGTCCGCCGCCGCGATCTGGCGGGAACGCTGCCATTCGTCGGCCGCCGGTGTGGCGGCGATGGCGGTGCGCACCTCACTGAGCTCCGTCCAGGCGGTGTCGTCGACCTCCTTCGCGGCCTTCATGGCGGGCCATTCCACCTCGATCACCTCGCCGGTGTAGCGCCGCACCGAGGCGGAGATGGTGCTGCGGGCGGGTTCCGGCAGCGAATCGCCCGCCCACTGCAGGGCGAGCAGCCGGTCGGCCTCGTCCGAGACCGCCTTCTCGGCGGCGGAGTTGGTGTCGAGTACGCCGATGAGCAGGAACGAGGCGAGCACCACCTGCAAACCGGCGACGAGGGTGAACACCTGGCCCACCGACTCGTTGACCGATTCGCCCTCATGGCCTTTCCCGCGCCTGCGCAGGTAGTACGCGCACGTACCGGCCAGGCCGGCGATCAACACGACCCACAGCAGGGCTTCCCACAGCATGTCTCAGACATCCTTCGTCGGGTGATCGAATATGACCGGAAGTGAATCCAGGCAGATATGTCTGCCGTTCTCGAAGTAGCGGGTGGGTGTGCCCGCCAGGTGGTAATTCGGATACCTCGCGAGTTCGGCTAGGACCAAGGCGAATTCCTGCCGCGCGACGTGTGCGCCGAGGCAGAAGTGGATGCCGTGGCCGAAGGTGACGGTGTCGCCGATGACGATCTCGATGGTCGTGCGCCGGGTGGCGTGGTCGAACGGAGCCCACAGTCGCAACGTTTCCTCCAACGCGGCCGGGGTGAGGTGGGATCGGCCCGCGACCGGTCCTGCAGAGCAGGTCGTCGGATACCGCTGAAGTCACGCTGACACCACCTCGTCGGTAAGGGGAGGTACACGAACTGTGGAAATTCGCGGCGAAATCGCAAGGGATGCGGGAGATCTCGAAGTTAGACCGCGGCGATCAGTCGGTGCAATGGTCCAGTTAACGCCTCGAATGCGGGTCGTGACGTGCTCGTGACACCTAATCGCCAGGCCGCAGCGGGGTTGCCGAACTCGGGACGGCACTCCCTGGCGACCGGGTTTGGCACGGTTTTCTGGTGAAGATGGCACGGAAAATTGGGCTCGGCCGCTCGCGGTCCGAATGCGCGGAAAGCGGTCCGGAAGAGGCGAGTTCCCCTGTTATGCTTGTGTTTTCGCAGCTTGGGAGTTGTCGGCACGGTCGAACTATCGGGGACAGGCGCGGAGGTGGGGTATGCGGATCTATGCGGGTGTGCGCGAAACCGATGAGCGGCAACACGGTGGGCGAGATACGCCCGGCGCACGCCGGGCGGGCCGTCCGTCCGGCCGAACCGGTGATGCGGAGCCCGTCCCGTCTGGTTTGTCTGATTCAGGGCAATCGATGGGCGAACCCCCGCATCGTGAATTCGCGTGCCTGCTCGACACGGCAGGCCGAGGCGGTGGCGGGGGGATCGTCCTGCGCGGGCCGCGGGACCTGAACCGTTTGGCCTTCGGGTGCCGGGTGCGCGCCGACGAGGACTTCACCGCCACCCTCTGGACCCTGAGCACGGGGTCGGTGCTGGTCGCCCGGCTGCGCACCTCGGGCATCACCGCCGAGCGCGACAGCGCCGCCGCCCATGATCATTACGGCCAGTACCTGCAGTTGAGTCTGGTGATCGATGGCCGGGTCGCCCTCGAACAACGTGGCGCACACTCCGTCGCGGCATCGGGGCAGGCGTTCGCCGTCTGCCTCGACTCGCCGTTCCGGTCGGTGCTGTCGCGAGGTGAGGCCTGCGCCGTCGACGTGCTGCACCTGTACGTGTCGATGGGCGCGCTGACTGCCTGGGGTCTCGAGCCCGCCGCGGCGGGCGGTCAGGTGTGGGCGCTGTCCGGCGCCGCGGTGTCGGCACTGCTGTTCGCGCGCGATCTGGCTTGTGGCGCAACGAGTCCCGCGCATCTCGGCATCGCCGCCCGGATCGACGAGATCGTCTTCCGTTCGGCCGTGGTCGCGCTGCTGGAACGCGACCTGGCCGGGGCCGCGATCGAGATATCCACCGAGGACATGCTGCGTCGCCGCGCGATCGACGTCATCGACCGCGGTTTCACCGACCCGGCCATGAACCCCGACGCGGTGGCGCGACGACTGCACGTCAGCAGAAGGACACTGTTCCGCGCCTTCGAGCTGCAGGGCCTGTCCGTCGCCGGACTCATCCGCACCCGCAGACTGGTCGCCGCAGCGACCGCGCTCAGCGAAAGCTCACGCAGTATCCGCGAGATAGCCGAGACCTGCGGATTCCGCACGGCCGACCAGCTCTCCCGCGCATTCCGGGCCGAATACGGCGTGCCACCCGCCGCGTACCGCACCGCACGCCGCGCCGACACACTCACCGCCCGGTGTGCGCGCCAACCCTTCGTGCACACCACCAGAACCGCGTTCTGATGCGGCGACGCGCGGAGGTGTCAGACGCTGTAGCGCAGCGCCTGCTCCGAACGGCAGATGTCGTCGATACCCGCGACGATCTCCCGTAGCTGCTCCGACGGCAGGGCCGACGGACGCAGCCGACAGGTGAAGGTGATGAGGCCGTAGTCGGCGGGGGTCAGACCGCGGGCGGCGGCCTCGGCCCGCAGGTACGGCGAGCGCACACCGTAGGTCATCGCGGAGATGACGGTGAAGCACCCGGAGCGTTCGCGGTGCTCGGCGAACAGGTCGTGCAGGCCGTAGAAGACCGAACCGTAGTTGGCCAGCGGTGCGAACACGCCGACACGGTAGGCGGGGCCGCGCTCGGAGGAGTTGATGACGGTGTCGGCCAGGTACTCGGCATCACGCATGGTGAGCACCTTCGGCGCGAACATCAGCGCGCCCGCCGCCGCGTTGCGCACCGGCATACCGGCGCGCCCGCCCGCCGCCGAGGCGATGGCGCCCAACGACTTACGGGTGCGGGTGCCGACCTCGCGCCGCGCCCGCAGGCCACGGGTGGGCGCGGTGGGGTACAGGCTCGACCACTGGCCGAACCGGACCGCGCCGAGGGTGACCTGTCCGGTGCCGACGGGGCGGGTGACCTTCAGCGGCGCGGTGTCGACCCAGCGTCCCACCTGCAGCGCCGCGCTACCGGGGTTGGTGATCTCGGCGGTCGCGTGCTCGACGAAGGAATCGAAGTCGAGGAAGCGGTCGGCGTCGGTGGTGAGCCAGGTGTGGTCCTTGTCGACCTCGACCACATCGAGGGTGAGCGCGGTGATGATGCCCGCGCGCCCGCCCGCGCCGAGGATGCGCTGGAACCGCTCGGTGTGGTGGCCACGCCCGCAGGTGCCGATCCGGCCGTCGGGGTCGACGTACTCGAGGTCGACGATCTGATCGATGAACATGCCGTAGCGGTGCGAGGCGGTGCTCACGCCACCGACGGAGGCGAAACCGCCCGCGGTGATGTCGCGGTGGTCGCCGACCACGGGCAGGCCGAGGCCGTGCGCGCCGAGGCGCCGGTCGATCTCCGACAGCTTCGCGCCGGCCTGCACCCGCACCGTGCGCCGGCCGAGATTGATGTCGAGGACCGAGTTCATCTTGCGCAACGACAGCACGCCGCGCTGATCGGCAAGCCCGAACGAGGACTCTTCGGTCGGTTCGCCGCCACGTACCGTCAGACGTTCGGCTCGATCACGCGAATCACGCACGGTGCGAACGACATCCGCAGTGTCGGTGGGGAGATATTCTTCGGAGGTGACGGTATGCGGCGTGCCCATGACCGCATAGCTAACCACAGCGCGGCGATTCTGGCGACGGGTAGTTCCCACCTATTTCCCCGACGGCGGAAGTTGCTTGCTGAACAGGACTTTTCCGGTCGCGTCGCACAGGTCGACCGTCAATTCCCCGGTGCCGCCGTCGATGCGGACCTCGCCGAAATGCTGGTACTCGGGATCGAGCGGCGAGGTGTTCGGCGCCGGGGGCGCGTGCACGAAAACGGCCTCGGGTCCGAAGGTCGGGTCGAGTGGGTTGGGGCCGAAGGCGCCCGCGTTGAGCGGCCCGGAGACGAACTCCCAGAACTCGTCGAAGTCGGTGAAGTTCGCGCGCGTGGGCGAGTAGTGGTGCGCGGCGGTGTAGTGCACGTCGGCGGTGAGCCAGACGACGTCGCGCACCTTGTTCGCCTTGATCGCCGACAACACCCGGGCGATCTCGGATTCACGGCCCGACGGCGCGCCCGGCGCGGCATTGGCGACGCCTTCGAACGCGGTCTTGCCGTCGGGGACCACCACGCCGATGGGCAGATCGGCGGCGACGATCTTCCAACTGGCCGTGGACTGCTTCAAACCATCGATGAGCCATGCCGTCTGGGCCGCACCGAGCACCTGGCCCTGAGGTCCGGTGTTGGCGGTGTTGGCATCTTTGTAGGCGCGCATGTCGAGGACGAACACGTCGAGCAGCGGGCCGTAGGAGATCTTGCGGTAGAGCCGCCCGTCGACGGCCTCGCGCGGCTCGAGCGGCATCCACTCGTGGAACGCCTGCCAGGACCGGGTGGCGAGGGTGTCCATGTTGCGCTCGGTGTAACCCTTGTCGGCGGCGACGGTACCGCCGGGGGACCAGTTGTTGGTGGTCTCGTGGTCGTCCCACTGCACGATCTGGGCCACCGAGGCGTTGAAGCGGCGGTAGTTCTCGTCGGTGAGGTTGTAGGCGTAGTTGCCGCGGAACTGGTCGAGGGTCTCGGCGGGCTGGTTCTTGGCGTCGGCGGTGATATTGCGCCACACCCGGCCGTCGGGCAGCGTCACCGATTCCTTCAGCGCGTTGTCGGCGTAGATGACGTCACCGGAATGCAGGAACAGGTGCGGGTCGCGAGCGGCCATGGTCGCGAAGACCTTCATGCCGCCGACGTCGGGGTTGATACCGAAACCCTGGCCCGCCACGTCGCCGGACCACACCAGCGAGATGTCGGCGGGCGCGGTGGGGGCGGTGCGGAACACGCCGCTCAGCGTTTCCGAGGCGGCGCCGTCCTCGCCTTCGAGCCGTACCCGGTAGTGCACGAGATGGCCCGCGGGCAGGCCGTTCACCCGCACGCGGCCGGTGCCGTCGGAGGCGGGAGTGAGCAGCGGGCCGGTGAAACGTCGTACGTCGCTGAATTTCTCGGTGGCCGCCGTTTCGACGACCAGCGTGGCGGGACGATCCGAGCGGGCCCAGATCAGCGCGCCGTCGCTACGCGGGTCGCCGACCGCGATGCCGTGGGTGAGGGTCGGCCTGGCCCGCACCAACCCGGGGCCGTCACCGCAGGCGGCCAGCGCGGGGCCGGTGAGCAGACCGAGAGCGGAGGCGCGCAGCAGCGTGCGCCGGGACATCGGGAAGTCGACCATGTCCTGCACCGTGCCCGGACGAATCGAACGGGCGGTCGTGTGTACGGCAACAGCCGGTGAACGCTGCCGGACGGAAAGACTCACGTCCACCTGGGCGAAAGGACCTGTTCAGCGATCAAAGACCCACGGCGGCAGCGGTTTCGGGGTACCAGCGGGTGCACTCCGCACGGAGCGGGACCGCCGTCTGGAGTTGGCACAGGATGGCGACCCCGCCGAGGAACGAACGCAGTAAGGGTGTGTCGGCGGGGGGCATGGTGAGCTGGCGCAGGATGTTCGACAGGCTCAGGTCGGTGGCCAGGCGGACCTGCTCGCGCAACCAGTCCGCCGACAGCGGGTAGGTCGGGGACATGAGTGCTTCGCGAACAGGACGGAGACGCTCGGCGACGGTGGCGATGTCGAGGTCGCCGCCGGGGGCGACATAACCGTGGCGGCGCAGCGCGGCTTCGAGGTCGGCCACGGATTCGGCGACGACGGCGGCGCCCACGTCACCGGCGACGGTGAGGAATGCGGGCGTCCAGGGCGTGCACGCACCGAAGTCGACCACCCCGAGCCGCCCGTCGGGCATGCGCAGGAAGTTGCCGGGGTGCGGGTCGCCGTAGATGAGGGAGGCGCGCGCGGGCGCGGAGAACAGGAAGCGCAGGATGAGCACGCCCAGCCGGTCGAGTTCGGCCGGTTCGGCACGCGCGATCAAGCGCGACAGCGGGATTCCGTCGAGCCACTCGGTGACCAGCACGTCACCGCGCTGCGCGATCACCCGGCCGACCACCACGTCCGGGTCGTGGCGCAGGGCGGTGCGGAAGTGCTCGAGGTTGGCGGCTTCGCGGGCGTAGTCGAGTTCGGCGCCGATCTCCTCGCACAGAGCCTCGACCACCGGCCGGGTCTCCGCGCCCGGCAGCAAGGCGGTGAACAGCGGAGTTGCGCGGCGCAGGACACTCAGATCTGCCAGCACCGCTTGCCGCGCACCGGGGTACATGACTTTCACCGCCACCGGTGTGCCGTCGTGCCAGCGGGCCCGGTGCACCTGACCCACCGATGCGGCCGCCGCGGCGCGGTCGTCGAACTCGAGGAACAGCGAACGCCAGCGGGGGCCCAGATGGGTGGCGAGTTCGGCGTGGACGGCGGCGGGCAGCATGGCCGGGGCCGAATCGTGCAGGCGCGCAAGGGCTCGGCTGTACGGTTCGGCGAGATCGGGGGCGAGCCCGAGTTCGAGCAGGCCGAGCAACTGGCCGAGTTTGGCGACGCAGCCTTTGAGTTCGCCGAGCACCTGGAAGAGGTGTTCGGCGGTGCGGTGGCGGATCTCGCGCTCCACAGTGGCCGCATCGCGTCCGGCCGCCCGTCGGCCGATTCCCGCTACGCGTCTGCCCATATAGGCGACGGGCACCGCTGCCAGCCTGGTGCCCCGGGCAACCCGGCCGGTGGGCGGCGCCCCGTCGGGCTTGCGGCGGGGAAAACGCACGACACGACCCGCGTCGAATTCATCTGCGGCCATGTCCACCTCGCCCTCCCCGTCGACGGCCACGCGACCCACATCCTCGGCCCGCGTGTGCGGCACACGTTACCAACCGGTCGTGGTGGCGTCCGCACATCAGGACCTGTCGAGCAGGCGACTGCCCGAGCAGATACGCCTGCGTGCTCCGCTGCCAGGTTCCCGCGGGCTCAGCCGATCACGCTGCAGGCTGGACGCTGCCGAACCTGAGCGGCGAGCCGGGCTCAGCCAAATCGAGCGGCGGGCCGGGCGCTGCCGAATCGAGCGGCGGGGCCGGGCTCAGCCGAACCGGACCGCAGGCGGAACTGAGCCGAACTTGCGAGGCGGCTCAGCCGAGGGCGCCGAGCCGGTGCAGGCTCTGGTGGATCTCCCGGGTCCAATCCTGGTGTGCCAGCTGGGCGTAATCGACCCAGAACATACCGATCCCATCGCGGGTTCCACGGAGCAGGCCGCCTTGGATATCGGCTTCCAGGACCACCGCCATGCCCTGTTCGGCAGCGATGAAGGTGACCTCGAGCTGGTTCACCCGGGGGAAATGCGGGGAGCGGCCGAATTCGAGTTCCTGATAGAACGGCAGCCGCTGCGGTGTGCGGTTGACCCGGCCCGCCTCCACGTCCGTGCGCAGCAGCGGAAAACCCATGCGCCGCACCGCGTCGAGCACCACGTGCTGAGCGGGCAGCGCGCCGATGCCGATCGGATCGGTATCGGTGGAATCGACCGCACCGTGCAGATCGACCACGGTGCGCAGGGCAACCGCCGCGCCGGGCAGGTGGTGACCGTCGAAGAAGGTGATCGGGGTTTCCAGCGGAACAGGTGCGGCGAAACGGAATTCGGCGATCCGGCCGGCGCCGAGAGTGAACGGCCCGGTGACGGCGACGCGGCCGAACGCCTGATCGGCGACGCGCTCCTCACCGTCGGAGTATTCGCGCTCGACGCGGGTGATGAACTCGACGGCCACCTGCCCGACCGCCTGATCGACACGCCCACCGCGCAACCGGATGACACCCTCGACGAGACCGCCCGGTTGCACACCGGGAGTGAACAATTCGGTGTCGACCTCGGCGCCGCCGACGCCGGCTGCGGCCAGCATTTGCTTGAACATGTGACCAGTCTGGCCGACGGCCCTTACGAGATGCTTTTCAGGCGCGGTGCCGAGCCGGCCTGCGGCACAGGAGGATCGGCGTCAGCTGGCGGCGCGGTCGGGGATGCGGGTGGCCTCGATCTGGTGATCGGTGGGCTTCACACCCTTCTTGAGGCTGTGGGCATACACGTCGACGTATTCCTGACCGGTCAGGCGCATCAGCTCGTACATCACCTCGTCGGTGACGGCGCGCTCGACGAAACGGTTGCCGCTCATGCCCTCGTACCGCGAGAAGTCCAGCGGCGCACCGAACTTCAGCGTGACCCGGTGGCGGCGCCACTTGAACGGTCCGGGCGGGGACACCTTGTCGGTGCCGATCACCGCGACCGGGATGACCGGGACACCGGTCTCGAGCGCGAGGCGGGCCATGCCGGTCTTGCCCTTGTAGAGGCGACCGTCGGGGGAGCGGGTGCCCTCCGGGTACAGGCCGACCAGGCGGCCCTCGTCGAGCAGCTTCTTGGCCGCGTTGAGCGCGTCCTCGGCGGCGGTGGCGCCGCTGCGGTCGATCGGGTACTGGCCGGTGCCCGAGAAGAAGAACTTCTGCAGACGGCCCTTGAAGCCGGGGGTGGTGAAGTACTCCGCCTTGGCCAGGTAGTTGATGCGGCGCGGGCTCAGCAGCGGCGCGAACAACCAGTCGGCGAAGGAGAGGTGGTTACCCGCCATGATGGCCGGCCCGTCGGTCGGGATGTTCTCCACACCTTCCACAACGGGTCGGTTGTACAGGTGCATGAACGGTCCCACGAGTACGAACTTGAGCAGCCAGTAGAACATGGCGTCCTTTCCCCGGGGACCGGGATGGTCGTGTGCAGCCTCGTCGGAAAACGACTTTACCGCTGGTCGCAGGTCACAACCAACCAGGACGGTAGCCGACGGGCATGGGTGTGACCCTCATCTCCCGGTAGTACCCGCCAGCGGCGTTCCAATCGCCGCCCGGGCCAATTCGGCGGCTCCGATCATGCCCGCCGCCTCGCCGAGCTGGGTCGTGCGCAACCGGACGAGGGGGCGATGACCCGAGCCCGTGACGGCACTCGCGTAGTGCTCGCGGGCCTCGTCGAGGAACAGCGGCGCCGAACTGCTCACCCCGCCGGCGATCACCACGAGGTCGGGGTCGAAGATGTCGCTGACGAAGGCGAGCCCGAGGCCGAGCCAGCGCGCGAAGTCCGACATCACCCGTACCGCGAGCGGGTCACCGTCCTGGGCGGCACCGGCCACCCGTCGGCCGGTGAGCGAACCGGGATCACGGATCACATCGCGCGCGAGCACCGAACGCACGGGGTCGGTGGCGAGCATTTCGATCGCGGTGTCGGCCAGCGCGGTCCCGCTGCAATAGCGCTCCCAGCAGCCACGCTTGCCGCACGCGCAGGCGCGGCCGTCCGGGACCACCTGCAGGTGGCCGAGTTCGGGTGCGACGCCGTGGCTGCCACGGTAGAGCCGGCCGTCGATGAGCAGGGCCGCGCCGATGCCGGTGCCGATCGCTACGAGGACGACGGTGTGCCCGCCTGCCGCCGCGCCGAAGCGGTACTCGGCCCAGCCCGCCGCGTTGGCGTCGTGCTCGAGGATCACCGGCAGTTCCAGGCGGGTGGTGAGCCGCTGAGCCACCGGCGCGTCCTGCCAGGGCAGGTGCGGGGCGAACCGGACGGTGGTGCGGTCGGCGGAGATGAACCCGGCCACCGCGAGCCCGACCGCCGCGATGGGATGCCTGCGGGCCAGTTCGCGCACGGATCGGTCGATGGCGGCCTCGAGCGCGCGGGCCGAATGCGGTGTCGGCGCCTGCACGGTGTCGAGCACCTCACCGTCGGCGTCGACGACGGAGGCGCGGATATTCGTGCCGCCCACGTCGACTCCGACGGTCAGTGGGTGGGTACTCGCCTGGCTCATCCCCGGATCGTGACCGGAATATCGACATAACGCGAGCGCGGCGCGCGGGCGCCCGCAGGCGGCTCCTCGCCGTGGGCCGGACGTGTGCCGGAGCCCACGGTGAACTGTCCTGCGCCCGCCGTGGTTTCGTCCGCCGGTTCCGGGGTGATGTGCGGGGTGCGTGCGCTGAATTCGTCGACCCGGCGTGGGCGGGGGGTCGGCTGTTCACCGAGACCGGTGGCCCGAGAGGAATCCTTGGGCGTAGCGGACCCGTCCGACCGCGGCGAGGCGGGTCGATCACCACGCGTGCCGCTCGGCGCGTGCGGGTTCCGCTGATCGCCGTGCGTGGCACCGGCACCGCTCGTCGGCTGCGCCCCGGACGCTTCGTCGGCCGGCTGGTATCGCTGCGCCCCCGTGGCATTCGCGCGCGCGTGCCCGGGGTGGCCCGCGGCGTGATCGGCCCATTCCGGGGGCAGCACCGGCTCGACGGGGACGCCGGCGAGGGCTTCGCGCAGGACCGTCACCATCGAGGTGCCGTGTTCGGCGAGGGCGGCGACGACGTCGTGGTGGTCGCCGCGGACCAGGGCCGCGGCCGCGCACACCGGGCACCAGGCGCAGCCGCCGAGGTCGGCCGCGCCGTCGGCGGCGGTGCGGCGCAGCACCGGTTCGACGCGCGCGAGCAGCACCTCGGCGAGCAGGCGCAGTTCCTCGGCGAACTCGGCGAAACCGTCGTGGTGGCGGTCGGACTGCCTGTCACTGCTCATGTGCGCCTGGCCTTCGTGTAGTTCGGATCGGCGGGCCACACCTGCGGATCGGGCCGGAACCGGACAACGAGATGACCGTCGTCGAGCTCGGCGCCCGCCACCGTGCAGCGGCGAAGCACCGGCGCGAGGCGCACCCTGGTGCGCACCCCGTCAGCTCCCACGATCAGATCGTCCTCCACTCGGCCCAGCCGCAAGGTGCCGGGATCGACCACCGGCAGCCGCATCCGCATCGCGTACACGGAGTCGACGCCGGAGCCCGACTCCCATCGAACCATCGGTTCCCCTGATTCCGCAGCCCCGAGCGACGGGCGGGGCAGCGTGTCGACCGAATAGGAGAACGCGGACAGCGCGCTCAGCCCCACCGGTTCGGCGCCGGCGTGCTTGGCGACGACGATCGGGACATCGGTGAGCTGCTCGTGCAACCGCGCGACCACCTCGAGCTGTTCGGCGCGCCGATTCAGATACCAGTGCACCGCCGGGTGCGCGTTCTCACCGGGCGGCGGGACGGGGGCGAGCACCTTGTTCACCACCACCGCGTCCAACCGCAAGCCGAGCAGTGCCGCGGCCGACCGCACCCGCCGCGCCTCGGCCACCGCGACCTGCTCCGGTCCGGTGACCAGGCGGGCACTGGTGCGGGCGCGGTCGGCGAGCAGGTCACGCACCTGGGTCACCGCGTTCACCACCCGCTCCACGGCCGCGGCGAGTACCGCTTTGCGCAGGTCGGTGCCGATCGCGCTCATCGTGCGAGCATGCTTGGGCCAGAGCCGTTCCAGATAGTTGAGCAGGGTGTCGGGGGCGGTGACGATCCGCAGCATGTCGGCCGAGGGCGGACAGTCGACCACGATGACGTCCCAGTCGTTCTCCTCGGCGAACTGCCCGATCTCCACCAGCATGAGCAGTTCCTGCACCCCGGGCAGCCCGGTGAGCTCGGCGGGATCGAGTGCGGCCAGGTCGATGCCGTGATCATGGCCGCTGCCCTTGTCCAGCATCCGCACCACATCGCGGAACCGGTCCTCGAGCAGGGCGAGGGAATCGATCTCGATCACCTCGAGACCCGGCGCCACCCGGGCGACCCCGGCCACCGTGCCCGGATCGTGCGGGAAACGGAAACCCAGCGCGTCGCCGAGGGAATGCGCCTGGTCGAGCGAGGCGATGAGCACCCGCTCGCCGGCGCGCGCGTAGGACATGCCCGTCGCGCAGGCCAGTGTTGTCTTCCCGACCCCGCCCTTGCCGACGAACAGTTCGACGCGGGTGATGCCCGGGGCGCTCAGCCCTCGACCCGCTTCTTCAGTTCGTTCAGCGCCGTATCGGTGATCACCTTCTCGGCCTTGCGCTTGAACATGCCGATCATCGGGATGTTCAAGTCGACCGTGAGCTCGTAGGTCACCTCGGTGCTGCCGTCGGGACGGTCGAGCAGTTCGTAGCTGCCGTCCTGGGCTTTCTGCAGGTCCCCCTCGAGCAGGTGCCAGCTCACCGCCTTGCCGTCGGCTCGCCAGGTGTAGCTGAGGGTGTAGGCGTCTTTGACGACGCCCGCGTCGAGCACGAAACGCGCGGTCGAGGCGCGGCCCGCCGCATCGGTGCCGAGCACCTCGACCGATTTCGCCGCGGCCACCCATTCCGGGTAGGACTCCAGATCGGCGATAACGGCCATCACCTGCTGCGACGGCGCCTCGATGACGATCGATCTCTTGGTCCGGTCGGGGGCCATGGATTCCTTTCGTTACAGCGCCGAGGCGGGTGCGACGCCCGCGGGGCGGCCCGCTTCCAGCCGTGCCTTCAGTTCGAACGACATGTCCTTGCCCGCGACCCGCCGCGCACGGTTGGCGGCGGCCAGTGCCCGCGGCGTGAGCGGCTTGCTCGCGGTGGGCTCGGCGTGCAGGAAGTAGTGCAGGATCGCACCGTCGGCGACGGCCTCGAGCCACACCTCCATGGTGCCGGTCAGCGGGCCCGCGACCGTCCAGCGGATGCCCTTGTCGCCCCGGTCCTCCCGCACGTCGAGGTGCAGGTCGGGCCACCAGCGACGCCAATTGTTCGGGGCGCCGAGCACCTCGGCGATCGCGGCGGGCGGCGCGGCGAGAAAGGTCTGATCGGCGACCTGGATACTGCTCACCTCGCTGAGAGTAATGGACGCGCCACTGCGACAGTCCGGGGTGTCATCCGAGCAGTTGCCGCAGCCGGGCTCCCTGGCGATCCCAATGCCAGTTCCGCTGCACCCATTCGCGGCCCGCGGCACCCATGCGCGCGGCGTTGTCGCGGTCGGTGAGCAGCTCGACGATGGCATCGCTGATCTGCGGCAGCGAACGACCGTGCACCACCAGGCCGGTCTCGCCCTCGCGCACCGTCTCCGGCGCCCCGCCGGAATCGCCTGCCACCACCGGCACCCCGGTCGCGGATGCCTCGAGGAACACGATGCCGAGTCCCTCCACGTCCAGCCCGGCGCCACGGGTGCGGCACGGCATGGCGAACACATCGGCGATGGTGTGGTGGGCGGCGAGCTCACCGGAGGGGACGCGGCCGGTGAACACCACGCTGTCACCGAGGTCGAGGGCCTCGGCCAGGCCGCGCAACCGGGTCTCGTACGGTCCGCCGCCCGCGATGACCAGCACTGCGCCGTCGACCCGTTCCCTGATCTCGTTCATCGCGACGATGAGCATGTCCTGGCCCTTGCGTGGCACCAGCCGCGACAGACACAGGACGGTCGGTCGGTCGCCGAGGCCGTAGCGGGCGCGCAGCTCGGCGCGGGCGCCCGGGTCGGGGCGGAATTCGGACGGATCGACGCCAGGGGGCAGATGTTCCAGCGCCGCGCGCGGGCCGAAGGCCGAGGCGAACCGGCCTCGGGTGTACTTGCTGACGTAGGTGACCACATCGGTGTTCTCGCCGATCGTGCGCAGTACCTGTCGCGAACCGGGCAGCATCGACCAGCCGACCTCGTGCCCGTGGGTGCTGGCCAGGATGCGTTCGGCGCCCGCTCGCCGCAGTGCGGGCGCCATCGCGGCCAGTGGCGCGGCGGCACCGAACCAGACTGTGTCGCAATCGTTTTCGCGCAGCAGTGCACTTGCTCGTTTGATCACGGCCGGCGTGGGAAGCATGAGTGTGGTCGGGTGGCGGACCACGCGGAACTTTTGGGTGGCGTCGAACTTCTCGTGACTGTCACCGCGCCAGCGGGGGGCGTAGACGACGAGATCCTCGGGCGGCAGCTGCTGGGTCAGTGCCTGCAGATAGGACTGGATACCACCCGGCCGAGGTGGGAAATCGTTGGTAACCAGGAGAGTTCGGGCCATAGTGAACAACCTAATGTGTCGGTGCCTCGGCGAGGGGCGGCGGTCGGGCGAGGTGGCCGGTGGTCAGACAGCGTTGGCGCGCAGCCAGGAGCGCCAGCCGTCGAGCAGCTGGGATCGGGAGGCGCCGAGCACGGTGGTGAACGCCGCGTCCTGTGCGGCGGTCGACTGCGGGCCCTGCGCGAGCTGCCGGTACAGCTGGGTGAGCGCGCCGAGGCCGTGCTGCTCGGCGATGTAGGCGCACGCGCTCCACGCCGATTCGTAGGCGAGGGCGGCGTCGGTTCCGGTGAACTCGGCGTCGGTGACCAGGTCGGCAGGCAGCGTGCCCGCCCGTAATCGGGTGGTGAGTGTCGGAGCGATCTGCGAGAAGGTCTGACCGCTCGCGCGCTGGGCGACGTACTCGGCGAACCCCTCGAGCATCCACTGCGGCGCACCGTCGACGGTGACCGCGCGGGTGGCGACGTGGGTGAGTTCGTGGCGCAACAGGGTGGCCATGCCTTCGTCACCGACGCGGCGACGGGCATCGGGGTTGAACACGATGCGCTGCTCGGTCGGTTCGGTACCGGGCACGTAGGAGCCGGTCAACGACACCGCGGCCACGTCGGCGGTGGTCGACGCCCCCGCCCGGCGGGTCAACGCGGTGAACTCGGCGCTGTTGCTCGCGACCACGATGACCGGTGCCCGGTTCCACTCGGTGCCCCACACGGCGCCGACGTCGGCGATCGCGGGCGCGAGCTGGGCCTCGAGCACCTCGAGATCGGCTTCGTGTCCCGGATGGGCGACCACCAGCGCGGTGTCGGCGCCACCGGCCTCGACCTGACGCACCAGGATCGGGCCGAACGGCTGCACCTCGCGGCGCACCGGGGCCAGGCGCGGATCGTCGATACCGACGGTCGTGCCGAGCACCTCGGCCTGATCGGTAGCCAGCTGCAGCGGTCCGGCGTTGCGCGGCACCAGGATCAGGGCGACGCACGCCCCGGTGAGCAGGGTGACCGAGGCGAGCGTGAGACAGAATTCGAGTCGGCCACGCGCCGACAGCCAGGTGCGCACGTTCACGGCTTCAGTATCGCCGGGCCGAGTGATAGGGGGTGGTGCCGATGGGTGCGACGGCGACCGGCACACCGAAGGTGGAGGCGTGCACCATCATTCCGTTGCCCGCGTAGATCCCGACGTGCGAGATCTCCGGATAGAACAGCACCACGTCACCGGGCTGCAGATCTTCCTTGGCGACGGGCGTGCCGTAGCCGGCCTGCGCGGAACTGGTGCGCGGGACGTTCTTGCCGACCTGCTTGAAGGCCCACTGCACGAGACCGGAGCAGTCGAACTGGTCGGGGCCGGTGGCGCCCCACACGTACGGGTCGCCGACCCGGGTGAGGGCGGCGGCCAGCGCGCTCGTTCCACTGCCGGGAACGAGGCCCGCGAGCAGGCTGTCGCGATCGAAGCCGGGCGGGAAGGGGGAGCCGGCGAGCGTCGACTTGTCGCGGGCCGACAGCGCACCCCACGCCTCGACGACCTGTGTGGTCGCGGCCGCGAGATCGGCACGTTTGCGGTCGACATCGGCGCGCACGGCCTCGGCGGCGGCGGTCGCTGCGCGGGCGGCATCGGCGGCGGTGCGGGCGGTGGTCTCGGCGGCGGTCGCCGCGTCGGCGGCCTTCTTGAATTCGCGGACCGAGTCGGCGGTCTGCTGGGACAGCACGTCGAGGGTCGACATCTTGTCCAGCAGTTGCTGGGGGGAGTTGCTCGACAGCACGGCGAACATGCGGTCGGTGCGCGCGCCGGTGTAGGCGGCCACGGCGGCGCGATCGATCATCGGCTGGAACTTGCGCACCTCGGCACGGGCGGCGTCGGCGACGGCCGTCGCGGCGGCGAGCTTCGCGTCGACATCGCGCTGGACGGCCAGTTTCGCGTCGAGTTCGGTTTGCGCGGTGAGGGATTCCTGGTTGACCGCTTCGGCCTGCCGGGACAGGTCGACCATGCGGGCGATCGCGTCACCGGCGGTGGTGGGGAGGGCGACCGGGTCGGCCGCGGAGGGGCCGGCTACGGCGGCGGTGCATACCAGGACGGTCGCGGACAGGGCTCCGGCCAATCCACGCGCTGCGTGAAATCTCCGGTGTTGTGATCTCACAGTGCCCCGTGCCCCGTTCTCTCGATATCCGACGATGCAAGCGCCTTACCTGAACCCGGACTTCCCCGTCCGCCACGAAGGTCTCGATCAGATTACGGAACGGCGAGGGTTCGTGTCCAGTGGGGCACGAAAGGGTCACGGTGCGCCCTTCCCCGAGAACGACGCACCGTGCCGGCTGGATCAGAAGCGGCGCGCACCCGCGAACGGCATCGAGTCGAGCGACGCGACGTGCACCGGCGAACCCGAGGTGGCGGCGTGGACGACATTGCCGTCACCGGCGTAGAGGCCCGAGTGACCGCCGCCGTAGAACGACACCAGGTCGCCGGGGCGCAGGTCGCCGAGCGCGACCGGGGTGCCCGCGCCGAGCTGGGCGCCGCTGGTGCGGGGCAGCTCGACGCCCGCCTGGCGGTAGGCCCACTGGACCAGACCCGAGCAGTCGAAGGCGTCCGGGCCCGCGGCACCGTAGACGTAGGGGGAGCCGACCTTGCTCAGCGCGGCATCGAGGGCGATGTCGGCGGCGGTGGCGGTGGGCGCGGTGAACACGTGCGGCGCGGCCGGGGCCTCGATGCCGGGGATGCCCGCCGGGATCGGGATCTCGTTGGGCACCTCGAAGGTGCCGATGCCGGGCACGGTGACGGGCGTCGCCGACGCGGGAGCGGCCGGCAGGAGGAACGCGCCGATGGTGGCAGCGCCGACGGCTCCGGCGGCAACGGCACGCTGCGCCTGACGCTTGACGGTGTTGGTCGCCATGATGCGGTACTTCCAATCTGCCCCACGACGTCCCGTCCGTATGACGGGGCGGACTCCTCGCGCCGAGCCGTTGCGGCCTGGCGGACTCCGTGAGGTCTCGAAAAGGTTACGAACCAATCACGGTGGTTTGTAAAGTCGGACATGCGTCCTGGAAGGGAATTCGTCGATTCGACCGGAACGAACGTGCGACGTGAGTCACACCGAATCACGAAACGATAACGCCAGGTCGAAATTCTCGAGCGGGCCGACTGTCCCCCGGCGCGGCGTCGGGTCGGTGTGTCTGTGCGACACGCCGTGAATTCTCAGTGAAGTCCCAGGTTGGGCGAGCCTGGCGCCAAGGCGACCCGCCCGTTGACGTCCAGTCGACATGCCGGGCGCGCCGCCCGCCGTCGCGGTCGGAATCTGGAAACGTCACTTATCCGATCGTTTCGGCGGTAGTAATGCATAACTGCGATATCTGTGATGCCGGTCTCAATTGGGTTTGCTCGCGGTCATTTTGTTCGCATCGGTGCGAAATATTCGCGGCGAATGATCGGCATCGGGTCGGGCACCGGGCTCGCGGACCTGGTCCCGGTGGGTGGGACCGATCTTCGGCCGATTCAGCGAAACCCGTTGGGGCGGTTACGGTACGGTCGAATGTTCGCGGTTCGAAGGGGGAGAGGTGGCCGACGACCAGGTACTCACCGACATGCTGACGATGCTCGACCGCAGTCCGGGGGTGCTCGCGCTGCGCGTGTGCGTCATCGAGCTGCTGATCGAGCGGCAACGGTATGCCGACGCGCTTGCTCACTGTGGTGTCGCACTCGGGAACGAGCCCGGAAACGCGCAGGTCCTGGCGTTGATGACACGGTGCAGTACTGCGTTGAGTGGTGGATCGCCGGAACCGGCGCCCGCCGCCCCGCCCGCTGCCGTGCCGACCGGCTACGACTGGGCGGCCGCCGAGAGTCAGGTCGGCGACATCATCGCCCCCGCCTTCGTCGATGCTCCCACCGAGTTCGTCACCGACGACGACGCGGCCACTCTCGAACGCCCTCGCTTCGGCTTGGCCGATGTGGGTGGCATGGACGAGGTGAAGCGACAACTCGACCTCACCCTGCTCGGTCCGCTGCGCAACCCCGAGCTCGCCAAGGCGTTCGGCACCTCCGCCCGCGGCGGCCTGCTGCTCTACGGCCCGCCCGGCTGCGGCAAGACCTTCATCGCCTCGGCGGTGGCGGGGGAACTCGGCGCCAACTTCTACCCGATCGAGATCGCCGACATCCTCGACATCTACACCGGGTCGAGCGAGCGCAATGTGCACAGCATCTTCGAGATGGCCCGCCGTAACGCCCCGTGCGTGCTGTTCCTCGACGAGGTGGACGCGCTCGGACACAAGCGCAGCCAGATGCACGGCTCCTCGGCGATGCGCACGGTGGTGAACCAGTTGCTCACCGAGATGGATTCGGCGACGCACAGCAATGAGGGCGTGTTCGTGCTCGGCGCGACGAACCACCCGTGGGATGTGGATGTGGCGCTGCGCAGGCCGGGCCGGTTCGATCGGATGATCTTCGTCGGCCTGCCGGACGCGACCGCGCGCCGGTCGATCCTGCACTACCACTTGCGCGACCGCCCGATCGCCGGCATCGACCTCACTGCCCTCGCCGCGCACACCGAGGGCCTGTCCGGCGCCGACCTCGCCCACATCTGCACCTCGGCCACCCAGCTGGCGATGGCGGACTCGATGCGCACGGGTGAGGTGCGTCCCGTCGGCATGCCCGATGTGCGGGCCGCGCTCGCCCAGGTGCGGCCGAGTACCGGTGCCTGGTTCGAATCCGCCCGCAATGTGGTCGAATTCGCCAACGGCGACGGGAGCTATGACGATCTCGCCCGGTACCTGAAGCGCATCAAGCGCTGAACCGACACCGATGAGCGAACCGCGACTCGACCGGGCGGTCGTACTGGTCGAGTTGGACCGACTCGAGGCGGCCCGCGCCGAGCTGGCCGCCCTCCTGGCCGTCGAACCCGACAACGCCGATGCCCACGCACACGTCGCGCACACGTGGCTGAGGTCCGCGGATTTCGCCACCGCGAGCGCGGCGGCACGCACGGCGCTGCGCCACGACCCCGAGCACCTGTTCGCGTGGATCCTGCTCGCGCTCAGTGAACACGGATTGTTCGACCGGCTGACCGATACCGATCGGATCGCGGCGCTCGTCCATCAGGACGAGGCGGTGCGCGCGGCGTACACCTGCGTGGACCTGAACCCCTGGTCGGCCGAGTGTCACCGGGTACTCGCGGTCGTACTGGCGCCCCGGGACCGCGAGGCGGCGCTGGCCGCCGTCGACGTCGGCATCGAACTCGACCCGCAGGAACCCCTGCTCTACATCACGCGTGCCCGCGTGCTGTGGCACGGCGCCGAGGCCGACGCCCAGCGCGCCGCGGCGTTCCGTGCGGCACTCGAGCAGGCGTTGCGGCTGCTACCCGACAATGCCGAGGCCATGTATCTGCTCGGCGCGGACGCCGCGCGGTCGGGCAGGCGGGCGGATGCCGAGCGGTGGCTGTTGCGGGCCGCCGAACTCGAACCGGCCCACGGGCCCGCGGCGCGGGAACTGCTGCGGCAGGTACCCGATCCTTCCGGGTCGTTGCGAGACCCGGCGGTGCGCCGCGAGTACCTCGGAGGTCCGAGCGCCGGCGGTGCCAGACGATCGAGCTCAGGCGTGATCGCCGTACTCGTCTTCTTGTTCGTCGTCGGACTGGCCCGCGCTGTGTCGGGGGTCGACACCGACGACGCCTCGACCCGCCCCACCACAACCCTGCGCCCACCGCTCACCTACTACAAGCCGCAGCCGCTGCCCACCTTCCCCGAGTGGAGCCGCTACTTGACGGCCCGCCCCACCCCACCCCTCCCCGCCTGGCCACAGCACATGCCCCGCTGAACCCGCCACCCTTCACCGGGTGAACCTCCCGACGAGCACCGAGTCGCGCGCCCGAAGGCAGCCGAACAACATGCCGCACCCACAGTGTCAACCCTTCGCCGGGCACACTCGACGCAGCGTGCGTGACCTACCGCCCCCTCCCGAATCGCCACATCGTTGTCCTCGACGGCGGCGACCACACCTCGCGCGCCCTCGACCAGATCCACCCGGGTCATGCCCATGACCACCTTCCCGACCCCGCACATCCCGACCTCGAGGAGGGATCGCCGCGCAGCGGCGGTCGGCGGCCGTCCCGACGATCAGGTGCCGGTGCGTAGGCGACGAAGGAGCAAGCAACGGCGCCTGATCGTCGGTCTGGCGGCGTCGCCGCGCCCACGAGACGCTGATGCACCGGTGGGACGGTCA